>JAFIGG010000028.1 GCA_020831485.1 Opitutales bacterium
GATGTCAAATAACTATTTTGTAAAATTTTCTCTCATTCTCAGCTAAATTAAAAATTAGGGTGCCTGGCACCAAGGATTGGAGTTGAGCCGCGAGGCGGAAAGAGCAAGGTGCCTGGCACCAAAAAACGAAACGGTCACTCAGCGAAAGCCAAATTGGCGATTCATAGGTATTCGGCGTTCAAGGATAAATGTGAATTGGATTAATGCTTGCTCCCCAAAGTCTTCCGCGCATGTTTGGACTGCTTATGCAAGCTGGTATTGTCGGTCTACCCAATGTGGGCAAAAGCACTTTGTTCAATGCGGTTACTCGGTCGCGTAAGGCTGAGGCTGCGAACTATCCTTTCTGCACGATTGAACCCAATGTTGGGGTCGTGCAGGTTCCCGATGCGCGGTTACAGCCGCTGAAGGACCTGGCTAAGGCGCAGAAAATAATCCCTGCAATCATCGAGATGGTTGACATTGCCGGATTGGTGGCGGGAGCTTCCAAAGGAGAAGGCCTGGGCAATCAGTTCTTGGCCAACATACGGGAAGTGGATGCTATTATTCAGGTCGTGCGTTGTTTTGACGACAGCGATATCATTCACAGCATGGGTTCGGTCGATCCTGTGCGCGATATTGAGGTGATCATGACAGAGCTGGTGCTTGCTGATCTCCAGTCCGTGGAGAGCCAAATTGAGCGTCAACGCAGGCGGGCAAAAGGCCAGGACAAAGAGGCTCAGGCCAATGTCAACCTGCTCGAAAAGCTAATCCCCCACCTCAATGAAGGCAAACCCGCCAATCGCTTCCCACTGAACGAAGAAGAATTGCCGCGCCTGAAATCTTTCTGTCTCTTAAGCTCAAAACCCGTCATTTTCGCCTGCAATGTAAAGGAGGACGACCTACTGGATCCGGGGGCCAATCCTTACGTTCAGAAAGTCCGCGCATACGTGAAGGAACAACACGACGCAGCG
This sequence comes from Opitutales bacterium, assembly GCA_020831485.1. Taxonomy (GTDB): domain Bacteria; phylum Verrucomicrobiota; class Verrucomicrobiia; order Opitutales; family Oceanipulchritudinaceae; genus JAFIGG01. The sequence continues at coordinate 951 of JAFIGG010000028.1, forward strand.
GTCTGCGTCATCTCCTCCCGACTTGAGGAGGAGCTCAGTGAAATGGAGCCTGAAGAGGCCCGAAGTTTCCTCGAAGAAATGGGTGTCAACGACTCTGGAGTCAGCCAGTTAATCCAAGCGACATACGACCTGCTCGGCCTGGCATCATACCTGACCGCAGGGGAAAAAGAAGTCCGCGCCTGGACCTTCCGTAAGGGGATGAAAGCTCCAGAGTGCGCCGGAATTATTCACACCGATTTTGAAAAGGGTTTCATCAAAGCGGAGGTCGTTGCCTACGACGAACTCATCGCCGCTGGATCTAAAGCGGCCGCTCGCGATGCGGGCAAAATGCGAATAGAAGGCAAGGAATACGTCTTTAAGGATGGCGACGTCGTGGAATTCAGGTTCAACAAGTAATATTCCGAGGGGCTGGCGCCCGGACGCCACATATCAGCCGTCTACTGTTCACCCTTTTCAGCCTCAAACTTTGCAGTGAGATCGCCGACCGTCAAAAAGTCTGCGCTCCATGCTTTGCGCAGCAAACGAATGAAAATCTGCGCGGTAATAAAAGCATCGCCGGCAGCCGTGTGACGGTCGTGCGGGACAATATGAAAATGCCGGCACAGCCCGTCCAAACTAAAATTCTCCAGTTTAGGCATTGAGTTGAATGCACCCACCGCCTCAAGCCGAAGATACAGGTCCATGGTATCCACAGACTCGTTCTCCAAACGGAAGCCAAAGTGGCGTTCACAAGCGCTGCTCAGCATCTCTATATCGTGACCAATGTGGTGGCCAACAATGATTCCATCCCGCAGGTAATCCAAGAACTGGGCCAGGGCCTCGTCCTCAGGAACGCCGGCCTCCTCAGCTTCCTCCTTGGTGATACCGTGGACGGTTACCGAGGATGTGTTGTAGGCGATCGGCATCATGATCTCAAACGAATCCACAAGCTCTATCTCACGGCGGAAAATCCCGACTGCGCCTATCGAAATCAGTCGGTCGCGGCGAACATCCAATCCAGTTGTCTCGGTGTCCAAGACCACAAAGCGCGCATGCTCCCAACTAAACGCCTGCAGCGAAACCCCGGAAAAATGCTCCCGGTAGTTCTTAGCAATCGACTGTGGATCCAGACCCATAAATACTCCCAAAGAAGCAACTCTTATGAACGCAAAGTTAATCCATAGCGACTTGCCATCCATTCGAGCGTGTTGAGGATCGCCCGAAATGCAGTCACCAGCAGCGCTCTGGTTTCAGCATCCAAGTCCGATGCCCGAATAACGGCACCATCCGTTCCAGCACGTAATCCCCGGCTTATCCGCGCATATTGCGCGACTAAAAACGCTTCCGCAGCCTCGTGCAGGACATCGGCCGTCGCTGGGTCAGAATTCCGTAGATTCTCAGCCGCCCGCTCAAGGCGCTGCCAGGTCGTTGTAGTGTCAAGGTCCTCCGACTCAAGAGCCAAAACCCGGCCAACATCCACCAGAGGCAAAAGAGCATGGAATTTCAAAGCCAACTCCTCCCTTTGAATGCCCATGTTATCGACAACGTAGCCCTGAAAAATAGTTCTTGGCGGTTGGTTCAGCAGGGAGTCGCTGGCCATGTACCTTATGAAATTCGGATTCGCACCAATGGTTTCACGAATTGTATTTCGCAATGCAGTGGCAATCGGGCAATCTGTCGTCAGCGATCGAAAATCAAAGGCGTCTCGGGCAGAATAGACATGGGTGGATGAGGGCTCTTCAATGAATTTCCTGAAACGTTCCTTCATTGCTGACAAGGGAAGACACCAGCCCGGATTCTTCGCCAGAACGCCCTGAACGCTCTCGTGAAAACCGCATTGACGCAGTCCATTGCTGACGCGTTTTGCCATTTCATTAAAATACAGCTCTGCACTCTCGACCTGAGACTTGTCTGGATCCGCATAGACTAGAGCGTGGTAAACAGCCGAGCGAATCAACAGCTCATCCCGTCCTCCACTACCCATCATCAACCAGGTAAAATCCAATTCAGGCGGCGTCATGCCGGCACTGTGCATTTCCTGTTGCGCCAGCTCAATGATGCGCTGTGTCATCTTCCGATTCAGGACCCCGGTCATTTCCATCAACCACTTCAAGGTACCCCGATTTTCAATGAACTCGAGGATCAAGGACTCCATGCGGTCACGCAAGGTGCGCAAAGTCCGGATGTCCGGAGCGTAGGCTATCGCCTCTCCGACTACAGTCGGGAAACGACCGTATTGCAGGAAAAGATTGCGCTCCGATACAATGCCAACCACCCGCGAATCGGTACCACCGTTTTCTGTCACCAATAAAAACTGGCGTTCACCCTGCGCCAGCTTCAAAAGCAATTGCCCAGTCGAATCTTCAGGCGGCGCAGTGCCAAGACTATGCTGCATCCAGTCTGCGGCCGTCCCGCCAAGTGACGCACCCTCTGCAATGCGGTCGCGAAGTACGGCATCAGTGACTTTGCCCAAAGGGTGCCCGTTCTTGTCGACAATGGCCACACAATCGATCCGTTTGGATCTCAGCATCCCCGCAATCTCGCGAATCGAACAATCCGCTGTTGCGGTAACAAGATGATCTTTTGCAATTGATTGAGGAGGTCCAACCTCAAGGAGACCACCCTTGCGCAAGGTAATGGGGTGGTCGCTTCCTTTAACCGAGGTCGATCCGTCGCCGTGCTCACTCCAATGATAGGCCGGATTCAAACTGAAATATGCCGCAAGGTAGCGGCGCGCTTCAACCGACTGGTCAATTAGGTCTGTAAACTTTTTGCGCGGCAGGGCATACAGAATCGTCTCCATCTCCGTCTGTCCTGTGTGCACATAAGGATCCTCATTGAATACGCCCTGGAGGCCTAGAAGATCCCCTCTTCCCCGTAGATCTATCAGTTTTTCTCCTTTTGGAGTAGATTCCAGGATCTTCACGCGCCCTTGCTGGACCACATGGATGAACTGGTTGCGCGGGTGCCCCTGGCTAAAGATTATTTCATCGGCCTCATGAAACTTAACGCGGCCGCCGGACGCGAGGTCGACCAAGTCATCCTTTTGCAGAAACTTAAAGGGTGGGTAGTCCTTCAGAAAATCCGCGATGCGTATGGCAATCGTCTCGGCTTTCATACCATCACCCCCATCTGATCACCCATGTGGGCATAAATTTCTGTAAACACACAGGAATGATCAAGCAAATCCGCTGCCAACTCAACACTGCCTTTAGGAAAAATCGTAATGGTCGAAGAACCGCCGAATTCGAACCAGCCCTTGTGTGCGCCCTTTTCAACGGAGACATCCGGTTTAAACGCTGATTGAATACTGCCGACATTTGTTGCCCCGATTTCAATCTGGTAATAGCGCCCAATCCGAGGGTGCTCGATTGGCGTCACTCTTCGATAGTTCCGCCACAGGTAGGCAAGTTCACGCCGCAGCGCGATCGGGTTCACTGAATACAGTGGTCCGAAAAGCTCATAGGCTGCTTTAGGTACGCCCTCAGCGGCAAAGTGAAAATGGTGGTAGTCAACCGGACACAAGCGTGACAGCACGAGCACACCTTCACGTATTCGCTCGGCTTCGGTTTCATCGCCGAGCAGCTGCACAAGGTCCCAACGTTGACCTTTGACGAAGACGCCACTGATATCCTCAGCATTGGTGAAGCCAAGGTGACGTCCATCTGCGGGGAATACTACCGCGTCCGGATCCTCAGCCAATGGCCGCGCTTCGGGCTTCAAGCGTCGGGTGAAAAAATCATTAAAGGACCTGAACCCGCCCCCCGGAGTCTCCCATTCACTCGGCTCCAGTTGGTATTTCTCAATGAATGGAACAATATTCCGGGTGCTCGCCGGACGGGACATCCAATAGCCATACCAGCGGGAAAACCACGGTCGAGCCACCAATGCGGGCAAACTCAAACGGCCCAGTTTAGTCTCGTAAGCCCAGCGCAGCCACTTTTCGCCATAGATTGCCTCAGTTTCGATGCGGCCTGTGTATCGATTATAAAACTGTACCGGTTCAGACTTCACGTTTACCATTCCTCTATTTGGTCCCATTCACACTGCTCTAGTTTCTTCACCGAGCCCGCTGCCAGCATTAACCAGCGCTTCAAAACTTCATCCGGATCGCAGTCATCCACAACCCGGACTTTCTCGCCCAGCTGAGGGTCTTCCCATATCAGTTTCCGACTCAAAGTATAGGTAAGCACATGGCCGTTCTCGTGATGCAGACTCACCTCCGGGAAGGCCTCATCATCCGCGAATGGCAATTGGGCAATCGATTGCTTTAACGCATTCGCGGATGGTGCGATGCGGGTAATGCCGTAAGCATCCGTAGTGTGATAGGACATATTCGATCTCAGATATCCCGACTCCAGCGGGCAAACAGGGAAAGCGGTAAAATACGCCCGGCATGCGTTTCGCGCAAGGTCAGCTCACCGCATTCCAACCGGCCGGGCTGAAAGGCGTCACCCAAAAGGTTCGCAAGCATGAAGGCCGAAGCTTCGAGGTTATAAAGCGTCATGATCACCATGGCTGAGCCCGGTGCAATCAGCTGCTTCAATTGATCCAGCAACTGCACAATTTGCTGCTCCACCTTCCAAACTTCACCCTTGGGGCCTCGTCCAAAACTCGGTGGATCCAGTAGTATCGCCTGATACTGGTGACCCCGCCGCACTTCGCGCGCCACGAACTTAAAAGCATCATCCAGCAACCAGCGAATGGGTGCGTCGTCCATCCGTGAAAGGCTTTGATGCTGGCGTCCCCAGGCAATCGATGGCTTAGATGCGTCGACATGTGTCACCTGAGCTCCGGCAGAGGCAGCCACCAGACTGGCGACCCCGGTATAGCCAAACAAATTCAATACCCGAGGGTTCTTCATCGCCTGCAAACGAGGCACCATCCAGCGCCAATGGGGCTCCTGCTCCGGAAAAACGCCAACGTGCTTGGACATATCCGTTAACCGTGCCTCCAACGTCAGTTGCTTCAGAGGAATCGACCAGCTGCGCGCCTGTTCACGGTTGCGTAACCGCCAAACCCCATTGTTGCGAAACTCAGCATCCGCTCGAGGCCACAATTCCGGGCGGGCGGGCTGCCACCAGGCCTTCGTCTCCGGTCGCACCAAAATGGATTCCCCAAACTGCTCCAACTTGCGCCCTCCGCCCGAATCAAGCAACGCATAGCCGTCCCAACGACACTGTTGTACAGTGAAAGGAATCGAAGTTGGCGAGTCGTCAATTGTTTCCACAGAAAGGAAGCCTTAAACGCCCGAACTCAATCAATGCGACGAACGTTCACGATCAAAATAGGTTCAACCGGAACATCCCCGTGCCCATTCACCGTATCGGTGTCTACGTCGGCCATCGCATCAACGACACTCATTCCACTGACGACCCGACCAAACACCGCATAACCGCCCGACTCTCCGTCTCCGTTCAGGAAAGGGTTATCGGTCAGGTTGACGAAAAATTGCGCCGTGGCGCTGTCGATGTCATCCGTCCTGGCCATGGCCAGCGTACCACGGGTATTGCGCAGGCCGTTTCCGGCCTCATTGCGGATGGCATCCCGGGTCGGCTGTTCCTCCATCTCACGATTGAAGCCGCCGCCTTGAACCATGAAGCCGGGGATCACGCGGTGAAAAATCAGGCCATCATAGAAACCGTCCTCTACATAGCGCAAAAAGTTGGCAACCGTAATAGGAGACTCGGACTCGAACAGCTCCACAACAAAGCCCCCCATGCTGGTCTCAATCTCAACCTGCGGGCGGTCCACCTCATCAGCACTGGGCAACTGCACCGTTCGCCAAACCGGCACGTCACCGGGACGAAACAAAACCAAGTCGTCTTTGGTGCGGCAACCGCTAAACAGAATAAGGAGAATCGCACTGAGGCATAAAATCGTTTTTCGGGTCATTGGTCGGGCATTATCCGAGAGAGCTCAGCAATTTCAACCCAAACATTCTTGAATCAGGGCGGTCGTTGAAGAAGGTCTGACAAGAGGGCACGAGGGCGTGCCCTCCCCCTGAGACAGACGCTATCGGGCACATCCCGTTTTTAGGCCAGAACTGGCTCGATTCCGGCTTTTTCGAAATCAAAGGGGACTTTCGCCTTGTCCGACAGCGGGTAGCGATACTGCTTCCCTTCGTAATTCCGGATCACAATCTCCTCGTCATTGATCTCCTCAATGTATTCCGGATTGATCGGCACCTTACCGCCGCCACCGGGCGCATCGATGACAAACTGAGGCACAGAGTAGCCTGTGCTGTGGCCACGCAGTGCTTTAATGATTTCGATTCCCTTGCGCACGTCGGTGCGCAAATGCCGGGATCCGGTGATCAGGTCGCACTGATACAGGTAATAAGGTCGCACGCGCATCATCAACAGGCGGTGAACCAGCGACTTCATGGTCTCCACATCGTCGTTGATTCCCCGCAGGAGCACACTCTGATTGCCGAGGGGCACGCCAGCGAAACTGAGGCGTTCACAGGCCTGGGAAAGCTCTTCGGTGCACTCCTTGGGATGATTCACGTGAATGCTCATCCAAACGGGGCCATGTTTACGAAGGACTTCCTGCAGTTCCGGTGTGATCCGCTGCGGCAAAAAGATTGGCACCCGAGTGCCAATGCGAATGAATTCGACATGCGGAATCTGACGCAAACGCCCGAGCAGGTAGTCGAGTTTTTTGTCCGACAACAGCAGCGGATCGCCACCGCTCAACAGCACATCCCGAATCTCCGGATGCTCTTCAATGTATTTGATGGCATTCTTGAAGTTGGGATGAAAATCGTAACCCTGCGCGTTGGAGACCAAGCGACTGCGCGTACAATAGCGGCAGTAGGCTGCACAGACATTCGTGACCAGGAAAAGGCAGCGGTCAGGGTAGCGGTGAACGAGGCCATCAACGCCCATCGCGCCTTCCTCACCGACTGGATCGAGCATTTCCTCGGGGGACACCTGCATCTCCTCGCTCCGCGGGATCACCTGACGGCGGATCGGGCAATCCGGATCGTCGCGATCGATCAGATTGAAAAAATACGGGGTAATCGCCAAGGCCAGTTTGCGGTTGGCAAAAAGGCAGCCCTCTTTCTCTTCCTTCGTTAAAGTCATGTAGCGCTCCAAGTCCTCCACCTTGGTAAGGCGGTTGCGGAGCTGCCACTTTGAGCTGGCCCAGTCCTCCGGTGAAACATGAGACCAAAGTCCCTGACCGGTGTGCCAGTTTGCGCGCGCGTCTTGCGGATACATAAAAGTGGTTAAAATTTGAGTTCGTCGAAAAGACTAATTATCTTGATATCTTCATATATTTGAATTTGTCAATAAGTGTGCCGAAAAATCCTGAAATTACAACTGAGCTGGATCTGGACCTGCTTGCCCGCCAGCTCTGGACTATCGGAGACGTCAACCGTCTCCGCCTCCTCCAGTTGTTGCCAGACTCCCCGGATTGCGAGCACAACAACAATGTATCCCAACTGGCAGAAAAGCTGGGGCTGAGCCAGCCCTGCGTCTCCAACCACCTCGCCCGCCTGCGCACTCTGGGCATTGTTCGCCACCGCCGCATGTGCCGGGATGTGTTTTACTGGATCGACCGCGAAGTCGCGGACGAGATCGTGGCCAAACTGCAGGATAGTTTTAAGCGGTAGGGCGGTTTCGCCGAAACCGCCGCAGATTGGATAGGAACTCTCTGCCTTACGCAGCGGCGGTCTCGGCGAGACCGCCCTACCCGATTGGCGCGGCGGAATCGCGGTATTACGTCTTTGGCTTTCCAGCGGCGGTCTCGGCGAGACCGCCCTACCCAATTGGTGGCCTACTCGATCGCCAGCAGCCTCGGGCCTGTTGCGTCGGTGCGCCATATGGCCTTTCGAAACCAGCCTTCCTCAGGCAAGGCGGGGCGATCCAGGCGGATGTGGGCCAGTTCGTCGGCACGGATCCAGAGGATCAAGCGCTCTGGGAACAGCGGGTTGCGCAGGACTTCGTAAACTAAGGGTCCGTCTTCCGGATCGACCAATTCATCCAATGCCAGTTCAGCAGCTGTCCGATTGTGATGCGGACTTCCCAGAATCAGGAGATTCTGATCCAAGTCCGTGAGTTCGGCATCTGTTTCGACACGGCATTCGGCGAAATGCATCGCTTGCCAGCTCTGCTCGAACTCAGCGACCAAACGATTCATCTGCGCTTCGTCCGACCCACTACCGGCGGTTCCGGAAACGACGGTAAAGCTATCCGCGAAAACATCGAATACGGTCGGCGTAGCGACCAGACTCGGCTGCGCTTCATTTGAAGCAGTCGGATTCTGATCCCGACGCATTTGCGCCAACATCTCCACTAACTGCCGCAATGCCCCGTAGTGTTCCGACCAGGTCTGATGCACGCGCAGTAGCTCGACCGGATAATCATTCGCCCTCGCTTCGTTCACAAAGCGCATGGCGACATGCAATTCTCCGTGGCCGGGCTCGCCACCATCGTGGACAATGACGATGGGCGGCCCACCGGTCTCAAAGATTGCGTCAAAGCCGTCCACCGAGCGCCGCCATTCCTGATAGGCGGGGAAGCGCCCAAAAGCGCGTTCAGACGGGAAGTTGCGCTCAAAGCCATACATCGGGTTCATCCAGCCGATGCCGGCAAAGCGCTCAGGCATGGCCGCAATTGCGTCGATCGACAAACCCGCCCCGCTACAGCCGCCCAGTAGAGTAATCCGCCCGGGATCTATCCGGTAATGGCTCTCCACATTCGCCAGCACCTCGCGCAGGTGTGTGACTTCGCAGGGCTGTCGGGCCAGGTTATTGCGAAAGCCACTCCACAACAAAGCCACCTGATTCGCCTCGGCAATCGCAGCCATGCGTTCAGCATCGACAATGCCGGCCATGTAGACACTGCGAATAAACGGACGCTCTTCATAAGTTCGGGCCGGCAAGAGAACAACCATCGGCAAAGTCCCATCTCCGTCTGGGTCGTAACCTGACGGCAGATACAGTCGATAGGCCTGATCCTGAGAATCGATATCGGAAACAAAACCACGAATTTGTAAGCCAGTGCGATCCCGATAAGGATCCTCATCCAACCCATAAGACCGCAGAACCTGCTCCAGCTCAGCCAATGTGTAAATGAGATTGCGTTGAGCCTGCCAGACAGAGCTGGCGGTTTCCAACATGATGGCAATGCGTTCAAGCAGAACCCGGTCATTGACGTTCCCGTTTTCGGACAGGACCCGACGAGCTTCCTCCAGCCGCGTCGCCGCGGATTCCATCAAACCTCCGACAAATACCCACTCGTAATAATCCTTTGCGTTCGCAGACACGACGCTCCGATAAAGGCCCTCTTCCAGAAATCCGGGGATCATCCAGTATTCCCCGGCACGGGCCGTAAATTCGTGCACGACTTCAGCATCGCTGCGCTCCAGGCGAAAATCCAACTCCGCTCCCGGCGGCACACCCCGAGGGCGCAGTTCAACCCCCTCCCCTGGCGTCCACACCGCTCCCGCCCACAGGAAAGACTGCAGGCTGGCCTGTTCGCTCAGGGCGTGGTCGATGGCATCCTGCAGATTTGGCTCCGCGCGCACGCGCAGTCCCCAGTGATGCCGCAGGCGTGGAACCTTAAACAGCAGGCGGTTCTCTCCCTTGTGCAAGTCGATGCGAATGGCGTCGTCATACGGAAACAAACTCCGACTCACGGGTTGTTGATAAATCAACTCCCCATTCAACCAGACCACCGGCCCGGCAGAGGAAGCGATCAGCAGATATACCGATTGCGCTTCGTCCACGGCCAGGGTGGTCTCAGCGAAGGCAACCGGCTGGACCTCATCGCGCGAAGCCTGCATGCCAAACTGGTTATAAAAATCCACATACACCGTTTCGCTCAGCCTGACCCCGAAGGCATCCGGATGCTGTGCATACAAGCTGTCCGCAGGGGCCTCATCCAGAGTGTTGGCCAGGCCCCTGGCGACGAGCAACGATTCCTCCAGCCCAACCAGACTGGCCGCATCCGCATCGTAGGGATCCTGTTCTGCATCGACCGGCAGGGGCCCTAAAAGCGTCCACTCCGTCAGGTCGAAACCAGCGGTATTCTCTGGATCCTCGCTCCGGCAAGCGGTCAATCCGAGCAGACCGATGCAAAGCCAGAAAAGGCCGAGTGTTATTTTTATATCAGTATTCATTTTCAATCGTCTCCCTTTCGGCGGATTGCATATTCACGATTCGCCCCAGGCTGTCATAGCGCAGCTGCATGCGTTCACCTTGCCGATCTGCGCTCAGCATGCGGCCAATGTTATCAAACTCATAGGACTCCAAAACCCTGCCATTCTCATCCTCGACCCGCTCCAACTGGCCCATACCGGCCCCCATCCCACGGAAGTAAAAATTACGACGCGATTCGCCATTGCTAAACACCAGCCGCCGACGCTGTGGATTCAGTACCATCACTGCGGAGGTTTCAGCATCGTCCCGCAGCTCAATCCGGTATCCCTTCTGGCTGATCGAAAAGACAAACCGCAGTTCATCCACCGCACTCAAATGAACCGGGGCCGGCCAACGCGAGTCTCCCCGCCACCAGCCAGGATTATACGTCCAAGCGTAGCGCTGCACTGCCCCATCCTCAGACAGGACTGCTGTCAATAAACCGGCATCGTATTCAAAACTACGCGCGGAATCGTCCCCACTCTGCCAGCGTAGCAACTGTCCCTCCTCGCTCCATTCGAAGCGATGGCTTTCCTCCCCTTTCAAAGTCATTGCGATGGGTTGCCCCCAGTTGTCGAACTTCAAATCAAGCAGGGTTTCCCCCGCCACGCCACCCGTCAAGGGCACCAGACGCTGAATCCAGACTCCCTGGCTTTCAATCCGGAACGTGCCAAGCACCGGATGCAGGATCGATTGTAACTGACCGGCCTCATAGATCCAGCGAAGGCCATCGCTGGCGCTGATTTCGAAACGATTCGGGCTCAGCTCACGAACCCTCCAGGACCCACCCGCGCCTGCCGAGGACCGGGCAGGCCCAACCCGATCCCGCTCAAAGCGAATCTGTCGTCCATCCGGCAGACGCCATAAATAATACTCACGACCCGATCGAACGAAATAGGAACGCAGCCCCGACAACCGCCACTGAGACCGCGGGCGAAGATCCGCATCCACCTCAATGCCATGCACCCACGTCGGCACAATTCCCAGCGCTGCGAGCTGCGGATGCTCAGCGACAACAATGCGCAAACGCAGAGTTCCATCCAATGCGATCGGATCGAATTGCTGCTCGAATTCCGTCCACTCCGGCGAGTGCCATGGCAAACGCGCGTCCGCAAATCCACAAGACCCAGCAAGAACGCTGCATCCCAACAGGCACAGAATCCTGTAACTCCAAAATCGCATCCGTCTCACTGCTGCGTCTACGACTTCTTTTGCTATTGTATTCTCTTCCATCTTGGGGTCTTTGGGTCTTAAGCGAAGCGGGTGTGAAATTTATTTTATCGGGGGTTATCGAGACGCATCACTGCTGGCCATGCCGCGCGGATATCCTGTCCAAGCCGTGGATTGAGGCGCAGTTCTGCGTTCACTGAATCGGCCCAGTCACGCCACATGCGACTCTTGCCAAGGGTATCCACTCCCGGCAGGATAAGCACCCAACGGGCATTGATTTCGGTAGCGGGTGGACGTCCAGCGGGATGGATCAGGTAGATGGCATGGTCCTCCAGTGGAAGATCGTTCAAGCGGGCGGTCTGCCGTCCGAATAAAACCACTACATCTCCCTGTTCCGGAAAACTCAGACCCTCCCAGGGTCGATCCTGAACCCGAACTCCTGCCGGGGCCCAATCTTTGTCCATCCATTCCCGAATCGCCTTGCCCGGCGAGCGCCCCAGAACCCGTTCATCCGGCCAGACCCAGTAGGTATTCTGCGGCCGCTCTCCGGTCCCTTCGCCCTGCTTTTCAATCAACACCCCGGCTGGGTGGTGACGGATGTTGAGGTCCTCAGTTTGCTTTAGTGCCCAGCCTGCGGTGCAAAACAGTCCAGTGGCAAGCAATCCAGCTCCCAAAGCCAATGCACCCGAACCACAGCAAAGCCGCCACCCCAGGCGCGGCGTCAGCAGGACGATCAGGGCCAATGCCGCTCCAGGTATCAGCCATAGTTTCCAATCGATCCATAAGGTCGTAAACACATTGGCCAAAGCCCAGGCCGCCAATGAGGTACCCGCACAGCCCGCCAAAGTCGCTTTCCAGCCAGGCTTCATTCCCGGCTGGAAACTCAGCATCATGAAAAAGAGCAAACAACTCAGAACCAGGGCCAATGCTGGCGATCCCCGCTCCACCCCGACATGCAAGTAGCTATTTACCATGGTCGCGTAGCCTTCATCGCGATCTATCGCCTGAAACCAGTTCATGTATGCCCGACCCGATTCGCCCGCACCCCAGCCGGACAAGGGAGCCGCAGCCATCATTTGCAATCCCCCCTGCCAGAGGTCCAAACGGTTAACTACCGCTCCATCACTGCGCGCATACTCCGGCGTTACCCGATCCCAGAACCCCGTAAAACCCAGCAGCAATCCGACCCCCAGAACCCGAAGCAACGCCCAGCCCAGCCAGCCCTTCCAGTCAGCTCTATTGTTTAGGATCCTAAGGGTTACAAAAAAGCCCAAGCCCCCCAAGGCTGCAAGCAATCCACCCCGGGAAAAGGTCATGCACAGTGCTAGCCAAACCCCTGCTTCGAGTAAGCAGAGTGCAACTTTGAGGAAACGCTGATAGCCCAGCCAACGGAGTCCACAAGCCATCCACAACCAAGGCAAAACCGTCGCCAACCAAGCCCCCGCATAATTTGGAGTCGGCCAACCGAGATTCCAACGTCGGATTTCGTTGAAGAAGAAGTCGGATTCGAAGATCATGGAGGTGGAAGAATGGATGGGTGGAGTGATGGAAGAATGGTATATTGGAAGAGTGGAATATTGGAATGCTGGATATATGGGGATGAGGCTGTTGGAGCACGGCCCTTTAGGCCGAACACAGCGACAGGGCTAACTCCTCCGCGGGAGGCAGTATAAATGTTCCTGCAACACAATTTTCCAACACTCCAACACTCCAACATTCCAACATTCCAACATTCCATTCTTCCACTATTCCAACACTCCAGCCCACTCCCCAGTCAACCATCCAGACTCATCATATTTCAGCAATTATTGTACTTTACTTTGCGTGCAACCGTTGCCCGGCATACTCGCTTCACAGCGTCGGCAAACTAAAGTTTGGGCTCCAGCGAGTCCCCAGCCCTATCCTGGAAACCAAATCCAATATTCCAGCAATCCAGTCTTCCACTCTCCCAGCACACTGGCCTTCTACCCATTTCTCACTCCCCTCCAGCCAGTTGTTTTGCAAACCCAAGCGCTTCATCCATTGTCGGAAAGCCATAATTGAGCTTTTTACGGACTAAGTATCTGGAGGCCGACCCTTCAATAGCTTCCATAAATCCAATAGTGACGACCGCAATAGGCTCATCTCCTCGAGTCTCGTATTCTCGAATACGAACACTTGAAATAAGATCCGTCCGCAGAAGCTGATATTCCTTACCTTTCGACAAAGATACCATCCAAAAATCACCCACACGGACAAGATCACCAGGAACATCGACTATCCTGAAGTTCTGAGGAGAGCCCTCTCCTCTAAGTTCGATAGATCCGGAAACAACCTCAAATTGATTAGGCGTCGTCGCAGATGCAGCGAGGCAAAGTCCGATCCACGCACACGCTAAAAATACAGTATTTTTCATTCTATTTCTCATGATTTAAGTGATATTCAATCACACATAGTTAAAGCCTGGATTGAGACTCTGCTTTATCCAATCCCCCAACCAAGACAAAGCAAGACACCAGCGAGCAGAGCAAGAATAGGAGAAATATCCTTTCCGTATTGAAAGACTCTTAAAACAAGCTCCGACTCGCCAGGGAAAGCAGGACCTGGCTTTGGCGCTCCGTTCGCCCTGAAGGTCGGGCTCCAACAGGGCCCATCTCCATATATCCACCAATCCAAAATTCCATTCTTCCGACCTTCCACACATCCTCTCACCCCTCCCCGCGATGCTTTTCAAACGCTTGTAGGACCTTCATCAGAATCGAAACCTCATCGTCAGGATAAGCACCTTTATTCTGCTTCAGCCAATTTCGAAGCTCGGATTCAAGATGCTTCCCCAGTTCAGAATTTGGATCCAGAGGCACTCTTCTGTCGAAAGCTTCATCACCCCAATACGAGTGACCGTCCTTAGTGCGCTCAGCTCGCCCTACGGGATTTCCGTCTTCATCAAATTCCTTCCGCGGCAGAAACGACCGATCCAAATACAACACCTTTTCACCTCCTTCTTCACAGTCGAAAAACAAGGAATATGAGCCACCATCCAAAACAATCGCCCGCTTATAGAGACCGTCGTCCTGAACACTTAACCTCAAAGACGGAACTGCTTCAGCAAATGTGCAACCGATGACAAATAAGAGAACAAGGGGATTATAGAAATTGGCCATTACATTTCGACTTTCTGCAACTCATTCAGCCATCCCCTTGCTATTTCTTTCGTCAACCGCAACCTCGATAATTCTTCCATGCCTTAGACCAGTCCGTAGTCTTGATTCAAAAATTCCCCATTCTAACTCAGAGGATTCTGGAAGAGCGACGAGCCGCCGATCCGGAACAATTATTTCCATCATATGCTCCGGGCCATAATTTCCATCCTCGAAAAGTGGCAAATAATAAAAGCTCCCTCCAATCAAAGGCTGAAGATAGGACGCAACGAAATCAACTGATTCTCTTCCATATCCCAACTCAATTCTAAAGCGGAAATAAAGAACATCAACCCCATCCGGAACCCCAAATTCAGCTCTATTTTTTCCCATCAGCATTGGCATTTCATCGGGCATATTAGTGACCCCATCCAATTCAATCCTAGCCGAGATATCTTCGACCGCCTCAAAATCTCCTGAAAACAACCCCTTTTCCACAAAGACCGGTAGCACCACATAGAGATAATACGAATCCATCGGTTCAGATCTTGCAGAAAGCTGATACTCAACATAGATTGACACGTGTGCATCCGTATCGTCAAGAACCACAACGCAAAGCTCAGCTTCTTTTCGGGCTTTATAGAAAGTTCCTTTATCCAGTATAACAATTGGATTTCCAGCAACTTGGATTACCCCGAAGATCAGCCCCAAGATTAGACTATTCCTTATCGTCTTCATCATTCATATAGTTATTATTTATTCCATGTCCCAATCCCAATTGTCCCACACCCAGGAGCCACCGCTTTGATATGACAATTCACCAGCCACATTCACGTATACCTCTCTTGAATAAATATATACAGTTCCGCTTCCTAATTGCTCGGCAACCGAGCTTCCGTAGAATCCCGAGCCAACATCACAAGCTAAGATTCTTACGTCCATCCCGGGGGTATAATTCGGATGGTTAGAAATCATATTCGCGAGTTCCGAAGCAGGGATCATGTTATTATAAGCGTCTCCGACCCCTTGGCTGTTTCCGTGTGCCCCGACAACAAACACATTCGAGTCGGGGTCAATGTTACTAAATCCAGTGTATTCATTAGTCCAATCCCCAACCAATATCAAGTCCGCGCTCAACCCCATCGGATCCACCCACCGTAGCGGATTATTGAACACATACCGATAGATATTCACATCGCCCGCATCAAAGCGGATCGGATCCGTTTGCACAAATCGCCCCAGATCCGCTGAATAGATCCTATTGCGGTAGTCGTAGAGGCCCAGTTCGGGGAGGTATTCGCGGCCAGTGAAGAGAAAGCGGTTGTTAATGGCGGAGGTCTCGAGAAAATCATCGGATCCGTCAAAAATGGTGACGTTTCCGTAGACGTCATATTGATAGCTCTCAACGACCACCCCATTGACATCCGTCAACTGGGTCACGCTGCCAAGGGCGTCGTGGTGGTGGAAGAAGGTTCCATGGTCGTTGACGGTGAGGATGACTTCGTCGATTCTCAGACCATGGACGTAGCGGGCTTTCAATTGGCCGCTAGCATCGTATTCAGCGATGAGGCTCCACTCGTCGTAGACGAGGAAAGTGGTTTCGCCATTGTAAGGTCGACTGGTGACGCCGGCTATCGCTCCTTCACTCAGAATTAAACCAATAAGGTCCATGCATTTATAGTGGAAACTCACTCGTTCTTTAGTTTTCTGTGTCAATGGTCAAATCGTTTCATTGCACAAATCTCTTCCCTTCGATCCAAGGAGGCAGGAGCCTGGTAATTCGATCACTATTTGGGGAGCAGTGATAACCATCGTAAAACTCTAATTAAAATGTAGGATAGTATACCCACACAAACCAAGATTCCAAGTAGGTTGAGGGCCTGAAAGACCAAAATTGTTTTGGGGATATCGAATTGTATGGTGATGTCATTCATCTTGATCAAAATAGTTTCCGTAATAATGGTATGGGGTAGTCGCCGTACTGCCGAATGGAGTCCCCCAGTTACTTGAGGATATTATAAGAACAAAAGAATAGTTCCCATTAGAGCCGGAGGATACATCTTGAACCGAAACACTAAGTGATCCTCCAACTCCATAACCAAATCCACCCGAAGTTCCACCTACTCCCCACTGATCGTGTGTGTCCCCATCGATAGTTACACTGTATGAACCGTCCGCTGTAGGCGCGACAACTATATCACCTTGTAAATTTAGGTCGACCCAACCCGTGCTGGTTACATTGTAGGGGATCCTGACCTCTAACCCCATCGGGTCCACCCACCGCAAAGGATTATTAAATACGTACCGATAGATATTCACATCTCCCGCATCGAAACGGATTGGGTCGGCTTGGATAAATCGGCCCAGATCCGCTGAGTAAATTCGATTGCGGTAGTCATATAGATCCAGCTCTGAAAGATATTCGCGGCCAGTGAAGAGAAAGCGGTTATTAATGGCGGAGGTCTCAAGGAAATCATCGGAGCCGTCAAAAATGGTCACGTTTCCGTAGACGTCGTATTGATAGCTCTCAACGACCACGCCATTGACATCCGTCAACTGGGTCACGCTGCCAAGGGCGTCGTGGTGATGAAAGAAGGTTCCGTGGTCGTTGACGGTAAGGATGACTTCATCGATTCTCGGACCGTGGACGTAACGGGCTTTCAATTGGCCGGCTGCATCGTATTCAGCGATGAGGTTCCAGTCGTCGTAGACAAGAAAAGTGATTTCACCGTTGAATGTCCGACTGGTGACACGGTTGCGGTAGTCGTAGGTAAAACGGGCTTCGATGGCAGGGCCAGAGACTGATATCAGACGATTCATGGCGTCGTAGCGCAAGCCGAGGCCATTGTAACGACTGAGGTTGCCGTTTTCGTCCCATTCGGGCTCTTCAGTGCTCGCACTGCCGTCGGAGAAAATACTTTGAACCCGGGTATACTGATTCAATTCATTGGCTTCGTAGGTGGTGACACCGCTGGAGCTGTCTTCAATGCGTTCGCGGTTGCCGACGGCGTCGTAGTCGAACCAGGTGCTGCGTTCGGGACTGTCACCCAGTCCAAACTGATGAACTTCCACCAATTGGTTAACCGCGTCGTAGCCGTAGGCTTCGGCACGGTCTTCGGCGAAAATTGTAGCAGTGCGGTTGCCAGCGGGATCGAACTGGTATTCCTCGCTGGAGATCGCTTGTTCGGCACGACTGCGCTCGCGGTAGATAAGCTGGCCAACGGCGTCGTATTCAGAGGCGCTGAAAACCTGATTTGCATAGGGCTTGCGGATGACCCGACCGCTTGCATCCCGCTCATAGCGCACAAATGGATCCGCATTGGGAGCACCGATGGCCTCGACTTCACCGCGGGCATTGTAAGCGTAGGCGATTTCGGTGCCGTCAGGGTACCGCAACGTATCGCGCTTGCCGCCGGGGGTATGGCTATAGGCAACCTTGCGGGCTTCGCCTGCAGCAAAGATTTTCTGGGTCTCACTGATTAGGAGACCGGCGGCATCGTAGGCGTAGCGATGAAGGCTTTCACCTTCCTGCTCGACCTCCAACAAACGACCCATGGCATCGTAGCTGCGGGATTCTGCCGGGGAACCATCATCCCAGGCGCTGGCAATCAGGCGATTGCGGACGTCGTAAGAGCGGGTGCGGACATTTCCGGCGCGATTCACGTAGGTGATTTCATTGCCATTGGCGTCGTATGTCCAGCTTTCTGTTGATCCATTCGGATATTGTTTGGCAATTTGCCGGCCAAGTTCGTCGTATTTGAAACGGTAATGGTTGCCGCGATCATCAATGATTGCCGTACGCCGACCATGACTATCGTAAAGGTAGCGCGTCACATAGCCCATGGCGTTCGTTTCGGCGATCAAACGCCCTCGGGTGTCATAGCTGTAGAGGGATTTATGGCCGTTGGCATCTATTGTCTCGGTTCGACGACCCGCTTCGTCGTAGCGGTAGTGGGTTTCGTGGCCGAGGGCAGACACACTTTTAAGGAGGCGTCCGCGTTCATTGTAGGCACGCAGGGTGACACTTTCCCGTGCATCGGTGGTCGCAATCCGGCGGCCTACCGGATCGTAGGCATGGCGGATGGTAGCGGCGTATTCGGTGCCGGGTGCCACGGTTTGCTCAATCAGTTGTCCACGTTCATCATAAATCCATACCGTTTCCTCACCATCGGGCTGCTGTTGCCAGACCGGTTGGTAACCGGTGGCAGTGCCGATCTCGCCATAGGCGATTTCCGTCCGGGCACCAGCAGCATTGACGATGGCTGTCCGGCGGCCAAAGCGGTCATATTCATAGGTGGTGGAATGGCCAAGGGCATCAAGGCTCTCAACCACCTGACCCCACTCGTTATAAATAAAACGTTCTTCAGCCCCGTCCGGATGCTTCACCACAGTGCGTTGCCCTGCGTCGTTGTATGCGAAGTGGGTGCTGTTGCCGAGGGGATCGGTAACTTCGACGAGATTGCCTCGCTCATCGTATGCAAACGAGCTAACGTTGCCAAGGGCATCAATGCGCTGCTCGAGTTGACCTGCGGCATTGTAGGTATTTGTCTGGCGCACACCCTGACGCTCCTGCTCAACGGGCTGACCAAAGTCATTATAGCGGGTCCAGTCCCGGGCTCCATCCGGATGCACGGTCGCTGTGCGACGGCCGTCGGAATCGCGTTCAAAGACGGTTGTGTGGCCCAGTTCATCGGTTTCACTCAGGATGCGGCCCTGGCTGTCGTGCGTCCAGCTACGGCTGGTGCCGTCGAGGTAGATTTCACGCACGACGTTCCCATGCACATCCCGCTCGTAAACGAATACCTGCCCAAGGGGATCCGTTTCCGAAGTACGGTGACCGCGACCATCGGCATCGTAGCCGTATTGATGCGCGTGGCCCAGGGGATCGACTTTTTCTTCGAGATTTCCACCGGGCAGGAAAGATTCATAGGTCGCGGCACCCTCATTGTCGCGGCGAACAAAACCACGAGGGTCCGAACCTTGGAACAAAGCGTCGATGAGCTGGCCATCTTCGGCATCATAGACCCGTGCTACCTGACCGAGGGCGGCTCCCTCGCCCTCCTGATAGGCAAACTGACGTCCCCTCACTTCAGCATCCGCGCGAGGGTCGTCGATTTCGGTCAACAGCAGTCGGCGACCATCAGCTGGCGCAGCATATCGATAGCTGGCCTCGTATCCGCCCGGGTAGGAGGCTCCAACTAAGATCGGATAATTGCTGTTATCGACGGAATCGTAGTGATAAACAACCTCATCGCCGTTGCTTCCAAGCACACCGGCAATCACTGTGTGTACGAGCCCATCTGTCCCCTCTATACTTTGATAGCCAATCTCCAGCCAGCGGCCAGCGGGCTCATGAATACGGTGTAGACGGCCATCGCTCCACTCAAAGCTCCAGCTCAGACCAAAGTCATCGTTCAGGCTCTCCAATTGGTAACCCTGTCCGCCTGAAAGACGGCGGAAGCTGACCGATCCGCCCTTGGGGAAATTGACCGTCACACGGTCGGAACTCCATTCCATGCGTTCACGCGCAGCGGCCTCCGGCCACCAGTCTTCAGGGCCGACCTCGGTGAAGCGCTGAACCAGGCCTTCGGGCCGACGCAGGGACAGCACCCGGTGGCCTTCACTGTTGCGGCCAGCATCGACCAATTCCCATTGCCAGTTGTGCGACCAGTTGTGTCCGAGGCCAAAATGGGCTTCAAGCCGGGTTGAACGACTATTGGCAATCCGCCCCCAGGAGAGGCCGTGCAGGCCGACCGCACCGGCAATGTCGAGGTCGTGGGTTTGAAAGGATAGATTGCCGGTATAAGCATCCAGCGTGCCGGCGGAACGGGAGACGCCGTGATCGGCATCGTTACCCGGATAAGGTCCGGCAGCGTGGAGACAAACGGCACAGAAGAATACGAGGAGGCTTGCGACAGTGTATTTCATGACAGAGGTAAAGGGGGTGAGGGGGTGAGGAGCTGGGGACGTCAGTCACGACGGACGATGACTGGGGGCTCTTCACCGACCCAAAATTCGAAGGTGCGTGTTTCGGAGCCGTTGCGGAGGGTGACGCGGTGGGCACCTTCGTGGTTAGGGAGTTCAAGTTGAAACGAAACGCGCCGGTCTTCATTCAGTGTTCCGGTATTCGCGTCCAGATAGCCGCCGTCATCCGCATCGATGGAAATATGTGAGCCAGGAACGGCGGTTGAAAACGTCACTGTCCCTTCGACTCGACCGCCCGAGTCGACGTAGAATCGGGGAAATTCTCCCCGAGGGTTAGCGGCGAGAGTATACGATGAATCATTTACGACAACGGATCCAATGCGGTCATCGCTTATTCCCGCGACACGGACCTCCTTGGTGTTCGCCACGTTCGGCTCCTGTATCGTTGGCAGCGGTTCGGAACTTCGCTGATCTTCAACAAAAGAAGCATCCGGCTCAGGCAGCCACCGCAGGGTGAGAACCAGGACCAGAGCGCCGATCAAAACGATAGAAGCGCCGCCAATCAAAAATCGTGCAGGGGTAGGTTTTTCCATTTCGCTTAAAATCCCAGCCGTCCAAAGACAGAACAACAAGGAATATTTTTACGCAATTTATCGTATTTATTGTATTCTATAACCGACTCATATGCATAGACTTATAGTTATTTTATCTTTTTTTTACTTTTAAAACTGACTGTCAGAGCGTTTAACAGTCCGTATTTTACGATAAAAATATAAAACAAAAATACCCAAACTACTCCCATGCATTTCCTCGTTCTCAAATCCCAGCGTTGTTATTCCTCATTGATCGGAATGGAAGTTCAGAAGCTTTTTCCAAAGGCGTGGGTGCACTGCGTGGAGGATGCGTCGGGAGCCCTGCGAATCTGCGCGAAGCACCCGATTCAATTGGCCATTGTGGGTGCACGGACAGAAGCATTGGATGGGCTCGATTACCTTCCCAAGCTCATTGCCAGCCCTTACCCCAGACAGATTGTCGTCCTGACGGAAAGGAAGGACCAGCGGCTGTTGGCATTCTTTGAAAAGCACAAACTGGATGGATTCATCGATGCAAACACGGAAGATCCTCATAGCGTAAACAAAGCCCTGCAAAAGGTCATGCAAGGAGAGCGCTACCGCAGCAAAAGTTTAATTCCTGAAATTCAAAAAGCCCGCCGACAACAGTCCTTGCTTTCGGAAACCGAACAGCGGGTGCTCTCCGTCCTCGGCGCCGCCGTAGACAACGCGACCGCCGGTCTACTTCTTGGCGTCTCCGAGCACACCGCCCGCACCCACCGCAACCGCATCCAGAACAAACTCAACATCGCCAGCAAGGCCGACTTGATTCATTATGCAATGGACAATTACTACACACGGATATCGTCCAATCGCATACAATTTCCCGGATTCGAAGAACAGCTTGATCGTTCCGTATTACCGAGAGGCGATCCGCTGAGGTAAGGGAATCACAGCTGGAGACCAAGCTTCAGCTTGAGGCTGCGACTCTTGTTGGCATCGGCCCAGCCGATGATCCGTGTTCGGACTGAAGGCCGGGCTCAAGAGGTGGTTCTGTTTTTGTGGACGAGGTGGACGGAGGGGACGCGGTGGACGATGGACAGAAAAAACTTCTTGATTTTTTATTTTCCATAACGTTATTTCGCTATTTTTATTTTTGTTATTATTTCAACGAATTATTCCTCTATGAACGATAAACATATCGAAAAACGCATTGCTGAACTGGAATCCATTATCCGCAAACGGGGCGGGTTGTTTAGTCGTCATGCGAAGATGCCGGCGGGGCTGTATCTATCTTTTCTGGAACAGACAATTGCTTTTGACGACGCCTATTCCAAGGATGGGATAACGGGCATTGACATGAAGGCTGAGGTCCATGCCCATCTTGAGCTGCCGCCGGAAGGCAAACTGGACGACCATTGCCTGACTGAGAAGCTGCACGTCCTGATCGATTTGTTGGCCCGTTTTCATATCTTCCTGAGTTTCACCGACCACCTGACGGATCGTGAACTCTACAACAGGGTGCTCGGTTCACTGCTCGATGAGC
This sequence comes from Opitutales bacterium, assembly GCA_020831485.1. Classification (GTDB taxonomy): domain Bacteria; phylum Verrucomicrobiota; class Verrucomicrobiia; order Opitutales; family Oceanipulchritudinaceae; genus JAFIGG01. Next base: position 23,385 of record JAFIGG010000028.1, read on the forward strand.
CTTTTGAGCTGTCGATTTTCACCCCTGGTGCTCTCCAACACATCGACCTGTGCAATGACCCCGATCTCTATGAAGAATTCTACGATTTCGGATCGGTGACGCCTGCCAACCGAGACGAATGGATCAAAGTGCTGGTGGAAAAATACCGCAATGAACCCGTTCCCGAATTCAAATCCGCCCAGGCACGGGAGTATTTCAAGGACTGATCTACAGGGTCAAGTGACTTGACCTTGCACAGCTGCACAGTTACTGTGCACACATGAAAACAACGAACATCACTGTCCGGGTCGACGAGCAAACCTATCAGAATGCTCGCATAGCAGCGGCGAAGCGCGGGACTTCAGTCAGTGCGATGGTTCGGGAGTTTCTTGTTTCGCAGAGTCAGCAAGAGGAGAATCCGGAAGTTCAAAGGGTTGCCGAACTTCAAACCCTCTATCGCAAGGCTGAAAAACGGGCGAAGAACACGAAGCGTACAACAAAACCACTAAAACGCGACGAGATCTATGCCGAACGCCTTCGTTGATACAAATATCCTGGTATACGCCGCAGAGGAAAGCGTTCCCACCTGCCGAAAAACCGGCATTGCCCGTGAGTTGTTGCTGCAGCCCAATCTACACCTCTCGATTCAGGTGTTAAACGAATTCACTGCCAACGCACGGCACCCAGGCAAACTGAACCTAAGCGTGGAGGAGGAAGAGGACTGGTTAAGCCAATGGTTACGATTGACCATCCTACCGCTGACCATCGAAACCTACCTCAATGCTTTGCGCATTCACCTGAATCATGGCCTTTCCCACTGGGACAGCCTGATTGTCGCTTCCGCAATGCTCGCCAAGTGCGGTGTGCTTTACACAGAAGACCTCAACCCTGGCCAGGAGATTCAAGGCGTTCGCGTTATCAATCCTTTTGCTTGAGTTTGTCGATTTCGATTTTCAGCACAGGTTTGTTGGGTCCGCAGATCGGGCACGAGGGCGTGCCCGACCCCGGGGGAAGTTGGTTCGGGTTCCGCACTCGGGACGAGTGCGGCTACTTTAATAAAAGACCTTTTCGAGGCAAAGGCCGCGGGCGGGGGCGGTTTGCACGGAATCGCTGCGTTTGCAGGCGGCGAGGATGTCTATGAGGTCGTCGGGCTTGAGCTTGCCGATGCCGACGGCGAGGAGACAGCCGGCGAGGCTGCGGACCATGCGGAAGAGGTAGCCGTCTGCCTCGGTGATTAAGCGGATACGGGGACCGTCGCGGATGACTTCGAGGCGGCGGAGGTCTTTGACGGGTTGATCCTCACGGTCGTCGTGGGGGTTCGCGGTGAAAGAACTGAAATCGTGTTTGCCAAGCAGGTAGACGGCGCCAGCGTTCATGGCGTCGACGTCCAGTTTACGGTTCTGCAAGGACCAGCAATAGCGGGTTTCAAAGGGATCCGCATAGCCTTCAAAAAAACTATAGGAGTAACGTTTGCCAATGGCTGAATAGCGGGCATGGAAATCCTCATCAACCTGTTCGGCGGCGTAGATCTGCATGCTGTCGGGATGTCCGATGCGCAGTGCTCTAATCAGGGTATCGGAGCCGTGAGGCCAGTCGCCATCGAAGTGAAAGACTTGGCCCTTTGCATGGACGCCACTGTCGGTGCGGCCCGATCCGTGAATCCGGGTTGGCCGCTCAAATAGCACCTCGAGCCTGCGTTCCACAAAGTCCTGAATCGTCATGCCGCTGGGTTGGGACTGCCAGCCGTCGTATTGGGTGCCGTCATAGGCAATGCTGCATTTCCAGCGCATGCCTATCGCTCCTCCTCCCACTCTTCTTCGTCCTCAAAACCCTCAGGATCAAAAGTCGGCGGAAAGCGTTGGTTAAGAAAATCCTGCAGAATCAGCGCAGCTGCCTGGGAATCAATTATGCCCTCCGCACGCACACTGCGAGGGTCGCGGCGGTAGCGTTTGCTGCCTCGGAGAGTCTGCTCGACCGCGTGTGAGGTCAGGCGCTCATCAATACGGTGAACCGGCAGCTTAAAGCGCTTCTCCAATTCCACAATGAAGGCATCAACCTCCTTTGCCTTGAAACCGACGGAGCCATCCATATTGTAGGGATAACCCACGACAAGCTCCCGAATCCTTCGGCGGACAATTGCATCCTCAATGAAGGCAAAACGCTGTTCTACCTCCGGCTGTACCGCCGGAGCAATCGGCGTGGCCACACCCAGATCGTCGCCGTAGGCAAGGCCAATGCGTTTCTCTCCGTAGTCAATGCCGAGAAAGGCCATGCCGCTCCGTTAAACCAAGTGTTGATAGCGGGGATCGTCCCCGAGCTTTTTGACCAGAGCCTTGATGTCCTGGGCCTTATCGCGCGGGCAGACCAAGGTGGCATCAGCAGTCTGGATCACCATCAGGTTGTCGACACCCACCAGAGTGATCACATGCCCCGGTTCGGAGCGGACGATGTTTTTGTGGCTGTCGAGGGCAACGGCATTGCCCCGCACCACATTGCCATTGGCGTCTTTCGGGTAGTGGCGTGCCACCGCCGGCCATTCGCCCACATCGTCCCAATCGAAGTCTGCTTCCAGCACCCGCACCACGGGGGCTTTCTCCATAATCGCGTAGTCTACGGAAATCTTCTCCATGCCCGGGTAATAGCGCTCCAGCAAGGCGTCTATCGGGTTACCCGGGAGCCATTCGGAAACCATTTGCTCCATGCTCTGCCAGAGTTCCGGAGTCAGTTCCTCAAAAGCCTTCTGGATCGACGTAACGGTCCAGAAGAACATACCGGCATTCCAGTAGAAGTCACCAGACTGAAGGTATTCCTCCGCCGTTGCGGCATCCGGCTTCTCGCGGAACTGATGGACATCATAAACAGATTGCCCTTCCCTCTCGGCGACTGAATCTCCCCGCTGGATATAACCATAACCAGTGGCGGGATAGGCGGGGCGGATACCCACAGTGACCAGGGCCGTCTCGGCTTCGGCGGCAGCGAAGGCAGCCTGCAGCACCTTCTGAAATGCCGGCTTGTCGTAAATCACATGATCGGCTGGCAGCATCGCAAAGCTGGCATCCGGGTCCCTGCGCCGCACCAGCACGGTTGCAAGTGCCACGGCTGCAGCGGTGTCCCGTCCGACCGGTTCCGCGATCACATTCTCCTCAGGCAGTTGAGGGCAGATCCGCAGGACCGCATCCCGCTGCTCGACATTGGTGATGACCAGAATCCGGCCTGCCGGATAGTCACTGCCCAGGCGTTCGATGGTCTGCACCAGCATCGCCTGGTCGCCGACCACCGGAAGCAAATGTTTCGGACAGGCCAGGCGGCTCAGCGGCCAGAATCGCTCCCCGCGGCCGCCAGCCATAATCACTACGTAACGTGAACTCATATCAGACAGCAAAGTTGTTTACCGGGGCCATGGACCCCTTCGATCAAAATGCCTTCGACGTCCGCGGTTTTGCTTGGACCGGTGACAAAAACAATGGAAGGGTCGTCGTCAAACGCCGCAACCGCAGCAGGCACATCGGGATAGATCTCATCCTCCTTGATCAAGGCAACGTGTACCCACGGGGCCAAGGCGCCGAGGCGGGAGGACGTTTTGCGATCGGTCAGTATGATGGTTCCGGTTTCGGCAATGCCACCCGTTCCCCGGGTAATGCCAAAGGTATAATCATCGATGCGCGAGCGGTCTAATTCCGTCTCCAGCTCAAGGCCCTCCAGGTCGGCAGCAAACTGTTCCTTCAGAGTTGGATCGATGTAGCCCTTGGTTAAGCCTTCCGCTTTCAGCCAATCGCGCAGCGCGGGCATGCCCTGGACAAAAGTCCCGTGCACGGCTTCGAGCCGGTATTTAAAACGGTCTACCCGCTTGTCGAGTCCGGCCGGATGGTTCTCGGTGACCACTAGTTCGTCTGCCCATTCAGGATAGGGCGTCTGTTTGCCCTCAAGCGGTGCCAAAGCGGCACGGATGTCCTTAAAAATTGCTTCGCGGTCACTCATGATTTTTTCGCACTCCTTTGTTTCATCCACTTGCGAAAAGAGCCACCCTTAAACGTCGGCAAGGTGCGCGAAGATTGCCAGGCCTTGGCCGCGGGCGCTGCATTGAGCAAGGCGTGAGGCGTGAGGTTCATGGCATGGCCCAACTTCATCGCGGTCTTCCAGGCAGCAGGTTGGGTCGCGAGATAGGACCACATTTTAAAGCCCGGCGTATTGACACTGGCCTTTTTGGCCCCCTCTTTTTTCGCCTTGTTGCGCAGGCGCAGCAGCAGGTCCGGAATCGGAATATTCACCGGGCAAACCTCATTGCAGGCGCCGCAGAGGCTGGAGGCCTTAGGCAAATCGGCGTATTCGGGAAAGTTCTTGCCGTGCAGCAAGGGGCTCAACACCGCTCCCACCGGGCCCGGATAGACGCTACGATAGGCGTGGCCGCTGGCCTGGCGGTAGACAGGGCAAACATTCAGGCAGGCGCCACAGCGGATGCAGCGGAGAATTTCACGACAATCAGAGGCGAGGACTTCCGTGCGCCGGTTGTCGAGAAAGATCACGTGCATCTGCTCAGGGCCATCCGGTTGATTCAGCGCGTGCGGACCGCCGATGAACTGGGTGTATACCGTTAATTGCTGACCTGTGGCCGAACGCCCCAGCAGGGACATGAACAGCGCCAGGTCGCGGTCTTTTGGAATCAGCTTTTCAATGCCAACGATGGCAATGTGTATTTTTGGGGCCGCCATGGAGAAGCGGGCGTTGCCTTCGTTGGTGACGAGGGCGATGCGGCCGCTCTCGGCGACGACAAAATTGGCGCCTGTGAGACCGACATCGGCCTCAAGGTATTTTTTACGCAGGTGGACTCTGGCCCGCTGGGTGATGGTCTGCGGGTCATCGTTGTAGTCACCCAGGCCCTCGCGCTCGAAACTGGCCGCGATCTGGCGACGGTTCTTGTGAACAATGGGCGTCACGATGTGGCTCGGATGGTCGCCGTCGATCTGGAGGATGAACTCTCCCAAGTCGGTTTCGATAGCTTCCATGCCATTTTTCTCGAGAAAAGGCACCAGCTCGGTTTCCTCACTGACCATGCTTTTCGACTTCACCATCTTGCGCGCATTGTTCTGGCGCATGATGTCGAGAATGACCTGATTGGCGGTATCCCCGTCCTTGGCAAAATAAACCTGAGCCCCATTGCGCTTCAGCGAGGCCTCGGCTTCTTCCAAATAGGTATCGAGGTGCTCTAAAGTGTGCTGTTTAACCAGTCCTGCGGTTTTGCGAAGCTTATCGGGATCCGGATAATCGCTGCCGAGAATCGCGTAACGCTTCTCGGTTTTGACCTTGGAACCCGAATGCACCGACTGCGCCACCTCGGGCGACAGATCCTTGGCGAACTTATCGATCAATTGAACGCTCACAACAGCCCTCCATTTTTGAGCGCGTCGCGCAGGATCTGCGAGATGTGGACCCGCTCTAGTTTGCAGCCCTCTTTTTCCATGATCCCACCAAAGTGCATCATGCAGGCCATGTCGAGCGAGGCGACCACATCCGGCTTGTGCTCCGTCAGGTGCTCTACCTTAAGCTGGCCCATTTTAGTGGAAATATTCGGAAAGCTCACCGAGAAGGTCCCGCCGAATCCGCAGCACTGTTCCAATTCGCCAACGGGCACCAATTCGAGGCCCTCGATCGATTCGAGCAATTTGACCGCACTCGGGAAACAATCGCTACCCCGCGTGTGGCAACTGCGGTGAAGTGCCACCTTGGCGGGGTATTTACCCGGCCATTTGTCGACGCCAAGGGCGTTGACAATGTAGTCGGCCAGCTCCCAAGTCCTGCCCGCGAGGGCCTTTACATCGCCCAGATCGGACTGATCCTCGAAAGCCAACAAGGCCCCATGGTAGATCATCGCGGCGCAGGAGCCAGAGGGAATAACCACCGGCTGCTCACCGGAAAACGCCTTCACCGTGTGCCGAACCACCTTGCGGGCGGAGTCCCAGTCCCCTGAGTTGAAGGCCGGCTGGCCACAGCAGGTCTGGTTTTCAGGGAAATCGATTTCACATCCCAAATGCTCCAGGACTTCGACGGTTGCTTTCGCGGTCTCGTCAAAAAAGGCGTCGCAAAGGCAGGTCGACATCAATTGGAGGCGTTTGGAACGGGGGCGCTGGGCGGGAATACCTTCCATATGAGGACCATTGAAAATCGCGTCGCATAAAAGGCAATGCGGATATTGGCATTTACATCGATTCCTACATCGTTCACATTGTTTTCATCATGGCCGATCGTAAAACCCTCTTAATGATAGAGGATGAACCTTTGCTCTGCGACCTGTTCGCGGAATACATAAAAACCATACCGGAAGTTGAGTTCCTCGGCGACGAGCGGGACGGCTCAATGGCCATGAAGCGAAGCCTCGAGCTTAAGCCCGATATCATCGTGCTCGACATCCGCCTGCCAGAGGTCAACGGGCTGGAGATTCTCACCCTGCTTCACCGCAAGCTGCCGGAGACAGCCGTGATCATCTTCACCGGCTCCCTTTCCGAGGAGACCCTGCGCATCACCCTGAGCAACGGAGCTCTTGGTTATGTTGAGAAGTCATACGGACTCGAAGAGCTGCACAAGGCTATCAACGCCGCCATGAAGGGTGAAAAGCACTATAGCCCGGGTGTGCAGCAGTTGATGCGGAACTATCGGTTCTGAGTGGGCGGCGAAACTGGTTGGCAGAGAAGCGGCGGCCTCGGCGAGGCCGCCCTACCCAATTTTTTCGGGGTCAAATCTGCCAGTCGCCGTTGTTCGACAATTCGTGCAGGCCGCATTCGCGTTTCACGCCGTTGAAGCGGGTTTCCTCGGCCTCCATGCCTGCTTCGAGCGGGCGGCTGCTGTGCCAGTCACCGACACTGGCGTAATTCTTTTCCCATAGGGGATGATAGGGCAAGTCGTTGTCCTTCAAGTAATAATAAACATCCTTATCATTCAGGTCGATAATGGGATGAATCTTCGAGGTTCGCTTTTGAATCTTTAATACCGGCAATTCCTTGCGGCTGCTGGCCTGACTGCGGCGCAGGCCACTGAGCCAGGCGCTGGCGCCGAGTTCCTGCAGGGCTCGATTCATCGGCTCCACTTTGTTCTCGGTGTTATAAGCTTCCAAAGCCTCTTTGTCCTGCTCCCAGCGTTTACCATGCAAAGCTTCCTGATAGGCGGCCGTGGTGCGGGGAGTGTAAATTTTCAGGTTGAGGTCCAGGCGCTGGCGCAGATCCTCGGCGAACTGATAGGTCTCTGGAAAAAGATAGCCTGTATCGATGAAAACTACTGGAATATCCGCACGCACGCGGGTCACCAGATGCAGCATCACGGCCGACTGAATGCCAAAGCTGGTCGACAGAACGAGCCGGTCACCGTACGTGTCTACGGCCCACTGCACCCGCTCGATCGGAGATTTCGATTCCAAATCGGCGTTCAATTGTGCAAGGTCGCTGGTTTCTGGATTGCTGGAAATACTTGCTGTCATCTTATTTATAGTATTTTAGGCAACATACTACAATTAAAGCGGTTTAAATCAACATGAAAAGCAAAGGAAGCGTTTTTCTGGTCGGCGCGGGCCCAGGAGATCCGGAACTCATAACGGTGAAAGGCAAGCGCCTGCTCGAAGAATGCGACGCCCTGGTCTACGATTATCTGGTCGACAAGCAGCTGCTCGAATGGGTTCGCCCAGACTGTGAGCGCCATTATGTCGGCAAACGGGCCGGCTTTCACGCCCTGCCGCAGGAGGCGATTGAGCAATTATTGGTCCGGCTCGCCAACGAGGGCAAACGCGTGGTTCGACTCAAAGGCGGAGATCCCTTTATTTTCGGACGGGGCGGCGAAGAGGCGCTGGCACTGAAGCAGGATGGCATCCGCTACGAGGTCGTTCCGGCGGTCACTGCAGCGCTGGGCTGCGCAGCCTACAGCGGCATCCCCCTGACCCACCGCGAACACAGTGCCGCGGTCACCTTTATCAGCGGCCACGAGCGCCCGGACAAAGCGGAGAGTGATCTGGTCAACTGGGAAGCCCATGCCGCCACAGGCGGGACTTTGGTTCTCTACATGGCAATGGGGCGCCTCAAAGCAATCACCCAGCGCCTTATCGACGCTGGAAGGCCAGCGACCACACCTGTCTGTGTCGTGCAATGGGGCACGACAGCCCGCCAGCAGTCGCTGCAGGCAACCTTGGCTGATGCGGCCGAACGTGTCGTAGAGAGTGGACTCGGGCCGCCGGCAATCGTCATCATTGGGGATGTGGCGGGACTCGGGGAGACGCTGGCCTGGTATGATATTTAGCCCAAGATCTGCGTCAAAAACAGTGTGCTGAGGCCGAGGTATATGGTGACCCCGGTGATATCCGTAATCGTCGTCAACACAGGCCCCGTCATCATCGCCGGATCCTTGCCCAGGCGTTTAATCAGGAAAGGCAGGGTTCCACCAATCACGCCTGCCATCAAAACATTTACCCCCAGTGCGGTTCCTGCGACCAGGCCCAGCCAGCCATTGCCTTTGATTACATAGGCTACGAGGGCAAACAGGCAGCCCAGAGCCACCCCGTTGACGAGCCCTATAGTCAACTCCTTGCGGGTGGCCTTCCAAAATTCCTGCAAACGGACTTCGCCAAGAGCAATACTTCGGATAGCCACCGAGAGGGCCTGAATACCCACGTTGCCTCCCATATCGGTAATCATTGGCAGGAAAACCGCCAACAAGGCCACTTGGGCTATGGTATCCTCAAAACTGGAAATCACAAAAACGGCACCAAGATTGAGGAAAATATTCGCGGCCATCCAGGGCAGGCGCATGCGCACGGACCCCATCGGCGGCGTGTAGAAGCTTTCTTCGGTGGAAGCACCACCCATCGTCACAAACTGGTCCGCCACGTTTTGCGCGAGAATAGAGATCGCAACGTCCATCTCCAGGATACCTACCAGGCGTCCGGATTCTTCAATCACCGGCAAGGCGAGATAACCCCGATTGCGCAGCATTTCGGCGGCATAGGTGGCTTCAGTATCAACTTCGACCACGATCAGGTTCTTGCCCATGACATCCTTGACCACCGAGGCACGGTCCTGCCGCAAAATATCGCGCAGGGAAAGGACCCCAACGGGTTTATCATCCTTGTCGAGAATGTAGATGTAATTGCGCGTCTCGGTGTGGGACGGCGCTTCACGAATGGCCTCGCGCGTTTCTCCGATCGTGGTGTCCTCGCGAATCGCCAGAAAATTGGTGGTCATAACGGCCCCGACACTGCCAGCTTTGTGGGAAGAAAGTTCACGGATCTCGACAGCATCTTCCTTGTTCAGTTGACACAAATAAGCCTTCTGGCGTTCCTCGGGGAAAAGCGCATATATGTCAGCCGCACGGTCTACAGCAATCTCCTGCATCCAGCCAAAGGCCTCTGTATCGCTGAGGTCGTTCAGCAGCGAGGCAACAAGATCGGGTGACATATCCGTCAAAATACGCCCAGCTCGATCCCGCTTCATCTTTTCCAATGTGGGAAAAATATGCGGTCTCGGGGCTTCCGTTAATAATTCCGCACAGCGCCCTGTCGAGAGCCTTACTGAGGCTGCTGCAGCCTCTTCTGTTTTTCCAGCGGCCAATGCGGCAGACATCTGCTCGCGATAGCCTTTGAGCGTTTCGGGAACGAGTAGCATCCGCTTATGCTCGCAAACAATAAAACTTATTGAAAGCGAATTATTGTAGCATATGGACAGGCTACTCCAAACACCTCTGTCCAGAACTGGCCATCAGCCATCGTCTTCAACCGGGTGATAAGTCATTCTGATCGCAGTCGATTTGGGAAGGATCGGCACCCCCCTTTCGAGTGCGTAGGATTTAGTTACCTGAACACCGAAAAACAGAATTAGGCCTGAGTAATTCACCCAAATAAGAATGGCCACGAGAGAGCCCGCGGCACCGTAGGCTGAGGTGGCACCGGTTTGAGTAATGTAGATCGCAATCAGGTATTTCCCCAAAATAAACAATGCTGCGGTGATGGCGCTGCCATAAAGGGCCTCCCGCCAAGGCAAGTGAACATCGGGTAGAACTTTGAAGATCGCGGCAAACAATCCGGAAATAATCAAAAAGGAAACAATAATGTCCGCCAGCTTCAGCAAGCCTCCAGGCATCGGCACATAATCGCTGAAAAAGATTACCAAAGTGCTCAAAGTTGCTGTCAAAAGAAAGGAAACCAACAAAAGAAAACCGATGGTCAAAACCAGAGTCAGCGATAACAACCGTGTTTTGAGCAGCATCAGCACCCCACTCTTTTTGGGACTCGGGGCCACTTCCCAAATTTGATTCAGCGACAATTGCAACTGACCGAATACGGTCGTCGCGCCAACCGCCAACAGACAGAATCCGAGAAATGTTGCCAGCCAGCCGCTCTGCTGTGGATTCATCTCAGCTATGGCCTTCTGCACCGTAACCGCGCCTTCAGCACCGATCCAGGCCTCCAGTGTTTCCAACAACTGTCCCTCCGCGGCATCCTGCCCGAACAACAGCCCGGTAACTGTAATGACCAGGATTAACAAAGGTGCCATTGAAAACAGGGTGTAAAAAGCTAGGGCCGCTGCATGCTGAAAGGCTTTGTCCGCCAGCCAACCTTTACCCGCCCGGGCCAGAATCCGAAGGTGTTGTCGAATCGAAAGCGCCATTCGGTTAATTTGTCACAGGGAGCGCCATTCCGCCAATAATTTATGCAAAGAATCCCAAACAGCTTTGTTCGCTTGAATCCAGTCCCCATGAGACGCTAAGTTTATCGGCTTGAACGCACAAACAAGAAGCCATGAGGTCATTGTTATCGGTGCCGGTGCAGCCGGCTGCTTCGGGGCAATCCGTGCGGCCGAGGCGGGTGCACGGGTCACCGTGCTCGAAAGCGGTCGTATGCCACTGCGCAAAGTGAAGATTTCGGGCGGAGGCCGGTGCAATGTCACCCATGCCTGTTTCGATCCGGCCCAACTGATCCAAAACTATCCGCGGGGCAACAAAGAGCTCAGAGGTCCCTTTCACCATTTTCAGCCCAGGGATACGGTGGCCTGGTTCCAGGAGCGGGGCGTTGATATAAAAACGGAAGCCGATGGCCGCATGTTTCCGGTCAGCAATACCTCCGCAACCATTATCGATTGCCTGCTCGGCGAAATGAATCGCCTGGGGGTGCAGGTGCAATACGGAGTGCGCCTTACGGACATTCGCCGAACTTCAGACGGGCAGCTCGAATTGGAACTCGCCGACGGGAACCGGATGCTGACAAAGGCCTGCCTGCTGGCAACCGGATCCCTGGTGCAGTCGAGCCTGCCGGACACATTGCAAGCTTTGGGCCACCGCATGGTGGCTCCGGTGCCCTCTTTGTTCAGTTTCAAGATCCCCGGCCCCGAACTGAAGGACCTTGCAGGTGTATCCGTGCCGGAGGCAACCGTGCGCTTGCCCGGTTCCAAAATGCAGCAATCCGGCCCGATGCTAATTACCCACACAGGCCTCAGTGGACCTGCCATTCTAAAGCTGTCGGCCTGGGCCGCGCGCAGGCTGCACGAATCCAACTACCACTTCCCTGTCCACATTCAATGGGTGCCGGGCAGCTTCGATGAAATCCGCCAAAGCTTTGAGACCATGCGTCGAGAACATCCCAAGAAACGCGTCGATAATCTTGGACCGCTTTCTGTGCCGAAACGCCTGTGGCAGCGTTTCGTGGACATGGCAGGCGCCGGCAGCTACATCTGGAGCCAGCTGCCGGCTCATTGCCGCGACCGCCTGATCGAGCTGATGTATCGCCAGGAATTGCAAGTGCAGGGAAAAAGCACCCACAAAGAAGAGTTTGTCACCTGTGGTGGAGTCTCTTTAAAGGACGTCAACTTCCGTACAATGGAAAGCCGCCGATGCCCGGGCCTCTACTTTGCAGGTGAGACTCTGGACCTCGACGGCGTTACCGGCGGATTCAATTTTCAAGCCGCCTGGACCACCGGCTATCTGGCGGGATCGGCGATGGCGCAGTAAAACAGCGCCTGTCCAAACCTATTCAGGTTGAATCCAGCGCTGTTCTTCAAATCCATATACCCAGCGGCTTGATACCGTTGAGCGACTAAGATCGAAGTAGAAGACATCGCTCGCAGTGCTACCAAAGAAAAACGGAAAGATAGCTGCATCCGTGCCCAGGTAAGCTGCCATTCCTAGATCGTGGAACCAGGCAAACCGTCCATCGCCTTCAAAGGCAAACATCCAGCCAAGGTGTTCGAAATAGACCCAGGGCCAGTGAGCGGTATAAATGCGTTCCTTGTTCCCGAACCAAGAGCCCCAATAGTCAACGGCCGGGGTGAACACTGGAAGGTATTTGACCTCCGGCTGAATCAGCACATCCACCTTGACCAAATACTCAATCATCAAGATCGAATCGTCACCCGATACTTCATAGTCGATGGTACGCATGATTTCCTTGCTTGCACCGATGGTAAAAACAGGCGCGTCATCTCCAAGGGGGTAGCCGTTAGCACTGTCGATGGTCAGGTGCGGCCCGTCCAGGCTCCATTCGAAGTGAACGACGGCTTCATGCTGTGAATCCTCCGCATCAAACAGAGAGGATTGCATGAAGAACAGGCTTCCGGACCCGTCCTCACGGAGTTCCAACAAGCCCGTTTCCGTATCGATCGCAGCCCATTCCGTCAAATTCCCCTGGCCAAACTCGAGCGTGCTCAAAACCCAAGTCCCGGCAATGTCCTGAAAACTAACCGAGTCGGCTTCTTTCAAGAAGGTATTCACTAGGAAATCTCCATCTTCCTCTGCCATCCGAAACACCATTAAGTCTCCGGACGAAGACAACTGAAACTCAACTTCTTCGGTTTCGTCGTCCTCAATGATGGTAAAGGTAACGACTCCCACATCCTCAGCATAAGACCCTGAAAAAACTTCCCCTACTTCATCCGGATTAGGTGTAGAGACCAGAATTTCAACATCCACAGTGCCATCGCTGTTAAGGTCCGCACGCATCAATTCATAACCCCAGGAATAGATGCTTTCTGTACCCATTTGGATTTCATACTGAAGCCCTTCCCAGCGACCTTCAAGAGAACCCACACTGCCTGCAGCCTTGCGAAAGCCAAATACGCCAGCTCCACCGTCCACGGGCCCGTCTTCGCCAGGCAAGGCATTGCGGTTGGAGACCATAAAATCTCCTGAATAACTGAAAAACGTGAGCGGAAAATAGGCACCAGTTGCCCCGCTCAAGCGGTAGAACTGATTACCGGATTCCACCGACAGGCTGTAATCCGTGGCACCATTGTCAGCACTAGTTTCGACAACCAGCGCATTAACGGCATCCATTTCGGCGTTTAAAGTCCAGTCCTCAAAACTTACACTTGAGCGGCTGAACGTATATTCCTTCCATTCGTGTTCGAGCAGGACAACCTGCCAATCGGTTTGAGCCTTGAGGGCAGTGCCCATACAGGCAAATACAAGCAAGGCGGTAACAGTAGAAACAAGCGAGAGATTTGTTTTCATAGCGGTTTAGGTTGAGACCCGGAAACATACGATCCGGGCCATTATTTGACCTGAGACAGACCACCATTGAAACCAATGCCGAAAAGAACATCAATCTTTATTTACAGCAACTTTGAACATAACTAGCTGACAACAGGAACTTTACCAATGATTGACAGCGAGGCGCCAGGTTAAGTCTGTAAAAAAAGCATTGTATTTACCCATAAACGGATACACCCCTAGGCGCAGCTATCAGGGCAAGATCTCCCTGACAACGTCCGCGGTAAAACCAGAATAGAGTCCCCAGCATGAATGCTGGGGCTACTGGTAGCGTTTGAAAACCAGTGCAGCGTTGTGGCCGCCGAAGCCAAGGTTGGTGCTCATGGCGATGTTTACCTGGTGCTCGATTGCAACGTTGGGCACGTAATCCAGATCGCAGTCGGAATCCGGATTCTCATAATTGATCGTTGGAGCGATGCGGCCTTCGCGGATGGAAAGAATGCAGGCAATCGCTTCAATGCCGCCGGCTGCGCCCAGAAGGTGCCCGGTCATTGACTTGGTCGAGCTGATTTTCATCCGGTAGGCGTGCTTTCCGAATACTTTGCGGATCGCTGCGGATTCAGTCTTGTCGTTGTAAGGAGTCGATGTGCCGTGGGCGTTGATGTAGTCGACCGTCTCGGTCTCGATTTCGGCATCCTTCAAGGCATTGCGGAGGCACAGGCCAAGGCCTTTGCCTTCCGGATCCGGGGAAGTGATGTGATAGGCATCGCAGGTCGCCGAATGGCCGACAAGCTCGGCATAAATTTTAGCGCCACGGGCCTGGGCGTGCTCAAGTGTCTCCATTACCAGAACACCGGCACCCTCTCCCATCACAAAACCGTCACGGCGGGCATCAAAGGGGCGGCTGCCACGCTCAGGTTCATCATTGAAAGCGGTAGCCATGGCTTTCATATTGCAGAAGCCCGCATAGCCCAGACGGGTCACACTGGCCTCACTGCCGCCGGCGAGCATCACATCCGCCTCACCGGCCCGCAGGATGCGAATCGCATCCCCAATGGCATGGCTGGCAGTGGCACAGGCGCTGACAATGCCATAATTAGGACCCATCGCCTTGAATTCAATGGCGACCACGCCGCTGGCCATGTTGGTAATCAGCATGGGGATCATGAAGGGAGAGACCTTGCGCGGCCCTCCGTCCCAAAGGCGAAAGGTCTGTTTTTCGATGGTATCGAGTCCGCCGATGCCAGAACCAATCAAGCAACCAAAGCGCTCTGGGTCACGCTGATCTTCGCCCAGCTTTGCGTCCTCAAGCGCCATCCGCGATGCGGCAACAGCAAACTGGGTATAGCGGTCGTTACGCCGAGCGTCCTTTGGATCCATGTAATCACCAGGTTCAAAACCGACGACTTCGCCGCCGATCTGACAAGGCAAATCACTTGGGTCAAAGCCTTCGATGCGACGGATTCCGCTGCGACCGGCCAACAGGCCTTCCCAGAAAGAGTCCACCGTCAGTCCCAGAGGCGTTACAGCCCCCATCCCGGTCACAACTATGCGTTTCTTGTTCATCGTTACAGATGCTGAAATGAGATCACCAAAAAAGAAAGGGAGACCTTATTAAAAAGGTCTCCCGAAAATGAAACTAATGGAGGCGGGTTGGACAAGAGCCAAATGGCCTCATCCAGCTTTCGACTTGATGAATTCGATCACCGCACCCACGGTCTGGAGCTTTTCAGCTTCGGACTCCGGGATTTCGCCGTCGATTTCTTCGCTGAATTCCTCCTCAAAGGCCATGATCAGCTCGACAGTGTCGAGTGAATCGGCCCCGAGATCTTCAAGAAAAGATGCCTCAGGGGTAACTTGCTCTTCGTTTACGTTGAGCTGATTGACAATAATGTCTTTTACACGTTCTTCGATGCTCTTGTCTGCCATTTTAGATGCTATTCAAGGGTTAAATTAAAAATGTTCTGATTTCACATCACCATGCCGCCGTCAACCGTAAAAGTCTGGCCGGTGATGTAGCCGGCTTCATCAGAAGCCAAGTAAACAACCATATTAGCGATTTCATCGGCCCGACCCAGGCGCCGCAAGGGGATCTGGGAAGCGATGGTTTCGCGGGTTTTTTCATCCAGCACCGAGGTCATATCGGTCTCGATAAAACCTGGGGACACCGCATTGACGGTAATGCTGCGCTTGGCGAACTCGCGGGCAAGGCTCTTGGTGAGGCCAAATACGCCGGCTTTCGCCGCCGCGTAGTTGGCCTGTCCTGCATTGCCCATCTGTCCAACCACTGATGAAATATTAATGATCCGCCCCCAACGGCCACGGGCCATCATCTGCACGAGGCCGCGGGACCAATAAAAACAGCTATTCAGATTGGTGCGAATTACATCGTCCCAGTCACTGTCTTTCATCCGCATAAGCAAGGTATCGCGGGTGATGCCCGCGTTGTTGACCAGAATGTCTACCCGGCCATGTTCACTCTGGATGGCCTCACAGGCTGCGTTGACGGCTTCGGATGAGGAAACATCCACCGGCATCGCAGTGGCCTTGCCTCCCTGCTGCTGAATCGCCTCTGCGGCAGCGCCACAGGAGTCGGGGTTCTTGCTGACACAAATCACGTGAACGCCTTCGGCTGCCAGCTTTTCCGCAATCGCTTTACCGATACCGCGACCGGCTCCGGTCACGACGGCAATTCGGTTGTCAAATGTCAAATCCATGTGGTTCTCAATGGGATACAGCCTGCCGCCATTGGCAAGCCTATTCTGGTATTCAAGCGCCTCTCAGCTCCATTCCGTCCTGACGGGCCACCGCCTTCTGGATACGGTCGAAGACTTCGTTGACCTCTTTATCCGTGAGGGTGCGATCGGTGCTGCGAAAAGTGAAGGCACAGGCGATGGACTTGGATTCCTCAGCCACGCCCTTGCCACTGTAAACGTCAAATACGTCAACCGACTCCAGCTCAATGTGCTTACCGCATTCCTTACGCGCCAGGCGTTCGAGTGTCGAACGGACCTTACCTGCGGGGAGCTCTTTGGGGACCACAACGGCGAGGTCGCGTACGGTCGGCGGGAATGCGCTGAAAGGCTTGTAGCTTTTGCGTTTTTTACCGCGCTTGAGGAAGTCTGGTCGACAGGTCACCAGGCCGGCGTAGACCCGGCCAGTGATGTCCCATTGCTGAGTCATCACCGGATTGAGCAAGCCGGCGCGGGCTTGGAAGCCCATGCGGAAGTTGCCCAGTTCGGCGGCGTGGCCGTCCTGCCACGCATTCTCACCCTGAATCGGCACAAACGCGTCAGTGGTCATCTGCACTCCGGCCTTGGCCAGGAGGTCCAGCACCAGGCGGGAAAGGTGGTAAAAGTCCGTCGACTCACGCGCCTTCCAAAGTGGCTGATCGGTTTCCAGAATCACAAAGCTGATGCTTACCATCTCGTAAATTCGGCCGTTCTCCTCGCGGAAAACCCGACCGGTCTCAAAGAGCTGGCGGGGATTGTTGTGGCGGGACTGATTGAGTGCTAGTGCATCGAGTAATCCGGGAATCAGCGAAGGGCGCAGGTGCGAAGCGTCATTGGACAGCGGATTGGTCAATTTCAGCGCTGAGGCCGATATATTGGTGTACCATTGCCGCAGCTCCCCTTCGTTGCGCAGGCTGTAATGCAGGGCTTCGTTGAATCCGCGTCCCGAAAGGAGTGCGTTCGCAGCCTGAATGAATTGTGGCACTGGGTCGTCCTCAGCCAGCAAGCCAGCCGGACGCACGCGCGCCTTCGGAATCTTGTCGCAGCCGTAGATGCGGAGAAACTCCTCCACCAGGTCGATGGGACGATAGAGGTCGAGGCGATAGCTCGGGATACCTACCCGAAACTGTATGTTGCCATCGTCATCGTAGCCGTTCTCGCGCACATCCAGCTCGAGTGCCGACAAAGTCTCATCGATATCCTTGTCGCTGACCTCAAAACCGAGACGCTCGCGGATGAACTGTCCGGAAATCTCAATTTCCTTCTCCACCGAAGGCGCCTCCCCAAAAACAACCGGAGGCCCCATCAATTCGCCATCGGCAAGTTGCAGGATCAGGCTCAGGCAGCGCAGTGCAGCGTATTCGACGCCTTTTGGATCCACTCCGCGCTCAAAGCGGTAGGAACTGTCCGTAGACAGCCCGAGGCGCCGGGCAGTGCGGCGAACCGAAGAGGGCTCAAAATAAGCGGCTTCGAGAAAGATATTCTCGGTGGTCTGGTCCACTTCTGCATCCACCGCACCCATAACTCCGGCAATGACGAGCCCACGTTCACAGTCGGCGATGACCATCATCGAAGGATCCAGCTCGCGCTGTTTATCGTCGAGCGTCACCAGTTTCTCGCCGCGGTGTGCGGGCCGCACGACGATGCGCCCGCCACGGACCTTCGAGGCATCGAAGGCGTGCAAGGGCTGACCGGTCTCGTGAAGGACAAAGTTGGTGATGTCTACAATATTGTTGATCGGACGCAGGCCAATGGCCTTGAGGCGTTTCTTCAACCAGTCCGGACTCTCCGCTACGCGGACGTTCTTGACCGAATAGCCGCGGTAATGCGGACACAACTCGGGCACTTCGGAACTCACCTCTCCGACAAGGCTGCCGCGGGTCGCTTCGTTGAAGTTGACCGTGATCTCAGGGTAATTTAGGTCGCGGCGAAACCAGGCGGCCATCTCGCGGGCGATGCCGATGTGGCTGAGGGCATCCGGACGGTTCGGGGTGACCTCGACATCGAAAATAACATCACTATCGGCAAATACCTTTTCCACCGGAGTGCCGATTTCGGGCCTACCCTCCAGAATGGAGATACCCGCATGGTCTTCGCCCATACCCAGCTCGCGTTCGGAGCACATCATGCCCTCCGAGGCGACGCCGCGCAGTTTGGACTTCTTTATCTCGAAGTCTCCGGGTAGTACGGCACCCGGCAGGGCGACTATGACACGATCGTTCTGCTTGAAATTCTTTGCCCCGCATACGATGGTGCGCGGCTCGCCGTCGTCGACCCTGACCTGACAGACCGACAGGCGGTCGGCATTCGGGTGCTGTTCGTAGGAGAGGATCTCGCCGACGACCACATGCTCCAGCGGTGGCAAGCCGGTTTGCTCGACGCCTTCGACCTCGAAGCCGACCATAGTCAAAGCGTGTGAAATGTCGTCGACCGTGATATCACTCAGGTCGACGTATTCTTGAAGCCAGTTTAAACTGATTTTCATGGAAACTGAATCTGCTGTGTAGGTTTGGCGCTTCAGGAGAACTGAGACAGAAGCCGCAGGTCGTTTTGATAGAGGTAACGGATGTCGTCGACCCCGTAGAGGGTCATCGCAATGCGCTCAATGCCGAGGCCAAAGGCGTAGCCGCTCCAGATATTCGGATCGTAGCCCATTTCCTCAAAAACCGCTGGGTCGACCATGCCGCAACCCATGATCTCCATCCAGTCGGAGCCCACCTTACCCAGGTGGCCAACCTTGAAATCGACCTCGAAGCTGGGTTCGGTATAGCTGAAATAGTGCGGACGAAAGCGAATTTCCGCATCCGGGCCCAGAAGCGAGCGAAACAGATAGTCGAGGTCAGCCTTGAGGTCCTTCACGGTGACCCCCTTGTCGACATACAGCGCCTCGATCTGGTGGAAGTTCGCCGAGTGGGTCGCGTCTGCAGTGTCGCGGCGAAAACAGCGTCCGGGAGCAATGATGCGGATCGGCGGTTGCTGCTGGAGCATGGTGCGAATCTGCACGCTGCTGGTGTGCGTGCGCAACAGGTAGCGCTCGTCCTCCTTGCGCTCGACGTTGCCGATCTTGGCATCGCTGTCCAAATAGTAGGTGTCCTGCAAATCCCGCGCCGGGTGATCCTGAGGCGTATTGAGGGCGTCAAAGCAGTAGTATTCGGTCTCGATTTCGGTGCCGTCAGCGACCACAAACCCGATCTTGCGCAGCACCGAGGCAATTTCATCGCGCACTTGAGTCAGCAGGTGCAAGCTGCCCGGACCAGCGTCTGGAGACGGCAGGGTCGGATCAATAGGAGGCCCAATCAAGGCCGCGAGGCGCTCCTTTTCGAGGCGTTCCAACACCTTGTCGTACTGCTCCTGCAGGGCATTTTTATACTGATTGATCAGTTTGCCGGCCTTGGGTCGCTCTTCGGGAGCAAGCTTACCAATTTGCTTAGTGATCGCGGTGAAACTGCCATTCGGCCCGGAAACCCGGGCCTTGAACTGCTCAAATTCCGCGGCGGTGCGGATACCTTCAATATCCTTACCTACCTGCTCCAGTATTGCTTTGAGATCGTCTTCCATAGTGCTGGGGAAATAAAAGAAACAAGCTGCGCTGAATGCGCGTTGTAATCAAACAAAAAGCCCTCGTTCCGAAAGGAACGAAGGCTTTTGAAAAATTCAGTTAATCGACCAATCAGGCCTTCACTTCCGGGCGAACCTTCTCGATCAGGGCCTTAAAGGCTTCCGGATCGTGAATTGCCAGTTCCGACAGGGCCTTGCGGTCCATTTCGATTCCGGCGTTCTTGAGACCATTCATGAAGCGGCTGTAGGAAATGCCCTCTGCGCGGCAGGCGGCATTGATACGGACGATCCACAGTCTGCGGAATTCGCGCTTTTTGTTGCGACGGTCGCGGTAAGCATAGGCACCGGCGCGGGCTACAGCCTGTTTGGCGTAGCGATAGAGACGGCTGGCGTTACCGAAGTAACCCTTGGCCTCGCGTTTGACGCGCTGGTGGCGCTTGCGGGTCGCTGCAGTGTTTCGTGTTTTAGGCATGTTATATAATTAAGTTTCGGGCCGCCGGGTCGCCTTGAGGAATCACCCGGCACAGCCAATTAATATCGAAGCCGAAGGGCTATTAGAACTTGTTCGGGCAACCGATTTTGACAAACCGGGTAACGCCAGCGGAACAAGCCTGATCCTGGCTCATTGAACGCTTTTGTTTCACCGATTTGTTGCGCAAAAAGTGGCGCTTGCCGGGCTTGCGCCGGAGCACCTTGCCGGTACCGGTTACCTTGAACTTCTTGGCAATTGATTTACGTGTCTTGATCATGAGAAAGCCGACCAGCAAAGCAGATTGGCTGGCCTTGTAAAGGAGAAAATCGGGATTGAAAGGATTCAGAGATTTGGGTGGACGAGGCGTCCACCCTCCCGGG
>JAFIGG010000111.1 GCA_020831485.1 Opitutales bacterium
TCCTTATCGTTGAAAACGCAATAAATCAACAGGCCCTAAAGGCCGTGCTCCAACCTACCGCCCCACAGCCCACAGCCTCACAGCCCACCACCAATCCACCACTCCACCATTCCATCATTCCACCACTCCACCACTCCACCAATCCACCAATCCACCATTCCATCATTCCACCATTCCATCATTCCACCATTAATCATCCGCAAACCATTTACTTCCCAGACTTCCTCGCTATACTTCAACTTTATGAAATCCGGCTTTATTAGTAAGCTAATGCTTGTCAGCGCTCTTTTCGGCTCGATCACTCTCATCCACACATTTGCCATGTCCAAAGATCCTTCCTGCTCCGCTTCCGATGAACCCACCGCCTGCTCCCTGCCTTCAGGGGCGCAGATTCGCGGTTATTTCGAAATTCAGCGCAGCGACGCGGAATGGCAGAGCATGTTGAGCCCGGAACAGTACCGCGTCATGCGCCAGGCCGGAACCGAGCCGCCCTTCCGCAACGCCTACCACGACCACAAGGAGCCCGGACTTTACGTACTGGCGGGGACGCAGATTCCGCTTTTCAGCTCAGCCCATAAATTCAACTCGGGCACTGGCTGGCCGAGCTTCTGGGACGCCGTGGTGTCCGAAAACGTCGCCACCACAACCGACCGCAGCCACGGTATGGTCCGCATCGAAGTGCACTGCGCCCTCGACGGCAGCCACCTTGGTCACATCTTCGAGGACGGCCCCGCACCCACCGGCCTGCGCTACTGCATCAACTCCGCAGCCCTCGACTTCATCCACGCCGATGACCTCGAAGCCAAAGGCCTCGCCCAGTATCATCCCGACAATTTCTAGCAAAGAGTAGCGTAGCGGCGACAGATTACCGCCTCACAGCACCCCGTCTTTCAGCGATTCTACAGATAGATCCAGGCGGGAGATCCAGATACCGGTGTAGCCTTCAATCTCAGCGAGCATCATTTCGCGCAGCTGATACAGGGTCATGGGGAGTTTGTGGCCAAGGGGCACGGTCAGTATGACCCGTAGCTCGCAGCCCTCTTTGCGCTGGCGGATGCGAATCTTGGCTACGGAGATCTCAGGGGCAATTTCGGCGACACAGTGCAGCACCATCTGGCTAAGGGCGGCCTCTCCGATGCTAACGCTGCCTTTGTGTGAGTATTCGGGGCGCACAATGGTCTTCTCGACCGCCTGGCGTTTACCTCTGCCCATCCAGCTCCAGCCCCGGTGCAGCCAGACATTGAAGGACTCGGCGAAAATCTTCGGGTAACTGCCCCGGACCTCGATCGCGGGCAAGGGGATGACATGCCGCCCATGCTGCGAACGGTCCAGAATCGCCGTCGCAATTTCCTCCCGCGTTGCAATGTCCTCAATCCGGACGGTTTTTTTCGGCATCGGCAGACCAAGCGCAATACAGTTGTTCCGCAGCATATGGTCACTCGTCCCCAGCAGGAGGATGCGCTGCACCTTATGCTCCCGGAGGGCATCCCTGACCTCCATCCTGTGCTCCGGGTTGAGAAAACAGGCCGTCCTGGTCGCCGCAAGAAAGCTGCTCTCCCGCTTGGCCGACTGCCCGGCAATGATCTTGCCGCCCCGGATCAGAAGTCCGTCATCAACAATGTGTTCAATTGCATAGCGATGGGCCAGCAAAGCCGCACGGAAGCTCTTGCCTGTGCCTGCTTTACCCACGAGGGCATAGACTTCAGGTTGCGCCCAGCCCCAGCGTGCCCGGTCGAGGAAACGCTGCGTGCGCGACGCCAGTTGTACGGTTACCGCCATAATCGAAAACCAGTCCGATTGTGCAGTTTCCTTCGATACCGTCAATACGCCCGCTCGTAACAACCATCCAAGTGCTTGGATACAAGGCCCTTTATTTCCAACAGCATCAACGCGGTCGCAACCGCATGAGTCTGCAAACCGCACTCATCGCAGATCTGGTCCGCGTGCTTGAATTCACCCTCCTCCAGGGTCTTCAAAACAGCCCACTCCTCCGGGCTCAGCTTCAGGCTCGGGTCCGGCTCCCGACCGCGAGCGGGCCGCTCCAAACTCAAAGACAGCTGGTGGTTCTCGTAATTCATGGCCTGCAGAACATCATCGACCGAAGTCACCAGGGATGCGCCGTCCTGAATCAGACGGTGACAACCCACCGAAGTAGGGCTATCCACCCGCCCGGGCAGTGCAAATACCGTTTTGCCCTGTTCCATGGTGAAACGGGCCGTGATCAGGCTGCCGCCGCGTTCGCCGGATTCAATGACAACGGTCGCCCGGCACATGCCGGCCACAATTCGGTTGCGCTGGGGAAATGTCTGGCGGTCGGCTTTGCGGCCAAAATAGAACTCCGTCCAAACCCCGGCACTATTAGCAACCGCTTCCGCCAGTTCCCGATTCTCCGGCGGATAAAGCTGATCCAAACCACTGCCCAACACCGCCGCCGTCTGCCCGCCCGCCTCCAGCACGGCCCGATGCGCCTCCGTATCGACTCCGCGAGCCAAGCCACTGACAACCACAAATCCCGCCGCCGCCAGCTCCCGGGCAAAGGCCCGCGTCCACTTGCGGCCATATTGGCTCACATGCCGCGTGCCCACAATCGCTATGGCGTTTTCCACCGCCGCGCCCTGGCCCCGCACGTACAATCCCACCGGCGGATCGGCCATCTGCCGCAATCCCTCGGGATAGCCCGCATCGCCCGGAATCCGGTAATCTGCCTTATAGCGCTCCAAAAGCACCCGCTCGCGGTCCAGGTCAAAGGTTCGCTGCCATTGCTGCAGCGCCCTGACCTTGTCCGGCGACAACACCAGCCGCAGTTCCTCTTCCGAAGCCGTGAAAACATCTTCCAGCCGCCCCGCATAAACCTCAGCCAAGCGCCCAATACTCACCGGTCCAAATTGCGGCAAGGCACTCAGAATCATCCGCGCACAGTAACAATCAATCATAAGTAACGGTTTTTATAATAGCTAAAATTGTGCAACTCAAAAATGTCACAGTATCAACTATCCGAGGCCGGTTACGTTAAAAAGTAGCCCGATGCTTCAGCATCGGGACCCGCGCAAACGGGTGCCCGCAATCCAGCCCTGCGCACTCGGGACGAGCGCGCCTACTGAACGGCCTAAAAACGATCCACGAATTGGGATTGATCCGAATGCAGGTATTCGATCATTATCAAAGGTTTACAGGATGAAAATTTGCCTGGTTACACCGGATATTGTAGGGCCGATTCAAAATGGTGGAATCGGGACTTTCTGCGCGCACCTGCTGGACTTACTACAGGGCCACGAGCTGACGCTGGTATTCACGGCAGCTGCGGAAAAGGGATCTGACCCGAATTGGCGAGGGCACTATTTGCGTAAAGGTATTCGGGTCGTCACACTTCGAGACCTGCAGACGTATGCCGAACAACGCAACATCAACCCGCAACAGGATCGTTTCCTGCAGCGT
This sequence comes from Opitutales bacterium, assembly GCA_020831485.1. GTDB lineage: Bacteria > Verrucomicrobiota > Verrucomicrobiia > Opitutales > Oceanipulchritudinaceae > JAFIGG01. The sequence goes on from JAFIGG010000111.1 coordinate 3,436, forward strand.
TCCTGGATGATCTATCAGTGGTTGGCCGGCGAACAGTTCGACCTGGTGCATTTCCAGGATTGGGGTGCCAACGGCTTTTACGCTATCCGCGCTCAGCGCACGGGGCTTGCGTTCTCCAAGACTCGGCTGGCAGTCACGGTTCACTCCCCATCGAAATGGCTCCGCCAAGGCATGCGCGAATGGCCGGAGGACACCCTCGGTCACCTGCGCCTGAATTACGCCGAACGCTACTGCATTGAGCACGCCGGTGCGGCCCTTTTCCCAAGTTCCCACATGCGCGACTGGTGCCGAAGCGAAGGCTGGCAGATCCCCGAAACGCATTGGGTCCTGCCCTGCCCTTATGTCCACAAAGCCGCCGCCCCGGACAAAAAATCTATCGACCCCGCACACCTGATTTTCTTTGGCCGCCTCGAAGCGCGCAAGGGTCTGGACCTATTCCTCTCCGCCCTGGAACGCATTCTGGCGCAGGAGCCTCACGGCATTGAGCAAGTCTCCTTTCTAGGCAAAGACGGGCAACTCAAAGGCGCCCCCAGCAGCGAACGGATTCGCGCCCTAAGCCTGCAATTACCTGGTATCAAATTCCATATACATACCGACCTCGATGCCGAGGCTGCACTGCAATACATTAGGGAATCCAGAGGCATCGCCTGGATGCCCTCCCGCATCGACAACTGCCCTTATGCAGTCATTGAATGCATTGAAAACCAGATCCCATTTTTCGCCGCGGCCACCGGCGGTGTTCCGGAGCTGGTTGCGCCTGAGCACAGATTCCCATTGAGCAGCATAGGGATCGAAAAAAGCATGCTCCTGCGCGAGAAGACCGCAGGCCAGGCCCTCCATCCCTATTCCGCTGAATCCGCAAACACCCTGTGGCTCGACTGGCATGCACAACTGAAGCCAGTTGTGGCCTACGCCGACACTATTGCCCTCGATGATTTGCCTTGGGTTAGCGTATGCGTTCCCTATTACAATCAGCCGGAATTCCTTCCGCACACCCTCAATGCCCTGAAGCAGTGTGACTATCCTAATCTTGAAGTCATTGTTATCAATGACGGGTCAAACGATCCCAAATGCACCGCAGTCTGGGATAAAATGGTCAAGCGCTACGAACAACTCGACTGGAGCTTCTATGAACTCAAGGTCAACCAGGGCCTCGGCGCCGCGCGCAATGTGGCTGCCAGCAAGGCGACCGGTGAGTATTTGATTTTTAACGACTCCGACAACTGCGCCTTCCCGCAGATGATCGAACGCTTTGTCCGCGCCATGGAGCATTCCGGGGCCGACTGCCTGACCTGCGGCTTCGTCCGCCACCACGGCAAAGGCGACCCGCTGCTGACACCTGCCCCCGGAAAGGTCATCCGGCCTCTCGGCGACTTCACCCTGCTCGGCCTGCTCGACAACGTTTACGGCGATGCCAATTTCTGCATCCGCCGCGAGACATTTGAGGCTATTGGCGGTTTTTGCGAAGACCGCGACACAGCAGCCCACGACTGGGAACTTCTCCTCCGCCTCTCCCTGGAAGGCTACGATGTCGATGTCATTCCCACCGAATTGTATTGGTATCGCCACCTCCCCAACTCCATGATGCGCCAGGCCGACCGCTACCAAAGCCATCTCATTGCCGTGCAATCCTGGCTCAACAAACAGGACTCCCTTCTCAGCCGCCAACTCCTGACCCAGCTCACCATCCCCCTCTTCCTCGAACACCAGCACCTCCACAAATCCTGGTCCCGCCTACCCAAATTCCTCCAACGCTGGCAACGCAACCGACGCCGCGGACAAAATAGTCCCTGGTGGCGCTTCTGGAGCTAGAGACGAATCGCCGTGATTCTCCGAAACGCTGTCGCTGTTTCGCTACGGAGATCGTCAATGGTTTTAG
>JAFIGG010000029.1 GCA_020831485.1 Opitutales bacterium
ACCGCACTTTCGGCCACATAGGCCGAGGGATCCAACTGGGGCTCACGGGTCAGAAATTTTTCCAAACGCTCGTCAATAGTCATGCCGGAACGCTGACATTGGAGAGCCCTTGAGTAAAGCGATTCCGATGAACTGAAAAACTTCTCAGAAAAAGCTTGATCCAATGCCCCCAGCTACGTTTCTTCAGAGCCTTCATTGATGCTCAGGTGGTGGAATTGGTAGACACGCACGCTTGAGGGGCGTGTGCCGAAAGGTGTATGGGTTCAAGTCCCATCCTGAGCACCATTTTTTGCCCTGGATCCGACTGGAATGTTGGAATAGGGGATTGTTGGAATGATGAAATGTAGCGAAGGAACGATAGTCCTTCGGAGGAGTCGTAATGTGGTCCGGCTTCGTAGGTCTGTGCGGTAGGACGGTTCCTTTCCTCTTTGACTCCGGTGGCCGGGAGGGGCTGAATGGAAAAACTGTATGAAAACCAGATTTAAATCGGCCGTTGATGTTTGGGTTCTGCTCTTTCTTGTGGGCACGCCTGTGTTGTTGATTGCGCTTGGGGCCTCGAAGCTGGATAGCGCGCCGGGGGCTGCCTATTTTCAAATGGGCTTCGGGGTTCTGGTAGGTGCTTTGATCGCTTTGCTGTCGATCCCCTGTTATTACGACATGGATGATCAGGAGCTGACCATTCGCGGGGGCTTTTTTGCTTACAGCCTTCCGCTGAACCGCATTCACAAAGTCGAATTGGCCAACGGCCTGTGGGTGGCACCGGCTTTGTCCGTGAAGCGCATTTGCATCGTTATGGACGATGCGCAAAGCCACATGATCTCACCCAAGGACCGTGAGGCATTTATCCGGGAGCTGGAGGATCGTTGTGACCGATCTTTGCGACTAGGGACTACCCAGAGCTGAATACCGGTTTTCCCATGGAGATACTTGTTGCCAGCAGTAAGCAGATCCTTTTTTACTGTTGGCTTCTACCTCCACCTATACCCTTAGTATGCATCCATTCATTTCTGTTCGACAGGCTTTGTCTGTTGCCTTGCTTTTGTATTTCATTCCGCCTTTCCAAGGCTATCTAAACGCTCAGATGATCGTTGAGGATTTGGACAGAGGCTTGGTTGCCATCCGCCAGGGGGAGGGCTACCTGCTGAGTTGGCGGCATTTGGGAACAGAACCCTACGATACCGGTTACCAGGTTTACCGTGAGAGCCAATTGTTGACGCCGGATCCCCTGACTGGTCCGACGCAGTATTTGGATCCCATCGCGCCGCTGAACAGCAGCTATACGGTTCGGTCCATCAACTTCGGCCAGTTGGGTGCGGAGAGTAAACCGGCGCGTTTAATCAACCAGGTTCAGGGTGACCATGCTGGCTATTTCGATATTCCTTTACAGCGCCCAGTTACGGGGCCGCTTGGGGGTAGTTATACCCCGAATGATGCCAGTGCTGGCGATCTGACGGGTGATGGACAGTATGAAATCGTACTGATGTGGGAGCCCTCCAATGCCAAAGACAATTCCCAGTCCGGACATACGGACGTGGTCTATCTCGATGCTTATACCTTGGATGGCGTGCACTTATGGCGCATTGACCTCGGGCCCAATATCCGGGCGGGTGCACATTACACTCAATTCATGGTCTACGATTTTAATGGCAACGGCCGTGCCGAGATTATGGTTAAGACCGCTCCCGGAACCCGCGCAGGCGATGGAGCATTCATTCAGAAAGGTCCAGCTGCTTCAGCCAATCACGGCATGGATTATCGCAACAGTGGCGGTTACATACTACAGGGACCGGAATACCTGACCGTTTTTGATGGTTTGACCGGTGAGGAATTGGATACTGCCGAATACATACCGGTGCGTGGGCTTGTTTCCAGCTGGGGCGATAACTATGGTAATCGTGTCGACCGTTTCAACGCAGCGGTCGCATACCTGGACGGTGAGAGGCCAAGTGCGGTTTTTCAGCGGGGCTATTACACCCGGATGGTGCTTGCGGCCTGGGATTATCGTGACGGTGCACTGACAAATCGTTGGACCTTTGATTCGAACGACCCGGGCAATAGCAGCTATGCAGGGCAGGGTAATCACCAGCTTTCAGTTGTCGATGCCAACAATGACGGCCGGCACGATATCGTGACGGGAGCAGCTGTGATTGGCAGTGACGGCACTGGAATGAACAACGTGAGCCAGACGATCAACCCAGATGGCCATGGCGATGCGCTGCACGTAGCGCACATGGTTAAGGATGATCCAATTCCCTATATCTTCATGCCCTTCGAGGGGGCGGGTGGACTGGCCTTGCGGCCGGCAAATTCCGGACAGTATTTCTGGTATCATGAGCAGGGTCAGGACCGTGGTCGCGGGGTTGCTGCGGAGATTGATCCCGAGAGGCCCGGATTTCATTTCTGGGCCGGGCCGACCCTCTATGACCTGGCTGGCAATGCGGTTGGCACTCGGCCAAATTCAACCAATCACGTGATTTGGTGGAACGGGGAGTTGAGTCGCGAGCTTTTAAATAGCAATACTATCGACCAGTGGAGCATTGTCAGCGGGAGTGCCACTCGACTGCTGACGGCTCAGGGAACGAGCTCCATCAACGGCACCAAGGCCAATCCGAATCTGCAAGCGGACCTTTTTGGTGATTGGAGGGAAGAGGTGATCTTTAACCGCAACAATACTCACTTGAGGGTCTACACGAGCACAATGCCGACTTCTTACCGCTTGCCGACCTTGATGCACGACCCTGTCTACCGAGTGGCGATTGCCTGGCAGAACTCTTCCTACAATCAGCCCCCGCATCCGGGATATTACATTGCAACGGATATGGATTTTCCACCTCCAGCTCTAAATATTCGACTGCTCAAATCGGTTGAACCTGATGATGGACGCGTCCGCATCGGGCCATGGTTGTGGGTGCCGGAGTTGGACAACTTTTTTTATGTGGATTCGGCCTTCGTTTCTGGCAGTGGGATATGGGTCTATGCACCGCAGTCGGGTAACAGCGATCTGTCGCCAGAAATCGAGTTAAAGACTCAGATCCAAACCGGCGCCTTTCTCGGTCGCCTTAGCCGGGCTCAAGGCGCCTGGATGTTTGCGCACGACCTGCAGAGCTTCATCTATTTGCCGCTGGGTTCCTATCAAGCCGGGAAGGGTGCCTGGGTGTTTGTCCCCGACAATTCCCTGATCGATTAAGGTACCGAAGACCATTCAGCGCAGTTCCTCAAGCCGTCCGCGGTAGCGCAGTGCATCCTGAACTTTACCGAGTTTGTCGGCATAGCGGATGGCCTGATCCAGTAGCCGGCGTTCGGTGCGGGCGGGAAGGTTTGAGCTCTTTAGAAGCTTTTCCATCAGTTCAAACGCGGCCTCGGTTTCCTGCAGAGTATCCAGCTTGGCCGCGATTTCAGCCATCAGGATCCAGTCCATGCTGTTGAATCGTTCCATGTAGCGGGTGAAGCCGAGTGCGTTGCGTGCCTGGGTAGGGTTGTCTGCTTCCAGATGGATTTGAGCCGCTCTCAATGCTATCGCGGGGCTTGGGATGTTGAACATGGCGCGCCGGGCCAGTGAGCGGGCGCGGTCGGTTTCGCCGTTGGCCTGGGCGGTATTGATCGCGCGCAGAATAGTGTAGGTATCGTAGGGGTCGGAGCTGCCCTCGTAGATTCGCGCCAGCTGGGTGATCAGCTCGACCTTGAAGGGCTGATAAAGCGGATCGCCGAGCACAATGGCCTGCCAACTGAGGCCGGGCAGTGAGGCGTAGGCCGCATCGCCGAGTTTGGCTCCACTGGCGAGGGCAGCAAAAAATAGCTGCAGGTGGTGGCTGAGTCCGAGAAAGGGTTCGGCGGTGTTTCCCAGGGTTGCCGAGGCACCGCGGGCGATCAATGGACCGCTCCAGTTGCGACGGTCCTGGCGCAGGTTCTGAGCTGAGAAACTGTGAATGTGGACTGCGACCGCACCGGGAGCGAAGCGGAAGCCGGGCAGGGTGAAGACACCGCTGACATGATGGGCATACCAACCTGCGTAGAGCACTGGAGCGTCGAAGCGGACATCGGTTTGAAATACTTCGCGGTTTTCATCGATGACGGTGTCGTAGCCGAGCCGCTCGAAAATCGTCGCGGCCTCACGTAACCAGTCATTGCCCATAGCGTAGGCTCCACCGCGTCGATCGGGGTCAACATAGGCCCGGCCGCGGAGTCCCTTCTGCTCCGCTTCGATGCCGCGGTCGATCATCTGCCTGACATGGCGTGCAGAGGGCCCATCGAGCCGACTGACGCGCAGGATCTCCGGGTGGGCCGTGTAATCCTCACTGCCGAAGAGTGGGTTGGGGACGAAACCGGTGAGCGGTGTATTGGCGCGGAGCAGCAGGCTGAGCTCGCTGTCGACCGCAGCCTCGTTGCGGGCGAGTCCTCCGTTTTCAAACTGGGCTGCTTGCTCGTTTCCGCGAAACCAGGCGGCGCGGATGTCCGCGTCGTCCAGTTCAGAAGCCTCCGAAATGTGCACTGGAATGCCATAGACCGTTACCAAGTAGCGTATTGAACTGCTCTGGAAGTTGGGCCGAAGACGCCCCAGTTCGTCCTTGCCTTCCCGTATCAACAGTTTGATCAGCCCTCGCTCCTCGATCCTGCGCAGCAGTGGGTTATGGATGCGCTCGATATAGTTTTCGCGGTCGATAGTGAGGCTTTCCGGCGTATCGAGCCCGATTAGATGGGACTCGGGAATCGCCCGTTGTTCGGCGTAGTGTTGGGCAATTGCACGCGAATCGGGACTGTTCAGGTTGTAGACCACCAGAACCGAGTCACCGGAGGCCAGCGCCTTGACGCAGAAGGCGATTGCCGGGAGACAGAACCATAACAGGCGTAGCATGAGGTACACCATGCCCCGATCGAGCCCTTCCGCAATATTAACTTCCAATTGGTGCTTGGAAAATGGAGCTTTTCGGCTAATTTGCAACCACATGGTTGCTTCAGGTCAATTTCCCGATGAACAGTCGGAGGATGGAGATTTTAAACGCCAGGAGGATGCTTTCCGCAACTGGGTTTCTGCCGATGAAGGCAGTGGCGAGCATCCGGTTGAACCGGGACGCTACCAGCTGTATGTTTCACTGGCTTGTCCCTGGGCGCACCGGGCATTGATTGTGCGCAACCTTTGCGGATTGGAGTTGGCGATTCCGGTGGAGGTCGTGGACCCCGAGCGCGACGAGCGTGGCTGGGCGCTGCGGAAAGGCGAGGGCCATGGGCCGGACCGGCTGAACGGCTTCAAGTTTCTCAGCGAGGCCTATAAGGCAAGTGACCCGGATTTCTCCGGGCGGGTGACGGTGCCGGTTTTATGGGATTCGCAGCGGCGTTGCATTGTCAACAATTCAGAAGACGACCTGTGCCGCATGTTTCATTCCGAATTCGGCCGTCTGCGCACTTCGGAGACGGAGCTTTTCCCGGCAGATATCGAAAAGGAGCACAGTGCGCTGGCCGACTTCATTTATGAGAACATCAACAACGGTGTGTATGAGGCCGGTTTTGCGACGAAGCAATCGGTCTACGAACAAGCGGTTGGAAAGCTTTTCGAGGCTTTGGACACTATTGAAACGCGCCTGGATAAATCCGGACCCTATCTATTTGGCGATCGCATTGTAGAAGCCGATTGGCGCTTGTTCTGCACCTTGATCCGTTTCGATGCGGTCTACCACGGGCATTTCAAATGCAATTTGCGGCGCATTGTCGATTATCCAAAACTGCAGGCGCATACGGAGGCGCTCTACAAGGTGCCAGGGATTGCGGATACGGTGAATTTCGATCACATCAAACGTCATTACTACCGCACGCACGATGAAATCAATCCGACGCGGATCGTTCCGCTCGGCCCCGCCCAACACTGGCAGGTGTAAGTATGGAAGTGGATGTAGCTGTTATTGGAGGGGGCTTCGCCGGTGTGTATGCGGCAAAGTCCCTGAGACGTCATTTGCGGAAACGGGACGATATCCGGATCGCCCTGTTCTCAGACCAGAATTACATGGTCTTCCAGCCGATGCTGGCCGAGGTGGTTGGTGCTGAATTGTCGCCACGCCACGTGGTCAATCCGATCCGGCGACTGTGTAAAGGTGTCGATGTGTACCGTGCGGCAGTGCAGTCCCTTAATCCGCAGAATCGCAGCTTTCAGATAAGTGCCGGTGATTTTACCGCGGATCAGACCGTACATTATCGGCACCTGGTATTGGCCCCGGGTGCGGAAATCGACCTGAGTCGGGTACCTGGCATGCCTGAGCACGCGCTGCTGATGCAGAATGTGGGTGACGCGATGAAACTGCGTGCAACGGTGATCGGACGCTGCGAGGAAGCCAACTTGATTCAGGACGCTGACAAGCGGCGGCAGTTGTTAAGTATTGTAGTGGTCGGGGGCGGTTATTCCGGCGTTGAAACGGCGGGTCAGATACTGGACCTGTTGAAGGATGTTCACCGGGATTACAGCAATATCAACGAATCCGATTTTCGCGTGGTTCTGATTCACAGCGGCAGTCATCTGTTGCCGACCCTGAATGAATCGCTTGGGCGCTATGCAAAGAAGCAGTTGGTAAAGCGCGGCATGGAGGTGATTCTCAACAGCCGGGCGCGGGCATTGACTGCCAATAAGGTCTATCTTGACAACGGCGATGTCATCGAAAGCTCCACCTGTATTTCAACCGTGGGCAATGCGCCGCACCGGTTGCTGCGCGGGTTGGAGAAGCAGGAGGGCATGCCTATGGAGCGTGGGCGGATTCGGGTCAATGAGTTCCTTCAGGCCGACAGTGAGCACCCCGATGCGTTTGCTCTCTGGTCGGCCGGCGACTGCGCCATGGTGCCGATGAAGGGTGGGGGCTTTTGTCCGCCGACCGCCCAGTTTGCAATGCGTCAGGGTTTGATGCTGGGGCGGAATCTGGCTGCCGTTTTGAATGAAAAACCGCTGAAGCCGTTCCGCTTTACCGGACTGGGTGAACTGGCCACAATTGGCCGTAGGACAGCGGTTGCCAGTGTTTTTGGAATGCGTTTCTCCGGCTTTTTTGCCTGGTGGATGTGGCGCTCGATCTACTTGTCCAAACTGCCTGGTTTCGAGCGCAAATTGCGGGTTCTAATCGATTGGACACTGGACCTGTTTTTCCCGCGTGACATCAATCTCCTGAACCCACGCTACACGCGATTGCTGAAGGAAGTGTGGCTGGAAAAGGGCGACCGTCTATTCAATCCGGGCGAGCCGGCCTTTTCGTTCTATGTAGTCCAGAGCGGGCGGATGGAAGTTCACGATGGTGACAAGTTGATCAAGGTCATCGAACACGGGGGTTTCTTCGGCGAGCGCGCTCTACTGCACGATCACACCTGGCACTTCACGGCAACGGCAACGGAACCGACGCGCTTGCTGGCCCTGGATGTGGCGGCCTTCAAGCCATTGGCCGAGAGCAGCGAAGTACTAAACCGGCTGTTTTCCCAAAGTTCCATCCAGTATTCCTCTGTGGATGAAATCAACCGCATGAAGGAGCGTATTCCGGAGCGGGCAAGGCGCCTTCCAGTGGGGGACCTGATGCATTCGGAGGTGACCATTTTGCGTCGACGCAATACCATCGCCGATACCCTGAGCCTGTTGCAGAGTCATCGCCACAGCACCTATCCGGTAGTGGATTTCGAAGGCAGACTGGTCGGTGCTCTGAACCGCAATGACTTTTATGAGTATTTGAAACGCCCGGATGTGGATCCTACGCAAACACTGGCTGAGTTGCCACTGAGTCGGGTTCCGACGATTTCCCAATACGAGCCCATTGAAACCCTGATTGAGGTCATGGTGCGCAATGGCAGCAGCAAGGTATTTGTGCTCAGCAAAGATCAGGAGCTGAGGGGCATCGTGACCCTCGTGGATCTGGTGCGCTTGATTGCTGAAAAGCGCTGACAAACAAAGACAGATCAGGCGTGGATGGCGTAACGGTTGGCCGCCCAGCGGGTGAGCGAGACCCAGGCCTTCCAGGTGGCGCGGAGTTCGCGTCGCAGGCGGCGGATTTCGATACGCAGCAAATTGCGCTGATGCTCGGAAGCCGAGCGTAGGTCGCGCAGGGTACGGCTAAGGGCTGTGGCGTTCGATTCAAATTTTGCTGACAACTCTTCGATGCGAGCCCGCAGGTCCAAGGCGAGGGCATCGCTTTCTTTGCTCAGGCGCTCCATGAACAGTTGTTTGTCCTTCTGCACTAATGTTTTCTGAATGCGAACCTGCTGAATGGTGCGCAACTTTGAGGCCAGACCGATGCGTGCCGCAGTCCAGACCAACCATTTGGTAGGATCAAAGTGATACCAGCGGATGCCGTTGCGGTAGTCGGTCGCAAAAGCATGGTGGTAATTGTGGTAACCTTCACCGAAAGTCAAAAAGGCCACGATGGCATTGTCTACCGCGCTCAATTCGCGGGCATAGGTGTGCGCTCCCCAGGTGTGGGCGAGTGAGTTGATGAACCAGGTGCAGTGGTGGATGGCAAAAATGCGCAGCAGGATAACGGCCCAGAGGGCCGCCAGTGGGTGCATGAAGAGGCAGGCTATGCCGAGGACGGCCGCATTAACCACGATCGCGAGCAGGAGGTAGTAACGGTCCTGCAACACCACACGGCGGTTTTTCAGCAGGTCGTTAACAATCTGCGGTTGGAATTGGCGTTTGTAGGTGAAAAGCCACAACATGTGGGCATGCCAGAAGCCTTTTTTGACCGAGTAGGGATCCTTGTCGGTATCGACATGGTTGTGGTGCAAGCGGTGATCGTGGGACCACATCAGGGCCGACCATTGGAAGGCCAGGGTTGAAAGAATGAGCACTGCCCATTCAAACACCGGGTGGGCCTGATAGGCGTTGTGCGCGTATAGGCGGTGATAGCCGGCGGTAATGGTCAAGCCACCCAAAACATAGGTCAGAAGAAATCCGGCCCACGCCGCCGCATTCAATTCGCCGATAACAAATGGCAGCAGGGCAATCAGGAGCACATGGTAGCTGAGGACGAAGCCAAGTGGTAGCCAGTTGAGTTGTTTTGCTTGCATATATCTACTTCTCAGTTTGCTTCCGTCGCCGGGGAATGTCAACGGGAAGGCGGAGGTTTGAGGCGCAAGTGTTAAGTGGATCAGGCGAGGCCTAGCAGTTCCCGGGTCTCGGGGATGTCTGAAATAATCTGATCAGGTTCCGGGCCAACGCCAATGTAGCGCAGATTGGGCAGTGCCTTGGGCCACACGGCAGTGTCCGCACCATAGGCAACTTCGAGCGTAGAGCGCACCATGACACGAACGTAGCGCTGCGCATTTTCCGGGAGATCGGTATAGTTGCGGATGCCGCTGATGTCTTCAGACCAACCCGGAACCTCAGTGTAGATCGGCTTGACCCGGGTGTGCTGCGCTGTGGAGCGGGGTACGTGACGCACGATGCTGCCATCGCTGTCCTCGTAGCTCGTGCAAACCAGAAGGTTGCCCGAGTTCCAGTCGCCACTGTAGCTGAGGGCATCCAGCTTATTGATGCACAGATCCTGGAATCCCCCGTAGCGCAGGGCATCGCCTTTTTCAACCGCGTCGAACCAGCCGACCATGCGTTGCCGGCCGGTAGTGACGCCAAATTCGATTTTGGAGAGCTTTTGTCCCAGAGGGTGATCCGTCGGAAAACGGCAGATGAAATGGTGGGTGCCCACCTTCGTGTCGTAGGCTTTGCAGACGCCGACCGTGTGGACCGGTTGAACCGGAACTCCGGCGCTGACGTAAAATTCGCCCGGCAGGGTATGTGAAGCCGTGACGTTGGGTGGGAAGCCGAAGCGCTTATCCAGCCAGAATGCCTGGCCGAACTCACCGATGACGGTGTGGCCGGCCGCAATGGTCTGCAGGATGTGTTCGCGCACGTCGCCTATGTTTGGCTTCAGCATCTGTCCGGCGGTCCAGTATGCTTCGACCAGGGCATCCATATCCAGAGTGAAGGGCTTTGAGCCTTTGAAGCGCTCGAAATTAAAGGCTTCAGCGGGCAGGATGCCCGCATCGATCAACTCCTTGTGCGCACGGGTCTCGGCCTGGGTAAGGGTTTGGAAAAACCCGTTCCAACTGGCTTCATCTACCTGGCAGACTGCCTGCAGGGTGAGCAGGGCGCGGCTCATGCGTTGACGCAGTTTTCGCTCAAAGGCCGCGCGACCGTTGGTGAAATCTGCATAGAAAATAGGGAAGTGGGCGGTTTCGTCGCAATAGGCCGGTGAGATTCCGCGGCCTGTGCTGCCGCGAGCTTCTTCGCCAATCACATGCGTGCGGTAGTGCTCCCAACCAAGGTCCAGCAGGCGGTGGGACAGGTCGCTGACCATGGTGCGCTCATCGATCAGGAGTCGCTCTTTGACTGAATAACCGTGCTTTTCAATGTAGGCACCTTCCCAGACGAATTTGTGCGGATCCGCGACCACCCCAGAGCCGATGGCGAGGGTGGCCACTGATTCTTCAACCACGCCGGCAGGGTAGAGGTTCAGTTTTAGTCCTCCCGAAGTGTGCCCAGAATTGGCGCCACCGTTGACTTTAATAACTGTGCTCACCGGATTCGATTTCCCCGTGCTTTGCTGGAGCTCGTGGATGATTTCGGGAATCAGGCGACCCTTACCCTCGTCGCCCATGCTGATGCCGGTGTCGAGGATGATCTGACTACTGAATGCTGGCTTTGCCATGAATGGATGGATGGTTTTGAGAAAAAGCGAAATGCGCCCTTCGCATGGAGCAAAAGGCGCATTTTCCAGAATCTAGACGGAGCTTCCGCAGGCTGGCAAGCAAAAGACAAAGAACCCCCCGCGCCGAAGCACGGGGGGCCCAATCGTGTGAGTGTTCTAAAACTTGTTGGAGTTCAGACGTATCTCACGGGAAGCTTCAGCCCCCTTGAGGGCCCATAGGTTGGGTCATCCCCTGCTGAAGCTCCTGAAATTCGCGATAGGCTTCTTCGCGGGCGTCCAGAAGATCGTCAATACCGCTGTCGATTTGACGCATCTGGCTGATCAGCGTTTCCTGAAACTCTTCGCGGGCTTCCTGGACTTCGGCTTCATTCATGGCCTGGTCGGCAAGCGTCTGCAACTGGCTGTCCACCTGCTGATACTCCTGGACCATTGTTTGATAATTGGCTTGGTCTTCTTCGCTCAGGGCATCGTAGGGGCCCATGTCGACGAGTTCGCTGTAAAGTTCATCTTTGCGCTCCTGGTACTCCTCGGCATTTGGGTCGACTGCAGCCATTGCCCCGTCAAGGGTATCGCTGAAAGTGTCGCGTGCTTCCTGCACTTCAGCTTCGGCCATGGCCTGTTGCTGAACTTCCTGCAGGCGGAGTTCATATTCCTGGAGCTGGGATTGCAGCTCCTGGAGTCGGGATTGAGCATCGTCCTGAGCCGTGAGGCTCAAAGCGCCAACAGTGGCAAGGGCGATGACTGCTGCGAAAATACGTTTCGATTGGTTTTTCATATTCATATCACCTTCCAATGTTGCAGCGTCCGTGCCAATTGTTGATTGGGTTTGTAAGCAACTGATATTCAAAGGTAAGGGCGTTTTATGCCTGAGCTTTAACTTGCTCTGTGAGGCGCACATGTGCGGAATTCGCACACTTGCACTAACGCCCCCTCAGCCAGAAGAACCCGCAGAGGCCTCCAACCACGCCGCCGGCGATATGAGCGAAGTGGGCTGTATCGGAGCGCCCCTGAAATGCTTGATACAATTCGCTGCCGAGAAAAATGATGGCGATTAGGATGAATGTCAGAGGAATGGAACCAGAGCGGGCCTTGGCAAAGCTGGAAAGGATGATGAGAGCAAATACGATTCCACTGGCCCCCAGAAGCAGGCCGCGGAAGAGCAGGAGCATTATGATCCCGGTGACGAGCGCTGTGATTGCTGAAATGAGGGTAAGCCGCCACCAGCCATAGCTCTCCTCCAGACGGGGCCCGAGTAGCAGGATAAAGATCAAATTGCCGAACAGGTGCTCAAAGTGGGCGTGTCCGAGGACATGCAGAAACAATCGTGGCCAGGTAGTCCAGTTTGCAAGCGAGGCCGAACCATCGAGGGAAAAGAGATGGGTTTGAGTCCAACCGCCGCTGAGAGCAAATGTCAGAAAAACTGCCAGACAAGCTAGACAAAAGGTTAGGCTGAACGGCGCATTGTAGTCGATCCGGGGAAGTTTGAAGGATGCGGGCATGGCATTGGAAGATAGGCAGGATGCAAATGAACGCAAGCCCATGCAGGTAGACCCGTCTTCGTTGCACTACGCCGTGACGAGGTGGGGCGGTCTCGCCGAGACCGCCGGTGGTCCGCCTCTGAATATTTTCTATTCTTTGGACGTGACAGGCTGCCCGTGGCATGGCCTATCTCATAGGCATGAGCATGCGCTTTCAGATACTTGGCAGCAGCAGCAGCGGCAATTGCAGTCTGCTTGAAACCGCAGAGACACGGATCCTGATCGACGCGGGCTTCAGTGGACGGCGCATCGAAAACCTGTTGAAATCAGTGGGACGGCGCATTGAGGAGATTGATGCGGTGTTTCTGACGCATGAGCACAGTGATCACGCGTCCGGAGTTCGCGGTTTGTCGCGGCATGGGCATCTGCATTATTTCGCGAGTTATCCGACTGCGCGGGTCATCCAGGAGGGGCTCAAGCGGGATATCAGCTGGAAGATTTTTGAGTCGGGTGCGCGTTTTGAGTACCGGGATATCAAAATTGAGGCGGTTAAGCTGCCGCATGATGCACACGATCCGGTGGGGTTTATCTTTCAGTCCGGCGGTCAGGACTTGTTCAACCCGGCCCGGAGTGTGGCCTGGTTGACGGACATGGGCTACGTGCCGGATTATTTGCCGGAAAAGCTGCGACACACCGATGTGCTTGTGCTTGAGGCGAATCATGACCTGGAGCTGTTAGAGGCCGATGTGCGGCGACCCTTTTCGGTGAAACAGCGTATTCGCGGGCGCCATGGGCATTTGTCCAACCATGCGGTGCGGGATTTTTTACAGACCTACTCCAGCCCTTACTGGCACAAGATTTACCTCGCCCATATCAGCCGCGACTGCAATTGCCTCGAGCGGGTGACCCGGACTTTTTGTGAAGGTCAGTTTCCCTGGCTGATAGAAGTCGTCAATCCCGAGGCCGGTCCTACGGAGTTGCTGGACCTGGCGAAACTTGGATAGAGTTTTTCAGCGGGTGCTGAATTGCTCCAGCTCGATCGTCACCCCGTCTGGAGTTGCTTCCAGAATGCGGAATTGAAAATCGACAAAGGCATCCGGCAGAAGTAGCGAGCCCTGTACCTGGACATCGCGAATGTCGTAGTCCCAACCGCGCTGATCGAGGAGGCTCAGAGAGCGGATGGATTGCTGCCGCATCCAGCGTTCGTGCTCTTCCGGCCCGACTTCGTTGAGGTATTGCCCCATGTCGAGCATGTCGCCCACGCGCATCTGCGAGAGGTCGATAAAGACGCGCTCGAAGTTGCCGGAGCTGACAACGATTTTGCGTTCGGTCACCAAGGGTAGCAGCGATCCGCGCAGTTCGAGGTCCTTTATCTCCACACCATTGAGGCCTTCCAGAACAAAAATCCCTCGGGCTTCGAGGCCGTCGGGGAAGACCTTGAAGGATTCCATCTGATAGCTGCGGCGTGGGTCTTTCTCGAGGAAATGCAGGAGGATGGACTTCTGCAGGTCCGGCACGAAAAAGACCACCACAGCGACCGTCAGCACGGCCGCGATCAGAGCGAGGGCGAGGTTGAACAGGAGCTTGAAGAGCAATCGGAACATCAGAAGTCTTGTATTTGAATCAACGGTCGTAGAGCCACGCCAACTCAGCAAGATAGCCGGCGCTCTCAGTTTGCCAATTGAATTCCTCGTTGGTCATCCGCCATTCCCAATTGCCCTGACTGGTGCCCGGCCGGTTCATGCGGCTGCGGGCGTCCAGAGATAAGAGGTCCTGCATGGGGACAATGCACATACGGCTGGTAGAACTGTAGGCCGCACGGATGAAATCCCAGGAAATGTCGTCCCCGCTGATGCGAAAATAGCGTCTGAGCTGATCCTGCACTTCAGTGGAAGCGGATTCATACCAGCCGAGGGTTGTGTCGTTGTCGTGGGTGCCGGTGTAGAGCACACTGTTGGTGTTCAGGTTGTGCGGCAGGTAGAGGTTTTTGTTGTCCCCATCAAAGGCAAACTGCAGAACTGCCATGCCCGGGAATCCGGTGTCCTCGCGCAGTTGGTGCACCGCATCGTCAATGTCGCCCAGATCTTCGGCGATGATGCGTGCTTCCGGCAGGGCTTTGAAAACCGCATTGAACAAGTCCATGCCGGGTCCGGCTCGCCAGCGGCCGGATTTGGCGGTGGCGGCATCGGCAGGTATTTCCCAGTAGGCCTGGAAACCACGGAAATGATCGATGCGGATGATATCGAACAAAGTAAAGTTCAGATCAAAGCGCTTCAACCACCAGCGGTAACCGGTTTCCGCCAATCGGTCCCAGTCGTAGAGCGGATTGCCCCAGAGCTGGCCGTCTTCAGCAAAATAGTCGGGTGGCACCCCAGCCACACGGCGTGGGTTACCCGCGTCGTCAATTTCGAAATCTTTACGGTTGGCCCAGACGTCGGCGCTGTCCATTGCGACAAAAATGGGCATGTCGCCAACGATCTGCACGCCTTTGCGCTGCGCATGCTGCCGCAGCTTCAGCCATTGTCCGAAAAAGATATACTGCACGAAGCAGTGGAACTCGATGACTTCGGCGAGCTTCGGGTGCTGCCATTCCGCCTTTGGC
The DNA here is from genome assembly GCA_020831485.1 of Opitutales bacterium. GTDB lineage: Bacteria > Verrucomicrobiota > Verrucomicrobiia > Opitutales > Oceanipulchritudinaceae > JAFIGG01. The sequence goes on from JAFIGG010000029.1 coordinate 14,736, forward strand.
ACTTTTGCGGATCGAAAGGGTTCCGGCCAGCTGGACCATTGGCGACCACCGAACTTGTCTTTGAGCGCCATGAAACGCGCATAGGGAATCAGCCAGTCACCGTGTTTGGACTTGAATTCATCATACATGCCATAATTGGGCACGTAGGCACGGCCACTCTGGATGAACTGACGAAATGCGTGCCGCAAAATCGGCCATTTAACCTGATAAAGGCTACCAAAATCGACCCGCGAACTGCGCAGGCTGCGAACCGAACCCAGGTCGGCCTCAGACAGCAGGCCATGGTGGGCCAACTCTTCGAGGCAGATCAGGTAAGGATTGCCGGCAAAAGCCGAAAAACTCTGGTAGGGCGAATTGCCATATCCGGTTGGTCCCAGTGGCAACAGTTGCCAGTAGAGAACTTCGGCCTCGGCGAGAAAATCGATGAACGACTCGGCTTCAGCACCGAGCACTCCTATGCCTTCGGAACTGGGCAGAGAAGTCGGGTGCAAAAGAATGCCGGCACCGCGTTCTGTGAGCCAGTTGGATCGTGCGGTCACAATTTATTGGTTTTGCGGCACCCGGCGGACGCGGCTGATGTCGTAGCCCATGTTCTGGGCCTGAATCATCATATCCGAATAACGGTGATTTGGGATGGTTTGCTCCCGAGCCAGAATGCGCAGGTTGTTGCGCCGGTCGTCACCCATCAACACGAGGTCGTAGTTTTCGGAAAGATACAGGATCCGGAAGTTCTGGCGAATGGGCCAGGTGTAGGAAATCTCCCACTCCGCATTTGTCCGGATATTGCGGATTCGCGCCGAACCTTCGTACATCTTCCACTCCGGTTCTTCATCTCCTGACAGCATGTAGGACTCAATTTTGATGCTGCCGTCGTCCAGTTGCTGCATGTCCTTGAGCGCGTTTTGTGAGTTGCGGTGGCGCACTCCCGGAGTGGTCGCGATCACATACCAGCGCCCCATAAAGGCGTCGATGTCGACGTAACTAACCGATTGGGGCGGGGGTGTCTCGTCCTGTTGCAACGGACCGACACAAGCTGCCAGCCCAAATAACACGAGAACACCGCAAATACCGTATGTAAGCTTTTTCATGATTCGACCTTAATGCGATTCACTCTAGGACCAATCGCCGACATTTCAAGGAGGATTATCAGCTGACTCTGTGGACGGGTGCAATCACACTTGGTAGCAACTCAAATTCCAGTCCAATTCTTTTTCTTTATCCGGGGATCAAGATCAAGATTAAGAACCAAGATCAAGAATGGTGATGCCAGAAATCCTCCCTCTTGATCTTTTTCTTGGGTCTTGATCTTGATCTCAAATCTCAGAGCTGATCAATTCTACCGAGACCGCTCCTGCAGGTATTTGCGGGTGGCTTTGGGGTGGTCGGTGAAAATACCATCGGCTCCGGCGCCGAACAGGATGCGGTCGAGCAGCTGTTCAAAACTGTCGATGCCGGCGGGCAATGCATCGGTTCGGGCGGTGTAGGGGTGGACTACCAATCCGCGCTGATGGGCGGCGGAGACGAGATTGTTGGGGCGGACTTTGCCTTGATCATCGATGATGCGGGCCTGCGATGGGCCGATCCCGTCGGCATAGCTTGCGATGTGGTCGAGGCCTTCGTCAGTGACCAGTGCGTCCTGAGCCCTGCCGCCGCTGATCAACTGAACCAGGCGCAGCTTGCAGCCCAGCTCGCGCAGGCGCAGCAAGGATTCCGGTTCGAATGACTGAACGATGACTGCATCGTCCCGGGTTTCGTAGCCATGGCGCTGCAGAATGTCCAACAGGATGGCCTCGAAGTCGTGATCCTGATCGGCGTGCCAGGCGGAAAACTTGATTTCCGGATAGATGCCGGTCGATTGGCCGGTGACGCGGTTGAGTCCCTGCACCAGTTCGATGATTTCTTCCAGTGTCGCGATGCGGAAATGCAGATGCCGATGGCTGTTGTCCCAACGTTCGGGGTAGCGGAGTTCACCGCTGGCGGCCTCGACACGCTCGCGGACGCGCAGCTGTTTGATCTCGGCCAGGTCGAAGTCGATGGCATAGAAGCGGCCGTCTTCTCTGGCGCGTTGTGGAAACCGTTCGGCGACGTCCGTGGTAGCGTCGAGCGTGCGGTCGTGCAGTGCTATGGGCACGCCGTCACGTGTCAGCATCAAGTCCGGTTCAATGTAGTCTGCACCGAGACCGTAGGCGAGGGTGTAGGCTTCGAGGGTATGTTCCGGCAGCTTTCCGGATGCGCCGCGGTGGGCGATGACGGATTTAGGTTCCGTGGATTCGGTGGACTCTGGCGGAGGCAGAGAATGCGCTGCAGGAATTAATATCAACGCTGCCAACAGGAAGCACTTGTCCATGAAATTGAGTGGGCCCATAGTTTTATGCAGGGCTTCGAGTTCCCTGATTGAGGTGATCCAGTTGGGCCTTATCGCGGGCCACTGCGAAGGTTTTTTGGTCTTGCCAGTGTTCGCCGGGGCCATTGCGGACTTCAATGCTGAGCGTGTGCCAGCCTTCGTCGAGACCGTGTGGGAGTTTTGCCCTCCATTGGTGGTCGGTTTTCATGGGTGCCGGCAGAATGCCCTGGCCGGATTCCGGATGGGTCTCGCTGCGCTCGCGCAAAGCGATGTAGCTAGGGTCTTCAATCTCCATCTGCGTCATCGGAATCCAGCGGCCGTCGTTGACCCGCATCCGGACCATGCTTTGCTCCGAGCCGGCGAAAACGTTCACGTGGACTTCGGTGCTGTCCAGTTCGGCGGATTCAACAACACTGGGCAGCGTGATGGTCATACGGTCGCCTTCGGGTTTACCCAGTGAACGGATGTCGATCTGATAGCGGTCGGCGCCCTCGAAGCGAACAACGGCATAGCCTTTGGGGGATCCGTCTCTGCCGGGGCTGAAGGGTACTCCCTCGGCGTCGAGTGGGCCGCGGTACCAACTGCCACAGGTGGCTGTCAGGTTGCAGTGGTGGTGCTCAGCGCCGCCCGGGGCGCGGTAGCCCTCGTTGGCACCCAGGAAGTAGTTCATGTTGATATGGGTGTGGCCGGAGAAGGAGAGGGTATAGCGGTGACCGGACAAGACCTCAAGCAACTCCCGGGTTTCCGCGGTTTCGTGTTTCCTGTCGCTGTCCGCAGTATTTGCGAGGGGAATGTGGGAGCAGATCACGATGCGTTCATCTGCCGGAACATGCTGTAGGTAATTCCTGATGTACTGGAATTGTTCGGGTCGGATGTGACCCCGATACTGTCCGCGTCGTGGCCAGCCATCGGCACGCATTTGGGTGAAGCCTTCCCAGTAGACATTGTTGAGGACTAAGAAGTGAACACGACTATACTGGAATGCGTAAGTGGTTGGGCCGTAGATCCGCTTGAAAGTCTCTTCTGAATAGCGGTCTTCTTTGGCCATGAAGTTGAGGTCATGGTTTCCAATGACGTTGTGCCAGGGAAAACTGCAGCGTGCATTGATTTTGTTGTAGGGCCCGTAGATGTCGAGATGGTCGCCGACTATATCGCCCAGCGCTACTGCGAATGCGACTGGCAGAGAACTGAACGCTCGAGTCGTTTCCTTCGCATACCATTTGAGGTGTTCGAGGTGGTAGCACTGAGGGTCGGCGGTGAAAAGCACCTCGAAGGACTCTGGCTCCACTTGTTGGTGTAAAGGGAAATCAATGCTCTCCGGCAAGGGTCCGGTTGGGGCAATGCCCTTGTAGATGAAATCCTCATCCGGGCTGCCTTCAGGCTTGTGGATGTAGTAGAACTTGGGAAGCTTTAGTTCATCTATTTTAGTGGCATAGCCTCGGGGTTTAATTACGTGCAGAATTGTATCGTCTGAAACAGGTATGCGGTAGTTTCCGTTGGCATCTGTGCGGACAATGTCGGTTCCGTTTGAAACCAGCACGCCGGGGATTCCTGTCTGGCCCTCGGCGCGGCCGTCTCTGCGACTGTCGAGAAATACCTTACCGGTCGCCTCTTCCTGATTGCGCCCTACAGGGGCGGATGCGCCGGATGCGCCGGATGCGAGCGCCATGCCGCCCAAAGCGGCCAATGAGAACTGGCCGGAACGTTTAATGAAATTGCGACGGGGATTTTCTGATTCTGTGTTCATTTTTGCTTTTAAACCGGTTAGCGTTGTTGGGTGGAGCGAAAGCTTTCGGTCAGCGCCTCACCGAGTTCGGCGACGCTCTGGAAAACGAAGTCGGGCTGAAAGGGACTGTTAGCCATGTCGGCCCGGGTGGCTTCGCCGGTCAGTACGAGGGCGCTGTGGACGCCGACTGCATTGGCCATGGCGATGTCTGTGTAGAGCCGGTCGCCAACGACCATGAGTTGAGAGTGACTCAGCTGCCGGCGCTTGAGGATGCCTTCGATCATGATCGGGTGGGGCTTACCCATGGTGGCGACCGGTGCTCTGCCAGTCGCGGCTTCGATCGCCGCGCAGAGTGCTCCACAGTCGAGGACGAGGGTGGGTTGATCGGTCGGACAAACAAAGTCCGGGTGGGTGGCAACGTAGTCCAGACCACGATCAATCCAGTATGCGGCCTTGCACAGGTCCGTATAGCTGAGGCTTGGGTCGAAGCCAACTATGATCAGTTCGGGCTTGGCACGGGTCAGTCTGTAGCCCGCCTGATACAGCTCGGCCCGAAGACCCGGGGTGCCGACGACAAACAGGGATTTGACTCCCGGATAGTTGAGCTTCAGGTAATCGACAGTGGCGTGGGCGGAGGTCCGTATCTGCTCAACCCTGGCTTCGATGCCCAGGTCGGCAAGGTTGTCGACGTGCTCATCGGCGCTACGGGAAGAGTTATTGGTGAAAAACGTATAGGTAATCCCATGCGTCTTCAGGCACTCCATGAAGGGCTTGGCTGCCGCGAACAGGGTGCTGCCCTTGTACAAGGTTCCGTCCATGTCCAGAGCCAGGTGCAGGGTGCCGTTGAGGATACTGTGGCGGGTTGTTTCGTCGTGAGGCTTTGGGTTCATGATACGGCCTTTCGGATGCGGGCGGAAAGCCATTCGCTGAACACAACCATGAGGAAGATGATTACCAAAATCATGCTGACTTGAGACCAGCGCAGTGCGTTGACGGAAGCGTCGAGTTGCAGGCCGATTCCACCGGCGCCGACAAGACCGACAATAGTGGATTCCCGGATGTTGATATCCCAACGAAACACTGAAATACCGACAAAGGCCGGAAATACCTGGGGAACGATGCCATAAGTGAGGACCTGGAGCGGTGTGCTTCCGGTCGCCCGGATTGCTTCAACCGGTTCATTGGAAATTTCTTCAATCGATTCATAAAGTAGTTTCGCGATGAATCCGACTGACCGCAGGGTGATTGCCATGATTCCGGCGACGACTCCGGGACCGAACAGGATTACAAACAGAATGGCCCAGATCAGCGTGTTGATGGAGCGGCTGGAAACGACGACCAGCAGGGCAATTTGGCGGATCAGCTTGTGCGGTGTTGTGTTGTTGGCTGAAAGGAATGCCAGCGGGAGAGCAATAACGATGGCGAAAAAGGTTCCCAATGTGGCAATGTTCAGTGTGTCCCAAAGCGGCCTCCAGATCGATGTCATGTAGGAGGTTTTTGGTGGAATCATGCGCTCGATCAGGTCGCCCGCCTGGCGGTGCGCATCAGCGACGAATATCCACAAGGTTGCCGCGCTGATTTCGCGAAAAGAGAGCAGAAGCAAGGCCAGGAAAAACAGCCATCCGAGCCAGGTCAGCAGTCGGGTTTTCGGCGTTCGTCGTTGCCAGGTTTTGGTTCCGTTGTGTTCGTTGGTGGCCATTACAGCAAGCGTTTGCGGATGAGTCCGGAAATGTTTTCGGTGAGCAGCACGATAAGAATGATCAGGATCAGGATCGCTGCAGCGCTGGAAAACTCGTAGCGGTTCAATGTGGTGCTGAGAGTCGCTCCAATGCCGCCTGCGCCAACGACGCCAATGATCGCCGATTCGCGGAAGTTGATGTCCAGCCGGTAGAGGCTGAGCCCAACCAGTCTGGGGAAGACTTGTGGCAGCAGTGCAAAGATCAGTATCTGCGGAGTGGATGCCCCCGTGGCGCGGATCGCTTCAATTTGATCGCGCGAACAGGCTTCAATATCTTCGGCCAGCAATTTTCCAAGAAAACCCACTGTGGCCACAACCAGTGTTACCAAACCGGCAAAGGGGCCGAATCCAAACATCACGACAAAGAAGATCGCGATCATTACCTCAGGGAAGGTGCGACTGAGAGCGATTATCGCCCGGCAGACCAGATACACTGGCGTTGGGGCAAAATTTCGCGCTGCGCCAATGCTCAGCGGTATCGATAAAACCACTCCCAATGCGGTTGCTACCAGAGTCATCGTCAGGCTCTCGATGAATCCTTTGATGATTTCGTCGGAGCGTGTGATGAAGTCGGGCCAGAAAAATCCGCCGATGAATTCGCTGGCCCTTGGGATGCCTGCGAGAAAGCGCGGGACATCGATGCCGAGGGTTATCAGGGCAAAGAAAAGATAGAGTGTGCCGCCGGAAATCAAAGCCCATCGGAGTAGAGGGCTTTCAATCAGCCGAGGACGCCGCCAAATACCTGAGGATGGCGACTTGGGTTCAGGATTGCTCATCGTCTTGCTCTCCATCCGTAGACCAGCTTTCTTCTCCGTAAATGGTACTCAGAACGCTGTTTTCAAGTTGATTGGGTTTGCCTTCGAAAACCACTGTGCCGTCGCGCAGGCCAACGATCCGATCCGAGAACATGCGCGCGAGCTCAACATCGTGCAGATTGGCAATGACTCCCAGGTTGCTCTCTTTTGCCAGTTCGCGCAGCAGTCGCATGATCTGACGCGCGGTTTTTGGGTCGAGGCTTGCGGTCGGTTCATCGACCAAAAGCAGCTCAGGCGACTGCAGTAACGCGCGGGCGATGCCAACGCGCTGGCGCTGACCGCCGGATAAGCGGTCGGCGCGTCGGTTCTCGAATCCATCGAGACCCACGCGCTCCAGCAGCTCGAATGCGCGGTTTATGTCCGCCTGGGGAAATTTCCTTCGCCAGCTTTGCCAAAAGCCCGTGTATCCGAGACGTCCGGAGAGGACGTTCTCCATGACTGTCAGGCGGTCCACCAAGGCATAGGACTGGAAGATCATGCCAATGCGCCGGCGGACCCGGCGAATTGCCGCTCCGTGAAGCCCGAGAACTTCTGAGTTCTTGAGTTTGCAGCTCCCTGAGCTGGCTTCTACCAGGCCGTTGATGCAGCGCAATAGAGTGCTTTTGCCGGCTCCCGAGGGCCCGATGACGGTGAGGAACTCCCCGCAGCCGAGGCTGATATCTATGCCCTTCAGAACCTCAGGTCCAGCGGCATACTGTTTGCGCAAAGCGTTAATTTGTAGGATTGTTGTATCGGTAGTCATCGGTCCGAATAAGTGATGCCAAAGCCACGGTCGACGAGGCGTATAACCTCCCAGTGTTCTTTGTAGCTGATGGGTATGAACTGGTTTTCCCGGTATTCCCTGCCGAGGCCGGTGGCTTCCCAGTCGAAACTGAAAAAGGCCTCACGGATCTTTTCGGCAAGGTCCGGATGTAAATTGTAGGCATGGCCGTAGGCCGTGGTCGGGAAAGTAGGAGAGCGGTAGATGGTCCGAACCTGATCTTCCGCGAGAATACCGCGGTCTGTCATTCGGTGCAGGACGGTGTTGGCAATAGCCGCCGCATCGTAGTCATTATTCGCGACTCCCAGGATCGAGTTATCGTGTTTTCCCGAGAAGCGTGCCTCGAAATCGATATCGACCTCCATCTGGAATTCTTCTCTGAGGATTACGGAGGGTGCCTTGAAACCGCTGTTGGATGTGGGCGAGGTGAATGCGATGGTTTGGCCCCGTAATTCTTCTACACTCTGAATGGGGCTGTCTGCTGGGACGATGATTTCCATCTCATATCCGAAGCTTCCATCTTCCATTGCCATCATGGCAAAGGGAACGAATCCACACACATTCACTGCCAGAGGCACGCTGCCGGTGTTGAAACCGGTGACATGTAAGCGTCCTGCGCGCATGGCCTCCAGTTGAGCAGCATTGGACTGAACGGGAAAGAAGACGACTTCACGCCCGGTTGTTTCCGCGAGGTGGTCAAGGAATTCAGCCCAGACATCTCTATAGACAGCTGGATCCTCCACTGGCGTGTAGGCAAAAACGATTTTCCGCGGATCACTCCAGTCGCTTGGGTTGTCGGGCAGATCTGCCACCATGTCACCATTTTCGTCAATGAAGCGTGTCGAGAGATCTCCGTTGCCAGACGGCGGTTGTTCGGTACAAGCGCTGGTGATAAGCGCCATTATTAAGGCCGGGAGGATCTTTAATAGATAACGCTGGAGTCGGCTAGGGCGATGCATCCCTCTAGACTAGCTTCTGAATCTGTCGATTATGCTACGGACGTGTGACGATTGTGTTACAAGAAGAAATAGAAGTTAAATTGTTAAATTTACTGTATTTAAAATCGAGTGTATCGTAAAGCAATTACAAGCGATCCGGAAAATTCTGCTGTGTAACCGAATCGTAACCGACCTGTCACGGGAAAGCCACGAATGGGGTGTAGGTTTGGCAACGATGATTTTCTCTGCTAGTTTAAAGAAAGTGTGCAGCCTTTACGCTGCGGTAACGCTCGGGATGATTCCCGGGATTTCAGCTTGGTCGGCCGTGATCTCAGGGACGGTCTATGACCAGGACAACGCCATCTACCTTGAAGGGGTGCGTGTCTCGATTCCCTCTCTGGAACGCAGTGTAACCACGGATCGTGGGGGCCGTTACCGGTTCAGCAATGTTCCCGAAGGGTCGTTCACCGTTGTGGCTACACCGACAGGGGTCCCTGCCGAGCGCCGGCCGGTCGTTCTGGAAAGTGTAAATGATGAAGTCACAATGAACTTCCTATTTACTCGCGAAGGCCAGATTTTCGATCTGGAAGCATTTGCGGTTGAGGGCTCATTGATCGGCGCGGCCAAGGCGATGGATATTCGGCGAGCGGCCCGCGATTACCGTGAGGTTGTTTCGTCCGATGCCTTCGGTCAGTTCACCGACCGGAATCCGGCGGAAGCCCTCCAGCGGGCTGCGGGCGTTACCATGGAAACCGATCAGGGCGACGGCAGCTTCGTGATTGTACGCGGTGGCGCGCCGGAATACAGTTCGGTGCAGATCGACGGGGTTTCTCTGGCAACACCTGAAGAGGATGGGCGCAGGGTGAACATGAACGTGATAACCAACGATCAAATCGAGCGCATTGAGCTTTCCAAGACTTGGCTTCCGGAACAAAAGGGCAATGTCATTGGTGGAACGGTCAATCTGATTACCCGGAGTGCGCTCGACCGCGGCTCCCGATTTGCAAGGATCGAGACCAGTGGGACCTATCGGGACCACCAGGACCGCTGGAGTTACCGGGGTGCCGTAACCTATGGAGAAGTCATTGATGGTCAGACCCTTTCCTTTCTCGGCGAAGGTGCCATCGGCTTACAGTTGTCTGTGAATCAGGGAGTGGACTACTCGGGCTCCGACACGGTGACCTGGGGATGGAACCTGGATAAGGGTTACCCGTTTCGCACCCGCCCGGGAGAGGACCGCCCCCGCGGCTTCTCGCTGCAGAATCTGGACATGCGCCATTTCAACATTGAGCGCGACCGTCAGGGCGCTTCCGGCCGCCTCGAATACCGCATTAATCCAAATCACGAAGTTTACCTTTCTGCCAGTTATAACCGCTTTGAAGACACCGTTAACGAGCATCTGTTCTCGCAGAGCCTCACCGACAGCAGCCAGTTTTATTCAGGCACTCAACTGTTCACCTCGTCCGTGGCTCAGCAGCTGGACGCGGATTTGGACGACCCCTTCAATGCCGAGCGCCTGGCCATGTCGCCGAACAACACGAACAAACGGATTACTTTTAATGAGGCCATTCAGCTCGGGCAACTGGCCTACGATGAAGACAATCGCCTGTTCACCCGCGGTGGTTTGTGGCCCCTGAACATGAGCCGCACCTACCGGCACACACTCCGTGAAGACCGGATCACAACCTATCAGCTCGGAGGCACCAGCCGCCTGCCGATGGAAATCGATGTGGAATGGAAACTGTATAACTCGGAAGCGCGTCAGGATTCGGAATTGAACTGGATGGATTTCGCGACTGAAAGCTCAACAGGATCGGGAGCCATTCCGGTCGCTGGGGTTGAGAATCCCTATATCCAGGATCCGGGTGGAGACAATCCGGTGATTTCACGAAAGGGGTCTTTCGGAGCGTATTCGAACCTCACGGGTCGGACCGTGCACCGCAATACAAAGACCTTGAGTCTGGATGAGCGCAGTGGTGGTGATCTGGATGTTTCGAAGGAGTTCGATGTAGGGTCGACTCTCTGGACTACGCAAATTGGTTTTTCCCTTGATCGCCGGGACAAGGAATACCGGATCGACCGCACCTCTTACGGGCTTGCTCAGGGGAGTCTGGATCCGGAACGCTGGCCAACGGGTGTCATGACTTTGGCCGATCCGTTTTTCGACGGCGGTGACATCGAAGGGTTCCGAAAGAACTTTGGCGAAGAACTTCGCTTTGGTCCTTCGTTCCACGAAGCAAACACCCTGGCCTTCATGAAAGGGGAGCAGGCGGAAGGGCTGATTTCTTGGAATCAGGTGCCCAACATGATCAATAATGATTTTACTGCGAGGGTTCAGAACAACTACGACTCCACGGAAGATATTTCCGGGTTCTACTTTCAACAGAGCATTGAGTGGCGTGCCTGGACAGCGATCTTCGGGGCTCGCTACGAGCGCACTGAAAATTCCTTCCGCAACCTCGAGATCATAACGGACGGGACCGAAGGCGGCGTTTCCGGCCTGCCGCCGTTTATTTCCCCGGCTTTGTGGCGCTTGTTGCCGGAAGAGGCTTTCGGTCGCCAGGTTCTCAATGAACGCGATTACAGTCACCTGCTGCCTGCCGTTCACGTTATTCGCACTTTGGGCGAAAATGCAGTTGTTCGGGCCTCGGTAACCAAGACCATCTCCCGACCACTCTTTTCAGACCTGATTCCACGCGAGATTCCTTCGATTTCCGGAGGTAATTTCCAAAGCGACATTCAGCTGCCAGCCTTTGACCTCGAAGCGACCGAATCGGTGAATCTGGACCTTTCGCTGGACTACTATTTCGAACCTATTGGCATGTTTTCAGTGGCAGTCTATTACAAAGAACTGGATGGCCCTATCTATGATGAGGTTCGCCTGAATGTGGGTCCGAACGAAGAAACTGCAGCCTGGGCTCTGAAATACGACAGTCGCAATGTCAACTGGCAGCCGGGTGATCCGATTTTCAATGACAATGACTATACCTTTCGACGCAAACGTAATGCTGGCAAGGGTGCACTCTCTGGAGCAGAAATCACATTTAACCGACGTTTCGATTTTCTGCCAGGGGTCTGGAATGGATTTGGCATCAACTCGAACATTGCCTGGTTCAGCTCCCGCGCCGAACTCCTGACCGAGGCCCGCTTTGGGGAGACCGTCAATTTGTTTAAACAGCCTAAAATGACAGGGAACCTTGCTCTGTATTTTGAGAAGCATGGACTGTATGCGCGTCTTGGATACAATATGCGCGGGCGCTATCTCGACAGTGTTTCCGGTGGAACGGCTACGGTCAATCGACTGGATCAGATGGGGCTGCATCCAAACTCCTACGACATTATGGTGGATCGCCGTTCCCAGCTCGATCTTTCCCTGCGTTACCGGATTCGCGGATCGTTTCAGGTTTTCGCTGAAGCCAGTAATTTGACCAACGAGCCCTTCGTTCGAATTCGGCGCGACCGCTCACGCCCGCACTCAAGGCAATACACCGGCCAGGTGTACACCATAGGCGTCAACTGGACGCTCTGACCGGCATTTTTCTCTCAAATCTATTAACCACATTGAACTCGCAGATTCACAAATGAAACGATTAACAAAAACAATCAAGACCTGCTTATTGGCAGGTGCTTTCGCGCTCGCTGGACAGTTTGCTTCCGCTCAGGAAATGCTGTTTCAGGAGAGCTTTGAGACAGATGGAGAGGGTGAGCGCTACATAGTCATCGGTGGCGGTGACAATCCCGATGATCCACGCATGGCCTTTGCCCGTCGAAGGGTAGGAACAACCGGTACTCTAGGCCAGGGCGATCTGCTAGATGGAGATTGGATGTGGATGGCCCGGCGCATGACGACGGTTCCGGGACCACGTGGGGATGAATTCGAAGGCGAAGGCCTTTCGGACCGGGATGCCCGCCTCAAGTTTCCCGATATTGATGTCTCTGGTTATGGAGAGTTGTCCGTCCGCCTCGTGATTATGGTGGGCGCTCCAGGTCACGAGCCGAACGACGATTTTAAAATGCGGGTTCGTTTCGACGGTGGCGAATGGCAGGAAATTGGAGGCTTTCGCAGTTCGACGAGTAACTCCTGGCCAATCTATTACCAGGGCCCTTCGGACACAATGACGGTTCAGGACGATCCGAATAAACTGATCCGATTCTTCACTGAGTGGGAGTGGCCTATCTACAACCACGGCGATGAAATGGAGCTGCAACTGACCTTCTCGGGAAATGCTTTCAATGAAGATTGGTATGTCGACAATATCCGGATCTTTGGTGAGTCGGATCTCGGATTCTTTGACCTCAGTTTTGCCGAGGACCAGGTGACTGAACCTGAGGCTGGAGCCGATGGTGTTCGGAATGACCTTACAATTACTCTCAACGAGCCAGCTCCAGCTGGTGGAGCCAGTTTTACGCTCACCCCACCGGATTACCGCACGGCAAGTTCACTCAGCCTGCCCGAAGAGCCTGTTGTCATCGCAGAGGGCGAAACCTCGGTCGTTGTGCCGGTTGAAATCGTTCAGGACAATCAGTATACCGGTTTGAAGCGCATCGATCTTTTTGTCTCAGGCGAAGGTTACAACACTGGGTTCGCAAGAACCTTTGTGGAGAATGTGACACCACGACCCAAGCTGATTTTCACCGAAGCATTGAATGTGGTTCCCGGCATTGGCGTTGGCAATATCGTCGAAGTGCCTGTGGGCGACGCGAACAACGACGGAGATATTCACAATACCCGCGACCAGTTCATCGAGTTGGTCAACATCGACGACCATCCGGTGGACCTGAGTGGCTACCGTATCGGTGATGACCTGGATGATAGGCACTTGATTCCGGATGGCACCATACTTTATCCAAACACCGCATTGGTTGTTTTCGGTGGCGGTGAGCCACGGGGAACTTTTGGTGGGGCTATCGTGCAAGTAGCATCTGGCGGCGGCAACGGTCTCGGGCTGAACATCGCCAGCCGCGCTGAAATCATGTACCTGACGGCTCCGTTTGGCGCCGAAGTGGAACTGGTGAATATCTGGATGCAGCGGGCGGATATCTGGGCGATTACACAGGAACTCGATCCCGAGCACCATGCTTACAACCTCTCAGGTTCCTTTCACCGAACCTCCCTGGAGTGGACTGAGCCGGGTTTTGAATTTGGACCTGAACACCTTCACTTCAATATTCCGGGAGCGACCCAGAATCTATATGCTCCGGGCACTTGGTATGACGGGACTCCCTATTTTGATCCCGAGAACGAATTGACGCTGACGGTTAGTGAGGAAACGATTCTGAAGACCGATGGTCGCAACGCCGCCGTTGGCCAGATTGTATTGGCCGAACCGGCTCCAGAGGATGGTTTGAAAATCACTCTGGATACCAATGGTGTGCGCAGTGGAGCCAATGGCGAAGTGATTCCATACATCATCGATTTGGATTCGATAGAGTTGATGGTGCCGGCAGGGGACACTTCCATCGAATTTCGCATTGGCGCTCACAACGACGGCGTATTGACCGGAGATCGAATTGTTGGTCTGACCGCACGCGCGGGACCTTACGTTCTCCCTGGCTTTCAGGAGTTCACTGTTCTTGAAACCATGGAAGACGACCTGAATCTGGTTATCAATGAAGTCTATATTGATTCCGAAGGAGGTGCCATCGACATGAACGGCGATGGGATTTCCGGTGACCCTATGAGCGATCAGTTTATTGAAATCGTCAATCTATCCGGACGTCCGGTGAATCTTGCTGGATTTCGTATCTGGTGGGACTCAGGCAGTGCCTTTGCCATCCCACGCGATGTCCATTATTTCTCAGGTGGTACCTGGATTCCCGATCAGGGTGCTGTGGTGGTTTTCGGAACCTTTCCTCAGGACACCATGCAGCATCCGGATTATGGTGGTGCCACCGTGCTTGGCGCCCGCAATGCGGATGGAAGCCTCAAACGAAATGGTCTTGACCTGGATACGAGTAACATGACTTTACGGATCGACAATCCTTATGGTTATACTGTTGCCGAGGCAGAGATCGATTCCAGCCTTACGGCGCAGGACCAGTCGATGGTCCGGAGTCCCGAACTGACCGGCGAATTCAAGCTCCATCTTGAAGTGGCCAGTACCGAATACCTGCGCTTTGACATCGCGACTCCCGGTCTGGCGACTTCTGGAGATCCATTCGCAGGGAATGGAGGATTGCTTTCGCCGTTTATCTACTTCCCCCAGATCGTGGAAAAAGTGGTTCCAGGCCTCTGGTATCGGGATTCCAGCTTTGGCTGGATCGGATTGGATGCTCAGCAAAATTCGGATTCCGCCTGGGTTTATGCCGCGAGCTTCAATTCATGGTGGTACCTGCCCGAAAGCTATGACAATGGACTGTGGATCTATGATCAGAATCACGAAACATGGTTCTTCACGCATTATAACTACACTCCGTGGATGTGGAATTATAACACCGAAGAGTGGGTCGATCGTTCCGCCCTCTAAGTTTCAGTATTAATTTAAATCAATGATGAATAAATTTCTTAAAATTCAATGCCTGCTGCCGAGCCTTTTGCTGGTTCCGGTCCTGCAGGGAAGTCCCGTGTTGTTTGAAGGCACTCCAATAGTGGAAAACTTCAACTCCATTTTTGTGCCGGCTCCGGACTCGGAAGAGGATCCGACCGTGCTCACTGGAACCAACACCGTGGGCAACCAGGTTGCGATTCCAGACCTGCCGGGTTGGCAAGCGGCTCGCATCGGTGGGTCAGGGTCCTCAAACATCGCGATTTGGGGCGATTCTCCCAATGCCGGTGGTCGCTTTCACGCCTGGGGCGAGGATGGCGATCGATCGTTCGGGTCGCTGTCCTCAGGTGCCAACAATCAGGGTTTCGGACTGGTCATCGAGAATGACACCGGAGACACCTTGAATGAGGTGAGCATCACCTACACGCGCCGTATTTGGCATGCGCAGGGCACCTCTACGAGTAATCCGTTTGAGAGCTTCATGGAATTCTCTTATGGGGTGGAATCCGATGGGATCGAGGAGACAGACTTCATTACCAGCACGGCGATGACCCGTTTCCTCGATCTGGATGCCGTCAGCCCGGCTTCAAATACAGTCCTGGAAGTTTCCGGTGGCACGGATCCGGACCGGAGACGAGACGGCTTCGATTCCGAATGGAACGAGGAAGTCAGCGGAACGATCACGGGCATCGTATGGGAACCGGGTGAATTGCTGTTCATACGTTGGAATGACTTCAATCAGAGTGGTTTCAATGCCGGGCTGGCGATTGACGACTTCGAACTGACTGCAACCTTTGATCCGGATGTGGAACCGCCTGAGGAGGAACCCGAGCCAATCACCAACAGCTATACCGGAGGAACCTGGCTCGAGACCTTTGATAGCCTGGTGGCTATCGACAGCGACAACCGTCCGGCTCTTACCGGCACAGGGGTAGTTGGCAATCAAGTCGAGATCCCCAATCTCAATGGCTGGCAAGCCGCCCGCCTTGGCGGATCGAGCACAGCAGATATCACCTTGTGGGAAGATTCTCCGGGCGCCGGGGGTCGATTCTACGCCTGGGGTGATGATGTTAACCGATCCTTGGGTTCTATCGCATCCGGTGCCAGTATTCAGGGTTTTGGAACGGCACTGGTCAATGAAACCGATGAGACTTACGATTCGGTAACGATCACCTACACCCGTCGTATCTGGCATCTGCAGGGGACTGGTGGCGATGGTCTCTACGAGAACTGGCTTGAGTTTGCCTACGGTTTTTCCGGAGAGGACATCACTGCAGAGAACTTCATCACTCATGTGGACATGATTCGCGTGGAGGATCTCGATGCCGTGAGCGATGAGGAGAATACGGTTACCGGTACCAGCTCTGGAACCGACCCGGACCGTCGGGTAAATGGCTTTGACGCCGAGTGGACAGAGGTGGTTACAGCCACGCTGACCGATATCAATTGGGAACCAGGCGAAATGTTGTTCCTTCGCTGGAACGACTTTGACCAGACAGGTTTCGATGCCGGTATCGCGGTCGATGACCTCCGGGTGCGTGCCGATGACTCGACCGGACCTCAGCCAATTGCTTACAGTGGTGGCTTCTGGACAGAGGATTTTGACTCGATCCCCGTTGTAGATACGGACTCCCGTGTCTCGCTGACAGGAACCAATGTCGTCGGTAACCATGTCGCCCTGCCAGGATTGGAAGGCTGGTATGGCGCTCGCTTGGGTGGCTCAGGAACCGGGAATATTACCCTCTGGGAAGACTCTCCCGGTGCAGGTGGTCGCTTCTATGCGTGGGGCCAGGGAACGAATCGCTCCCTTGGCTCATTGGCCTCCGGTGCAAGTGTTCAGGGCTTCGGCGTGGCACTGCGAAATGATAGCTCAGAAACCTATCGGGAAATCGTCCTTTCCTATACACAGCGTATCTGGCACCGGCAGGGAACCAGCACGGACAACCTCTACCGAAACTGGCTCGAGTTCGGCTATGGCCTGTCCACGGATGGGGTGGGGATCAATAACTTCCTGGTCAGTGAATCAGTCACAGAATATCCGGAGATGGATGTGGTCAGTTCGGCTTCCAATACGGTTACCGGAACCAACGCCGGAACGGATCCGGATCGCCGGGTAAACGGCATGGATCCACAATGGAGCCAACGCCGTTCCACTCGTATTTCGGATATCGAATGGGCTCCTGGCGAAACCCTGTTCCTGCGTTGGAATGATTTTGACCAGGATGGATTCGATGCGGGAATGGCCATTGACGATTTGGAAATGATCGCATTGTCCGTCCCGGGAGCAGCCATTTTCCCAGCCGATACCTTTGTGCAGGCCATTCCTTATGGGGGCGGTGCCTGGTATCGCGACCCAAGTTTTGGCTGGCTGGGTCTTGCAGAGCCAATGGACCTTGGGAATCCTTGGATCTATGCATTCGACCATCAGGCATGGTGGTTTGTTGTTCAGGTGGATGGCGACGGTTTCTGGCTTTTTGATACCGTCGAGGAAGCCTGGTTCTTCACCAGCTATGACATCGCGCCCTGGATGTACCAGCTCACTGACGACTCTGAAGGTGAGTGGGTCTATCGTGGCTCGGATGAGTAAGTGAAGCGATCTAAATATTGAATACACCCTTTTGTTTGTTTGTTCGGAGTTAGGGGTAAGTCCAGTAGCAATACTGATTGGGGGAGGCGTTGCCTCCCCCTTTTTTGCGATAATCTTTAAGGTAAATTTTAATGAAAATTAACAAGAGAAATAGAGTCAGGATTTTCTCGCTGACTGCGCTGGCAATGGTATTGCTTTCGACGGTTACCAGTGGCCAACAAACCATGTACCGTTTCAGTTTGTTCGAGTCCGCGAAATACTCGGGACAGTTCAATTCAGCTCTGGACGCTTTGCAATCCAACATGCCCGCTGAACGCAGAGTCGAAAGAGGCAGCACCTATGGCTTCGAGGATTTCGTCTTCGCTGAATTCTCCAGTGATCAGAGCGTCGTTTTTGCGCCCAGGTCGGGAGTCAACCTGCCGAGCGGTGACTTTTCAATAGTAGCTCATATACGTCCGGTGGAGCTGACGGGTGAACAGTGGATTCTTCAGACCCCTGAGTCGAGCCATGGTTATCTGGCAATGGGCCTGGACGGGGGTCGCTTGTTTGGAGAGGTTCTGGTTGCCAATGGGGATCAATCGGTTTTCCAGCGAATCCATGCACCTGAAGCTTTGGAGAGCGGCGTTTGGTATCGGCTGGTCTATACCGTTTCGGATCAGGGAACGGATGGCATAGTTCATTCGCTTTGGATTGACGAGGATCTGGTGGTCCGTGAGCAGACACCAGAAATACGGCTGCAACCTGATCCCGACGGATCTGAGGTTCCAACGGTCGGTGGTTCTCTGGATGCGGATGTGTTTGCGGTGGAACTATTTGATTACGAGCTTGCCGACTATTTCCTCGAGAGTCCTTTGATCCGCGACGGTTCGGCCTACTTCGGGATGCCTGCATACTTTGGCGAGCTTGCGGGAGGACGACACGTTGTGCCGCTGGATCAACGTTTAATGACCACCATTCGAAATCCCAATGGCTCAATGCGCTACCCTGAAATGGAGGCTCGATTGGAGAATCGCTGGATATTTCCCTTTCACAACGATTCCTTTGTGATTCAGGGGATTGCTGCCGATCCTGAAAACGGTCGAATCTTTCTCGGAATGTATCACCGTTCCGCGGACAATGTATCCTATGGCTTTCCAAGTATCGTCGTAGAGTTGTTTGTCCCCGAGGGCAGGATGGGGAATGTGTTTGTTTTACAGACTCCTGATGGAGCTCCATTTACCTCTCACATGGGAGGGATTGCCTACTGGGACGAACTTGTTTTCGTTCCGGGACCCAGCCGTGGATCCGCTATGGATCCGGACCTGTATGTATTTGATGTCTCAAGTGTCGATGCTTCGGATTTTGACCCGGGAACGATGGAAGGATTCGAATTGAAATTGCTGCCTGCCCTCCACCGCTACACCGATCCTCTCGGAGTTCTTGGGAGTGAGGGGCGTTTCAACAGTCTTTCCTATATGGATATTCATGTGGACAAGGAAGATCGGATTCTACTCAACATCGGCAATTTTCAGGCCGACGTGGCGCGGCCGGTCCACTCCTTCCATCTGTTGTTTACGGATCGACGGCATCCATACCTTATGCAGCCCCGAACTGTGATGCAGACCAATCGCAGGGCACAGGGCGGAGTCTATTACCTTGATGTGGAAACACCATCTGGCGTGCAGGCCCGGCGCATGCTGCTTTCGACCAGCTTCGGAGACAGCGACAGTGTGATCTTTAATTCACTGTATCTGGAACCGGACCCGCAGCCACGAACCAGTCAGGAATGGATGCGCTTGCCCGCTGGCTTGGAAGATATGACCCAAATGGGCAACAGCCTGTGGACGACTTCTGAGTCTGGAATGGTCTATTTTCAGAAACGACCCTCCAATCCCTGGACGGATCTTTTCCCGTTTTTGATACAAATTGATATGGGCGACCTGATCGACACCCGGGGGCACGGAGTCACCGACGCCTGGTACACCAAACACGGTCTGACGGGTTCCGTCGATCCAGCTACCGATCGCGATGGCGATGGATTCAGCATCAGGGACGAGTATCTATGGGACACGGATCCCGAGGATCCCGCAGTCTATCCCTGGTCAGGAGCCGAAGTGCACGCAAGCCACCTGAGCGTTGAGACCTCTCTGCGCCGGTTCTACACCCTGCAGCGTCTGGATCTTGACTCAGGTAGCTGGGAAAATGTGCCGGATCAGGTCAACCGCCGCGGCAATGGCGGTCTTATGGATTTCCCCCTGCCTGAGCTTGAGTCGGAAGACGCGAACTTTTACCGGGTCGTAGTCGGGACCGGACCCCAATAGGTAGGTCCGTAGAGAGCGACGAAGCCGGACCGTTGGAGCACAAGCTTTAGCTTGAGTCCGCGCCTCCAGCCAGCGAATCGGAGGCCGCGCTCCAACAGTACAACAAAGAACCAAGAACTAACCAGCCCAACAACGAAAGGCTGTCGCTCTTTCGCTACTTCTCCACCAATCCACAATTCCAATATTCCACCATTCCCTGCATCTCTCCCGACTTCCACCCATCCAACAATCCATTTTTCCACCTTTCCAGCCCTTATTGCGGCTGGATCAGCGGATGCGTCGACATGGATTTCCAATCGGCCAGGAGCGAGTCGTGGATGGCGGGATCATACAATTCCAGCAGAACCTCATCGTTGCTGCGCAAAGCGGGGCTGGTGTAGTTGTGCGATCCGGTCAGGCTTACCTGGCGCCGTTGTCCGTCGACAGGGTAATCGAGCAGCATGGTCTTCGAATGCAATGTGCTTAAAAGTGAAACATCGACACTGGCATCCAGCAAAATTGAAATAACATTTTCGCCGG
Source organism: Opitutales bacterium (assembly GCA_020831485.1). Classification (GTDB taxonomy): domain Bacteria; phylum Verrucomicrobiota; class Verrucomicrobiia; order Opitutales; family Oceanipulchritudinaceae; genus JAFIGG01. The sequence continues at coordinate 34,948 of JAFIGG010000029.1, forward strand.
CACTTTCTGGATTCATGATCACTTGAATATCCGCTCCGGCCTGACTGAGTGCGGCCAGGCGACGGGCGATCGCGGCGCGGGCATTGGTCCAGAATGCCATGCCGACGTGAATGCGGACGGATTCCATGTCGACTGGCTGAGTCGGTGGAATCAGGGCGAAAAAGTTGCCGGCCTTGGCAATTTGAAAACCGAGCTCCTCGGCCATCTGCTCTAGCCGCAGCGCAACTGGATCGCCGGCACCCGTATCGCCGTTGCCGTCGAAATAGGGTGCGAAATAGATGCGGTCTCCGGTCGGTAAGGTCTCTTGGCGATTGTAGTTCGGCATGGAGACATTGGCGTTCAAGTCTTCCCAGTAGCTGTCAAAAACATCATACATCGCCGCATGGTTGCGAAAGATCAACATCACGTTGTGATTGACTATCTGGGGGTTGGTGAAGTTTGCGGAGGACTGAATAACCACGTCACGGGATCCATCCGAGAGCTCTGAGAATAGGAAAAACTTGTTGTGATTGATGCCACCGCCAAGGCAGGAACTGGCCAGATTGCTGCTGTCCAGACAGCGTTGAATCCGGCCTGGCATGGCCGCTTCCAGTTGGCTGACGGCGGCAAAGTCGCTACCGATTACCAGTTCGATATCGACGCCGCGGTTGTGGGCGGCGATGAAGGCATCAGCCATGCGGGAACGGCTCCAGGTGTAGAGGGCGCCGCGCACCTTTGTGCCGGGAACTGCGAGTTCCAGCAGTTCGATAACCTTGTCTTCCAGCGTGAGATCCTCCTCGGTTCCGGTCGGGCCGCCAATGCTGTAAAAGATCTCGTTGACGGGGCTCTCTTCGGGTCCTTCCTGCGTGACCCGGTAGAATTGCGAGTCTGCGTCAAAGGCCAATTCGGAGCTGCTGCTCCAGCTGTCGGCCAGTAGCTTTGTCGCATCCAGTTGATCCCAGCTATTCAGGTCTTCGGAGACCTGGATGCCATAGCGGTATCCAGGGCGACTGGACCATTGCAGATTACCGGATGGAGTTGATCCGTTCTCAGCCCAGCTCAATCGGGTCTGCAAAGGCAGCACATCGTGGATGCGCCCAATCAGCTTTGGACCCTGACTGCGGCCCAAGGCGGCTACTGCCTGGGCGGATTCCGCGTCCCAGGCATACAGGCGAAACTCGATCGTTTGTCCGGGTTCGACAACAAAGCCTTCAGGCAGGTCTACACTAAAGTGTTGACCGCTTTCGGCATCGGGAGCGTGTTCAGTGTAACTGGAGCTGTGTAGCGACATTGATTCGGATGCAAACCCATCGCGGCTCAGGCGCAGCTCAAAGCTTGCTGGAGCCTCCGAACTGTTGCGCACGAGCTGAAATTCGACGCGCTCCAGATGCAATCGGTAATCTGCCCGCGTCTGGGCTCCGAAACTCCAGTATTGGTCCTCACTAAGTTCATTCGCTTCAGTTCCTGTATTCCAGCCCGTTGCCGCGAAACTCTGAGACAGGATTGCCACCTCCAAGCCGGGACCTCGGGTCAATTCCTCCGCGTGCAAACCGAGCGCTACCAAATTGGCCTCCCGCGCCGGATCCTGCGCCGAAGTCGCAGTCGCAAGGCGATAGTTCAAGACTGGATTCTGAGCCGATGCGGCGAGCGTGAATGTTAAAAGCAAAGCCGGCAGTGCCCAGCTCCGCCCGAGGGATTTGGAAGCAGATATCATCATTCTGCTGCCTAGTTTAGGTCACGATTGCGTCACGATGGTGTCGAGTGTGTGACGATTGAGTGACAACCGCATGGTGGAGTGGATGGGTGGATTGTTGGAATGTTGGATGGGTGGAAGGCGGGAGAGATGCAGGGAATGGTGAATATTGGAATTGTGGATTTGTGGAGAAGTAGCGAAAGAGCGACAGCCTTTCGTTGTTGGGCTGTTGGAGCGCGGCCTTCAGGCCGAATGCCGGGCATTGGCGGGACCGATTCGCTGGCTGGAGTCGCGGCCTCAAGCTAAAGCTTGTGCTCCAACGGTCCGGCTTTGTTGCGCTAAGCTGTGACAAGGTAGGGTCCGGTTCGACGAACCGGCCGTTCATCGGACCTGCAATGCCGTTCCGATTTAAAATGTCTAGATCGGATCTTCCAAAATTGGTCGAATCGGGCGGTTCCTTTCGTCGAAAGGAACCCTACCTGGAGTGGATGGAATCTAATCAATCAAAGCGCAGGAAACTCTTGTGGCGGCGGCGTTGGGCTGCTGTGAGTGGAGGGAAATTGTCGTGGGTTTTTGGGGCGGGCAGCTGGTCGAGACGTTCGATGGCGGTGCGTTGGAAGTCGAGCCAGCGGTCCCAGCCGAGGGCTGGGGCATTGCTGATGTGCTGGAGGAGGCTGCGCCATTCCAGTTTGACGCGTTCGACGTCGCCCTGGCCGAGTTCGCTTTGGCGAAGGCTGCGGCGCTGGTGGCTGCCGCTGACGGTGAACAGCCATTCGGCGGCGCCGTCACCGTAGCCTTCTGGAAGGCCTTTCAATAGATAGCCCTCGATATTGCGGAAGCCGTAGGTAGCGCGGCAAACGGAGCCGAGGCGGCCGGAGGAGACTTCATGTTCGCTGAACCGGTGGCCAGCGCGGAGGTTGGCGATGTGCTCGACGAGTTCGTCGATGGGGTAGCTGGAGTCCTCAAGGGCCGCCGCGATGGCGAGGCCTTCGCCGTGATTGAAAAAGCTGAACAGCAATCCGCGGCGGGTGGGTCGGGCATTGTCGTCGATCAAACCGAGTTGATACCAGGCCTCCGCTGCGGTGTCGGGTGTCGGGGCGGCACTGGCTTTCTGCGAGATGGGACCGAAATCCAGTCGCGCCTCATGGACCTGCAGGCGTTCCGGGGCGTTGATCAATCCGCGTTTCTGACTGTCGACGATGGCATTGGTCTCGGCGCGGCTGTAGTCGAGGCGGACGAAAAAACTGCCATTGCGCTCCAGCCATTCAACGGGTTCTCCACCCTGGGTGAGAGCAGGAAGTTTTGGAAAAATTTGCCGCTCCACCCGGTCGAGAGTCCAACCGAAGCGGTGCAGGCGTTTGTTCTTTGAGTCCTCGGATTGCAGCAAGCGCAACAGGGAGCGGGTAAGGACCAGCTCGCCTTCCTTTTCGGTTCGTCCCATGCGGGCAACGGGTAGTTCGCGGCCGTATTTGATTTTCAGTTCGCCGCTGTCGCTCAGGCGACAGAGGGAGCCGTGCTCGAGGTTCGCAAGCAGGTCCGGGTACGACAAAGCGGGCAGCCAACGTTCTTTCACGTGGATCCAGGTTTGGGCCAGTGGATACCGTCGTCCGGCGCGGCGGCGTTCCCAGTCGCCGTCGGGATTCTGGAATTCGACGACCTTCTGGCGCACCACAGAGCCCTCGTTGAGGACTTTTGCGGGTGCGCCGTTTTGACGAAAATCGTTCAAGCCGAGCGGGATGCGTTCGTCGTGAAAGAGCCGGGCGGAGAGGTTCTGGGCGGCGGGTACGGGGTCGTGTCCGGCCTCCACCGCGTGTTGCATCACCGAGATAAGGCTCGGCCAGTCGGTCTGGTTGTGTCGGCGCAGGTGCAGCGGGCGCGCTTCCATAAGGCGCGGTTTCCCGGGTGCCACAAGCACGTAGCCAATGCGGTCCAGCCCGCGCCGTCCGGCGCGGCCAAACATCTGCAGCAGCTCGTCCGGGCGGACCAGGCGGTTGTGGTCGGCCACCCGGTATTCGCGTCCGGTGACCAGCACGCTACGCATGGAAAAATTGATGCCGGAAGCCAGGCCCATGGTCGCGACAACCACGCGGAGCTGTCCAGCCTTCGCCAGCGGCTCGACCAAGCCGGCCCGCTGACGGTAATCGAGGCCACTGTGATGGTAGGCGATGCGGGCTTTTAGCAGACGGCCGAGTGCGGTGCCGGCGAGTCGCTGCTGTTCCGGAGTGAGGATCAAGGGATCTTCTTCCGGCAGCATGCGGGCGAGTTGAAAGGCGAGGTCCTCGGCAGCTTTGCGCTGCGGAGTAAAGGTGATGAGAGGGGCCATTTCGGACCGCAGGGCGCGGGCGACGACCCGCGGCCAGAAGCCCTGCACAGAACTGGGAACCCGGTCGGGGAGGGCGTCGACATGGACCTCCTCCAGGGGCACGGGTCGTTCGGTGTGATGGATGCAGGTGGCGTCGCGGCCGAGGCGACCGAGCCAGGACGCAACGGACTGCGGATTCTTGACGGAACCGCTGAGCAGCAGGAGCTGGGTGTCCGGCGGTGCCGAAGCGATTGCCAGCTCGTAGTGCATGCCGCGGTCCGGGTCGCCGATCATCTGGTATTCATCGATGACCAACAGGTCGGGCCCGCTGCCGCGCAGGAGGCGGTGCCGCTGGGTTTCGAGAGTTGCAACAACCACTGGCGCGTCGAGATTCTCGGAGCGGTCGCCGGTCTGAAGGCCAACATCCCAGCGCTTGTGCATCCACTCCATGCGTTTGTCATTCGCGAGAGCCCGGGTGGGGACCGTATAAACAGCGCGACCGGCAAAGCCGGCCTCGATCAAACGCTCAAAAATATAGGTTTTACCCGCTCCAGTCGGAGCGGATACAATGACATCCTTTCCTTCCTGGAGCGCTTGAATTGCTCGCTGCTGCCAGAGATCGGGTATAATGATCGGTGTCGCGAGCGTTTCCATGATAACGCTTCACAGCGTACTAAAAGCGACCGCCGCAGCAAGTGCGATTGCGAAATATTTCCGGAAAGCGTCAGTCCAGTGTCTTCGTCAGCACCGGTGCCCCGAGTCCGGCGACATATTCGGACATCACTTCCGAGCCGGGAGTCGTGCGCAGGGCGTACTGCACCATGCCCATCTTGGCGTCGAGGTTGTCGACCATGCTGACAAAAACAGCTTCGGGGGTGGCGGCTTTGGCGGCGGCGCCCCATTCGAGCTCGCCCTGGTGACTGAGCACAATGTGTTCGAGGCGTTCCTGCCATTCCGGGTCGAGTTTTGCCTTGATGGCTGCCCTGCGGACCTGCCGGTAGCCGAGAACCACGTGGCCCTGCATGATGCCGAGCGGAGTGCGGCGGGTGGCCATGTCCTGCGAGTATTCCAGGCATTTGCCAAGGTCGTGCACGAGCACGCCAGCCATAGCCATGTCCGCATTGACCTCGGGATACAGGGGCAGCAGGGCTTTGGCCGCACGGGCCATGCGCACACTGTGCTCAATCAAACCACCGCGGTATGCGTGGTGCATGGAGACAGCAGCTGGTCCTGTGCGGAAGGATTCTTCGAGTTCGCCAATGGCTTCCTTGACCGTTGCCTTGAGCTCCGGGTGCTCAATCCCATCAGTGAAGTCATTGAATTCCTTCCACAAATCATCGAGTGGAATGGGCGCCGTTTCGATCAGGCGCTCGAGGTAATGCCCCAGTTGCTCCTGCGGCAATTTTTCAACATATGACAGGTTGGGTGAGAATCGATTCTGGTAGTAGCCGGTGCTGCCTTGCACCCGAACCACCGTTCCCTCGTCCAGATTTTGGAAAAACTGAAAATTCGAAGAGTTTTCGAAGCAAACGACATGGAAAATCCCGGTCTTGTCGCCCAGCTCGACCATCAGGAACTCAGAATCGTTGCGCGCCCGGCGAATACTCGCCTTACGCAGAATCAGGACCGCCTCAAAGCTGACCTTCTGGTCGCGCGGTTCGTTTTTTAAATCGGCAATGGTTTGCATAGTGTTTCAGGAGTCTGACCCCAGCAAAGCCGAAACGGCAAAGGAAAAAATCAGTGAAGTTGGAGGATGGGTGGAGAGGTGCGGATTGGTGGAGGGGTGGAGGGGTGGATTGGTGGAGGGGTGGATTGGTGGAGCTGAGGGGCTGATGAGCTGAGGGGTTGAGGTGGGGGGTAGCAAAAGAGCGATAGCTTTTCGTTGTGGGGCTGTGGGGTTCTTTATTCTTTGTTCTTGGTTGGATTGGTGGACAAGCCCTTAAGCCGCGAAGTTGCGGGGGTATGGGTTGTGGCGATGTTGGGTTCTCGGGCTCTTGTTTGCTCTTGCTGAAAACTGAATTCAAATCACCCTGACACTATGGAATTGTTCCGAGAATTCTTTGCTGTTATTCAGGCGCTGAACGAGGAAGGGTTAGATTACTCGGTTGTGGGAGGTATTGCGCTGGCTTTCCATGCTCAGCCGCGCTTCACGCGGGACATCGATATTTTGGCGCTGCCAGCCGACTTGGATCGCTATCGAACGGTCTTTTCGAGTTTGGATTATATGGAGCTGGCGGAACCTTGGACTTTTAAGGATACTGACGTCACTTTACACCGGTTTGGCAAACAAAGCAGCGAGCAAGATGCGGATTTGATCGTGATCGATTTGTTGCTGGGCAATGAGGAGAGGCACGGTGAGATTATTAAAAGGAGCACTGTTGACCGATCACCTGTTGGCAAAGTGCGGCTGGCAACTCGAGAAGATTTGATCTGGATGAAACGCATTCGTGGGTCGAAGCAGGATCAAGCGGACATTGAGAAGTTGGAGGCCGAGCAATGAGCCGGATCGAGGAGGTAATGCGAGAATTGAGTGACCTCAGGGATTTTTACCTGAAGATTCAGAAAAGGCATCAGAAGGATGGACCTGCGGCGTCTGTATCAGAGAATTCCGTTGGATATAATCAGGGTAAAGATTCCGAGAGTTTAGTCAGTCACCCAAAGCGCCTCCTCCCGGGAAATCAGGGCTGAAAAACCTGTTGTCGGTTTTCTTTTCGGAAGGCTTTCCAGTTGGAGTGGGGCAGGGTTTCGAGGAAGGCTTTGCCGTAGGTTTTGTGGAGGATGCGGGAATCGAGGATGACGAGGCTGCCGCTGTCGGTTTTGCTGCGGATCAGGCGGCCGAGGCCTTGGCGGAAGGGGATCAGGGCTTCGGGCAGGGTCAGTTCGAAAAAGGGTTGGCCGCCGCGTTCGCGGCAGAGTTCGTGGCGGGCTTCGGTGATGGGGTGGCTGGGGTTGGCAAAGGGAAGGCGGGTGATGATGACCTGGGAAAGGGCGGGGCCGGCGATGTCGACGCCGGTCCAGAAGCTGTCGGTGCCGAGGAGAATGGCATTGCCTTCGGAACGCATGCGCTCGACGAGTTGACTGCGGGGTCCATCCTGGCCCTGGCAAAGCAGGCTGCGGTCGCTGGTTTCGAACTGCGGTCGCAGCCCTTCGGCGACGGCGTTGAGGTCCTGATAACTGGTGAACAAGACCAGGGTACCGCCTTCCACCTGCTCCACACAGAAGCGGATGGAGTCGATCAGAAAAGCTTTGTCGAGGCGCTGGTTGCCGGGCTGCAGGACCGGGGCGTCACTGGCGATGAAGATTTGCAGATTGCGCTCATAATCAAAGGGCGAGTGTTCCTGATAGGCGTGCTCGGTGAAGGCGCCGACTTTGCGTTTGAAGGACTCCATATCAGTGCCCTCGGCAAGTGTTGCACTGGTGAGGACAACGCCGGTGTCGCGTTCGAACAAATGCTGACGAAGAATTGGGGCGACGTCGATCGGCGCGGAGCGCACGTGAATCGTGGATTCGCGTCGGCCGGTGCGTTCCACCCAGTAAACCGCCTCGGGGTTGCCGAGGTCCAGGGCTTCGCGCAGTCCATCCCGGTAGCCCAGAATGCTGGCGCGGAGTCCCTTCAGTTCATCGCGGGCGGGGCCTTCCTCAAGACGGTATTCACATTTGCCTATGCCGTTGGCAAGTTCGCTCAGGGGTTCATCCAGGTCGTTCAGGGTCCAGCCTTCTTCCCGCACCCGCACGCAGCTGCTTTTGTTGAGCAGGTCTTCATGGATTCGGGCAAAAAATTGCCGACTGGCTTCGAGGGCGGTGTCGACCATGCGGCATTGGGCGATGGTGCCGTAGCGGTGGAGCAGGCCACGGGCCTTCTTGCGCTTCGATTGATAGAGCCGCATCAGTTGTCGACGCAAGCCATAGGAACTGATGCGCAGGCCAAAGTGTTCGGCAGCGATGGCCGGTAGGCGGTGGGCCTCGTCCACAACCAGAAAATCATTCGGAAACAGCACGCCCGGCTGTTTGCGTCCGGGTGAATGACCGCTCGCCAACAGCGCCATCAGCAGGCTGTGGTTGACGATTATTACCTGAGCCTTGCGCAGTGCTGCCCGGGCCTTGCGGTAGAAGCAGGTATGGGTGTTGCAGTTGCGGTTGTTGCAGGCGGATCCGTCGGCGTGTACCCATTCCCAAACATCGTGTGAAGGGATCGGATCGAGTTCTGAGATAAGACCGGTCTGGGTCTGTTCCGCCCAATTCGCGATGCGCTCCAGTTCCTTCTGTTCGCTGGAGGGAAACAGCTCGGTGCGGGTGGACAGCGCCTGGCGCAGTCGGCTGCCGCAAAGGTAGTTGGATTTGCCGACAAGCAGTGCGTGTTTGAAATCCTTGTATTTTTCCAGGCTCGGGTCTGCGCGGAACAGGCTGCGACAGAGCTCGAGGTCTTTGTTTTGAATCTGCTCTTGCAACGCAATCGTATGACTCGAAACCAGCAGCGGTCTTTCGGTCTCAATGGCATGAATCAGGCCCGGGATCAGGTAGGCGAGGCTCTTGCC
>JAFIGG010000112.1 GCA_020831485.1 Opitutales bacterium
GGGAAACTCTCCCGCAGACCGTCGACGAAGAACTGCATCGCCAGCGCGACGAGGAGGATGCCGAGCAGGCGGGTGAAGACATTGATACCGGTTTCGCCCAGAAGGCGCTGGATATGTCCGGCGAGCAGGAACATGGCAAATGTGATGGCGAGCACAAGCAGGACGATGGCGAGGACACCGATGGAGATCATGAGGCCACGTTCGCTGGTCAGCAACATGACGGTGGTGAGCGCGCCGGGGCCAGCAATCAATGGGATGGCGAGCGGAAACACGGAGACGTCGCTGCGCTCGCGGGCTTCCAGGCGTTCCTTCTCGGTGGCGGAGCTGAGACCGGAGTGGCGGACGAACAGCATGTCGATGGCCACCAGAAACAGCAGAATGCCGCCAGCCATGCGAAAGGCGGGCATGCCGATGCCTAGATAATCCAGCAGCATAGAGCCGACGAAGGTAAAGAACGCCAGCACTGCGGCTGAAATGAGCACGCTCTTGATGGCGATGCGCCGCCGCCCAGCCGGGCTATCCTGGCTTGTCAGCGCGGAAAAAATTGGCGTCAGACCAAACGGATCAACGACTACCAGGAGGAGAACAAAAGTCTGCAGGAAGAAGTCCATTGGATGATTATCTCAGCGTTCGCTGCAGAGCACAAGCCGGTAGACGGATAGCGTGGAGGTGTCGGTCGGCCCACCCATCTAAAACCAACGGCCTCACCGCCCACCGAAGCCCACTACTCAAACCGCCCAACCAAGGTCAATCGGCATCGAATCCCCGGGCATCCGTCTCTCGATCCTGTCAATCCTGTCCAAATCCCCTGCCGGGCCCTGCTTACGCGGCATCGGGACTCAGGCAGTTATTGGCTGCACCCTTTGGGTTTCTTAGCTCTCCAGCTCCTCTGCGCTCCTTCGATTTCCGCTTCGCTGATTTGCTACACCATCTCCGCTTCGCTCCGTCGATACTAGCCGTCCTGGGCTGCGTCTTGTTCTCCTTTAATCCGCTTCAGCTCTTCAAAATCGATTTTGTCCTTCGCACGAGGCGATGCTGCCTTATTCTTGAGGAGAGATTCGATTCCAATGAAAGGAACAACCGTTCCGGACAGGTCCACCTCCTTCCTTTCTTCCCAGCACTCTTCAAAGGTCACTCCATCAATTCCAGTCAACACTTGGATCTTTAACGGCTCACGACCGATCTCAACAACGATCTCTTCCTCCAGAAAGTCCTTCTCACTCAAGCCAAGATCACCAAAACCAAAGTCCTCAAAACTCTTCAGGACAGACTTGGCATTCTTCTGGCTCAACATGATGAACACATCCATATCGCCCGTATACCTCGGGAAGCCATGCAGGCCAACAGCATAGCCTCCCACGATCAGGTAACGAACGCTATTTCTTGCGAGTAATTCGATGAACTCTTGGAAATGCCTGTTCAGCATCTTTGCCTTTCCGAATTCCACTGATAAGCTCGACTGCCTCCAAGCGCTTTCCCAGAGAAACATCTCCCCAGCCCCTCTCCGGGCTGCTGTGAAGCTTTCTTTTGACCACCCTGACCATACCCAACAATCTGGGCATTCCCGCATTCAATGCAACAGGATTTTGAAATTCGGGTGGGTTGGTGGGAACTTTCAAACGGGTGAATTGAGCGGTTGTTGGCGTGGAGGTGATGGTTGAAGAGCGGGAATATCCAATATCCAATTTCAATGCCTAATTTCCAACGGAGTTGCAGGGTTGGGGTCTGTCTTTTCCTACGGGCACGAGGCTCGATCAGGACATGGGCAACAGTCGGCGAGCAAAGCACTACCCAACGGCCTCACCGCCCATCGGATCCCCCCGGACTCAAACCGCCCAACCAGGGTCAATCGAATCCCCGGGCATCCGTCTCTCGATCCTGTCAATCCTGTCAAAAGATTAGCTGGACATCCGTTTTCGATCCTGTTGATCCTGTCTATTCCTGTGCCGAGCTCTGGTTAGGCGGCATCGGGACTCAGGCGGTTACAGCTGGCCCCTTTGGCTTTATTTGCTCTCCATCGCCATCGCGATCGCGATTACGCACTCGGGACGAGTGCGGCTACTTTTTGTCCCTACACGCTGCCGCCAGTAGTCAACCTCGGAAAAGTTGATTGGAAATCGGGTTGTCGGGACTGAGGGTTGTGGCCTGGAGGGATTGTGGTAGGCCGGGTTAAAGTTGTGAGGTTGTTTGTTTGGGGGATAAAAGGGCGGTGCTTTTTGTGTCGGGGAAGAAGCTTACGATGCCGGATGAAACATCGTAAAGGCCTCCGATAATACCTATCTCGCCGAGCTCAATCATCTTTTGCAGGATGGGGCTTTGCTCTGTTATCGCCTGGACGGTTAGCTTGACGTTGATGACTGCGACGTTGTCGACAAATTGAGGGTTTTCGGAGCTGCGGTTTTCTTTGGTTGCGAGTTCCTCGTCAACGGCCGGTGTGATTTTTGAAAGCAGGCCGGTGAAGCTGCCCATTTCAATTTGGTCGCAGGCTCCTTTGATCGCTCCGCATTGTGTGTGGCCAAGGACTACTATGATCTTTGCACCGGCGGTTTTGCAGCCGAACTCCATGCTGCCAAGGATGTCTGGATTACAAATATTTCCCGCAATGCGTATGCTGAAGACATCTCCTATGCCTTGATCAAAAAGGAGTTCAGAAGATGTTCTACTGTCCATGCAACTCAGGACTACCGCAAATGGGTACTGTCTGTCCGAAGTTTCTTCCAACTGCTCTTTGCAGTTTAGATTGAGCCTCTTATTGTTGGCAAAGCGCTCATTTCCCTCCTCCAAAAGTTTCAATGCAACGGCAGGAGTGAGGGCCTTCTGCATTTCTTTGGTTAAAGTTCTCATCAGGGAGGAATTTGGGGAAAATCACCGATACTTTTCTCCCCGCACTACTTCCACATCGTGGGCGTATGCGATGACAGCGTAGTTTTCGAAGTAGGATTCGGCCAGGTGCTCGAGAAGGCGGGTGGCGACGGTGGGGGTTACGAGGGTCTCAATCTTGACGTTGCGACCTTCCCACTCGCTGGCACGGACTCCGCGGGAGCCGCGACCTTCGGCCAGGGTGGTGGTAAAACCGCTGGCGCCGAGGCGAAGGATGTCATCCTGCAGGCGGTCGACCAGCAAGGATTCGGTGACGATCGTGACGCGCTTCATGGGAGTGAGGTTCATGGGTCAAACAAGGGGGAGTTGTCTCAAAGTCCGTATATCCAATTTGAGAAAGTGTAATACAGGGGTATGCCGAGGGTCAAATTAAAGGGAAAGGTGATCGCCAGCGAGGCGGTCAGGTAATAACCGGGGTTCGCCTGAGGCACGGCGAGGCGAATAGTTGCGGGAGCGGCGATGTAGGATGCGCTTGCGGCGAGGGTGCCGAGCACAAAGGCTCCTCCGCGGGAGAGCCCACAGAGCTGGCCCAGGTAAATGCCCAGCAGGGCGTGCAGGATGGGAACGACCAGGGCAAATCCAAGCAGGAATCCCCCAACCTTGCGAAAGTCCGCCAGGCGCCGGGCCGTCACCATGCCCATCTCGAGCAAAAAAAGGCACAAGGCCCCGTAGAAGGGGTACACAAAAAAGGGCTCAACCTTCGCCAGTCCGGCAGGGCTCGAAAGCATGCCGACCCCCAGGCCTCCGAGCAGCAGGAAGACACTCTTGCCGGTAACCACCGTCGCCACCGATTCCGTCCAGGGCGTGCGTTTGCCCGAAAAGCGCTGAATCATCAACAAAGCGACGACGATGCCCGGGATCTCCATCAAGGCCACCACGGCCGGAAGAAAGCCCTCATAGGGCACGCTCAAGGCATCCAGAAAAGCCGTGCCGGCAAGAAAAGTAACAATCGACACCGAGGCATAATGCGCCGCTACCGCACCGGCATCGGCAGTATTCATACGTCCCAGCCAGCGCAGAATGGGGAAGACCCATAGCGGCGTCGCCGCACTCAGAAGGACCGCCGTCAACAGCACCAGCCATAGCCCACCACCCGGATTCGCCGCCAGTGCTGCCCCACCCTTCACACCGATTGCCAGCAGCAGGTAGATTGAAAGCCCCTGATAAAAAGGCTCCGGCAGTCGCAGATCACTCCGTACAAGCGTTGCCAGCACTCCCAGGACAAAACACAGAATCGGCGGCGAAAGCAGATTCAGCTGGATCAGTTCAATGGTAGACATTAAACCCCGAAGAAAGGCTCACAAAGGAGCCGAAGCAAGCCAGAAAGGGGGATTAGCCTGACACCACATGCTGCGGCTTACCCGCAAGATAACGGCGCACGTTCTCCACGGACGCATCCAGCAGGCGCTGGCGGCTCTCGGTGGTGGCCCAGGCGATGTGGGGTGTAATGCGAAGGCGGGGGGTTCCGATCAGGGGGTGGCCCTGGATCATGGGTTCCTGCTCAAGGACATCGAGTCCGGCGCCGCCGAGGTGGCCGGCGCGGAGGACTTTGGCCAGGGCGGACTCGTCGATCAGACCACCGCGGGCGGTGTTGATGAGGTAGGCTGTCGGCTTCATCTGGCGCAGGCGCTTTTCATCGAACATGTTTCGGGTCTGCTCGGTCAGGGGGCAGTGCAGAGAAATCACATCGGAAGTTTGGGTCAGGGTATCGAGGTCGACAAAGCGAAAGCCGTCCCAGTCCGGGGCGTTGCGCTCCGTGCGGGTGTGCACCTGAACCTTCATGCCGAGGGCGTTCAAGACGGTCCCGACCTGAAATCCAATGTCGCCCCAGCCGATCAATCCTGCTGTCTTTCCGGAAAATTCCGGAAACTCGTGCAGCCAGTAGCTGAAGAGCGGGCTGCGCACCCATTCCCCACCCTGCACGGAGGCCGAGTGTGAGCCGACCTGATTGGCGAGGCCGAGCATCAGGGCAAGAGTATGTTGGGCCACGGACGTCGAGCTGTAGCCCGGCACATTGCAGATCGTAACCCCGTTTTCGCGCGCGCCCTCCAAGTCGAAAATGTTGTACCCGGTTGCAAGCACGCTGATCAATTTCAATTTCGGCAGGCGATCAATCACCGCACGCGACATAGGCACCTTATTACTTAAAACCACCTCGGCATCCCCAACGGCAGCAACAATGGCATCCGGATCCCGTGCCGTGTTTTCGTGCAGGGTCATCTTGTCGACAAGACTTCCCAAGGGTTTCCATTTTTCCTGCGGAAAGCGCAGGGTACCAGCGTCCAACACGACCAATTCCTTCATAAGCAAGAAAGCCTATGGGGGCTATTTACGTTTGAGCAATAACTAATTGGAGGG
>JAFIGG010000030.1 GCA_020831485.1 Opitutales bacterium
AAATAAGTGCCTGGCACTAACAAATTGTTTGAGAGAGGTGCCTGGCACCAATGCGACAGCCCGAAAAGGGTGTCTGGCACCAATATTGGGTTGCGGATGCGTTTTTTGGGGGTAGAGCTTTTAGGGATGAATCTGGCGGAATTGCGGCAGGAATATACGCGAGCGGGCTTGAGGCGGGAGGATCTGGATGGGGATCCGGTTGCTCAGTTTCGGAAGTGGATTGATCAGGTAGGCGAGGCGGGATTGCCGGAGCCGAACGCTATGGTTCTGGCGACGATGGATGGGCAGGGGCAGGCGTTCACGCGGACGGTGTTGCTAAAGAACCTGGATCGACGGGGGTTTGTATTCTACACGAATTTTGAAAGCAGAAAGGCGCGGCAGATGGAGGAAAATGCCAAGGTCTCTCTGCTCTTTCCCTGGTTTCCGCTTGAGAGGCAGGTTAGCATCAATGGGGTAGCCAGCAGAATATCTACGGCCGAATCGTTGAAGTATTTCGCTTCCAGGCCGCTGGCGAGTCGACTCGGTGCATGGGCTTCCCCACAGAGTACTATCATCCGCTCCCGCTCGCTGCTGGAGTCGAAATTCCAGGAGATGAAGGCCAAGTTCGCGAGCGGCGATATACCCCTGCCCTCATTCTGGGGTGGTTATCGGGTTGAACCCGAAACTGTTGAATTCTGGCAAGGGCGACAAAGTCGACTGCACGACCGATTCATCTACCAGAAAACAGCCGAAGGCTGGAGGATCGAGCGACTGGCGCCCTGAAACGTGGTGGTGCGACCGATAGGCGCAGAATAAACAAGTTACTCAACCAACAAATTTCGTCCACTTTTCACCGGATGCCGCTGAACGGATGGCGGTACTGAGGAACTGCATACCGTAGAGTCCGTCGCCGACAGTTGGGAAGTCGTAATCATAGGTACTCCGACCGGCCTTGCGGTCCCTGATGGCACGGGCGGCTTCAAGGTAGATGTTGGCAAAGGCTTCGATGAATGCCTCGGGATGCCCAGGGGGAATGCGTGTGAAGCGTTGGCTTGCCGCACCGAGGTATGGGTTACCGCGGCGAAGAGTCTGAATCGGCTGATCCTTCAGGGTTAAAAACAATTCGTTGGGGTGTTCCTGCTTCCAAGCCAGAGCGCCTTTGGTCCCGTAGATCCTGATGGTCAGATTGTTTTCTTCACCCAGGGATATTTGAGAAGCGTAGAGGATGCCGACTGCTCCATTTTCGTAGCGAACCAGCAGATTGGCATCGTCTTCCAGAGGACGGCCTTCGACAAAGGTCGTAAAATGTGCGCAGAGCGATTCAATTTTTAGGCCTGTGATGTAGCGACCCAAGTTCTCCGCATGGGTTCCGATGTCCCCCAGGCAGCAGGAACCACCCGCTTTTTCCGGGTCGGTGCGCCAGGCGGCCTGCTTTTGGCCATCCTGTTCTATCTGGTCGGCGAGCCAACCCTGAGGGTACTCAGCAACTATTTTGAGGATCTCACCGATCTCCCCGCGCTGGACACGCTCACGGGCTTCCTTGACCATCGGATAGCCTGTGTAATTGTGGGTCAGGGCAAAAATGAGGCCGGAATCTTCAACAGCCTTGTATAGGCGTTCTGCATCTTCCAGCTGAGCGGTCAGAGGCTTGTCGCAGACGATGTGGAAGCCTTTGTCGATGAAAGCCATCGCTACCGGAGCATGCAGGAAATTCGGCGTCACTATCGCCACAAAGTCGATACGCTCGCCTTCCGGAAGTTTAGCCTCAGCCGTAGCCATTTCTTCGTATGAATGGTAAATACGCCCAGGAGCGATGCCTAGGTCTTCACCCGAAAGCCGACTCTTTTCGGGATCGCTGGAAAAACAACCAGCCACCAGTTCTATCTGTCCGTCCAACCAGGCTGCATGGCGATGAACAGCACCGATAAAGGCGTCCCGGCCGCCACCAACCATTCCCATTTTCAATTTCTGTGCGGTACTCATTATTGATTCTCCCGGTCAAAAGCTGCGTCAAATGCGGTGGTGCTGGGCGCAAAATCGATCTGCCGCACATAGGCTGCCGATTCCGTGGCCCCGTGCACGCGGTCCATGCGAACATCCTCCCATTCCACGGACAAAGGCCCGTTGTAACCAATGTCATTGAGGGCGACGATAACGGATTCGAAATCAATGTCTCCGCGCCCCACCGAGCGAAAGTCCCAATAACGACTGGGGTTTCCAAACTCAGTGTGTCCGCCAAAGACTCCGGCGCCACCGTCTCCCCTGCCCCACCAGGCGTCCTTCATGTGCACATGGAAGATACGATCGCCGAAAGCACGGATAAAGCGCTCGTAATCGACCCCCTGGTAACCGAGGTGCGAGGGGTCGTAATTGAATCCAAAACGTGGATGCTGCTTGACTGCTTCAACCGCCCGTTGGGCGGTGATAATGTCGAAAGCGATTTCAGTTGGATGGACTTCCAGACCAAAATTGACATCCACCTCTTCAAACACATTCAGAATAGGAACCCAGCGCTTGGCGAAGTCCTCAAAGCCTTTATCCAAGTAAGCCTGTGAAGTTGGCGGGAAGGCATACAAGGCGTGCCAAATAGACGAACCGGTAAACCCATTGACCACCGGGTGCAGAACCGCTGGCCCCATCGACTGCGGTCGGGCATCAAAAAACTGCCGTGCTGCCCTGGCCGTTTTCTGCATCTGGGCGGCAGCTCGCTGACGGACCCCTTCGGGATCGCCGTCGCCCCAAATCGAATCCGCCAGAATTGCCTTGTGACGCTCGTCAATGGGGTCGCAAACGCACTGTCCCACCAGGTGGTTGGAAATCGCAAAACAATCCAGCCGGTGGTCGGTCAGCAACTCCCATTTGGTCTTGAGGTAAGCAGGATCCTCGGCCTGGTCGACGTCGAAGTGATCGCCCCAACAGGCAAGCTCAAGCCCATCGTAGCCCATGCCGGGGGCTTGAGCTGCTAGCTCATTTATTGATAAATCAGCCCACTGGCCGGTGAATAGTGTAACAGGTCTTGGCATAACTGAATCCTATTTGGAGTTGAGGTTGCGTGACAGGGGCAGGCTCAAAACTCAAGTGCCTGCAGGAAATGGCAATGTTCGCCCCTCAAGGGCACTGCGGTGACAAAGTTCGATGATACGAATAAAACTGGCTGCATATTCCGGGGTGATCACCAGCGAATCTTTCCCTTGGATTGCATCGGCAATATTCGGGTAGAATCGAGTCTGCTCACCGGGTGGGTTGGGTCCCCGTTCAGCCGTTTCAACCCCATTTTCTCGAAGCAACAGCTCATAGCCATCCATATCGAAGCCGTAGCTGCCTTCCGTGCCGTAAAAGGTGACCATATTACGTCCTGTCTGGGGATCCAGGGTGGTTACTTTCAGTTGAATGACGGCGCCATCATCGAGACGGATCATTGCGCCAATTTCATCATCAATGGTGTCCTCATTCCAACGGGTCTTCCAGTAACCATGATGTCGGTAGCCGGACACTTCCAAGGGTTTGCCGCGAACCACCTGGAAGGAATATTCCAATAGATGGACACCCCAATCGTAAAGCGCTCCGCCAGAAATGCGGTTGCTTGAGCGCCACCAATCCGCAATTTGTCCGCGGATACCGACATCGAGGTCAATGCGGTAGACGCTGCCGATCCGTTTCTCATCCAGGATGACCTTTTTCGCCCGCAGAATACAGCCATCCCAATGCCGGTTGTGGAAAGTCGTTACCAAAAGGTCTTTCGCCTTTGCTGCGTCGATCAAAGCGTCGCACTCCGCGCCGGTAATAGCCATCGGCTTCTCCATGACCACATGTTTGCCCGCTCTGAGGCAGCGCAATCCGAGGTCCGCATGCGTGTCATGAGGAGTGATGACGGCAACAACATTGGCGTCTGAATTCGAGAGAAAAGTATCCACCGAGTCATACAACTCGATGCCCGGAAAATCCTGAGTTGCGACCGCAAGCCGTTCGGGATCAATTTCGACCACAGCCGCCGGCACCATTCCGGCGGCCTGCATGAGGTCTAGATGGGCTTTGCCCATGTTGTAGGCACCACCGTAACCGATGACTGCAGCCTTTAGAGTAGGAGTATTTGAATAAGCAGGCATAATGCATAGACGTGCATCAGGGCGCACGCTGCCTGAATCATTCAAAAGCCATTGCTACTGACAAGCGGAAAATCTACCAGCCCAACAAACCACGATCCTGGCGCTTGGCTACCTGCTGGGTCTGTTGCCAGAGGATAATGCCCGTCTCCACATTCTGCAGGGTCATCGTGATGACATAACCGGTGGAACGGGTCCGATTGGTACGGTCTTCAAACCCACTGATGGTACCCTCAAGAACGTAATCGGCACCCACCTGGCGACCACGCTGAGCTGCCGTTGTCTGGTCCACGTTACCGCTCTCCTGCTGATAGGCGATTTCGCTGGCCAGGTCTTCACGGCGGGTGGCATCGACAAAGCGGAAAAGACCGGAGTTGATCACATCCTCACGCACCAGTGTGGTCATCGCCTGCGTATTAATGCGGGTGTCTGTAATCGTGTTGGCATCCAGCCGAATGGGTAGAATCACAACAACCGGTGCAGGTGAAACGGCATGGGATGCCTCCCTGACAGGCCGACTGGTCAACATTGAATCCACCATTGTGCGCACGGTTTCATTCACATCGGCCTGACCGATACGCATGGACTGGGCACTTGGATCGGTTGGATCCGTACGCTGCACTGGGGTGCCGCATCCGGCGATGAATAAAAAGGCTACAAGTAAAATGCTGAACTTTTTCATAATCGGTTCCTATCGACGGTAACTGAGTTCCTGGATAAAGACGCGAAACTGCTTTGCGGCCGTTGACCGACCAACACTGCTCAGCTGTATGGTTTCCCTCGGAGACAACAGGACCGGCGTCCAACCGGAGCCACCGGATATCTCCATTTCATCCTCGTCAAACCAGATGACCCGATAACGCAGATTGACGTCACTGCTGGAGCGACTGGTCAGGCTTACCTGGACTCTTGGGTAGCCCTCTTCTTCCCGTGCGGAAACAACATTACTGACGTAGAATGACTGCCCAGGAACCGTCACTCCACGACCGGATGTCGGATTCACGCTGCCATCCGGGTTCAAAATACCCTCTACTTCGACACTGCCGGCTCGCATGGGCAACACGGCTACGTCACCGGGTTCGGATGGAACTGTGATGTGCGGCGTCTGACAAGCGCTGACAACGAGTAAGAGACTTGCCAGCAGGGCGATGGCCCGAAATGGAGTAACAACTGAATTTTTCATGTATACAATTAAAGGGATGAAGGTTTTGCCATGGTGGCGTGCAGTCGATTCCCCATGCGGTCGACAATCAGGAACACGGTTTGATTAGCATCCAGGTCGAAAGTTACAGACTGCATCAAAGAACGATTTGTTCCAAACTTTAGCTCATGCGAACCGGGGGGCAAGTGCAGACTTGCGATTTGCAGGTTACCCGGAAGGGTTGACCAACTGCGCAAATCCGGGCGATCGGTCACCACATTCATTATGTTGGCGAGAAATCCGAGAAACTGGCTCTCCTCTTCAGCGGCTTTCTGAACCTTCCTTTTCACAATCAGACGCAAAACCTGCCGGGTCAGGAGTGCTGGGTAGCGGGCTTTTAATTCGTGCACGGCCATGGCGTTCAAGTCACTGACCACGCTGGTTTGGCCGGAGATATCCCTGCCCGCATCCAACAGCAACGGCACCGGTCTGGATATCTGGCTGGCGTCATAGTAGGGCAGGCTGATCTGAAGGATGGATGTGTCGTATACAAAAGGCACCTGTAATGCCGAGCGGTTGGCAATGAAACCATCGCCATAGAGGACGACTACCCTGCCCTTGCCCTCCAGACCTCCCAACTGCCCGCTGCGTCTTTGGTTCAACTGTTGTACACTTTCACGCAGCAGCCGGTGATTCGGCTGAATTTCCAGGGCCTTCCGGTAATCGATAAGAGCGCGGTCCCACTCACCAAAATGCTCAAACAGCACCCCTGATAGAAAATAGGTAAAGGCATTCAGAAACGGCGAGGTAGCTGTCGGGGAAACCGATGCCATGCGCTGCTCCGCCCGCTGCAGTGAGCGGTTGACCGCATCCATGCTGATGTCCTCATTCGACAGTTGCCTGCGTGCGTTGTCGACCAGGCGCCGATTTTGCTCGCGGGCATATTCCTGCTCAACGTCCGCCCGGTTCAGTTCAATGCGGGCACGCACATAGTCACCCAGTCGCAGGTAATTCAGTGCCTGCAGGTTGTGCAACATCACCTTTTCGTAGTGGGCGCCGTCATAAGGAATCGCGAGATCGTTGGTTGCGAGTGCGACAGAACTGAAAAAGGTCTGGGAAACTGAAAGACTAGCCCGCATCCGCTGTTCTTCAAACCGGTCGCTGGCCTCCTGGAAATCTTTTATCCCTGCATCCAAGTCCCCGACGAGGGATTGCAGTCGGCCCCGCTCCTTCAGAAACAGGATACGGTCCTGACTGCCGGCCAGGCGTGTCAGCTGGCTAAGAGAAGCGGTCAGCTGAGCCTCGGATCCGGTCTGCAGCGCATTGCGGAAGCCAACCGCGCGGTCCGGGTGGTTGGCTGCCGGATTCATCACCTGAGAGGTGGTGGCGCAACCGGCCGTTGCCAAAGTCAGCACGAGCAGCCACAGAGTCCGCATTCTGTATAGGGCAGGCATCTCAATCAACTGGACCCGCTCAACGCCCATCGGGTTCCCCCGCATCCTGCGTCAATCGGAGGATCCATTCATGGTGCTCGGGATACTCTTCCAATAGATCCTGACGATTTCCCATCTCGTGTTCGGCAAAATCAAAACCCGGGATTACCGTGCAGCCTACCAGCGCATGAGATTTACCTGCGGAGGGCAAGAGAGCTCCAAACCAATGCCCGGCCGGAATTACACAGAAAGGCACTGCTCCCTGCTCCGGGTTCTTGCCCAGGCGGTGAACCGTCAGCACACCTTCGGGAGTCAACTCTACCACGGACAACTCGGCCCCATCGTAATGGTGCCAGATCTCATCCGAAGCGATGCGGTGAAAATGGCTGACCTCCTCCCCTTCCAACAGGTAATAAATTGCGGAGGCCTGGGGCCGGGGCCCTTTAAACTCCGGCGACAGCACGGCTTGGGGAAGCACCTGCCGACTCGCATACACCCGGCGGAACCATCCCCCTTCGGGATGGCGGGCAAGGCCCAGGCGGGACCGCCAAGTTGCCGCAGAAACTTCGACCATAAGCACCAAGCTAAGACATGCATTCCTGTCCACAAGTTCAATCCTGTGCAGCCAGCTCATTATTCCCTCCAGAACATTGACAGCAGAGCCTCTATTTAATTAGAAATACAGGCTTTTGCGATAAGCAAAGTTAACCTTCCCCTCTAAGGAAACCCCCAATGTCCTCTTCCCCCCAGTTCAAGGAACTTTCCTCTGTGGTCGTACGCTTCGCGGGCGACTCCGGAGACGGCATGCAAGTTGTCGGAGAACGCTTCACGGACAGCTCTGCCTTCATTGGCAACGACGTCGCGACCTTTCCCGACTTCCCTGCGGAAATCCGCGCTCCAGCCGGCACCATTCCGGGCGTTTCCGCCTTTCAAGTCCACTTCGGCAGCCGCGACATTCTGACACCCGGCGACGAACCGGATGCTCTGGTGGCCATGAACCCTGCGGCCCTGGCAGTCCATCTCAGCGACCTCGCCGAGGGAGGTCTGCTGGTTGTCAACACCGCTGCCTTCACGCCGGCCAACCTGAAGATGGCCAACTACGACAAGAATCCACTCGATGACCCTGAGTTGCAGAAGCGCTACCAACTGGTGGCAATAGATATCACCGAGCTGACCAAGGAGGCATTGAAAGACAGTCCGCTAAAGGCGAAGGACCGTCTACGCTGCAAAAACTTCTTTGCACTGGGCTACATGTACTGGGTCTACAGTCGCTCGCTGGACACGACCATCCGCTTTATCGAGAGCAAATGGGCCAAACGTCTTCCCGATGTTGCCGCGGCGAACATCACCGTGCTCAAGGCCGGCTATTTCCTCGGGGAAACGATGGAAACCCACCGCAACCGCTACAGTGTGGCGCGCGCGGCGACCAAGCCGGGCACCTACCGCAAGATTTCAGGTAACGAGGCACTCGTTCTTGGCCTCTATACAGGCGCTGAAAAATGCGCCCGCCAACTGGTCTACGCTGGTTACCCCATCACTCCCGCTTCCTCCATTCTCGAAGGCCTCTCCGCTCTCAAGCACATGGGTGTCAAAACCCTGCAGGCTGAAGACGAAATCGCCGCCATCGGGATGGCTATAGGAGCGAGTTTTTCGGGCTCACTGGGCGTCACCGGCACGAGTGGTCCAGGCATGTGCCTCAAATCCGAATTCATCGGCCTGGCGATTTCAACCGAACTGCCGCTGGTTATCTGCAACGTGCAGCGCGGCGGACCCAGCACGGGTCTACCGACCAAGACCGAGCAGGCAGACCTGCTTATGTCGCTTTTCGGCCGCAACAGTGACAGCCCGCTACCGGTGGTTGCGGCCTACTCACCGTCGGACTGCTTCAATGCGGCGATTGAGGCCTGCCGGATTGCTCTGCGCTACAGCACTCCGGTTATCCTTCTAAGCGACCTGTATCTGGCCAATGGCGCGGAGCCCTGGCGCATTCCAGACGCCGACAGCATTTCCGAAGTCGACATTCCAGTAGCCAAACAAGGCGAACCCTACCGCACTTTCGCGCGCAACCCGGAAACCCTTTCCCGCACCCTTGCAATTCCGGGTGTGCCCGGTCTGGAGCACCGCATCGGCGGACTTGAAAAGGACGAAAGCGGCAGCGTCAGCTACGACCCCGACAACCACGAGCAAATGGTCCACCTGCGGGCGGCAAAGGTGGAGCGCATTGCCTGCGAGCTGCCGCCTACGGAAGTTCACGGTAAAGCTGAAGGTTCTGTGCTGGTCCTATCCTGGGGCGGCACTTACGGGTCGGTGATGTCTGCAATCCAGCACCTGCAGACGGAAGGCTATGCCATCAGTGGCGTTCACCTGCGTCATCTGAACCCTTTCCCAGCAGACCTCGGAGAGATCCTGAAACGCTTTGACCGGGTGGTCATTCCGGAGCTCAACATGGGTCAACTCAGCCAGTTGATCCGCGGCCGCTACCTGGTGGACGCACACGCGGTCACCAAGGTCAAGGGTCGTCCATTCAAAGTTGCGGAATTGCGCGACGAATTCATCCGCCACCTCAACGAACTGAAACAGCAATGAGCCAAGCCATTTCCCCTTCTTCCACTGAGAACCTCACCCGCAAGGACTTCGTCACGTCCAACGACGTGCGCTGGTGTCCCGGCTGTGGTGACTACGCGATCCTCAACGCGATGCAGCGCACCTTTGCGGAGCTGGGTGTTCCGCGAGAGAAATTTGTCGTGGTCAGTGGTATCGGTTGTTCCAGCCGATTCCCCTACTACATGAACACCTACGGGTTCCACACGATCCACGGCCGCGCTCCCACCGTTGCTACAGGTGTCAAAGTCGCCAATCCGGACCTGTCGGTATGGGTGATCACCGGCGACGGCGATGGTCTGAGCATTGGCGGCAATCACCTGATGCACATGCTGCGGCGCAACGTGAACGTGAAGGTTCTTTTGTTCAACAACCGTATCTACGGATTGACCAAAGGTCAGTACAGCCCAACCTCACCGACGGGTTTGAAAACCAAAAGCACGCCGATGGGATCAATCGATCACCCTATCAACCCCTTGCTCTTCGCATTGGGCGCGGAATCAACCTTTGTAGCACGCACGGTTGACACCAACGTGAAGCACATGAGCGAAGTATTCAAAGCCGCTCATGAACACGAGGGGGCGGCCTTTATTGAAGTCCTGCAAAACTGCGTGATCTTCAATGATGGAACCTGGGATCCGGTCGCCTCCAAGGAGAACCGCGACAACCAGTTGCTCTATCTCAACGATGGCGAGCCATTGCGTTTCGGTCCAGAGCAAAGCAAAGGTTTGCGGATGAAGGGCTTTGATCCCGAAGTTGTTGACTTGAACGAAGAGCCGGAAGCTGAACTCATTCATCACGACCCGGAAGCCAACGGGATCAACTACGCTCAGCTACTGGCGCACATGTCCTATCCGCAGTTCCCCACCCCGATGGGCGTCATCTGGCGAACCCAGAGAGCAACCTATGAGTCGTTGATCCATGGTCAGGTCGCCGAAGCCCAGAACCGCCCGGGAAGGAAACCGCTGCAGGATTTGCTCAACGGCAGCGAGACTTGGCAGGTTAGCTGATTCTGTGGACCTTGTTTCGGTGGGCGGTGTGCCTTGCAAGCCTTGGGGCGGCTCAGCACTTGACTACGGCGATACCGGCTTCGGACAGTAGCTCGGCTACGATGGGGTCGTTTTTGTAGTCGCGGTGGTATTTGATCGTGCGAATCCCACCTGCGGCAAGAATTTTAGCACAGTGGATGCAGGGGTAGTGTGTGATGTATGCTGTTGCACCCTCGACGGAGATCCCTCGTCGGGCCGCGTCAGCGATGGCATTTTGCTCGGCATGAACCGTGGCTTGTTCATGCCCGTCCCGCACGCGGCTGAGATGGGGCGATCCTGGCAGGAAGCCATTGTAACCGGCGGCAATGATTCGGTTTTTCTGGGCGCCGGCCGAAACCAGCACACAACCCACCCGCAGCCGGGCGCAGGCTGAGCGCGAGGCCATCAGCAAAGCAGTGGCCATGAAATACTCGTCCCAACTCGGCCGTTCCGCATTGGCGTCGAGAAAGGAACCGAGCATGTCGATCAATCCTGTGCCGCTACCGTCGCTCATGACTCTGAGAGCATTTTCTTAAGCTCTTTAACATCCTGCCCCATTTGCGGCAATTTGCGGACCCAGGCTTCGAGCCGGCGCTGTTCCTTCAGCTCGCGGGCAGGGGTTCCCGTATAGGCCTTACCTGCCTCCAGATCCTGACTCACTCCAGCCTGACCACCGACCATGACCCCATCGCCGATTTTGATGTGCCCAACCACGCCAACCTGGCCTGCAAGCGTAACGAATTTGCCCACTTGCGAGCTTCCCGCGATACCCGCAAATGCGCACAAAATGCTGTGTTCACCGATGATGACATTGTGGCCAACCTGGACCAGATTATCGAGCTTGCTGCCCCGACCGATTCGGGTCTCTGCGAAACGGGCACGGTCCACGGTGCTGTTGGCACCGATCTCCACATCGTCCTCGATCACAGCTATACCCACCTGGGGAATCTTGCGGTGGCCCTCAGCGCTGGAATCGTAGCCAAAGCCATCAGCACCGATCACCACTCCAGCGTGGAGCAGGCAGCGCTTGCCAATGCGACAGAAGTCATCCACCACCACCTGAGGACGCAACTCGGAATCCCGACCCACCACGGCTTGGCGGCCTACATACACCTGTGCACGTAGAACAGCACCCTCCTCAATGCGCGCTCCGGCCTCGACGACACATTGCGGCCCAACCCAAGCAGTTGCGGAAACCTCCGCGCTTGGATCGACCACGGCGCTTGGATGAATCCCGGCTTTCTTTTCGGCCTTGTTGGCGGCGGCAATCTCCGAACAGAGTTGGGTAATCACGGCCGAGGGATTCGCGACCTGCAAAAAGGCCTGACCTTTATGCGGTTCGGCCTCATAATCGGCCGGGACCAGAATCACCGAGGCGCTGGAGACCTTGGCCTTGGACTGATAGCGCGGATGGCTCAGGAACGAAAGGTCCCCTTGCCTCGCTTCATCTAGAGCGGCGATGCGTACAATCGGCCCGTCAAAGGCACCTTTGACCTTTGCCTCCGGCAGCCGTTGAATCAAATCTTCCAATTTGAGTTGAATGCGCATTATTTCTAGCTGGCAGAAAGCCTCAAACGAGGCAAGCCCACTTGAATGAAACGAGTCATTCGGCCACAAAAAACCTCCATCCCTTAAGATGGAGGTCTCTTGTAAAAAGACTCAAGAAGCAGACTGCAAATCAGTCGCTGCTGGGAGCGTTGCGATTCAATTCGCGCAAAACGATATCGGTGATGTCCAGACGTGGATCCGCCCAGATAACGGTCGGAATACCGCGGCCACCGATGTCGGAGCTGTCGAGAATCACCCGGGCACCTTCTTCGCGGGCTATCACGTCGACCACATCACGAATTTCACCCAGCAACTCCTGCTGAATCTCCATCATGCGTTGATTCAGCTGCTGAGTTGTCTGCTGTTCCCATTGCTGGTTCTCGAACTGGACCTGACGGACCTCTTCGAATTTCCGCTGAACTTCAGCTTCATTCGCTTCGCGTGCGCTGTCGGACAGCATCGGATTTTCCAGGTCTTCCTGCATTTCTTGAAAATTAGCAACCTGCTCTTCAAAGCGGCGCTGCCGATTCTCTGCCTCGGCCATCGCCTGCTCATTAAGGCTCTCAAACTGAGCCATGCGCTCGGTGGTTTTATAGTAACCTTCAAACAGGCGAACGATGCTGACGGTTACAATTTTGGTCTCTGCAGCCGCAACGCTGGCGACCAGGGTCAGCAACAAAGCGGATACTAGGAATCGTTTAATCGAGTTCATTGATATGTGAGTTGATCTGAAATCAGATTGAGGTCAATTGTGATTTATAAGGATTGTTGTGTGAGTGAATGCTCAGAAACGGGTTCCGAACGAGAAATTGAATTGGTTGCCGCGGTCGTTATCGAAAATCAAGTTGCCTTGATTATCGTAATACCGGGTGGAAGTCAACGGGATGCCAAAGTCAAGGCGCAGCGGATTGCCAAGCACCAGCAGACGAATACCAAAACCCCAATTGTCATTGTAGGAGCCTGGCGCAAAGTCAAAACTGTCCTGATTGACAAAACCCCAGTCGTAGAAAAGAGCAAGGCGCAGTGGCTGCGCGACCTGGATGGAATATTCCAGGCTGCCAAAAAGGTAGGAATTGCCACCGATCGGCTCAAAGGAATCGATCGGACCCACCTCACGGTATTCGAATCCACGCAAAGTGTCCGGCCCACCCAGATAAAAACGGTCAAAGAAGGGTGCACGCTGGTTACTGTATTCCCAGATCGCGCCACCACGCAGTAGAACAGAAATCACCTGGTCACCCAATTCAAGAGTGGGAATGAAGAAGGCATTGCGGGTTTCAAACTTAACGTATTCCGTATCCCCGCCTACACCAGCAAATGTCGTTGAGACTGAAGTCCGGCTGCCCCGGGTCGTGAAAACGAGGTCATTTCGGGTATCCCGAGCCAGGAGCAGGCTGATCTTGGAGATGTTTCGCGGACTATTTTGTGCTTCTTCCCGGATTACCAGCGGAGCGCTGGGCTGGACATCCTTGAGGTCCACGACTTCAAAACCGTAGGAGATCATGCCATCCACCAGGCCGAACAAACGGCGGCGCATGTAAACGTCAATACCCGTGCGAAGCTCGTTGTAGGAGGCACTTTGGAAGTCTGTCTCGCGACGGAACAATTCAAAGCCGAGGGCCAAACGCTGCTGAAAGAGCCAAGGCTCTTCGAAGGCCAGTGCCAGCTCGTTCGAGCGGGAGCCAATGGAGCCGCGAAAACGGAACTTCTGACCCGCACCCTGCAAGAAGGGTGAGCGCCATTTGAAGAGGTCAAAATTCGACTGCGACACCTCGAAGAAAAACACAACACTCTCGAGGGAGCTGAAACCGGCGCCCAACTGGAAGTTGCCGGTGCGGCCTTCCCGAACCCGAATATTCAAATTGCGGCGGCCAGGAATGTTGGTCGGTTCGTGGTTGAGGTTCACCTCCTCGAAGAACCGCGTGTTGTGCAGACGGGCCTCCGAGTTCTTCATGTTGATCAAATTGAAAGTCCGCCCTGGCTGCAGCGCCAGCTCGCGGATAATGACAATGCTCTTGGTCTTGGTGTTGCCCTCAATATTGATGGACTCGAGGTCGAAGCGATCGCCTTCACGGATGTTGTAGACCAAATCGATGTCACCCGTTTCAACGTTGGGCCGGCGCTCCGCGCGAATGCTGCTGTCGAGGTAACCAACGGAACCATAAATATTCGTTATCCGCTCGATGTCTTCGTCCAGAACCTCCGGGTCAAACACATCGCCTGGCAACAGATTGAGGGCGGAAAACAGCTGGAGGTCCGGGAAGATGGTATTCCCCTGAATCGAAATATCACCTAGGCGATACTGACGGCCTTCATCGATGCGAATGGTCACCACCATGGAGTTCTCCGAGGGATAATCGATGGTGACATTGGACTCTGGTATACTCACGTCAAGATAGCCCTCGCTCTGATAGAGCTGCCGCAAACGCTGGATGTCGTCCTGCAATTTATTCTCATCGAAGCGCCCTGAACCGGTCAGCCAGGACATGAACCAGCGACGGCGGGTTTCGATGCCCCGCCGCAGTTTGCGCGAGGAAAACTCGTTGTTTCCGACAAACTCGACGCGGGCGATGCGCAGTCGCGGGCCTTCATCAATCATGATACGGACGACGCCACGCCCCGTGTCCGGGTTGCGTTCGATTTCGTAATCAATGCGTACCTCGGTGTATCCCCGGTCGCGATATAGGTCGCGCACTTCGCGGATATCCTGATTGATCCGGCGCTCATCCAGAGCCCCGCCGATTCGGATACTCATCTCGCGACGGATTCGCCGGGTGGAGAGTCGGTCGTTGCCGGAAACCTCAATGCGCCCGACCCGATAACGCGCCTGAACATTAAAGATGATGCGCACTCTTCCATCCCGCATCTCCTCCGTCTCGGCCTCAATGTAATCAAACATGCCGGTTCCGTAGAGCGAACGAATGGAGCGATCCACAAGGGTTTGACTATACGGTGCGCCTTCGCGCAACTGAACCCGGGCAATAATGGCTTCATCACTGATGTTCTGAATGTCCATAAAGCGGACTTGAACATCACCCACCACCAAATCAGTGGCTCGACCTTGCGAGAAGGCTATGACGCTGGAGCATAAAAAGAGTACAATCAGGAAAAATGGACGCATAAGGAAATCTATTCTGAGGGCTGGCGGGCGTAGTTTTCGAATCGGGTATAATCCGGGATGAAGGTCAACGGAATATCGCCCGTAGGGCCGTTACGTTGTTTTGCAATAATGAGTTTTCGTTCATGGGATGCCTGGGGGACGATAGGATTCTCATCACTGTCGCGATTGGTCGAGAGTAGAAATACCACGTCGGCATCCTGCTCAATTGAGCCGGACTCACGCAAATCGGAAATGCGAGGTTCGCGATTTTCTTTTTCGGAAGCACGGTTCAACTGACTCAAGACCAGAACGGGAACGCTGAGTTCCTTCGACATCGCTTTCAAGCCCCGGCTGATTTCTGCAATTTGCTGTTCCCGGGGAACCCGTTGATCGGTGCCACTGAGAAGCTGCAGGTAGTCGACCATGACCAAACCCACTTTTTCCCGCTGACAAACGCGCCGGGCCTTAGCCCGCAACTCAAGGATGTTCAAACCGCTGGAATCGTCCACCCAAATAGGGGCCTGACGCAGTTCGGCACCGGTCTGAACGAGCTTCTTCATCTCGTCCTTGCTGACAGTGCGGTCGCGGATCTTGCGCAGGTTGACCCGGGCGCGCCCGCACAGCATCCGCATGGCCAACTGCTCGGAAGGCATTTCCAGACTGAAAACCAGAACGCCGTTGCCCTCCCCTTTGACCGGAAGTGCAACGTTTTCGGCGATATTCATGCCGAATGACGTTTTCCCCATCGAGGGTCGGGCGGCGAGAATGATCATCTGTCCGGGATGCAGGCCAAAGGTCATTTTGTCCACGTCAATGTAGCCCGACATCACCCCGGAAGTCTGCTTCCCCTGCAGAATCTCGTTGATCAGCTGAAGGGTGGCATCGACGGAGTCCTCGAATTTCTCAGCCGACTCCTGGACCCAATCCTCATTGATGCTGAGGATCTCTTTTTCGACCGAGTCAATAAAATCAGCCAGGCGATCCTGTTGAGTGTAAGCGGAATCAGCAATGTTGACCGAGGTGTTGATCAGGCGCCGCAGCATCCACTTCTCGCGCACGATCTCCATCCAGTACTGGGCATGGGCCGTGGTCTGGATATGCCCTGTGAGGTCACCGAGGAATGCGGGACCGCCAATCAGTTCAATCAATGGCGTATCCGCAGGCGTCAGCCGCTGTTGCTCTTTCAGCCAGGGAATGGACTGAACGGAGCGACTGTTGAGGGCATCAAAAACGATCACCTCGTCGACGGACTTGCCATCGCGGTAGAGGTCAATCAGCACCTGATAAACGACCTGGTGCGCAGGAAGGTAAAATGCTTCAGGCCGAAGCCGGGCCTCCAGGCAGCGGGTGATCAACTCCGCACCGCCCTCCAGAATACAAGACCCGATTAGGCCGGACTCCGCCTCCAGATTATGGGGCGGAACCCTGCCTTTGACGTCAGGTTTGCCAGGAGCAGCTACGGACGATGAATCGCCTGCCTTTCCGAAACGAGCCATGCTCAGGCCGATGCGGATTCCTCTTCGCCTTCTTCTTCCTCAATGGGATTCTCCGAAACGACTTCGAATTCGAAATCGGTGGAGACTTCCGGATGCAGGCGGATCCGCGTGCTGTGTTTACCCAGGCTTTTGACCGGGGTGTAGAGGCTGACCTGTTTCTTGTCGAGCTCGACACCTTCTTCCTTAAGGCGGTTCAACAAGTCCTGTGCCGTCACAGAGCCAAACATTTTGCCACCAGGGCCGGTTTGGACCGCGAATGCGATGGAGATTTTGCCGATTTTCTCAGCGAGTTCCTGGGCAACCTCAAGCTGTTGCTTGCGGCGCTCTTCCGCGCGGGCGCGGAGGACTTCCATCTGCTTGCGGTTGGCGCGGGTCACCGGTATAGCGATGCCGCTCGGAAGCAGGTAATTACGGGCGTAGCCAGCCTTAACAGTGACTTCGTCCCCCTCGTCACCGAGGTTTTCGACAGGTTTTAGCAGAAGCAAATTTGCAGTAGCCATGATATGTAGATTCTTAAATGGATGGATTCGGTTGCTTAAATGGACCTCAGTTCATCAGAACGGAACGTCGTCTTCCTCGTCAAGTCCCTGACTTCCAGCAGAGTTACCGGACTCGCCGGAATTGCTTTCCCTGCGGGGAGGCGAGGATTGCTCATAACCGCCACCCTGATTGCCGCCTTCACCGCGTCCGCCCGTGAACTGGAAATTCTCCAGCACCACATTGAGCTTCGAACGGTTTTCACCGGACTTCGGGTCCTGCCACTGGTCCAGGCGCAGGCGACCTTCAATGAAGATCCCGGAACCTTTGCTGCAGTAGCGTTGAATGACTTCAGCCTGAGGGCCGAAGGCATCGACGTCGACGAAAGTGGTCTCTTCCTTCTGTTCTCCCTCGCGCGTACGGTATTTGCGATTCACAGCTAGACCCAATTTGGCGATGGTGAGACCGCTGGGGGTCGTCCGGACTTCCGGATCGCGTGTCAGGTTACCCATGAGGAGAACTTTGTTGAAAGAGGCCATTTTTCGCTACCTTTCCTAATTGATTTGATTGGGGGATTACTTGGACTCGATCACGACCCGTTTGATCGTGCGATCCAAACGGACGCTCTCGTGGAAAGATCCGGGAACCGAAGGCTCTCCGGAGAATTCAACCTTAATGTAGGTATCACCGGTGTGGTTTGGATTGGTCACACGGATAAAATCAATCCGTCCAAGGTTTTCACTGGAAGTGACATTGGCACCAAGACCGGTCAGGGTCTGAGTCACCTTTTCAATCAATGTTTCCACGGGTTCATCATATCCGCGGGTATCGAGGATAATCGTGGCTTTATAGTCGCGTTGCGTAGTTTGGCTCATTCGATGGGAATGCGTTGGTTCAGTTGATTCATTGCGATCAGGGCGCCCTTTTCCAGGATCAGATTGAGACCTTGGACGAGGGCATCCATGCGCGCGTTCATTTTGAGTAGTTCATTCTCGGTAAACTTGCCGAGAACAAAGTCGTGCAGGGGCACCAGAGGTTTTACTTCCGGAGCGATTCCGATGCGGTAACGGATAAAGCCACCGCCCAATCGCTGAATGATGTCTTCGACACCATTATGCCCTCCAGCACTCCCACGGAGCGAAACCTTCAGCTGGCCCAGAGCAATTTGAAACTCGTCATAGGCGACGATAATCTGCTCGGGAGACCAGCGGTAGAATCGGCAAACTTCCTGCAGGCTGCGACCGCTCGTATTCATGAATGTAAGCGGTTTCAGCAACAGGACGGCCCGCCCTTGGAGGACGGTTTCAGCGGTCTGGGCACTAAAGCGGCTGCTGCGCTTCCAGACCAAACCTTCTTTCGAAGCGAGGTGATCCAGGAGGGCAAAGCCGATATTGTGGCGTGTCCCGTCATACTCCCGGCCCGGATTTCCCAGACCGGCAATGACACGCACCGGTTTCATACAAAGAACAATAAAATAAAAACAAGGCTTAAGCCTTGGCGGAAGCTTCAGCTTCCTTCTCGGCGTCCGCCGCCTCTTTCTCGGCATCCTCAGCTTCGGCCTCAGCGTCGACCGCACTGGAAGCACCGGAAGAGGCACCAACACAGCTGGCAACAACGAGGTCTTCGTCGTCGAGGAAGGTGACTCCTTCGGGAACGGCAATTTCACTCAGGTGAATCGACTTGCCGATTTCGAGTTTGCTGACGTCCACCTCAATGAGCTCAGGCAAGTCGCGCGGGCGGCAACGAACCTGGATTTCGTCGAGATTGACCTCCAGAACGCCGCCGTAGTTTTTGACACCGTGGGGAACGCCGAAAGTGTGCACCGGAATGCTGGCTTCCATATCACGGCCGCGCACAACTTCCTTGAAATCGATGTGCTCAAAGGCATCAGTGACAGGGTTGCGCTGTGCTTCCTGGATGATCGCGAAGTGGGCTTCGTCGTCCCCTTCAGTTTTCAGCTCGAGCAGAGCGGCACGGCCCGCAATCTCTTTCCAGGCCGAGAGGAACTCCGTGTTTTTGATCGTCAGGTGGCGTACACCGGATTCTCCGTAAATGACGGACGGAATCAGTCCCTGCTTACGCAGCTTACGAGATTCGGAACGTCCGAGCCCTTCACGGACTTTTGAATTGAGATTGATTTGTTTCATTTTGGCAAAAAGGGAAAAAGGGAGAGCAATAGAGATGTAGGGCCCGAAAGCAATACTAAGTTCCGCAAAAACAAAAAAAGCATGCCGTCCGGCAATTATCGGCTTGCCCTGCAAGCGCAGCTCTCCTTAATCCTCCAACTTTCCCACGCCAGCTTAGCTCAGTTGGTAGAGCAGCGGTATCGTAAACCGCAGGTCGTCGGTTCGACTCCGACAGCTGGCTTATTTTTGCCGCAAAATAGAAAGGCGCTTAAAGCGCCTTTTTTTATTTTTCCTTTGGGTCAAGGAACTCGACGTTGCGGGCATTGAGGACCATTCTCGATCGTTTTTCGCCCTTCTTTGTCTCCCACTGCTCCTGCTTGAGCGATCCGGTAACAAGCGCCCTGGACCCCTTGCTGAGGAAGTTGCGCAGGTGCTCCTGATTCCAGACCTGAACCGGCATGAAGATGGTCTCCTTGCCCTCATTGACCGCCAACCGGAAGGTCGAGATATTGGTTTTGTCGAATGAACGCAGTTCGATGTCATCCGTGAGGTATCCAGTCATGTGTGCTATATTCATAGGACCGTTAGTAAAAAGCCTGAAGGCGGACGGATCAAGCTAATTTTAAAAGCGTTAATCAGTTATGGACGGACAGGGCGTCCGCCCCGGGGTGGGTGCGCCCTCGCGCCCACAGATCCACTAGCAGGGAAGCTCTCTACTCTCAATGGCTTCGATGATACGGGCCACGGCTTCGGCTACCGGACGGCTGCCTTCATCCCCTTTATTGGTTCGGCTACGGATCGTTACCTGGCCTTCTGCGACTTCGTTTTTGCCAACAACAAACATGTAGGGAATCCGTTCCAGCTCAGCGCGGCGAACCTTGGCGCCGAATTTATCTGCGTGGCTGTCGATGGAGCAGCGGATATTGGCCGCCTTCAGCTGCGCCTCTATTTCGCGGGCGAAGTCGAGCTGGTCATCGGTGATCGGCAGCACCCTGACC
The DNA here is from genome assembly GCA_020831485.1 of Opitutales bacterium. Taxonomy (GTDB): domain Bacteria; phylum Verrucomicrobiota; class Verrucomicrobiia; order Opitutales; family Oceanipulchritudinaceae; genus JAFIGG01. The sequence goes on from JAFIGG010000030.1 coordinate 20,031, forward strand.
TGTTCAGGAGACAGCCATACGGGGAAGTTGCCTGCAAAGTGTTCGATCAATACGCCGGTAAAGCGTTCCATCGAGCCAAAGGGCGCGCGGTGGATCATCACCGGGCGGTGCTCCTTGTTGTCGGCACCGACGTAATTCAGCTCAAAACGCTCTGGCAGGTTGTAGTCGACTTGGACGGTACCAAGCTGCCATTCCCGACCGATGACGTCCTTGACGACAAAATCGATCTTGGGGCCGTAGAATGCGGCTTCGCCGGGTTCTTCGGTATGCGGCACGTCGAGGCTGCTGGCGGCATCGCGCAGGGCGGTTTCGGCCTTATCCCACAGTTCCGGATTGCCGGTGTATTTGGTGGAATCCGGATCCCGCAGGCCGATGCGCACGCGGTAGTCGTTCATGCCGAGGGTGCGGAATACGATCCGCACGAGGTCGAGGCAGCCGCGGATCTCGGCACCGACCTGCTCTTCCATGCAGAAGATGTGGGCATCGTCCTGAGTAAAGCCACGCACACGGGTCATGCCGCTGAGCTCGCCGGACTGCTCCCAGCGGTAGACCGTGCCAAATTCGGCAAGGCGTACAGGCAGATCTCGGTAGGAACGGGGCTGGCTGTCGAAAATCTTGATGTGCATCGGGCAGTTCATTGGCTTCAGCAAATAGCCATCTACCGTGCCCTCATCGATGTGGTTGCTGAGCTCCGAGCAGCTGCAGCCCTCATCCGCCAAACGTTCCAGCGCATCGCGCTCGACGACCGGATTGAACTGGGACTCCTTGTAGTAAGGAAAGTGTCCGCTAGTGCGGTAAAGTCCGAGCTTACCGATGTGCGGAGTGAACACCTGCGAGTAGCCCTGCTTGCGCAGCTCGTCGGAAATAAAGTCCTGCAGCTCCTGGCGGATAACCGAGCCTTTCGGGGTCCACAAAACCAACCCCTGGCCGACAGCCTCGTCGATGTGGAAGAGTTTCAGTTCACGGCCCAGCTTGCGGTGGTCCCGCTTTTTAGCCTCTTCAAGCTGCTCCATGTAGGCATCCAGCTCGGCTTTGGTCGGGAAGGCGGTGCCGTAAATACGTTGAAGCTGTTTGTTTTTCTCATCACCACGATGATAGGCACCGGCGATGCTCAGCAGCTTGAAGGCCTTCAGCTTTTTCGTGTAGTTGACGTGGGTGCCGGCGCAGAGGTCCACAAACTCGCCATTGCGGTAAAAGCTGATCGGTTCGCCCTGAGGGATATCCGCCAAACGGCCGAGCTTGTAACGCTCCTGGCCAATTTTTCGGATCATGGCCTCCCCTTCCTCGCGGGAAGTTTCAAAACGTTCGAAGCGCTGGTTCTCCTTGGCGACCTTGCGCATTTCGTCTTCGATGCGAACGAGATCGTCCTGGGTCAGCTTGTGATCCAAGTCGAAGTCGTAGTAGAACCCGGTGTCGGTCGGCGGTCCGATGTCGAGCTGCGTCTCCGGAAACAGGCGGAGAACCGCAGTGGCAAGTACGTGCGCCGCCGAGTGGCGGAGTTCTTCCAAGGGCGTCATTTCCTTCATAGTCAAAAGGATCTCAGACCAATCGACCTGAGCGATAAGTCAAGATGTCTTTGGCTCGGCTCAGGCGCGCTCCGCACTGGTCACTGCATCGCCTTCTTCAGACTTCCAGATCCAGCCGACAACGCGTTCACGCAACTGGTGCACACTGACATAGACTACCGGGATCAAAATCAAGGTGATCAACGTTGAGGCCGCCAGGCCGCCGATCACGGTGCGCGCCAGCGCAGCTTGGATCTCACCGCCGGCACCAAGACCGATTGCGAGCGGCATCAGGCCCAGGATCGTGGTCACCGTTGTCATCAGAATCGGCCGCAAGCGCAGTCGCCCAGCCTCAATAACGGCAGGAACGAGCTCCATCTTCCGTTCCCTTCGCATCAAGTTAATATAATCCACCAGCACAATGGCATTGTTGACCACTATGCCGATGAGCATGATTAAGCCCATTAGGCTCTGGATATTGAGGGTGGTTCCTGTGGCCCAAAGCGTCGGAATCACTCCCACCAGGGCAAGAGGCACTGAGAACATTACTATCAATGGATCGAGGAAGCGTTCAAACTGCCCCGCCATAACCATGTAAATCAAGGCGACCGCCAGAAGAATAGCCAGGCGGAAATCCCGCTGAGCCCGCTGCTGTTCCTCGTATTCGCCGCCGAAAACAATCGAATACCCAGCAGGAATCTCCATTGTGCGCAGGTCTGCGCGAATGCGTTCCACGGCATCCCCAAGGGCCACCCCCGACTCGAGGTTCGCCGAAATGTAGGTGACTCGCTGCCCATTGATCCGCCGGATTCCGTGATTACCCCGTGCGCGTTCCTGAGTGGCAACGGTCGACAAAGGAACGGTCGATCCTTCGGGCGTTCGAATCGAGATATTCTCCAGATCCAAAGCCGTCAAGCGATCCTCCGGGCGCAATCGAACCTGAATATCAATTTCGTCCCCACCCTCGCGGAAACGACCTGCGCGACCCCCGCCGACATTCAACTGAATAGCCTGTGCCACTTCGCTAATGGTTAACCCGAGCGCAGCGATACGGTCCCGGTCTAAGCGGATGCGTTGTTCCGGCTGGCCATCATCGTCTTCGCCGCCGATATTCACATCCAGAATGCCTGGAATACCTTCCATGCGCTGCCGGATCTCCTGACCGATCCGGATCGACTCCTGTTGATCGTGCCCCATAAGGCGAATCTGCACCGCCTCATCACCTCCGCCACCGCGGAAGAGGCGCCGCAAAATCCACATACCGGACTGCGCCTGCACACGGATCTGAGCGCCCGGAACAGATCCGGTAACCGCCTCGCGGATCCGGTCAGCAAGCACAGTACTGCTGACCGTTCGCTCGTCTGGATTTGGCAAAGTGATGTCGATTTGCCCCCGTCCCCGGCGCAGACCAGTCGTTATGTTTTCAACCCGGGTATCGCCAACCACGCCCCTGACAACGTCCTCCAGCTCAAGCAAGTAGGACTGCACAACCGCAAGGTTTGTGCCTTCATCCATATTCAGCCGGACCCGCACCTGATTGGCATCAGTGTCCGGGGTCAGCTCCACCGGAACTGAACTACTCAACCACCAGGCGCCTCCGAGCAGCGCCAGAGTCGTCGCGAACACTGCGTATCGGTAGCGCACCGCACCCCCTATCCAGCGGCTGTAGCGGCGCTCAAAACGGTCCATACGCTCACGGAACTTCTGGTGCCGAACCGGCTTGCCCGGCTTCCGATCGACGCTGGTGCGCAGAAAGCGACTTGCCAACATGGGAACCAGCGTAATCGCGACCAAGAGCGAGCAGAGCAGTGAGAAGACAACTACAATTGCTAGTTCCAGAAACATCACTGCCGTTACCGTCTGCATGAAAACAATCGGCAAAAAGATCACCGAGGTGGTCAAGGTGGAGGCTACGATGGCGCCAATCACTTCACGCGAACCCACCGATGCGGCTTCCTTGCGACTTTTGCCGTTCTCTTCACGCTGCCGGACAATGTTCTCCAGCACCACGATCGCGTTGTCCACGATCAATCCGACCCCGAGCGCAAGGCCTCCAAAGGTCATCTGGTTCAAGGAAAGGTCGCGGAAGTACAGCAGCCCAAATGTGGCAATCAAGGATATCGGTATCGACAATGCGATGATGAAGGTCGAGGAGCCGTTGCGCAGGAAAAAATACAAAACCAGGATAGCCAGCAAAGCACCCCAGATCGCAGAGCTGCGCACATTGTCTATCGATTGCTGAATGAACAGGCTGGTATCTTCCAACACCCTCAGTTCAACGTCGCTGCGGTCGGCATTCACCCGGTCGATCTCACGCAAGATGGACTGCGCCACCGACACAGTATTCGCCCCACTCTGTTTCCGCGCACGGATTTGTATCACCGGCATTCCGTCCACATCCGTCAACCAGCTCGGATCCTGGTAGTCCATGTGCACGGTCGCCAGATCTCGGACCCGCACCTGGGCGCCATTGACCTCGCGCACGACCACGTCGGCGATCTGATCAATATTCTCATACTCGGCGACGGCCCGAACGTATAGGTCACGCAGTCCGTCTTTGACATTGCCCCCAGGGGCGATCGCGCTTTCGCGGGAAACCGCCTGCTGCACATCCAGGGCGGTCAAACCGTAGGCCTGTAGAATATCACGGCGCAAATCGATTCGGATTTCCCTAAAGATTCCCCCGCGCAACTCCAAAGTTCCGACCCCATCGATTTGCTCAAAGCGGCGGACCAGCTCTCGATCGACCACATCAGTCAACTGCTGAAGGTCATAGACATCGGAGGTGGCAGCCATCGAAACGATGTGGTAATCATCCGGGTTGAATTTACGCAAGCGCGGCAAATTAATATCCGGAGGCAGCTGATTGCGCACCGACTCAAGGGCATCGCGAATGTCGTTCGAGGCCTCCGCTATGTCTGTGCCCCTGCTGAATTCAAGCGTTATCCAGCTAATACCTTCACCCGACCAGGAAGTAATTCGCTCCATACCAACACCCGATACCGCATTTTCAATGGGTTGAGTGACTAAGCGCTCCATTTCCTCCGGGCCCACGTTGGGATACGAGGTCTGGATGGAAACCTGAGGAAACTCAATCTCCGGGAGCAAATCGATTGGCAGGTGGCGCATGCCGACGAAACCAATCGTCAAAATGATCAAATAGAACATCACCGTCGCGACGGGACGGCGGATGGAGAGATCAGCGGGAGACTTCATCGGTTGGTTGAAGAGGTTTCATTGACAGTTTGGCGCTCCATAAAGCGCCGTAAAACATCGCGCTGCTGGAGCTCCTGCATGGAAATTAAACGATCCCAGGCGAGCTCGCGGATGCGCGCTTCCATCGGTTCGCTTCGGTCACCCGTCATATTGCGGGCCAGCAGATCGTGGCCAACGGCGACAACCCAACTGCCTGCGGGAATCCCGCTGATACCCACGGTTGTTCGGCCACGGCCGACAATGCCGACCTCACGGTAAACAATCTTCGTCGAATCCGGCAAAGTTTCGCCTTCATCAATATCCCTCGCAAGGAAAACGCCAAAACGCCCCGTGCGCGGATCCTCGCGCAGAGCACTGGTAGGAATCAAGGTCGCCTGATCGGTCCCTCCGAAAAATACGTCGACATCTACATACATGCCCGACCTCAGGAGGCCATCAGTGTTGGACACATTAACCGTAGCCTCGGTCGTAAAGCTGCCTTGCCGCAGGAAGGGAGAGATCCGGCTCAATTCGGCGTCGATCACAGTGTCGGGAAAAAACTCGGAACGGATCTCGGCCCGGTCTCCAACCTGAATGGACCGCATCATACGCTCGGTTATGTTTACCCGAACCTGTACCTCGCTGAGATCTCCCACCACAAAAAGCTGAGTCGAGGTGTCCGCCCGCATACCGATTTCGGCATTACGGCGCCCAACGACCCCATTGACGGGCGCACGCACCACTGCCTGCGACAACTGCCAGCGCCGCTCTTCAACCGTCGAAGCCGCACCTTCGACCACAGCCTGTGCGCGATTGTAGTCAGCACGAGCTCCGTCGACCTGTGCCCGCAAGCGCGTAATTTCCAGCTCGGAAATGAATTCCCGGCCGGCCAGACGTTCAGTCAAGCCGAGCTCAACCTCCAGTTCGTGCAGCCGCGCCTTGGCCTGCTCAGCAGCTGCCTGCTGCACCCTCAGCTGCGCCTCCGCCTGGTTCAATTGCTCCTCGACCTGACGCCCATCGAGACGAACCAGCGGATCGCCTGCTTCGACAGCGTCGCCATTGTCGACATAGACTTCGACTACCCTGCCGGCAATTTCCGGATAAATGGTAACTTGATTGCGTGCCTGCACCACTCCGCTGAGGCGTTGCTGCAAGGGCAAGGATCCCAACTGGCTCTGAACGATCTCAACGTAAGGGGGCGGCACATTGCCTCGCCGCCCTTCCGTTTCCGGTTCCGCACCGCCGCAACCGGCGAGCAAAGCTAAACATCCTATCCCTAAAAAATACTGCGTCCAACGATTCATTTGAAGTAGAAAAAATCAATATACGGTTCCAGTTCAGATTTCTCAACCCGGATTGCCGTTCAATAACTGGACAGTAAACCCCGACAAAAACCTCAACCCCTCCGAAGAGAACGCCGGTAGCAGGTTCTGGTCCGCTCCGGACAAAAGCTAAGAGATTCTAAAAGCTTGCTCTATTCCCACCAGCGAATGAACCTTTTCGACCGTGAACACCGTCCCCTCCAGCGACTTCAATTGGCGCCTGCTGGCTCCGTGGCACTGGCCCATGTGGCTGGGAATTGGCCTGCTGCGCCTGATGGCCCTGCTGCCGCACCGTGTAGGTCTGGCAACAGGAAAGGGATTGGGTTTATTCCTCCACTTTGTGTTCCCCTACCGGCAAAAGATTGCTGACCGAAACCTGCAGCTCTGTTTCCCGGACTGGGATCGCTCCCGCCGCAAGCAAGTCATTCGGGACAATTACGCTTCCATGGGCATGGGGGTCTACGAACTAGCGGCTGCCTGGTTCAAGCCGGGCAAAGCCTTTCATGATTTGGCCGACTTCGAAGGTCTGGAATTGGTCCAACAACTGCGCGCCGAAAAGCGGGGCGTCATTTTGTTGGGTGGCCACTTCACGACTGTCGAAATGATTGGCCGGATCTTTCTCGAAACCTTCCACAGCTTCAGCTGCCTCTACCGCAAACCAAACAATCCGGTGCTGGCGCATGTAATGACGCGCCAGCGCAACCGCCTTGCCGACCATGTCATCCATCAGGATGGCATCCAGGATTTCGTCCGCCTGCTGCGCCAAGGCAAATGGATCTGGTATGCACCGGATCAGGCCAAGAGTTTCAAATACTCGGTGATAGCTCCCTTCTTTAACGAACCCGCGGTCTCCAACGGTGCCACCGGCCGCATCGCAAAAATGAGTAAGGCGGTTGTCCTGCCCTTCTTCTCTGTAAGGCAAGCGAATGGACGTTACCGGGTTCGCTTTGGCCCGGTCTCCGAGCAATTTGATGGCAGCGATCCGGCAGCCGAGGGTGCGGAGATCAATCGCCTGGTCGCGGACTGCATTCGCGAGGCACCGGAACAATACCTCTGGCTGCACAAACGCTTTAAACACCGCGGCGACGCGCACCCCGATGCTTATGTCTGAAGAGAAGACGATTCTCAAAGAAACCTTTGCCCGCTACCGCAGGCTGGCGGCTGAAAACAAGCGGATCCTCATTTTCGGCGTGCTGTGCGGTATCATTGCGGGTGTCAGCAGTGGCTTTGGGGTTCCGTTTTTTGTGCAAACGGTGTTCCGTCGAATCTTTGAGGACGCGGATGCCGCCTATTCCCTACCCTACCTGTTTATGGTCGCATCCTTGCTGCCAGCGATCTTTCTGATCCGCGGTGTGGCCTACTACGGCAACCAGTACCTGCTGCAGCGGGTTTGCCAGAATGTGCTGCTGCGCATTCGCCAGCAATTGTTCCGCCGAATCCAGACCCTGCCGGTCGCCTGGTTTGAGCGCCGCCAGTCCGGCGACTTGATGGCCAAACTGGTCGGCGACACCCTGCAGATTCAACAGGCAGTGCTTACGGTCTCCAAAGAGGGATTCTCCCAACCCTTCACCTTCCTCGCCGGACTCGGCTTCCTGATTTTCCTGTCCATCAGCCAGCAGGAAGTGGGCTTTATCCTCTTGTTGATCATCCTTGCCCCGCTGATGGCAGTGCCTGTCCGCATCATCGGTGCCAAACTGCGTGGCCGCAGCCGCGACCTGCAATCAACACTCGGCCGACTGACCGAGGTCATGGCCGAAAACCTGCGGGGCATCTACGAGGTCCGGGCCTTCAACCGGCAAAAAGCCGAACAGGCCCGCTTCGACAAGGAACTGCGCTTCTACAACCGCTTTGCCATGAAGATGGCCAAGTACGACCACCTGACACAGCCGCTGATGGAGTTCATCGCGGTCAGCATGGTGTCGCTGGCTTTCGTCTACTCCTACCAGAAGCAGATCGATTTCTCGACCTTCGCATCCCTGGGCGCTGCGCTCTACTTCACCGTCGATGCGGTTAAGAAGATCGTCAAGATGGTCAACGGCGTTCAGCGCGTCACCGGGGCCTTCGAACGCATCGAATCCGTACTGCAGGAGCCAGAGCAAATGACCGACCCGGAAGCGCCTCTGAGCTTTGGCACCGTTACCGGCCATATTGAGTTTAAGGATGTCAGCTTCAGCTACGGCGGCGAATCAAGCGCACTCAAGGCGGTGGACCTCGACCTGCGGCCCGGAACAATCTGCGCCATCGTAGGCCACAGTGGCTCGGGGAAATCCACTCTGGTTAAGCTGCTGATGCGTTACTACGATGCCAGCAGCGGGCAGATTCTGGTCGACGGCACACCCATCGATGGCGTGCGCAAGGCAGATCTGCGTGACCGCATTGCCTTCGTGCCGCAGCAACCGGTACTTTTCAACGCCTCCGTCGCCGAAAACATTGCCCTGGCACGCCCCGAGGCCAGCCGCGAAGACGTCATTGCCGCCGCCAAGGCAGCCTTCGCCGACAGTTTTATTCAGGAACTGGATGAAGGCTACGATACCGTTGTCGGCGAAAACGCCGTGCGCCTCTCCGGTGGCCAGCGCCAACGCCTGGCCCTGGCCCGGGCCTTTCTCAAAGATGCCCCGATCCTGGTCCTCGACGAAGCCACATCCGCCCTCGACCGCGACAGCGAAGAGCACATTCAGGAAGCCCTCACCCACTTCGCCAAAGGCCGCACCGTCCTGATCATCGCCCACCGCTTCTCCACAATCCGCCTCGCCAACTGGGTAGTCCTCATGGAAGCCGGCCGCATAGAGCAACAAGGCAAACCCGAACAACTCTGGAAAAACGAACTGTTCAGCAAGCTGTTCAATGAAAGGGGCTGAGGGGAAGGCTGGAGTATTGGATGGTTGGATTGATGGGGGCTCGGACGCCCTCGTCCGAGTGTGTCCGCCCCGTCTGACCAGTCTGACTTGTCCGACACCGCTCCAGCAAATAGCCCAACGATCCATTACTCCAGCATTCCATCAATCCAATCTTCCACCGCTCCAGCCTTCCACCATTCCCCCCCAAAAAAAAGACCCGCCGGGTCGCCTCGAAGGGCGACCCGACAGGTCAACGGGAAAGGATGTCTGCACTCCGGAGCTCCGGAGTGTTTAATCAGCGTCCGGTTCTTGCCGGACGGCGTTTTTTGCTGAAGCCTGGCTTGCTGGCGCGGAAGTCGCCACCGCCGCCTTGACGGGAGCGGAAGCCACCGGAGCTGCGGCCACCCTGGCCACCACCCTGACGTCCACGACCACCGCCGAAGCGGCCACGGCCGGAACCGCCTTCGGCGCGCTGAGGCACCGGTTCGGCGTGGGGATGGTCACGCATCACAGGAATGTCCTGACGAATGATGCGCTGGATGCCCTTCAGCAGGCGGAACTCGGAGCGGTCGCAAAGCGAAATGGCAAGACCTTCGGCACCTGCGCGGGCCGTGCGGCCGATGCGGTGAACGTAGGCATCCGGCTCGTCCGGAAGCTCGAAGTTGATGACCAGCGAAATGCCTTTTACGTCAATGCCGCGGGCAGCTACATCCGTAGCCACCAGCACGCGGTCGCGTCCAACACGAAAGCGTTCGAGGGCATTCTGGCGGGCATTCTGGGACTTATCGCCATGAATTGCACCGGCAGGAATGCCAGCCTTGCAGAGCTGAACGGAGAGGCGGTTGGCGCCGTGCTTGGTGCGGCTAAAGACGAGGACTCGACCGTCGTGGTCACTCTCGATCAGGTGCATCAGCAGTTCCAGCTTGTTCGGCTGCTTCACGTGGCAGACCCACTGGGCCACCTTGTCGGCAGTCGTTGCCACCGGTGCGATGTGAATATTGACCGGGTTGTCAAGAATCTGGTCGACCAGGCTGCGAATCGCGTCTGGCATGGTGGCCGAAAACAGCAAGGATTGGCGGCGCTGCGGCAGCAGCGAGCGAATCTGCTTCACGTCCGGAGCAAAGCCCATGTCGAGCATGCGGTCCGCTTCGTCCAGAGCAAAGATCTCTACTTCACCCAACTCCAGAGCGCGCTGATCGAGCAGGTCGAGCAGACGGCCCGGTGTCGCCACCAGTACATCCACACCACGGCGCAGTGCGCGCACCTGAGGGATTTGGCTGACGCCACCGTAAACAACCGCATGGCTCAGCTTGAGGTAGCGGCCATAGGTCGCAAAGCTCTCGCTGACCTGGACGGCCAGTTCACGGGTTGGTGTCAGGATCAGCGCACGCGGACGGCCTGGCTTACAGCGTTTACCATCTTCAGAGAGGCGCTGTAGGATCGGCAGCGCAAAGGCAGCCGTCTTGCCGGTGCCCGTTTGGGCACAGCCCAGAACATCGCGGCCATCAAGCAGATGGGGAATGGTCTCCGCCTGAACAGGCGAAGGGGTTGTATAGTTTTTGTCGGCCAATGCCCGCAGAAGGGGAGCCGACAGACGCAGGGCGTCGAAGGTAATATCAGATTGCATTCAGTTGTTTTCAAATGCCGGCCGAATAAAGAAATGAGATTCAGAGAGGACCGGCGGGGCCGTCACAGTCACTATATAGTTAGTGCTGCCCGGCAGAGCATTCGATGAGAGCGATTATACAGCGGAACAGCCTCTCATCGATCTAGACGCCCCAAGGGAAAACCACGGGCTCAGAACCCGCGCAGCACCGGTTGAATTATGACCATGCTGTTTCAATTGAAGGGAGGAAGGACGCAGAATAGTTAACGCCCTGCAAGCACAATCTTTATTTTTGCGCTTGCCAAGACGATCAGGGCTGCCTTTTTTGGACCGCTTATGACCACCGAAGAAACCACTGCGACCCGTCAACACAAGAACCCGTTGGAGCTTACCCACACGGACGTCGAGGCGCTTACCCGCTTTGTCACCGACACAGGCAAGATCCTGCCGCGTCGAATCACGGGCCTTACCGCCCTCCAACAGCGTCACATCACCCGCACCATCAAGCGGGCCCGCAACCTGTTGTTGATGAAGTAATTGAAGGCACCTCCTTCAACCCATACAGAGATTTTGCCGCCTACACCGGATGTATATGTCCGGCTGGCGGCTTTTCTGTCTACAGGCGGCTTGGTCGCAGTGCCGACGGAGACGGTCTACGGTCTGGCGGCCAACGGCCTCGACGCCAAAGCCTGCGATAAGATTTTCGCGGTCAAGCAGCGCCCTGCCAACGATCCGCTGATCCTACACCTGCACGACCGTGCACAGATCGATCAACTCGCACAGGCTCCCGACTGCCTCGACGCCATTGCCGAAGCCTTCTGGCCCGGGCCATTGACGATTGTGCTGCAGCGACGCCCGATCGTGCCAGACAGGGTAACCTCCGGCGGCGACACCGTCGCCCTGCGCATTCCGACGCATCCGGTCATGCGCGAGCTACTGAAAGCCTGCGACTTCCCTCTGGCTGCCCCAAGCGCCAACCCGTTCGGCTACATTTCGCCAACCCGGGCTGAGCATGTGCAGGATTCCCTGGGCGGTAAAATTCGTTACATTCTGGACGGCGGCCCCTGCTCAATTGGCCTGGAGTCGACCATTCTTGACCTCAGCGACCCTGAACGACCCTGTATCCTACGCCCCGGCAAAATCCACAAAACCGAGATCGAAGCAGTCCTTGGATGTCCGGTGACGCAAAACAAAACCCCGGTCAACAGCGCGCAGAAGGCCAAAGCGCCAGGAATGCTCAGCCGCCATTACAGTCCACGCAAACCACTCACCCTTTTTCGGGAAGTTCCACCCCTCGCGCTGCGGGAGGATCCAGAGGTCGGTTTCATTTTCATCAGTGCCACGCATCCACAGCGCAGCGACGTCGCCGGCCCGAGTTGGAGCCTCAGCGAATCGGGTGATCTGGACGAAGCCGGGCAAAATCTTTTTCACTGTCTGCGCGCCGCCGACACCAGTTCCGCACGGGAAATCTTTGCCGAACTGCCTGCCGACCCTGCCGCCGCAACCGCCCTGAGCGACCGCCTACAGCGTGCCGCCGCCCGTTTTTAAGCTTCCAATCAGCTTTTAAGCTTGGATTCAGACTGAGAATTCGGTCCTATTTGACCTTTTCCGAAACAACCGCCTAATAAGAGCTATCGTGAGTAAAGCACCAGCCGCAAAAAAACGGAGTCGTTCGGGTTCCACTAAAAAGACCAAGTCCAGCGAGTCGGACCTGTTCGCGTTTGCCGATGCAGGCGTGAATCAGAAGATGACCGTTGAAGAGAAGCTTAGCTGCTTCACTGAAATGGTCCGGATCCGCAAGTTTGAACAAGCCGCCCTGCAGGCCTATCAAAAGGGTCGTATGGGAGGGTTTCTCCACCTCTACATTGGTCAGGAAGCCACCGCCATCGGCACCATTTCGGTGACCGGCGAGAACGACCACATCATCACCGCCTACCGCGATCACGGCCACGCCCTCGCCGTCGGCATGAACATGAATGAGTGCATGGCCGAACTCTACGGCAAGTACACCGGCTGCTCCAAGGGCAAGGGTGGCTCAATGCACTTCTTTGCTCCGGACAAGCGCTTCTGGGGTGGACATGGCATTGTCGGCGGGCAAACCCCGCTCGGTCTTGGCCTTGCCTACGCATTGAAGTATAAAGGCATCGAAGGCTGCTGCCTCTGCTATCTTGGAGACGGCGCCGTCAATCAGGGGCCTTTCCACGAATCCCTGAATATCGCAGGACTGTGGGATGTGCCAATCATTTACGTTATTGAAAATAACGGCTATTCAATGGGAACCAGTCAGAAGCGCTCCAGCGCACACCCGGACGAGGGCCTTGCCGCCCGCGCCGAAGGCTACAAAATCGACTGGGACCGAATCAACGGCTCAAACCTTTACGAGGTCCGCGCGAAGACCGCGGCAGCAGTTGCGCGGGCCCACAAGGAATCGCGTCCGACCGTCCTGGAAGTCATGACCTACCGCTACTATGGTCACTCCATCGCCGACGCCAATCACCACCGCTACCGGACCAAGGAGGAGATTCGTCACTATCAGGAAACCAAGGACCCGATCAATGTCTGGAAAAACATCCTGATCGAGGAAGGTCACCTGACGGAGGAAAAAGCCAAGGAGATCGACGCCGAAGCCAAGGCCGAAGCCAAGGAATCCATTCGCTTTGCCGAGGAATCCCCCTTCCCTCCGGCTTTCGAGCTGCTCACCGACGTCTATCACTCAGTCGACAATCCAGGCACGCACACAAACGAAGGCAAAATCTTCTTCAACGACCGCCTGCCCTTCGAAACCCGCTAAACTTTACCAGCGCTATCCATGGCTATTATCACTTATCGGCAAGCAATCAAAGACGCCCTTGCGGAGGAACTCGAACGCGACGAAAACGTGTTCATCATGGGCGAGGAAGTCGCCGAGTACAACGGTGCCTACAAAGTCACTGAGGGCCTCTGGAAACGTTTCGGCGACAAGCGTGTCGTCGATGCGCCCATTTCAGAAGCAGGCTTTATCGGCCTCGGCATCGGCGCCAGCCTTCTGGGCCTGCGTCCGGTCATTGAAATGATGTTTTTCAGCTTTGTCTACGTTGCCTGGGACCAGGCCGTGAACAACGCCTCTTCAATGCGCTATATGTCCGGGGGCCTGATGAATTGCCCGCTGGTTATCCGCGGCCCTGCCAACGGCGGCACCAATGTCGGTGCCACCCACTCGCACACGCCGGAAAACCTCATCGCCAATTTCCCCGGCCTGAAGGTCGTCGTCCCGGCAACTCCGGCAGACGCCAAAGGCCTGATGAAGAGCGCAATCCGCGACAACGACCCAGTCTATGTGATGGAAAGCACAGTGCTCTACGGCAATGAAGGTGAAGTTCCGGACGAAGAGGAGTTTCTCGTGCCGATCGGTAAAGCCGACGTCAAACGCGAAGGCTCCGACCTGAGCATTATAGCTCACGGTCGCAGTGTTCTCGAATCTCTCAAAGCAGCTGAAAAGCTGAAGAAGGATTACAACATTGATGTCGAAGTGGTCGACCTGCGCAGCATCCGTCCGCTCGATGAGGAAACCATTATCAAATCGGTCAAAAAGACCAACCGCGCCTTGCTGGTCGAAGAAAACAAGCCGTTCTGCGGCGTCGACGCCCAGGTCTCGCACCTGATTCAGCGCCGGGCCTTCGACTATCTGGATGGACCTATCCACCGCCTCAGTGCCGTTGACGCACCAGCGATCTACAGTCCACCGATCGAAAAGATCCAACTGCCCGATGCCGATGTGATCACTCGCGAGGTGCTCGAAATGCTGCAGGTCAAAGCCTGAAAACCCTCCTCTCTCTAATCCAAATCCAGAATTCTCTTTGCTATGGCTGAAATCATTGAAATGCCCAAACTGAGCGACACGATGTCGACCGGAACCCTCATCAAGTGGCTCAAAAAAGAAGGCGACAAAGTGGCCGCCGGCGACATGATCGCTGAAGTCGAAACCGACAAGGCCACGATGGAAGTCGAAAACTTCGAAGATGGCGTCCTCCTGAAGATCTACGCTCAGGAAGGTGCCTCCGTCCCGGTCGGCGGCCCGATCTGCGCCGTTGGCGAAAAGGGCGAAGACGCCCCTGAAGTTGATGCACCCGACTCTGGCGATAGCGGAAGCGACAAGGATGAATCGTCGAAGGATGAGGAAAAAGAGGAAAAGGACGAGGACGAGAGCAAAAGCAAAGGCAAAGCTGAAAAGAGCCAACCCAAAAAAGAAGAGTCCGATGAGTCCGACGAGTCTGACAAGTCTGACGACTCCGAGAAATCGGACAGCAGCGGGGACGACGACAGTGGAGAACGTATCAAAGCCTCTCCCCTCGCCCGCCGTATGGCCAAGGACCAGGGCCTTGACCTGAGCGCGATCAAGGGCACTGGCCCGAATGGTCGCGTCATCAAAAACGATGTTTTGAAGGCCGTAGAAGCCGGAACTGCAAAAAAGGGTTCCGCCTCCAAGGACAGCTCCAGCGCTGCTCCGGCAGCCGCTTCAGCCGGAACTGCGGTAGCAGGGCTCGAAGACAAGGAAATCAAGGTCAGCAACATGCGTGCGGCGATTGCCCGCGCGCTGGTCAGCTCCAAGACCGAAGCGCCCCACTTCTATCTGCAAATCGAAGTGGACGGCGCTCCCCTGGCAAAGCTCCGCAAGACGCTGAACGACAAACTGGCCGGCCTCGCCCCCGAACAAGGCGGCGTGAAGTTCACCGTCAACGACCTCATTCTCAAAGCCGCCGCCGAAGCCGTGCGCCGCGTTCCCGCGATCAACCGCTCCTGGAAGGGTGACAAGATCGTGCAATACGGTCAGGTTCACCTCGCCTTTGGTGTAGCGGTGGACGACGGACTGCTGACACCGGTTATCCGCCAGGCAGACGGCAAAGGCCTGCGCCAGATTGCCGCCGAAGCCAAAGATTTGATCGGCAAAGCCCGCGGCAAGAAGCTCAAGCCCGATGAAATGTCCGGCAGCACCCTGACCGTGACCAATCTGGGCATGTTCGGCATCAGCGATTTCTATGGCATCATCAACCCGCCCAATGCCGCTATCCTCAGCGTCGGCGCAACGGTGAAACAACCGGTCGTCAACGAAAAGGATGAGATCACCATTGGCTACCGCATGAAGATCGGACTCAGCGGCGACCACCGAGTCATCGACGGAGCCGTCGGCGCCCAATACCTAAGCGCCCTGAAGGAGATTCTCGAGAACCCGGCATTGATGCTGGTTTGATGGGAATCAATTCAGTCTGAATTTCAGAAAAGCCGCCGTGGTCTTCCACGGCGGTTTTTTGTAGCCGCGCTCCGGAGAGGTGGACGCCCTCGCCCGCCGCTCCCTTTACGCACTCCGGGCGCGAGGCGCGCCCGCTCCCGGGGGGGGTGGACGCCCTCGTCCGCCCATTTAGCGCCTACTCGCTGACGCGGCGGAAACGCTCCATTACGATTCCCGGCGTCAACAACTCCGGAAGAACTTCCGGTTCATCGACGGCTGGTCCGTAGACCAGATTGAATGGGATCGCGGACCGATTATAGGCTGCCAGGGCTTCGGTGATGCGGGGATCCTGGTTCGTCCAATCGGCGATCAGGAGGGCGACATCGTTGTCACGAATCCAGCGACGAACCTCGGATGAGCCAAAGACTGCGGCCTTATTGGTCTGGCAGGTGACGCACCAGCGGGCGGTGAAATCGACATAGACTATGCGGCCATCGGCATGCAGCTCCTCTGCTTTGCCCGGTGCCCATTCCTTCCAGGCCAGGGGCGTTTCGCCCGGATCCAGATTGATGGCTGGACGCGGATAGCCGATGCCAAGCCCCATCAGAAAAGTAAGTCCGGCAACTGCGTAGGCGGTCATGCGCGCGCGCTTAGGCCGGTGAAAGGCACCCCAGCGCCCGTAGATCCAGGCGGCCATGGCAATAACCACCATGCTGAAGAAAACCAGCAACAGGCTGAAGGCATCGTAGCCCCCGGAATCCGTCAGCTGGCCGGCCAGAATCCAGACAAGATAACCCACAGTTGCATACAGCAGAAAGCTCATGAACTGTTTGAAACTCTCCATCCAAACACCCGGCTTCGGCAGCACCTGAACCAGCTGCGGGAAGATCGATAGGAAAAGGTATGGGAAGGCCAAGCCCGCAGCAATGGCGGTAAAAACCAGCAGGCTCGTGATCGGCGGCAGCGCGAGGGCTGCGCCGAGAGCGGGAGCAAGAAACGGGGCCGCACAAGGCGTGGCCACCACTGTGGCCAATACACCGGAAAAGAAGCTGCCGGAAAAACCGGATTTGGCTGTCAGGTTGCTGCCCACACCGACCGCACTTTGGCCAATTTCAAACAAGCCACTCATGTTCAGCGCAAACAGCAGTAGAAACACCGCCAGGCCATAGACGAAAAGCGGGGACTGCAATTGGAAGCCCCAGCCCAGTTCCTGGCCACCTGAGCGCAAGGCGATCAATACACCTGCCAACAGCCAGAACGAGGCCATTACACCCGCGGTGAATACCAGACCGTGAGCCACAATCTTTCCACGTTCCGAGCCCGCCTGCTGGACAAAACCCATGATTTTTATCCCCAGCACGGGAAACACACAGGGCATCAGGTTGAGAATTAGACCGCCGGCAAAAGCCAGGGAAAAGACCATGAATAAGCCGCCAATCGTATCCGTGGGTAAGGCAATCGCTTCAAAGTCACCTGCATCGCCCTCTTCCAACGGCACGTCCACGATCCAGGCATAGCCCGGATAATCGCTCCAGCCCGTCTCTGAACGCAGGACGCCAAGCAGGCGATCGGCAGAGCCCGATCCGGCCGGATCCACATTCAGAACGATCTCTACCCGTCCATCGTCACGCAGGTTCACTGTCTGCGTCATTTCAGGCACGATCAGCACCTGTTCATCGAAAAAGTAAACCGAGTCCGCCTCACTGGGTGCAGGCAGAGCAATGTGCACCTGATCCCCGCTGCGCCAAGCGGATATTTCCGCTTCAGGCTCGACCGGCATCCATTTGTCCGCTTCCGCAAACAGTTCAATCCAGCGTTCATCCGCCTCCGGGACCTCATCGGATACAGGGATCTCCAAGCCCACGCGCACCCGACCCGGAATGCAAACCGTCTTGCACATCAGCCACTCCGAACGCGCCTCTATGTACAAAACATCCCCCGCCTCGGCCGATTCCGGAATCGTCAACTCAAACGGCAGCACCACTTCGTGTTCGAGAATGTACTCGATGTAACCCTCAAAATTGTAGGGCACTGGTGCGATCCATTGCAGATCCCCCACCTCGACGCCATGCGGCAATTCCCATTGGTCGAGCGAGGTCGCATAACCCGTCGTCGTCACTTTCCAGTAAGTGTGCCAGGCCTCGTCGTGATCAAGGCGCAAGCCTGCCCGCACCGTCTCACCGGGGCGCACATGCGTGTTCTCGAGAACCAGCTCCGCCTCCACATAGCGGTCCCGGGCGGGCCCTGTGTTCTCAGCCGCCTGAGCGACCTGAATCCCAAACACTCCGACAAGTGCCGTTACGATCATCCAACGAGTCAACAAAAACATACCTGTTAGAAGCTAACCCAATTAACTTATTCCGCAACCACCAGAAACGGAGCCGGACAATTTCTGGCCATCCGCAGAAAGTTAATCGGCACGGCTGCCGAATCAAAGGATTGCCTTCGCCCCATTCCCCGACACATGATCGCATTCTCTCTTACCTGATGAATCAACCAGTTTATATTTTCGGCCACCGCAATCCGGATCCGGATGCAATTTGCTCTGCGATCGGTTATGCGGCCTATAAAAAGGCGATTGGCCAACCCAACTACATCGCGGCGCGCTGCGGCAACAGCAATGCGCGGATCGACGCCATCCTCGACGCCTTCAAAGTACCGCTGCCGCAGTTCATCAGCGATGTCACTCCGCGCATCCGCGACATCATGGTCTCTGACGTTCACAAGGTGCAACAAGACGCCACATGCCGCGAAGCCCTGGAGCTGTTGGACCGCTACGATATTCGTGTGCTGCCGATTGTGGACCCGGAAAACCATTTGAAGGGGGCGCTTTCAATCTTCGACCTCGGGGAACACTTCATCCCCAAACCAAAGCAGGAAAAGAAGATGCGCCACGTCTATACCAGCGTGCGTGATATTATCCATGCTCTGGACGCCAAGCCCATTCATGTCGTCGACGAGGACCGCCTGGAGGATCTTTTCGTGCGTATCGGTGCCATGGATATTCGCTCCTTCGGCCGTCACTATGTGAGCGATGCCAAAGTCGCCGGATCCTCTATCATTGTGGTCGGTGATCGTTACGACATCCAGCAACGCTCAATTCAGTCCGGCGTGCGTATGCTCGTGATCAGCGGTGGATTGCCCATTGATGAGGATGTTATCAGCATGGCCAAAGAACGCGGCGTCTGTATTATCAGCAGCCCGGAAGACTCCGCCACCAGTTCCTGGCTGATCCGCAGTGCCGGACGCCTCGACAACATGTATCACCGCGAAGTACAGCGTTTTCGTCCGGAAGAAACGCTGACCCATGTCCGCAAAAAAATCGCCCTTTCCAAGGCCCCTGCATTCATGGTCGTCAATGAAAACGACCAACTGGTCGGAGTGTTCACCAAAACCGACTTGCTTAAACCAATCCAGACCCGGATTGTAATGGTCGACCACAATGAATTGAGCCAGGCCGTCACCGGAGCCGACCAGGTACAGATTCTGGAAGTCGTCGATCACCACCGCCTGGGCAATCCTTCGACAAGCCAGCCCATCTTTTTCCTCAACGCCCCCCTCGGCTCCACTTCAACCTTGGTGGCAGATCTGTTTCAGAAGGCTGGACTCAAGCCATCGAAGGAAATCGCAGGCGTTCTGATGGGCGGAATGATTTCCGACACGCTAAACTTGAAAGGACCGACCACAACGCCCCGCGATGCGGAATTGCTGCAATGGCTG
The DNA here is from genome assembly GCA_020831485.1 of Opitutales bacterium. Lineage (GTDB taxonomy): Bacteria > Verrucomicrobiota > Verrucomicrobiia > Opitutales > Oceanipulchritudinaceae > JAFIGG01. Next base: position 39,422 of record JAFIGG010000030.1, read on the forward strand.
GCGGGCATCGCTGAGTTTTCCCCCGATGCCCTGGCCGAAAAGATATTCAATGCCGGTTCGATCATTCTCTCTGCCGAAACAGCGGAAGAAATCATCCGCTCGGACATGAAGGTGTATGAGGAGGACGGCGTTCGCTTCTCTGTATCGCAGGTGGAAGAACTTGGCTTCGACAACCTCTGGGAGAAGAAAAAGGAACTCGATGTAGCCTTGGTCGAAATTCAGGAATCCGAACAACTGAATTTCGCTGCGCTGCTTGTCACCGACATCAACACCCAGAATTCGCTGCTGCTGGTAGCGGGCGATGAGGAACTTACGGGTCGTATCACCTTCCCTCTGCGGGAATCGGTCGGCGTCTACGAACTCAGCGGCGTTGTCAGTCGCAAGAAGCAGCTGATCCCTTACCTCAGCACGCTCGTGCGCGGTGCTGCTACAGAGGAATAGCCCACCCAGCAGCCCCGATTTACAGCCATTCACGGGTTGCGCTTTGCCGGATTAATAGATTGAGTAAACGGGATGCTTTATTTGCCTCGTCTCATTTCCCTTCTCAAAGACCGCACCTACATTCCCCTGCCAATCGAACGTTTGGCTGAAAAGCTTGAGGTCGGTGAGGATGAATTTGCGGACTTTAAGAACGAAGTCCAGCAACACCTCCGCCAAGGCACCCTGGTGAAGTTGAAGAAGAACCGGATCTGCCTGCCCCGCGATGCGGATCTGGTTACCGGTATAATTCAGTTCAGGCAGAGCGGCTCCGCTCTGCTTCGACCGGACCCCGGCCCCGACGGCAAGCCCGTCGACCCGCTCGAGATCAATGCCGAGGACACCTGGGTCGCAATGCACCGCGACCGGGTCGTCTGCCGCATTCATCACGACCGGCGCCAGTTCCACCGTCAGCAGCGCGGTGGCCGCGGCGGCAGCGATTCCCAACAGGCGCGGGTCATCCGCATCCTCGAGCGCGCCAACGAAACCCTCGCCGGCACGCTCAAATTGAGCCACATGTTCTATTTTGTCATCCCGGACAATCCACGGATCATCCAGGACATCCTCGTCCCCGACCCCAAGGACTGTAAACTGGATGTGAAACCCAAAATTGACGACAAAGTCGTCGTCCGTCTGCAACCCTGGGAACAGCGCCACCTCAACCCTGAAGGCGATATTGTGGAAGTCCTGGGCCGCACCCACACTCCGGATGCGGAATACAAAGCCATATTCCACCAATACTCCCTCAATCCTGAATTCCCGCAGCCCGTATTGGATGAAATCCGCGACCTGCCGAAAACGGTCCCGGCTGAACAGTCCAAAGGCCGCGTCGACCTCCGCGACCAATGGGTGATGACCATCGACCCGCAGGACGCAAAGGATTTTGACGATGCGCTTTCCATCGAGCCGACCAAAGACGGCGGCTGGAAAGTCGGTATCCATATCGCCGATGTCAGCTCTTATGTGCGCCCCGGCACGGCACTGGACGACGAAGCCCGCAACCGTGGCAATTCGACCTATCTGGTCGGCAAAGTCATTCCCATGCTGCCACATGAACTTTCCAACGGCCTGTGCTCCCTCGTTGAAGGGGAAGACCGCCTGACAAAATCGGTATTCATTACCTATAACAAAGGCTACAGCCCGGTTAAGGCCGAATTTGCCGAGACCGTGATCCGCAGCAAGAAGCGTCTGACCTACGAGCAGGCCTACGCATTCATGTTTGAGGACGATCACAAAAAAATCCGTAACCTTCCTGAGCCGCCCAAGCACCAGACAGGAGCTACGGGCCGCTCCCTGAAAGACCTTTCGGCTGAAGAGATGAAGGAGATCCAGACGCGCCTGCGCCAGATGTGGGCCATTGCCGAGAAAATTCGCGGTAAGCGCATGCGCGGAGGCAGCCTGGACCTCGATATGCCTGAGACCAAGATATACGTCGACGAGGACGGCTATGCTGACCGCATCGTCAAGATCGAGAACGACGAGAGTCACCAGATGATCGAGGAGTTCATGCTGGCAGCCAACGAGGCCGTTGCCAAGACCCTCAACGACCGCAATCTGCCGGGCATTCACCGTGTCCACGACAAGCCGGACGCAGCCAAACTCGACGAACTGGGCGAGCACCTTGCCTCAATGGGCATCCATGTCGGCGACCTCAGCGTGCGCCGAGAAATGACCGAGGCCCTGAAGCAGATCCGCAAACACCCCCTCAGCCATATTTTGCGGATACAAGTACTGCGAAGCTTGAAAGCGGCTTGCTACCGGGCATCGCCCGATGGCCACTACGGCCTCAACAAAAAACACTACGCACACTTCACCTCCCCTATTCGGCGCTATGCGGATCTGATCGTTCACCGCCTTTTTGCCCGCCACCTGATTCAGCCCGGCGACAAAAACATGCCCAATTACAAGACCTCCGACCTGACGGCATGGGCTCAACACATTTCCATCACCGAGCAGAACAGCACGGAAGCGGAACGCGAATCCAACAAGCTTAAGTTGATGGAGTTCTTCGAGCGCGAGCTTGAGAAAGACCAAAAGACCTCATTTGACGCGGTTGTCATGGACATCCGCAACCACGGTATGTTCGTCGAACTGAGCGAGTCCATGGCCTACGGCCTGGTCCATATTTCGACCCTTCGCGACGACCTCTACAAAGTAAACCAGGACCTGACCCAGCTGGTTGGCCGCCGGACCCGGCGGAAGTTCACCGTAGGCCAGACCATCCAGGTTCAAGTTGCGCGCGTCGACCGCTTCAAGCGTCAGATCGATTTCATGGTCGCCGATAAACCCAAAACCAAAAAACAAACCAAAAAAAAGCAACGACCAAAAAAATGAGCATCCTCCCGGCTCCCTCCTCCATTCCTGAACTACCATTTCATGCCTGGGCGTCCACCCCTCCTATGGGTTGGAACAGTTGGGACTGCTTTGGCACCACCGTGACCGAAGCGCAGACCCGCGCGCACGCCGACTACATGGCCCAACGCCTGAAGGCCCATGGCTGGCAGTATGTCGTCGTCGACATTCAGTGGTATGAACCCAACGCCAAAGGCCACGATTACAGACCCGGGGCCAAATTGGTCATGGACGGCTTTGGCCGCCTGCTACCGGATCCAATCCGCTTTCCCTCCGCCAAAGAGGGCCTCGGATTTGCTCCGCTCGCACAATATGTGCACGGCCTTGGACTGAAGTTCGGCATCCATATAATGCGCGGTATCCCGCGCCAGGCCGTCGAGCAAAACACCCCGGTGTTTGGCACAGATCTACGCGCCCGCGAAATCGCCAATACAGGCAGCGTCTGCAGCTGGAACCCGGACATGTACGGCGTCGACATGCGCAAGCCCGGAGCCCAGGCCTATTACAACTCAGTTTATGACCAGATTGCCGAATGGGGTGTGGATTTCATCAAAGTCGACGACATCAGCCGCCCTTACCACGACAACGAAGCCGAGATCGAAGCCATCCGTACAGCCATCGATCAAACCGGTCGGCCGATCGTCTTGAGCCTGTCGCCCGGGGCCACTGCCCTGACCGCTGGAGAGCACGTTTCCCGCCACGCCAATATGTGGCGCATCAGCGATGACTTCTGGGACGATTGGAAAGAGCTGCATAAACAATTCGACCGCCTGCGCGACTGGACGCCCTACCGCGGCAAGGGTTACTATCCGGACGCCGACATGCTGCCCCTTGGCACCATTGCCTTCGGTCGTCCAACCCACTTCACAAAGGACGAGCAATACACCCTCATGTCGCTCTGGGCCATCGCTCAATCCCCGCTGATGTATGGCGGCGATCTGACCCAAATGGATGAGTTCACGCTGTCCTTGCTCA
>JAFIGG010000113.1 GCA_020831485.1 Opitutales bacterium
GCAATGATGCGCAGCAGGGTGTCGGCAGAGTAGGGCTTGTCGACGAAGTGGCTGACACCCGCCTTTACGGCTTTGGCCACATTGCCGTTGGCGTTCAAACCGCTTGCGGCGACTATGAGAACGTCAGATCCGATTCGGCGGATGGCAGAGATCAAGGCGGGGCCATCCATGACGGGCATCATCATGTCCGTCAGCACCATGGCGATTTGCTCGTGGTGCTGGGCAAAGAGAGCAATGGCCTGGGCCCCGTCTTCTGCAGTCAGAATATTGTAACCGAACGCCTCCAGAGTTTGGCGTGTGATCGTGAGGATAGAGATTTCATCGTCCACAACCAGAATGGTCTCACCCTTGCCACGTGGCAGGTCGTCGCGGATTTGGACATTGTCTGATTCATAGGCTTCCTCTTCCGCAGCGGGCAGGTAGACTTTAAAGACGCTGCCTTTGTTGACTTCGCTGTAGGCGTTGATGAACCCTCCATGGCTGCGGACAATCCCGAGGACAGTGGAAAGGCCCAGGCCCGTGCCTTTGCCCAACTCTTTTGTCGTGAAAAATGGATCAAAAATCTGTTCCATGATCTCCGGCTTGATTCCGGCGCCCTCGTCACTGACCTCGATGAGCACATAATCGCCTTTTGCGGCTGCCCGGTCGATCACGGTGTAGGCTTCATCATCGATGGTGACGTTGTGGGCAGTGATGCTCAGGCGACCGCCTTCCGGCATGGCATCTCTTGCGTTCACACAGAGATTGAGGAGTATCTGATTCAGCTGAGTCGGGTCGCCAATCACGAGCCGCAATTCATTGGGGGCATGCAGACTGAACTGAATGTTTTTTGGGAAGGTGTTCTTGACGATGGCTTCCATTTCCCGCAACAGGTAACGGACCTGTATGGCCACGCGGGCACCCTCGACGCCCCGGGCGAAGGACAAAACCTGCTTTACCAGATCGCTCCCGCGGCGGGCGCTCTGATCGATGTTGTTGATGATGGCTTTGGAGGATTCGTCCGTGACCTTGTTGCGGAGTAAATCGACGCCCATCATGATGGGGGCCAGCAGATTGTTCAGGTCGTGGGCGATGCCGCCCGCCAGAGTTCCGATCCCTTCCATGCGCTGGGCGCGGAGGAATTGCTGCTCCAGCTTTTTGATGTCACTGAGGTCGATGTCTATACAGAATAATTCGCCCGGCTGCCCGGCATGCTTCATCACCGCGTGGCTGGAGTAGACCGGGATTCTTGATCCGTCCTTGCGCATCAGAGTCAACTCGCCGGCAGGGATATCCAGACCCTTTGCAAGTGCTTCCTTCATTTGCTTGAGCAGGGATTCACGTGTTTCCGGAGGAAAAATCAAGTCAGCCAGGTTCTTTCCCATAGCCTCCTCCCGAGTGTATCCATAAAAAGTTTCGGATGCGTCGTTCCAATACTGCACGGTGCCATCCATCCCATAACCCTGCACGGCAATATTGGGTATCTGCTGAAAAAGGTTGCGGAAACGAGCCTCGCTGCTGCGCAGGGCTTCACGGTCGTTATGGCGATTAAGGTAAATGCGAATGAGGTCTGCAATGGATTCAATCCAGTCCCTTTCTTCTGCAATAAACGCCTCGGAATCGTCTGTGGGGGGGTGCTCCGTGTAGTTGACCTCGACACTGCCGGCCGCACCGTTGTAGGTCTGAAAATGAGCCTCCAGCGAATGGATGGAAGCCTGGTAGCCGTTCGTCTGAATGTCATTTTACGCATAGAGAATGCGGGCCTCGGCAATGTCAGGATAGCGAACGGCCGGCGGAAGCTGTAACAGAGCGGCAGAAAGCACTTTTTTAACGGACCCGGTCTCGTCCCTGAGGACCCGGGCGACATTGTAGAGCGATTGCTGTTCCTTTACCCGTTCCTTCAAATCGGCGACGAGTCGATGCCGTTCCGTGATATCCCTGAAATAAGCTGTCATCCCGTCTTCTGACGGGTAAGTTTTGACTTCAAACCAAGTCTTTAGGGGGTTGTAGTAGAATTCTAGTTGGTTCGGATTATGGCTTTCAACAGTCTTGCGGTAAACACTTTCGAGCAGCGAACCTTTTGTCTGCGGAAATTCATCCCAAACCACTTTGCCGAGAATGTCTTCGCGTTTCCGCTTCAACAGGCGTTCGGCTTCCGCATTGACATAGGAAAAACGCCATTCTTTGTCCAAAGCGTAAAATGCATCCGTGATGCTTTCGAGGATTTCGCTGCGAAGCGCGTGTTTCAGGCTAATGCGTTTTTGTATGTGGATAGACGTTTGGCGGGCGACAATTTTTAGCAGTTGAAGTTCCTCGTCGGAAAAACTGTGTGGTTCTTCAAAAAATACAGCCAAACTGCCGACAGTTAAGTCATCATCCGTCGTGAGCTGAAATCCGGCGTAGGATTTGTAGGGGTCGTGTTCCTTCAGGTTGTCGACAACCAGCGGCGTGTCGCGATCAAGCAGGCGACTGCAAATGGCTTTATCGCAGGGCAGCTCAATTCGCTCTCTGCCGTATGCCGCCTTCATCCAGAACCGGTTGTTGTCTATCAACCCGATGGCGGCCGCCGAAGCCCCGCAAACTTTCGTTGCAAGGACAGCCAGATCATCGAATTCCTTCTCAGAAGGAGTGTCCAAAAGCCGGCTCTCATGTAGCGCTTTGAGTCGACGCTTTTCGATTGTTTGGGGCTCCTTCGGGGATCGCATGGGGTGATTTACTCAAGTGTTGGAAAGGTGTAGGCTAGAAGGGATCTGAGACCTATGTCGACTGTATTAGCAGTAAGCCTATTCGACCTGTTTCACACTAAAGCCATGCCATTCAATACCCTCAAAATGAGAGCGGCCCTGGTTGATCCACTTAGCAGGATGGCTGAGGCCGATTTGAATAAACTGATCGGGCTCAGCGTCTAATGGGAATTTCTCTAAATGTCCTTCACGCGGATTAAGGACCAAAGGAATCAAAATCTTTGGCCCTGACCAGGTCAGCTGCTCAATGGTGCCGTCTGGAAACGCTTTGATCGTAATACCGGACAACAATTCGGGGATTTCAACGCGTAGCTGCAGCCGATCTCCCAGCTTGGCCTGATCCTCGAGTTTCAGGTTGAAATAATGGGTTGCCTTCAAGGCCTCATCGGCGTTCATCCAAGGAAGGAAAAGGCATAACAAAAGCAGCACAACCGATCTCATGAAATCAGTTTGGAGATGCCCGCGGGCCTTGGCAAGTCTCAGGTCAACAGCGGCGCTTGACGAAAACCCATAAAACCATATCTATACCCATATTGAAGACCACGATTGAGCTCCCGGATGATTTGATGGAGTCTGCGAAAATCACTGCCGCGCGGCGGCGACCCCAGTCGGGTTGTTGGAGGGGGGCTCGGCTTTGTTTGTTATCGGTGGGCGGTGAAACCATTCACCATTGTCTGATTTTCGGCATACTGTTCGATCTGCGATTACATCCGTAACGCAGTTGAAAAGGATCTTGCTATTCTCTCTTGGAAGGGGTTTCTGTGAAATCACATTTATGTCAACTTTGTGGCCCAGGCGACGTTTTCTTCGCACACTTCCTCTCTGTTGCGTTCCCCTTGTTCTGCCGGGGTGCTGGCGCAGGGATGAATCGGCGGTGGTGAATGATGTGCATTCACGCCTGACTCCGACTCAGGTCGACCGGATCCTAAGACCTGCGAACCGGGATGAATTGCGGCGACTGCTGCGACAAAGCTTGAAGGATTCGCGGGGCATCAGCCTTGCCGGTGGACGCCATTCGATGGGAGCGCAGGCTTTTGGTTCCGGGACGGTTCATTTCGATACGACCGGCGTCAATGGGGTGGGTGATTTGGATTCCAGCGCGGGCATTGTCGAAGCGGACCCCGGTGTGGAATGGCCGAAGCTGATGCGGGTGCTCGATGAGCGTCAATTGGGGGAATCATCGCCCTGGTGCATTGTCCAGAAACAAACAGGAGCGGATGCGCTCACGCTGGGTGGTGCGATGGCGGCGAATATCCATGGCCGCGGCTTGCAACTGGCACCTTTTGTTCAGGATGTTGAGTCCTTTATCCTGCTGACGTCCAGTGGTGATGAGATTGAATGTTCGCGCGATGTGAATGCGGATTGGTTTTCGCTGGTTATGGGGGGATATGGACTATTTGGAGTGGTGACATCCCTGCGCTTGCGACTGATGAGAAGGCAGCGGTTGCGGCGCGAGGTCAGGCTGGAAAATCTTGAGAACATTCAGGAACTGGTTGAACGCAAAATTGCCGAAGGCTGTCTGTATGGGGATTTTCAATTTTCCACCGCAACGGAGTCCGAAGGATTCCTCCGGGAAGGCGTGTTTTCGGTTTACCGGCCGACCGATGAGGATGGAGCGAGCGCTGCAGCTGGACCTGGGCAGGCGGGTTTGTCGGTCGAGCAATGGAAGCAGTTGATCACCTTGGCGCATGTCGACAAAGCCCGGGCGTTTCGCACTTATGTGGACTATTACCTGACGACGGACGGGCGGGTTTATGACAGCGACCGTCAGCAGATGAGCACCTATTTGCCGGATTACCACGAGGTTATTGCGGAGGCCATGGGCAGCGGTGTTTCCCAATCCCTGGTGATCACGGAGCTCTATGTTCCCCGCGATCGCCTGCGGTCCTTTTTCGACAATGTCCGAGCCGACATCCGGCGCCATCAAACAGACCTCGTTTACGGAGTTGTGCGTTGGATCGAACCGGATAAAGAAAGTTTCCTGCCCTGGGCCCGCCAGCGATACGCCTGTATCATTTTCAACCTCAATGTGCGCCATGACCGCGAGGGCAAGGCCCGCGCGGCTGCCGATTTCCGCCGCCTCATCGACCGCGCACTGGAAGAGGGCGGATCCTATTACCTCACTTACCATCGCCACGCGACCCGTTCCCAGGTCGAGTCCGCCCATCCCAATTTTTCAGAGATGCTGGCAGAAAAGGAGCGCAGGGATCCCGCCGGCGTCTGGAACAGCGACTGGTATCAGCACTATCGGGAGATGTTCCGATAGATCAGCAGGGTTGTTTTGCGGAATGGGGCCTGCCCAGCTCAGGGCCTTGCAGCGTATTCTCTACAGGCGATTTTATGAAACGATAATTGAAGAGATATGTTGTTTTTTATGAGAGCCTTATGGGTTTTGTTGGCCTTTTTTTGAAACGAAAATGAAACGATTATAGGCGTATTTCGAAGCGCTGTCGCAGCTTCGCT
>JAFIGG010000114.1 GCA_020831485.1 Opitutales bacterium
CGTGGTGGCTAGCGATGGTTTGGATTGTGCAGTGGGGACCACTGCACATACGTCGACGGACTTTATTAGGAATTACGAATTACAAATTAAGAATTAGAAATCACGAATCCTCCATCAGCTCATCCGGAATGTCGCTGTTGTCGTAGACGTTTTGCACGTCTTCGAGGTCGTCGAGGGCGTCGAGGAGGCGGAGGAGTTTTTGGGCGGCGTCTTTGTCAGTGACGGGGGTGAGGGTGACGGGGAGGTAGGCGAGTTCGGAGCTCTCGGGAGCGATTTTGGCTTCTTCGAGGGCGGTGGAAACGGTGTCGAACTCGGTGAGTGGGCAGCGGACTTCGAAGTGGTCACCCTGGTCGAGGATGTCTTCGGCGCCGGCTTCGAGGGCGACTTCCATCAGTTGCTCTTCGGAGGTCTTTTCCTTGGAGATCAGGAACTGGCCCTGGCGGTTGAAGGTGTGCTGGAGGGCACCCGGGGTGGCTAGGTTGCCGCCGTGTTTGCCGAAGGTCGAACGGACCTCGCTGGCAGCGCGGTTTTTATTATCGGTGGTGACCTCGACAACGATGCCCACTCCACCCTGGCCGTAGCCTTCGTAGAGCAGTTCGAGGTATTCGACGCCAGGCAGTTCGCCGGTGCCCTTTTTGATGGCGCGGTCGATGTTGTCGGCCGGCATGTTTGCGCCCTTGGCCTTGGCGATGAAGGTGCGCAGACGGGGGTTGAAATTCGGGTCGCCGCCCGCAGCGCGGGCCGCCAGGGTCAGGTCCTTGGCAATGGCGCTGAAGATTTTGCCGCGTTTGGCATCAATCGCAGCCTTGTGGCGTTTGGTGGTGGCCCATTTACTGTGTCCGGACATAGCAGGTTATTCTCCAATGAGTTAAAGGTTGTAGGCAATCAGCGCTGACCGTCAGGCCCCTTCTTCTTTTTCTTCTTCTTTTTGATCAGGGGGCCGGAAGGCAGGTGTTTTTTCTCTTCGGATTCCTTGATTTCCTCTTCGATCAGGACGTCTTCCTCATCGCGTTTGCGGTTGGTCAGGAACTGCTGGAAGATAGAGAAGCAGTTGGTCGAAGTCCAATAAATGACGAGGCCACTGGAGAAGAAATAAGTGAAGGGGAAGAAGATGAACGGCATCCAGCGGATGATCTTCACCTGGGCGTTGTCGACCGAAGGCTGCGGCATCATCTTCATCTGGAAGTGCATGCTGATGAGCCAGAAGAAAGGCAGAACATTAAGCGTGTTGCCGATTAGCGGCAGGTAGGTCTCGCCGAAGGAGATGGACGCATCCGGCATCGAAAGGTCCTGGATCCAGAGGAAGGGAGCGAAGCGCAGGTCCGAGGAGTTGCGCAGCAGATTGAAGAAGGCGATGAAGATCGGGAACTGCAGCAGCACTGGCCAGCAACCCGAGAGCGGGTTGATTTTGTGCTTCTTCCACATTTTCATCATTTCTTCGTTCAGTTTCTGTGGATTGTCTTTGTACTTCTCGCGCATTTCCTGCATCGGCTTGGACAGCTTTTGCATGCGCTTGGAGGCCCGTGCCGCCTTGGCGGTGAGCGGCCAGAGGAGCAGACGGATGGCAATGGTGGTCAGGATGATGGCAACGCCCCAGTTGAGGACGAGGCCCTGAATCCAGCCCATCAGGCTCAGCAGGCTCTTGCCGACGAAGGCTATAAGGCTGAGGAAGAGGCCGAGAAACCAGCCCAGCTGCATGACGTCTTCCTGGCTGTTGCCCATGCGCGACAGGCGACTGAAGTCCTTGGGGCCGGCGTAGAAGTCGAAGCTGAACTGCTCGATGCCATCGGGGGCGATGCTCGAGGTGGTAAATTCCATGGAGGCCGTGACACCGACGGGCGTGCGGCCATTCTGCGGATCCTGGGGGAACTGCACGCCGCTGGCGATCAGGGCGTTGGCCGGACGATCCGGCGTGATGATCATGGTGAAAAACTGATTGCTGACCGCGCCCCACTGCACAATGCCGCGGCGCTCAACAAATTCCTTGGCATCGCGGCCAAAGGGGAAGCCCCCGGAGCGGAACTGGCTGGCGCGGATAGTCCGGTATTTGCCGTTGTCGAAGAGACTGGCATTGAGGTTGAAGCCCATGTGATCGGCCTCACTCGGTGCGGCCACACCGACATTGAAAAACAGGCGCTCCGGTGAATAGGAGCTGTTGCCGTGGTTGCGCAGCTCGGTGCGGTGGCGAATAGTGTAGGGTGCCGGGCCGCTGCCGCGTTCGGCTGTCAGCTCATAAGTGCGGCGGACTTCAACCCCATTGGCCATCTCAGCAACGAGGACAACGTGGCTGGAACTCTGATCGGCGATGCGGTAGTATTGGACCAGAGGCTCGTATTGGGAGCCACGGGTGCGGCTGAGGGACAAGGCCGGGATGTCGGCATGCTCATTCAAACGCACCGGTTCCGGATCGTCGGTGGTGCGCGGGTTGGTTTCGGCGTATTCGAGCAGTTCAACCCCTTCGACCGAGCCGCTGCGGGTCGAGAGGTGGACGCGCAGGTAATCGTTGCCGATGGTGATGCGCTGCACTTCGGGGCGGTCGACGGAGGCGCGGGTATCCGTCGTTGCGCGCTCGGGATCGGGAGTGCGGGCGGTCCGCTCCGGCGCTGCGGTTTCATCGTCCCCAATCCAGGATTCAGTTGGATCGCGGGGATCGGCATCGCGCAAGGCCTGCTCAGCCAGGGCCCGTTCGCTCTGAGCAAGTTGGCGTTCGAGCTCAGCCTGGCGGGCCTGCTGCTCTTTGATGCTGTTCTGCATCATCCAGCCGAAGCCGAGAACGATTAGCAGAATACCGATGAAGATGCTTTTTTTGTCCATTTAAGAATGAAAGTTGGCGGGAGCCTCCACACCCTTCTGGGCTTTACGGGAGGCGCAAGTACAATTTGAATCGGTGACGGGAGGCACGAGGTCAACACCCGATCCACCAAAAGGGTGGCAACGGGCGATGCGTTTGATGGCGAGCCAGCAGCCTTTAATGGGTCCGTGAGTCACCACGGCCTCGCGGGCATAGTGTGAGCAGCTGGGATAAAAGCGGCAGCCAGAGCCGGGAGCGACCATGTGCATGAGCGGGGAAATCACCAGCTGATAGATGCGGGCGAGAACCAGCAGCACGCCAATGGCCAGCCAGCGCAGGCCCTGTAACAGAAGCACGGCGGCACGACGGATCACTGGACCCTCCCCTCTTTTTCTCTGCTGGCCATTTTCAGAAAGGTTTCGACCAGTTCGCTCCAGGCTGCACGTTTCATCCGCCGGCGCGCAACGAGTACGAGATGACAGCCCTCCGGGAGCAGCTGCTGATGCTCGCGGAAGAGACTCTTCAGGCGCCTGCGGGCGCGATTGCGCTCCACCGCGTTGCCAAAGCGACGGGTGGCGATGACGCCCAGTTTGCGTTCGCCTGAAGCCGACTCGGGTTGTCGAACCAGATTCCATAAAAAAAACCCGCACTCCTGGCGGGAGCCAAAAGTACGGGCATGCTGAAATTCGGAAGTTCGGCGGATGACCTTGTTGCGGGGCAAGCCCATAAAAGGCCTCAATTCACCTTACTTGCTGGCAGAAAGGCGCTTACGACCACGTGCCCGTCGCGCGTTGATGTTCTGGCGGCCTGCACGAGTGGACATGCGGGCTCGGAACCCGAATTTGCGGATGCGACGAATCTTGGATGGATTGTAAGTTGGTTTCATTGAAAAATCCTTTGTGAAAAAACGATCAACAGAAAGCTTTCAGCGGGGGCTGTCAAGCCTTCTCCCCCGCAATCTCGACGACGAGTGCAGTGAGGTTGTCCTTGCCGGAGGCAAACATGGCTTCATCGATCAGGCGCTGCGAGGGCGCGACGTCCTTCTGCTTCGGCAGCGGGTTGCGTATCATGTTCTCGAGGTTGCGGTCGTAGACGCCGTCGACGATGCCGTCGGTAACCAGCACCAGCTGGTCGCCGGGCTCGTAGATCAGCGAGCCGATTTGCGGTTCGAGGCTCTGGTTGCGGCTGCCGAGCACCTGCTCAAGCTGGTTGCGGGCGGGGTGGATTTTCGATTCGCGCTCGTTGATTTTGCCCTCGCGGAACAGTCGCCCCGGGCTGGTGTGATCGTGCGTGATCTGCATCATCGAGTCGTCCTGCGGCAGGTGGTAGATCCGGCTGTCGCCGACGTGGGCAAAGTGGATCCGCTTGGGAGTGACCCAGATCAGACTGAGGGTGGCCCCCATGCCACGGCATTCTTCGTAGAGCCGGGAAAGCCGTTGGATCTCCTTGTGGATACCTTCAATGACCTCGCCGAGGAGGTCCTGCTCACCGCCCTCGAAACCGGTGGCACTGAGCCAGAAGCTCTTGGGCAGGAGGTCGGCAATCTTTTGCACTGCGATTTTACTGGCGTATTCGCCGCCGGCGCAGCCGCCCATGCCATCGCTGACGGCAAAGATGTAATCGCCGTCGGCGAGCGGACCATCGCCGTCCTTACCAAGGTAGCGGATTTCCCTGCGGTCAAAACTGATGGTGAGGAAGGCGTCCTCATTGTTGCGGCGAAAGCGCCCCGGGTGGGTGCGGCCGGACCAGCGCAGGCGGACGTCGCTGGACCCTTCGTGCAGGCTTCGGCTATCGGATGAACTCATAGTTTGTCGATTTCAGGATGCGGTTGCCTTTTTCTTTCCGCTTCAACTTCCTCCAAGGTCAAGCCTTCATTGGTCGTCAGAATGGTCGCAAATTCAAAATCGATCAGGCAAAAGCGCCCTTCGCGCGCATCGTAGGTGATGTTGCGGGCAAAGCGGTCCTCATGCCGCACACCGTATTGTTCCAGGGCCTGGAACAGTTGGTTCTGCTTCGCCTCGCTGATTTTCTCGACAATCTGGCCACAATTGGTGGTCACGATGGATGGCTCACTTTCATTCACCGCCAGCAGGCGGGGCACAAAGCGACAACCCTGCTCATCGAGGTAGCGGAGGACCCTGACTTCGTTGTCAAAACGTTCCCGCGCCATGGTTCCATGATAACGCTTGTAGACCCGCCCATCGAATCCGATGCGGACGGTTGCTTGTTTGCTGTCTTTGATTTCTTGCATGGTGGTGGGCGCCGGAGGCGCCGATTAATTATTATTAAATAAGGGTTTGTGGTTGATGGATTCGGACCAATAAATGTTGGAGCCCAAGAATTAACGTGACAAACCGCGCGACCG
>JAFIGG010000115.1 GCA_020831485.1 Opitutales bacterium
ACACCTTAATCCTCCCCGGTGAAGGCCGCAGCTGGAGATTATCAGCGAATTATCGGTTTTAGTGGTGCGGACAAGGCGAAGCAGAAATTGCCCGTCGCCACTCCCCTAATACTCATTCCTCAACTCAAGTTTTCCGCGGCGGCTTCCCAGGCGGTGTTCACTTGTTTGAGTTCGGCAACGATGGCATCCAATTGGCGGCGCACGGATTTGGCGCGTTTCGGATCGGCGTAGAGCTCTGGATCTTCCAACTCGGTGGTCAATTCAGCTTGCTGCTCTTCCAGCTCAATAACGCGTGACTCCAAACGCTCCACTTCTTTTTTCAAAGCCCGTTCTGCCTCACGTTGGGCCGCAGCCTCGCGGCGACGGTCTTTGGCGCTCATTGAGGGTTGAGCGGACCCTCCGCTACTCTTGGCCTCCTCCGGACGGTGGTTGCTCAGCCCTGCCGCGACCAAGCCAGCGCGCTCCGAGACGGCTTCGGATTTCTCGAGGTAGTAATCGTAGCCTCCCGCGTACCGCGTCAATTTGCCAGCATCAATATGCAGAACCGACTGGGCGATCTTGCGAATGAAATATACGTCGTGACTTACAAAGAGCAGTGTTCCCGTGTACCCTTCCAGGGCGGTGATCAAAGCATCGATACTAGGAATGTCCAGGTGGGTGGTAGGCTCGTCCAGCAGCAACAGATTCGGCGGATCCAGCAGCAGCTTGACCAGGGCCAGGCGACTCTTTTCACCTCCGCTCAGCACTTCGACCGCCTTGTAGATGTCATCGCCCCTGAACAGGAAAGAACCCAACAGGTTTCTTACCTCTTGCTCGTGCACATTGCGCGCATTGTCCATCGCCTCCTCGATCACACTGCGTTTCAACTGCAGAACCTCGGAACGCTGCTGCGAAAAGTAGCCTACCTTGGCATTCAGCCCCGGCAGGCGCTCGCCGCCCTGAATCGGCACGATATTGCCTAAAATCTTCAATAGTGTCGATTTTCCTGCCCCATTCGGACCCACCAGTGCAATCCGTTCTCCCCGTTCGAGTATCAGGTCGAGACTCCGGTAGACCTCATGCGCTCCATAGGCCTGACGCACGGCTTTCAGTTCCATCACCTTGTGCCCACTGCGAGGCGGTTGCGGGAAGCGAAAGCTCACCCGGGCAGCTTCGGATTCCGGTGCTTCGATCCGCTCCAGTTTCTCCAATTGTTTGATCCGTGACTGCACCTGCGCCGCCTTACTCGCTTTGTAGCGAAAACGGTCGATGAAGGACTGGATGTGTGCGATTTCCTTCTGTTGGTTTTCGTAGGCCGCCTTTTGCTGTTCCTGGCGGGCCGCCTTCTGTTCCAGAAATCGGTCATAATTACCCGTATAGCGATGCAGCCGCCGGTAGGCGATTTCGACCACCCCCGTGCACAGCGCATTCAGGAATGCCCGGTCGTGCGAAATGATCAGCAAGGTGCCCGGATACTGCTTCAGGTAATTCTGAAACCAGCCCAAAGACTCCAGGTCCAAGTGATTCGTCGGCTCATCCAGCATCAACAGGTCCGGCTCCTGCACCAGCAAGCGCGCCAGATGTGCCCGCATCACCCAGCCCCCACTCAAAGTCCGCGCCGGACGCTCAATATCCGACTCGCGAAAGGCAAGCCCACCCAGAATACGCTTTGCCCGTGCCTCGTGGCGAAAACCATCCAGTTCCGCCCAGCGCGCCGTCGCCACCTGATGCTCCTCACTCTCCGGATCCGGATGCGCTCGCAGTTGGGCATAAATCCCCTCCATTTCAGGGCTGATCGCCGCCGCAAGGTGCAGGACGGTTTCATCCGTCACCGGAGTACTCTCCTGCTGCAAATAGCCAACACGCACCCCCCTCTCCAGCTCCACCGAACCAGCATCCGCCTCAATCGATCCCAAAACCAGTGAGAACAAAGTCGATTTCCCCGCCCCATTGGCCCCAATCAAACCCACTCGCTCCCCACGCTGCAGCTGCAACGCCGCCGCCTCAAACAACGTGCGCTCCCCATACGATTTTCCCAGTCCACTTATAATCAACATAGTATTGAGCGCGTATATTGCAGGCTCCTCTGACTCAGACCAAGCAAAAGATAAACGAAAACCCAATCCCTGGTGCCAGGCACCATACCTCAGTAATCTACCAGTTGTTTTGGTGCCAGGCACTTATTGAAGGTAAAATGGAACGGGAAGGCATCCCGTTGGGATTTCATTATTTTCGAACCGGTTCTGGACGCTTGATCACTCGAAAACGGGCAATTTTTCGCTCTTCAGTGCCCAATTCTGGGAAATCCGTACAAGGCAAAGCTAGCAAAAGTCTCTATTCGAAGCCATAAACCGAGCGCCGAAGCTTCAGTAAACACCGCATACTTCCCTGAAAGCCCTTCAATTGTTGGCTTTCCTCCCAGCGGCCCAGCTCGCGGCCCATGCGCTCAACATACTCACGACTCCCCAACACCACTGAATCCACCAGATATCGGTTTTTCCAGTAGACGCGCGCTCCAAACGGCAATTCGCCTCCGTTCTTCAGCAGCTTCCGGCACACCAATGCGTCCAGCAAACGCTTGCCCTTGCCCCGGTCCTTCACCCCTTCCCAGCCCATCAGGAGACGCATCTTTGCCAGCGCTCCCTTTGCGCTACTTTCTCCTGTCACAGCCTGCAGCCCACGCAAGCAGCGCTGGTCGCCCGCCAGGGCCGCATGATAGCTGCAAAACCGGTAATCCGCCGGATCCTCAACGATGCCAGCCCTCGCCGCATTGAGTTCGATGTAGCAGCCGACCTCACCCAAGACTTCTGGAGTCAGCTCCACCACCGGGCTCTTAAAGCGCTCTCCCCACAATGTTCCCTTGCGCTGGTGCTGGCGATTGTACCACTTGCTAAAATACTCCTTGAGACGTCTCTGGTGCTCAGAGATGTCTCCCATCCAGCCCAGCAACTTCTCACGCCAATACTGTGCCTGACCCCCTCCCTGCTCAAAAGCTCGCCGGATCACACGCGCCTGACCGCCGTTTTTGCCATGCAGCCTTTCATAGCGGCGGAGTAACTCCCAGTTGTTCACGTCCTGCTTCTCTGGAACAAACAGTAACATGTGGTAATGGTTCCCCAGAACATTGTAGTTGTAGACCTCCAGTCCGCAGAAATCCGTCACTCTCCACATAAGGTTCACCAAGTGCTCTTTTTCATGGTCGCTGAGGAAATCCACTCCTTCGGCAAGGCGGGATATACAGTGATAGGCCATTGGTTGACCCGGGCATTTGAGGCGTGGTAAGCGCATAAGCCAACGCTCCAATAATAAGCAATAAGCAGTCAAAGATTATTTTTGGTCAATACTGAGCAATTAGTGCCTGGCACCAAAATTGGAAGTCGCTTACTCGGGGTAAGGCTGAGTGCCTGGCACCAAAGTTGTGAACAATGGCAATCGGTGGCGGACGGGGGATAGCCCTTCGGGGATTGATCCAGCCGGATTCTACTTCGAGGCGCTGTCGCGCACCCGCCACTCAGGGCGATTTCCAGAAGTGATCAAGTAGTTGGACCACTAGGCAGAGAGGGTTCCGGTGGTGAAAATCCGGGCTACGGCTTGGGGGCAGGAGGGGAAATAGAGATGGAAGTAGGTGGCGATCAGGCCGTCCTGCGTGAAGACGGCTTCGCCTTGGCTGGAGAAGCGTTGGCGACGGGTGAAGAGCGCTGGCTGGAGGGGTGTTTCCAGGAGCGAATGGTGGAAGGCATGGCCGCGCAGTTCGCCGTCGCTGCAGGTCAGGGACTGGAGGCCAAGGCCAACCAGCTTGCCGGCCATTTTCGCCTGGCCGGGGAGTAAGCCGAGCATGGAATGACTCTGCCCTTCGGCGTCGACCAGGGTTTCCATGCAGGCCATCAGGCCGCCGCATTCGGCCAGGATTGGTTTGGCTTTGGCGTGGTGGGCACGAATGGATTCGCGCAGGGAGCTGTTGCGGGAAAGGGCCTCGGCATGCAACTCTGGATAGCCGCCGGGTAGCCACAGGGCATCCGCTTCGGGCAACTCAGGGCTGTCGAGCATTGAGAAGAAGCTGAGCTCCGCCCCCATGGCTTCCAGCATCTCCAGGTTGGCACGGTAAAGGAAGGCAAAGGCAAAATCCCGGGCAATAGCAATGCGCACTCCCTGCAGCAATGGCGGATAGGGATTCGGCGCTTTCGCCCGCAGGGTAACGGGTTCGGGCAAACGCTCCAGGCCCGCCTTGGCCAGGACTTCCGCAGCGGCATCCAATTGGGCATCGATGTCACCAATCTCATCCGCCTGGAAAAGCCCCAGATGCCGGTCCGGAATGCTCAGGGCCTCATGCCGAGGCACCGCACCCCACAATGAAGTGCCGGACGGCAGACTCTCACGCAGCATAGCCGCGTGACGCTCACTGCCAATCCGGTTGGCAATGACTTCACGCACCCGAACATCCGGACGGTATGTCGCCAGACCTTTCACCAAAGCACCAAAGGTTTGCGCCATCGCCGCCGCACTGATCACCGGAATCACTGGTAATCCCATCAGCACGGCCAAATCCGCGCTCGAAGGGTTGCCATCGAACAAACCCATCGACCCTTCCACCAATACCAGATCCGCCTCAGTGGCAGCCTTCGCCAAACGCCATTGGCATTCAGCCTCCCCGGTCATCCATGGGTGAAGTTGATACACTGGCGCGCCGGAAGCCTTTTCCAAAACCATCGGGTCCAGGTAGTCGGGCCCATGCTTGAAGACCCTTACCCGCCGCCCCAGATTCCGATGCAAACGCGCCAAGGCCGCCGTGATCATCGACTTTCCCTGCCCTGAGGCCGACGCAGAAATCAAAGCTGCCGGCACCGAGCCGCCGAAGCCTGTGTTGTCAATTGAATCAAGTCTACTACTGTCATCTCTCGAATCTAAAAAAACCATCGATTGTTACTGACACTACCGTGCCATTAACGCAACCTGGAAAACCATGAGAATTTACACACGCAAAGGTGATGCGGGAACTTGCGGCCTCTTCGGCGGCAGCCGCGTGGACAAGGATGACCCTCGGGTAGAGTGCTTTGGCACCTTCGACGAAGCCAACTCCACCATCGGTTTGATGCGCTCAAAACTGCCCCTGGAACACCCCTGGCAGGAGCGCCTGCAGCGCATCCAACGCGACCTGATGGACATGATGT
>JAFIGG010000031.1 GCA_020831485.1 Opitutales bacterium
TTCGCGAGCGGGGCGATGTTGAAGCGATCGAAGGCCGCGTTGCCAGGCCCGAGGACGATGGTTATATGTCTGCCGAGCACCGGAAAAAGGCTTTCGAAAAGTCGGGCAAGGGCAAGTTGATCCCCTTCGACCGCAGCCATCGCACCGTGCTGCGTGCTAAAAAGGGCCAGTGCGTGAGCCAATTGCACTACGCGCGGCAGGGCATCATTACGCCGGAAATGGAGTTCATCGCGATTCGCGAGAATATGAAGCTGCAATCACTGCGCGAAGACCTGGAGATGGGTCCGCAGTTTGCCAGCAACGACCTGCGCAAGCAGCATCCAGGGCAGTCCTGGGGCGCCGCGATACCGAAAGAGATCACGCCTGAATTCGTGCGCTCCGAAGTTGCCCGCGGGCGTGCCATTATACCTGCGAACATCAATCACCCGGAGCTGGAACCGATGATCATCGGCCGCAATTTTCTGGTTAAAATCAACACCAACATTGGCAACAGCGCGGTGGCCTCGTCCATTGATGAAGAGGTCGAGAAGATGCGCTGGTCGGTTAAATGGGGTGGGGACACCTTGATGGACCTGTCGACCGGCAAGAACATTCACCAGACCCGCGAGTGGCTGATCCGCAACTGTCCGGTGCCGGTCGGAACGGTGCCTATCTATCAGGCGCTGGAGAAGGTCAATGGCCGCGCCGAGGAGCTGACCTGGGAAATGTTCCGCGACACGCTGATTGAGCAGGCCGAGCAGGGCGTCGACTATTTCACCATTCATGCCGGGGTGTTGCTGCGCAGTATTCCGATGACGGCCCGGCGCATGACGGGCATTGTTTCCCGCGGGGGCTCGATCATGGCCAAGTGGTGCCTGGCGCACCACAAAGAGAATTTCCTCTACACGCACTGGGACGATATTTGCGACATCATGGCCGCATACGATGTATCGTTCTCAATCGGCGACGGCCTGCGTCCGGGTTCGATTGCGGATGCCAATGACGAGGCCCAGTTCAGCGAGCTCAAGGTTCAGGGTGAATTGACCCGCCGCGCCTGGGAAAAGGGCGTGCAGGTCATGAACGAGGGCCCTGGTCACGTGCCGATGCACATGATTCAGGAAAACATGGAAAAGCAGCTGGAATGGTGCGGCGAAGCGCCTTTCTACACGCTTGGGCCCTTGACCACGGACATTGCACCCGGCTACGACCACATCACGAGTGGCATTGGCGCGGCTTTGATCGGCTGGTATGGAACGGCAATGCTGTGTTACGTGACCCCGAAGGAGCACCTTGGCCTGCCGAACAAGGACGATGTGCGCGAAGGCGTGATCACCTACAAGATTGCGGCGCACGCGGCAGACCTTGCGAAAGGTCACCCGGCTGCGCAGTATCGCGACAACGCCTTATCCAAAGCCCGTTTTGAGTTCCGCTGGGAAGACCAGTTCAACCTCTCCCTTGATCCCGAGAAGGCCCGTGAGTTTCACGATGAAACCCTGCCGCAGGAAGGCGCTAAAACAGCCCACTTCTGCTCCATGTGCGGGCCCAACTTCTGCTCCATGAAGATCACCGAAGACGTTCGCAAATACGCCGCCGAACGCGGAATGGATGCGGAAGATGCCTTGTCCGAGGGAATGAAGGAGAAGTCCGAAGAGTTTCTCAAAAAGGGTGGTAAGGTCTATTCCTAATCCTGCGGGGCACGCGCCTTTGTGCGCGGGTCATCCTCGTCCAGATAATCGCCGATAAAGCGCAGAGTCTGCATCATGGCGTTGTTCCATTCGGATACCCAGTTGGTGCTCATGAAGCGACCGACCTCGAAGCGGTGCAGGCTGTCAGCACCGACTTCGACCTTCCGTGGGCGGCTTGCAAATGGACCGCTGGGGCGATCGCCCGGACCGAGGATTTCATTCCATGCACGCTGTGCCAGTTCTTCGTCGTCGCTGAGGTAGGCGGCGAAGGCCGTGAGCCTTGAATAGTAGGTAGGCAGGGTCCTGCTGGTGCCAACGTCGACGCCAATGGCTTCGGCGCGGGCTTCGCGGTCCGCGTTGAACCAAGTTGAGTAATCCAGCCAGGCTTGCTTGTAGCCCGGGACGTCGAAGAGTTCGAGAACCTCGGCAGCAAATTCAGGATAGCCAAACACCATGTTGAGGTGAGACATGTTGCCGACGTGCTGGTCCGGGCTGCGTGTTACCACAACCCCGGTTTCGGCATCCAGATAAGTGTCGACGCTGAAGAATCCAAAAGGCATTTCACCCAACGAGTGCAGGTAATTGAGCAATCGATCCCGGTAGTCTGTATCTTGGGTCCGCTCCCATTCTGTCAACCATCCCATGCCAATGATGCCCATGTTCTGGCCGACGCCCATGGGCATGTCGCGCGGATCCCAATCTTCGCCCTCCTCGCGCATGGTTTTGGAAAACCAGTCGTAGGTCAGGTAAGTCTTGTAGGCGTCGAGCTGGTCCCGCAGTTGGTCGCCGACCCGCTCGTCCGCCGTCAGGTAGTAAAAATAGCGACGATAGACAGGCGTGCTGATACGCAGCTGCTTCATGCCATCACCCCAGTGCTGGACGTGGTGACGCGTTCCGAGCAGTGCCTGAGGTCCAATGTGATAGACGTCCACTTCACCGGTATGGCGGGTCATGGCCTCGGCAAAGCGGAACACATCCGCACGGCCGCTGCGGAGGAACTTGGTCCACAACCAGATGTCCGGAGAAAGCTCCGAGTTGGCCCAGCCATAGCCGCCGACATCGTAGCGCCACATATTGCGGTCGGGGTCAAACGAGTGGATAACGTCACCGAAATCCCAGAAGCCATACCAGCGGTGGGCCTCGCGCTGGTCGACATACAGCTCGAACGCGTGGTCGAGCATGTCTTCAATGCGCGACAGCGTTGGCGTTGAGCGGTCCGGCAGGGTCCACAGCGCACCGAATACCCGGCTCTCCAGTATTTGCTCCGGAGCTACTGCCAGCAGGGGAGGGGCCATGCTGTCCTCGGCGTATTCCAGCAGCGCTTTGCCGGAAGGGGTGGAATCGGTTATCCACAAATTGACTTCCGAGGTGCGGGCGACCCCGTAAGGTGTTCCCATGCCTTCTTTGTAGTCCTCGTAAGTAATAGCCATGCCACCCTGGCGTTCCTGGTGCAGGGTTTCCATGCCCAATCCGTCGTGATAAAAGCCTAAATCCATTGCTTTGGCTTCCGGAGCCCAGAACCACAGGGTGGTTTCCGCGCTCTCAGAATTGGCGTTGCGGATGTCGATCTGGGAGGGATGGCTCTGCCAGAAGTCCTTCATGCCGAAAGCCACTCCACCGGTTACACCGCCGACATAGCCCATGCCCGATGCACGGGTTCCTGCGGCAGAACGGATCCAGCCATGACCCGCTGCCGTGCGTTTCCTGATTTCGAAACCATCGGCATTGATTTGAGACAAAGTGAAATCGCCCCAGGTGGGAATATACTGGAATCGATCCGTTACCCGCTGGTCCCAGGTGTCTTCCGGTGGCAGGGGCTGGCCTTCGACCTGCAGGCGTCGCACTTCTGCTCCCGGATCCCGGCGCAGACCGGTCACGCCCATTACGGCCTCGGCCCAGAGTCCACCTTCGGCGCTGGAGAATCGAATATGGCGATTGTAGAGCTCGTCCTCCATTGGCACGTCAAAGCGTACTCCCAGTCCGCGAATGAAGTCTTCGTGTTCATCCACGTCGTAAATAAAAGTGTGCACCATGCGAATATTGGCGCTGTTGGCGTAGAAGTAGAGGCGCAGCACAAAGGGCAGAATCTCCCTGTCCTCTCCCGCGTGCATGCCTTCAATTTTGATGACCGAGCGGATCGGGCCATCCTGTTCGACTTCCACCGAGCTTATCCGGCTTTCGAAAGATTTGACCACCAGTGCTTCCGCGGAAGGTTCGCTCCGTTGGTTCTGGTTGAGGGCCACCAGCCGCCCACCCGTGAGGATTTCCCTGCCATTGCGTGAAACAGAGGGAATCAATACATTGCCGGAATGGGCAACGGTGGCCCGCATCAAACCGGTATCAATGTGTGTCGCGTCGCCATCCCGTCGAACCGTCAAAGCTTGCTCAGACTCAACCGGACTGTCGGAAGGCTCGAGGCTGAATTGATCGCATGCGGCTTCGCGCGGTCCGACCGCCACCCCGGACCATTTTAGCGACCCATCCGGCCAGAAGGCAAGGGGCCATGTCTGCGCCGGAACCGCTTCGCCCTCCCCTGAGCGCAAAACCAGATGTGTATCCTCCTGAACTGAACCTTTGGGCCAGGGAACGCCAAAAGTGGTTCCCATCACCGGAGAGGTCTCATTGTCCTCCAGCCAGCGCAGTTCACGGGGTTCAACTGCCGAGGCGCTTTGGGCGAAACTGAATAGAAAGGCAGCAAAAAGGGTCGGGGTTAGCAGCTTTGTCATGGTACGGAGTCTCGCTGACGAATGCGGCCCTTTCAACCGGTGCGAAGGTCTGCCAGTAAGAAGTTGTTCCAGGACTTTTGTGCCTGTCCGCAAACGGAGGTGAATGTTGGCTCGAATCTGGTTTTAACCGGATAGGTTGGCGCTTCCAGCACCTCCAGCTCATCTATTCAAAATTATCCAGAACAAACTGCCCCCTTCCGGGCGGTTTCTGACATTGATGCTGCCGCCATGGCGTTCGACCGCCAGTTTGCAGAATGTCAGGCCCAGTCCACTGGAGTTTTTCGCCTGGGTATTCTCGGCTTGGCCGAACTTTTCAAAAATACGCTCCTGAAATTTTTCGGGAATCCCAGGTCCGTTGTCTGCAACATCAATTCGGACCTGGCCGTTTTCGCCGCTCACCGCGATATCAATTCTGCCGCCCTTTTTGGGGCTGAATTTACAGGCGTTGCCTAGCAGATTGGTGAGGACCCTGCTCAGGAGGTTTGAATCTGCTTTGATTTCAAGTGGAGTTTCCGGCAGATTGCAGATGCACTGTTTTTCGCGGAGGAAGGGAGCCATCTCTTCCACGGCCTGGTTGACCAGGTTCTTGAGGTCGCAGGTTTCCCTCCTTATAGGCATCTCGTTAGCCTCCAGACGGCTTACGTCGAGCAAGTTGTCGATCATTGACTTTAGGATTACAGTGGATTCCCGGGCACCCTTGATAAGCCCCAAATCGTCTTCATGCAGTCGATCTTTTGCCATTCTTTTGAGCAGGTCGATGTATCCCATGATTACCATCAAGGGTGAGCGCATGTCGTGTACTATCATGTGAGTGAGCTCGTCCCGGAATGTCTCCAGTTGTTTCAGCTGACTGTAGCTATCCTGAAGCTTGTCGTAGAGTTTTTTTTCGCGGATGGCATTATTGACCCTCAAGAGAGTATCTGGAATGTCTATAGGCTTAACCAGAAAATCATTGGCTCCAGCTTTGATCCCCATCAGTCGCTCTTTGCGCTCGGAAAGCGCGGTAACCATGATGACGGGAATGTGTCTCAAGGCCGCATCCGATTTCATTTGAAGGCAGACCTCAAAGCCGTCGAGTTTTGGCATCATCACGTCGAGCAATACGACATCGGGCAGGTCCTTGCGGATGTGCTGCAGGGCAGCTTCTCCATCGTTGGCTTCATCCACGGTGTGACCATGGGCCTCGAGCGAGTCGCGGAGGAGCGTTCGGTTTTTCTCTTCATCGTCGACAACCAGGACTCTTCCGAATTGAGGTTGGGTGAATCGACTGTTGGAGGAGGGTGTGTGTGGATTCATAGATTGCTTTGTTTGGATGCGGAGAGTGCTAACCAGCCGGACGGAGAAACCCGGAAATGGTGGAGGCAAAGGTCCGAGTGTCTATTGGCTTGGTCAGGTAATCCCGGCAGCCGGCGGCCAGGGCTCTTTCCCGGTCGCCTTTCATCGCATGTGCAGTGAGTGCGACAATTGGGGTGTCGAATCCGGGGATTTCGAGCAACTTGCGGGTGGCTGTAATGCCATCCATGCCCGGCAGGCCGATGTCCATTATGATAAGGTCGGGTTTGTGATCCATCATGGAAAACGCAGCTTCGGCATCTTCTGCCACGTGCACCCTGAATCCGGCATGCTCCAGAAGGTCGCAAGCCAACTCCCGGTTTGCAGGGTTGTCTTCAACAACGAGAATGGTTTCCTGTCTTTGGTATTTCATGACGCATTTCCACGATTGCAGCTTCGGCTGCCTGAATCTACCAAACGGTCGAGTTCAGTGAGGAACTGCTCGAGACCGTTCTTTTGTGAGATTCCCTGAACTTGCATGCGCAGGGTGCGTTGTTCATCGGCCGTCAGGTCCTTGCTGGTGTAAATAAGTATTGGAATCTCCCGGGTGTCTGGATCAATGCGCAACTGCTTCACCACTTCGAAACCGTTGACCTCCGGCATCAATAGATCCAGCGTGATCAAATCGGGTTTTTTGCTCCGGGCCAGCTGGATGGCTTCAGGACCTCTGTAGGATTTAAGGACATTGAAATCACGTTCTTTCAACGTGGTGCTTATCAGCTCAACCGTAGCCGGATCATCGTCCACCACGAGGACTGACTTGATCGAATGTGGTGCACTCTTCGCTGCTTTGTTGAGGGCAGCTATCAAACTGTTGGAGTTGACCGGTTTGGCGAAGCATTCCAGAGCTCCAAGGCTGAAAGCCAGATCTTCATCATTGGTGACGGATATAATGATGACTGGTATATCCGCTGTTCGCGGATCCGCTTTGAGCTTTGCCAGAACTTCCCATCCGGTCTGGTCCGGGAGTAGGATGTCCAGTGTGATGGCTTTGGGGCGACGATCAGCTGCCATTTCAATGGTCTGCTGTCCATTGCGAGCATGGATGACTGCATACCCAGCATTGTTTAGGTGATGGCTTATAAGGTCTTTGGCTTGCGTGTTGTCTTCTGCAACTAGTACCAGGGGCTGGTTGTCTACTTCTGTCGAAGGCTTGTTCTTTGTCTTTTCTTGTTGTACTAGCGGGAGGATAAATCTAAAGAGGCTGCCTTTGCCCTCAATACCCTCGCTCTCCGCCCAGATGGTTCCGCCGTGTAGTTCAACTAGCCGTCGGGTAAGCGCCAGTCCGAGTCCGGTGCCTTCCTGCTTGCGGGCATAACCAGCGTCCAGCTGTTCGAATTCCTTGAACAGGCGGTGATAGTCTTTCGGCGAAATACCGATCCCGTTGTCCTCAACCGATACCTCAAGAAGGGGGCCGGAATCGATGGATGGCTGCGCCGTAAACCTTGCTTTTTCAGATTCTGGAACCTGTCGGGCCGTCACTTTGACGCAACCTCCATCGGGAGTAAATTTAATCGCATTGCTTAACAGATTGTAGAGGATCTGCTTGAACTTGGAGGTATCGAGCCATGCTTCAGGAATACTAGGTTCAACGTCGGCCGTAACGGATATGTTCTTCCGGGATGCCAGACTGCCTACAATAGAAAGGGCCCCCTGGACAGTTGTTTTCACATTGGTTGTAGACGGTTCGAACTTCATGCGGTCAGCTTCGATTTTCGAAAGGTCCAGGATGTCATTTATAAGCTCCAGAAGGTGACGGCCGCTGCCCGTTATGTTGTCGATGTATTTGTGCTGTTTGGAATTAAGCGAACCAAAGGTTTCATCGGCAAGGATTTCTGAGAAGCCAATGACAGAATTGAGGGGGGTCCGTAATTCATGGCTCATGTTGGCCAGAAACTGACTCTTCGTTCGGCTCGCCGCTTCAGCTTCCTGGCGCGCTTTGATAAGGTCCTCTTCAGTGCGTTTGCGCCTGTCGTGCGAACGGTTGAGGCGAATGGCGCTGAACCAGACGACCGCGGTGAGGATGAGCATATTGGCTATCGTCACAATGTTGGTGCCGGTTTCATCGTCCATCCATCCGTTGTGTGTGCCCCAGATGCGGATGCCGCTTAGTAAGGGAGGAACTGTCAGGATTACGACGAGCAGACGGCGGAGCATCACGCTTCCGGGAGCTTCTCCTGTAAGGGTCGTCATAAAGGAGGCATGTGGCCGGGCGCAAAGCAGTCCGACGCTAACGATGCAAAAGCTGCCAGCGGTGGACATTGCCATGGGGATGAATCTCCCAAAGCCATAGAGAGCTTGGGTTGAATAGGCGTAACCGAGCAGTGCGAGCCAGGCCAGCAGGAACACAGCCAGAGTAAAAAATGGGCCAACAGTTCGCAAAGCCGATCTTCGTGACTCTGCAAGGAGGGCGGCGATACCGAGGAGAAGGAATGCCAGCGCTGTATTTGGTGCCATGCGGTTAGGCAGGCTGCCTTCGACGCCGTTTAGCCGTTCAGGAAAGAGCCATTGGTCCACCTTTGGCTCGAAGGCTAAAGCATAATCCAGAAGACGCAGGCTTGCTATTGCGATTAAGGTGTAGGCCAGGAAGTGAAGCGTCCGTATCGAGTTCGATTTCAAATCGCGGTCTTCTGGCGCTTGCAGCATCAGCCACAGGATAGCTCCGAGGATTAAAAAACCGAGCGCGGTTACGGGATTCATTACCAGTGCCTTCGGTAAACTGGCATCCAGTGCCCAGCCAAGCCAGACCAGCAGTGCTACCAGTAAGGACCACACCACTGAAATCCTGGCAATGGTCCTTAGCCAGGAGGAGGTTGAAGGTTCGGTCCGTTGTTGGGGAGGATTCAAGGTGAGTCAATCAGCTATATTTTGGTGATACTTGCCCTACATCTCACTTAAAAAACTATCCCATTTATGTATGAATCGAAAGTAAAATCGTGAAAAACCTCTTTGGCCACGACAAATATTAGGCACAGGTTTCACGCTATCCGGGTTACAGGAGGATATCGGTTGGGCAGAATTGGTCGGGCTGAGAGGATTCGAACCTCCGACCCCTTGCACCCCATGCAAGTGCGCTACCAGACTGCGCTACAGCCCGCCCGAAAGGGCAAAATGAATCGGCGAAAGCGTGGCTTAGGTCAAGGTAAAATCAGCGCTTCGAATAAAAAGCCTGATCAGGCTGCGGTCAGGCTTTCCGGCAGCAGTTGATCCGGCAGGTTTTGCAGGAGCATTTTGCGTGCGCGGGCGATGCGGCTCTTGATGGTGCCGACGGGCAGTTGCAACTGCTTCGAGATGGCGTCGTAGCTCATTTCGCGGTAGATGCGCAGCTGCAGGACTTCGCGGTAGATGTCGGGCAGGTTGGGCAGGGCATCCTGAATGGTCCGGCTCAGCTCCCGCAGGCAAGTTTCATCCTGAGGCTGGTTGCGCGGGCACTCGAGGCAGGTTTCCCAGGTGTGTTCGGCGCTTTCCTGGAGTGGCTGTTGCATGGAAATGTTCAGCTTGCGACCCCGGCGCATGGTGAACCAGAAGCGGTTGCGGGCCAGGTTGGTGACAATTTGGAACAGCCAGGTTGAGAAAGCTGCGTCGCCGCGGAAGGAAGAAAGGTTCTGGTAGACCCGTGAAAAGGCGTCCTGAGTGACCTCTTCGGCGTCCTGCACGTTGTCGAGCAGTTGATAGGCGCGGGCGAACGCTTTGCTCCAGTGGCGTTGAACCAGCTCGTTGAATGCAGCTGTATCCTGCTTGAGGATGCGTTCGATCAATTGACTGTCTGGATCTGCTTTGCGTTCTTTCATACTAGGGATTACGCAAAACGGATCCGGTTTGGATGCACTTTCTCAGGAAAAATTTCGGAACTGCTTGGCGGGGCCCCGGCGATACCAGAATCCACAGCGGTCACGGCGCCGCAGAGATCCCGGCCAGGCGCAGCGTAGAACCTGCAGAACCGTTTGCCCGAAAGTGAATTGGTCCGCCTTGCGGGCAGAAGTCAGAATCGGGGTCTTTTGCAGAATATGGAACTGTTTGCGTTCTTTTCGCGCCAGCCGTTTCAGCTTTCTGGAAAAGCCAATTTCCTCACTGGCATAAACCCGCTCATCAAAGCCTCCGGTCGATTCAAAGGCCGGACGCGAACAATAGATATAGGCTCCCGCTGCCCAGCGCAGGGACCTCGACAGACTGTTCCAGCTTGCGAGTCCTGCACGGATATAAAGTGGAATGGAATCCCGGTCGAAGGCCACGCGGGCTCCACCGCCGAGAGACTTGCCTGATTGGATGTCGCTGAGTGTTGCCGTCAACAACTCCGGTGAAAGCACTGAGTCGGCATCGATGAATATGAACCATTCGCCCCGTGCCGCCTTGGCCGCCGCATTGCGCGCCCGGGCAATCTGATTGTGCGTTTCAAAGACCACTCTTGCCCCCTGCGCGCTGGCAATATCCGCCGTGGCGTCGCTGGAATTGTTGTCGCAGACAACAACCTCGAAATCGGTGCGCCCGATCGCCGCGAATGCTTCCTGCACGGAAGTCAACATTCGCGGCAATTCCGCAGCTTCGTTGAAAGCCGGAACAAGCACACTGATAAAAGGGGACTGGGAATTGGTGTCAGGCACTACAATTTTAGTGTCAGGCATTTGGGAATCTTCGTCAACTGGTGCCAGGCACTTCATTTTTTGGTGCCAGGCACCTCTTTTTTAAATCTTAGGCTGTTAGGACCAGGGCAATCGCGATGCACAGCAGAACGGCGCCGACCAGACGCCGGAGCATAATGCGGCGGCCAGCCTGACCTTCGAGGTTGGCAAAGAGGCTGCCCGCGACCCAGACCAGTAAAACGCTCCAGAGGCCGCGTGAACTGTAGAGAATGTTGACCGCTGTCGCACGGCCATGGAAGGCAATCGCCAGGGCCATGCCCACGGCCTGAATCCCGATCAGAGCGGTGCTGATCAGTCCCCATTTCCAGGCTTCCACAGGCGTGTCGCGCAGGCGGCCGCGGAAGAAGGGGATCAAAGTCAGGGAACTCAGGACCAAACTGTAATTCATGATCACCAGAAAGGTGCCCGGGTGGAAACCCTCCGTACCCTGTTGCACCATGACATCCGTCCAGCCGAAGAATGCCGCGCTGATTACGGACAGAACGAGGGCCCGGTAGGTTGAGACCCGGTTGGCAAAGTTGGATGCACTCAGCAGGAAAATCGCAATGGCGGTGAGAATGGCCCCGAGCCACCAATCCACCGGCACCGGTCCGGCACCCATGGCAACGGTGAATAGGGCCACAAAAACCACCTTTGTGCCCATCACTGGTGCCTGGACGGAAACATCGCCGTAGCGAATGGCGAGAAATGTGAAGACCTGTCCGAGGAAAAAGCCGAAGCCTGCCAGCAGAGGCCAGTGGATTCCGCTCCAGCTCTGCGGCCATTCCGCGCTGATGTAAAAAACATGAAAGCACAGGGCCAACATGACATTCGACAGAAAGATATAACGCGCGACGCCGAAGCCCGCATTCAGCGCCCGTTTCGAAATCAGGGCACCGACCGCATACAGGAAGCCACTTATGAGCGGCAGGACATAATAAATAGGCAGGTTCATTCCTTAAGCCCATGAAAGTGGACTGCTTCCCGTCCGCCGCAAGCGTCGTTGCCGATTATTTCTTTCTAACACGCGCTTTCCCATAAACTTATGAATGGTTTCGGTCGGGGCTGAATCCAGCGCACAGTGGTGCCTGGCACTAAGGCCGCAGCTTAAAATCAGGTTTCGCTTATGAAAAAATGTATTCTCATCTCCTTTCTGCCGATTATGGCTTTGTTTTTCGCGGCTTGTAGCCCCGCCGATCCCACCGCGTCCCGAGAGTTGTCGCCGGAGCAAAAAGTCTTCTGGGATTCGGTCAGCGAGCTGTGCGGCAACGCTTATGAAGGGATTCTGGCGGACGCGACGCCCTTTTATGACTCCTTCCGCGTAGACCGGATTCGGATCCATGTGCGCTCCTGCAGCGATGACTTGATTCACATTTCCCTGCATCTGGATGACGATCATTCCCGCAATCTGTTGCTGTCCAAGGCCGATGGAACCCTCCGCCTCAAGCACGACCACCGCAACCGCGACGGCACTGAGGAGGCGATCACCCAGTATGGTGGCGACGCTCCGCAACCGGGACTCGAACACCGTCAGATTTTCATGGCCGATGCCCACACCGCCGCCATTTTACCTCACCGCCACGACAATTTCTGGTATATCCACATTATGGATGAGAACACTCTATCCTACGGCAATTATTGGCCTGAAGCAGGAAACTCCATTCGCATGGAATTTGACCTGGCCAATCCCATCGACCCACCCCCGGCTCCATGGGGATACGAATAAGGCCGGAAACGGATCTATTGAAACCCACTTTTTCCTTGCACCCTGTCTACGAGGGTACATCTTGTGTGGCTTCTCATTTTGAGAATTCCTCCGTGGGTGGTTAGCTCAGTTGGTAGAGCAGGAGACTTTTAATCTCTTGGTCCGGGGTTCGAGTCCCCGACCACCTACCAGGCTTCGTTCCGAGCACAGCGAGGCAACGAAGCCTGTCACGGCGTATGGAGCACAGCGACAGATTTCAAATAGCTCTGCCATCTGGAGCTTGCTTCCGGAATGCACCTTGTATTCGGTCAATCTGCATGACGACGGATATTGAGTGGACTTTGCCTGGTGAATGGGTGCGGCAGGAGACGGTTTGGTTTTCCTGGCCGGTTTCGAGCCATATCTGGCCGGGCAAGCAGGCGGCGATTGAGCGGAAGTTCGTCGAGATTGTTGCTGCGGCCAGTCGCTTTCAGCTCGTTTCCATCAATGCCGCCGCTGAGGCCCATGAGCGGGTGGCGAAAGCGTTGACGGCTGCGGGTGTTGCGGAGTCGGCTTATCGCCTGTTCCCTCATGCCACGAACGATGTCTGGTGCCGGGATCACGGGCCAATTTTTATGCGGTCGCGCAAAACGGGTGAAGTGCGGATCGAAGACTGGCTGTTCAATGCTTGGGGTGGCAAGTTTGAGCCCTGGAATCTGGACAATGAGATCCCCGGTTTGATTGCGCGGTCGCTCGGTATGGCCAAAGAGAGCTTCCCCCTGATTCTGGAGGGCGGGGCCATCGAATCCAACGGTGAGGGCGTTCTATTGACGACCCCGGATGTGATCCTGAACCCGAACCGTGGGTGGAATTGCGATCGGAAAGCCGCTGAGCGGATACTCTGCGACGGCCTTGGAGTACAGGAGGTGGTTTGGGTTGAACACAGTTTGCCGAACGACGACACGGACGGGCACATAGACAACGTCACCCGTTTTTTTGGACCCTCTGCGGTGTTGACGGTTGTGGATCCGGAATTGCCGGGCTTGCAGGAAAACTTCGAGGCCTTGAAGCAGCGCTTCGATTCAGTGATCGCGCTGCCGCGTCCCGAAACTGATGGTCCGCCGAAGAGCCACGCTAATTTTCTGATTCTGAATGGAGGCGTTTTGCTGCCTGTTTTTGGCGGCAAGACCGATGCCGAGGCGGTTTCTATTCTGCGGGACTGTTTCCCCGGGCGGGAAATCGTGCCTGTCGACTGTAATCTGCTGCTTGAGGAGGGTGGGGCTGTGCATTGTTTGTCGATGCAGCAACCGGTTTAATTCACCAGATTGCCGAGGCAAACTCTTCCAAGGCGTCAAAGGTCCGCGGGCCGGGAATATTCAGGTAATCGCCGGCGACAGGGAGGACCCGGTGGTTTTGCACCGCCTGCAGTTTGTTCCAGACAGGATGGTTGCGGAGGTCGCGGATTTGCTGTTGCTGACGTTCACGCCCTTCCGGCGAATCAGAGCGTTTGATCAGGATCACGTCCGGATTCATTTCCAGCAGGGCTTCCATTTGCAACTGACCCCAGGAGGCACCAATGCCAGCTACTGGATTGCGGGCATGGCTCATGCGGATCAGGTCGTCGATGTAGGTGTCCTGCCCCGCAGCCCAGCCCGGTTGCAGGTCGTCCTCAAGGTTGAGTAGAAAAACCACGCTGCGTGGTTCGTTGACCTGATACGGCTGCAGTCGTTCGGTGACGGCGGCCTCGCGCTCGCGCAGCGATTGAATGAGCCGGTTGGCATGGCCCGGAACGCCGGTTACACGACCAATGTCGGATATGGCCTGGTAAATGTCCGCAACCGTTTCGTAGCGCATTGCAACTGCGATCGTGCGAGGCGCATTGTGCAGCTGTTGGTAGGTCTCCAGAGGCGTCAGGTGGGAACCGAGAATCAGATCGGGGCGGTACTCCAGAATCATTTCCCGGTTTGGCGTATCCATATCACCAATCTGCGCCCCGGCATCACGCAGAGCTTTCGCCTGTTCCGGATAATTGCACCAGCGCGTCACCGCATACAAGTGATCGCCCATGCCCATGGCGAACAACGTTTCGGTCACACTCGGGGCCAGCGAAATAAAATACCGTGGCTGCCGATTGAACTCTACCCTCCTTTCATAATGGTCGGTGTAACTGAGCGGATAAGTGCCCTCGGGTGCCGTCTGGGCGTGCCAGGGATGCTCGCGGCTCTCGCGTTCAGGGCGAGGGATGAGGGTCAGGATAATCAGGCCGAGGATGACTCCGATCAGGTAAACCAAAACTTTCTGGTAGGTGGACATGTGCTTATATTGTTTCTTGATGGCAATCAATTGCCATTAATCCTTGCAAAGTGTCAGTGAACCGCATCCTTTCGGCTGCGCAATGAAAACTTTGCTCACAACTAAAAGCCTGTGCTTTGCCGCAGTTCTGTCCATCCCGCAATGGATTTCCGCTGAGGAGTCGCCTTCGCAGGTCTTTCCTCTCGAACCTTTCACCGTGACGGCCTACCACTATCCGGCCCTGTCAGTCGATACGCCGTCGGTGATACGCCGCATTGATCAGGGAGACATCCGCAATGGCGGCACTTTTTCGGTCGGAGAACTGCTTAACCGCCAACCCGGTATTCAGACCCAGAACCTGACAGGCAACGAGTTTCAGGGCGGACTGGCTTGGCGCGGATTCAGCGCCGGCGGCAACCAGCGAACCCTGGTACTGGTCGATGGACTGCCATGGAATCGTCCGGACATGGCGGCGATCAATTGGGGCATGCTGCCGCCGTCGCAGATCGAACAGGTGGAAGTTATTCGTGGTGCGCAATCGGTACTCTATGGAAACACCGCTGTCGCCGGCGTGATCAAAATTCAAAGCCGTCAGCCCCTGAACCCGGTGCTCTCGGGACGACTTGGCGTTGGCAGTTACAACAGCTACTTTGGTGACTTGTTTGCTGCGGATAGACTGGGCGAGGGGGCCGTCCGCTTGCAGTACACCCACTACCAGACAGACGGATACCGGGAGAACAGCAGTGCGCAGCTGGACAATTTTGGCTTGAGCATGGAGTGGCCGGTCCTCGACGGCTGGGTGCTCGATTTCAAGCTCAACCGATCGCAAACGGATTACGAGCTGCCGGACGGGATCTGGTCGGTCGACTTCCCGGAAGACCCACGCATTTCCACCAACCCTGGCCAGTATGCGCACGAACGTTTCTGGCAGACTACGCTACGTGTGCGTGAGCAAAGCGAAGATGGCCTCGGCTGGGAAATTTCCAGCGGTTATCGTCACTCGAATGGCGATTGGAGCACCTGGGGTGTCCCATCCGAGAATGTGCTGCAAACCTTTCGCCAGCAAGTGCGTCACTCGCAGAGGCTTGGTGTGACCACACTGCTACTGGGCCTGGATGCGCAATGGGACGACCTCGAGCTTGACCAGCTCTCGCCTGCGGATCCCAGCCATGTGACCGGACGGGGCAACGTCGAACGCAGCACCTTGGCTGGCTATGGCCACGCCGATATAGAACTTTCTCCGACGCTACGGCTGTCGACAGGGTTGCGGGCGAAGACAGCAAAATTGCAGGGACGTTTTCAGAGCGGAGATTCAGCCGACCCGACTCAACCCTTGCAGACCGAATTTGACGACAGCAACCGCAGTGAGCAGCTCGCGGGAGTTCTGGGCTTAAACTGGAAACCCAGCGAGACCCTTCGGTTCTGGCTGCGTGGAGACAGACTCTACCGTCTGCCTGCATTCGACGAGGTCGCTACCTATCAGGGCTTCCTGCTCGATGTGCCCTTCAATGACCAACTGAAAGCTGAACGCGGTTGGAATTACGAAGCTGGAACCAGTATGGGTCAGGGCAACTGGTTGTTGGAAGCTTCGGTTTTTGAGACCCTGCTCGACAATGAAATATATTTCGATCCCACGGTGTTCCTGAATCAAAACCTTTCCGAGTCGAGCACGCGCAGGGGACTGGAAACCTTCCTGACCTATACCTATGGCAGTGGCCGGATTTCCGGAGGCGCCACCTGGCTGCATTCGCGACTCGGCAATTCATCCCAGCGCCTTCCGCTGGTGCCAGGCACCACTTATCAGGTCGAAATTGAGCAGCGGCTAGGTGATCAGTGGATCCTGCGTGTGGATGCCAATTATGTCGGCAAACGCCACGAGGGCGACGACTTTGACAATGCAATCCCGGTGATGCCCTCGCATTTTGTTTGGAACGTTCACCTTGGCTGGCAACCCTTTGATGGTCATCGCTTTGCCCTTCACCTTCTGAATGCCGGCGACGAGCAGTATGCAACCATTCGTTATTACGGAATGTGGTATCCTGAGCCCGGACGCAATGTGCGCGCCTCCTGGCAGTGGGAGTTTTGAGGCTGTGAGCGTTACTGGAGCCTGAGGCTTTCAAATTTCTTTGTTCTTGAGTTGGGTAATGGGCTTTGACAGTTTTTGCTCTCTCAATGGTCAACGCATCGTTTTTTCAGCTGCCACGTGCCACCCAGTATGCAGCCTGGGCGCTGTTGGCGCTGGCAGGTGTCATGATCTGGGATCAGTCCCATTGGTGGCAGTTGCGGGATGAATACGCCTTTGGCTACATTGTTCCGCTGTTTGTTGCATACGTGCTGTACGAGCGCTGGCCGCGCATAGCCGCGACTTTGTTGCCAACGGGCAATGCCAATGAGGGGGATGCGGTGAGTGGACCAGCGCAAGCACCTGACTGGCTGCAGTGGTTGGCCGCTGCCATTGCCGTTTGCATGCTCGTTGGCGGTGCCTTCCTGTTCCTGCTGGGAGGAGTCTACCGCGCATTTGAGGGACCCAATTTAATAACCTCCAACTTTTTGGCCTTTGGCTTTGCCAACATGCTGATGGCAGGTGCCTACCTTTATTCCGACGAACGTGCGGACGGGTACCCAGTAGCCTGGCGCCGGCGCTTGTTACTCACTTCGCTGTTCCTGTTTCCTGCCATCATCTGGATGCTGTCCGTTCCCCTTTTCTCCGCGGTTCACCTGCGGATCAGCACTTTTTTGATGAACCAGGTGGCGGTGGTTGTATTTCACACTTTTGACGTGCTTGGTTTTGCCATTATCCGCGAGGGCAGCGTATTGCAACTTCCGGCAGGCGATGTCGGAGTCGAAGATGCCTGTTCGGGTATTCGCTCGCTGACTGCCTGTTTGTTTGCCGGTTCCTTTCTTGGTGCCGTGTATTTTGAGCAGTTGTGGAAGAAGGTCTTCATGGTAGCTACGGCCATGTTGTTTGCCTTCATCAATAACATTTTCCGCAGCCTGTTCCTCACCGGCTGGGCCTATGCCAAAGGCCCCGATGCGCTCAATAGCCATGTTTACCTGTTTGGCATGGACCTTGGCAATATCCACGACTTTACCGGCTGGGTTGTCCTCGGCTTCACCGTGATCGGACTGCTGCTCTGTATTCAGTTGTTCTCGATCCGATTCGAATACGAGGACCCCGATACTGCATAACTCCAAACCAAGGATCATACATGAAATCCCTTCTCCTGACCAACGAATACCCCCCTTACACCTACGGCGGTGCCGGCGTTCATGTTGAGTATCTGAGCCGGGAGCTGGCGCGTTTAATGCCGGTGGAAGTACGTTGTTTTGGGGATCAGGATGTTCCCTCGGATTCCCTGGCTGTTGCCGGGTTTCAGTCGGCACTGGCTGATGCTAACAGCCCCAGGCACTTGCGCGGAATATTCGATGCCATCCAGCGCTGCCTCCAGTTCAACGCCCGCAACATCGATGCAAATGTGGTCCACTGCCATACCTGGTACACCCACATGGGGGGCATCATGGCAAAGCTGAATTACGGAATTCCGCTTGTTGTTACAGTGCACTCGCTGGAACCGCTGCGCCCCTGGAAACGGGAACAGCTGGGCGGTGGATACGATTTTTCCTGCTGGGTCGAGCGCACAGCGCTGGAAATGGCAGATGCCGTTATTGCCGTGTCCTCAGGTACCCGGGCCGATGTGCTGCAGCACTTCAATGTTCCGGAGGAGCGAATACACATCATCTATAATGGCATAGATCCGGACGAATACCGCAAGGTCGACGCCACCCCGGCGCTCGAGCGCTTTGGCATCGACCGCTCAAAACCCTATGTGCTGTTTGTCGGCCGCATTACTCGTCAGAAAGGAATCGTGCACCTCGTTGAGGCCGCCCGCCACATGGACCCATCCTACCAGGTTGTATTGTGTGCCGGAGCTCCGGACACACCTGAAATCGCTGCCGAAATGAAGGCCGCTTTTACCGCAGTTTCTGCGGAACGAGATGGCCTGTATTGGATTGACGAGAAAGTCGACAAGACATCCATCATCCAGCTCTACTCTGGAGCAGAGGCCTTTTGCTGTCCATCTATTTACGAGCCTTTTGGCATCATAAACCTGGAAGCTATGGCCTGCGAAACACCGGTCGTCGGAACTGCGGTCGGTGGAATTCCCGAAGTGGTTCAGGACGGCAAAACCGGATATCTGGTGCCTTTGGAACAGCAGGTGGAATCCCCTTTCAATCCTTTGAATCCGGCGCAGTTTGCCCAGGATTTTGCTGCCGCGGTGAACCGCATTATGGCCGATCCAAAACAGCGCAAAGCCTTTGCTAAGGCCGGTCGCGAGCGCGCCATTGAGCAATTCAGCTGGTCATCCATCGCTCGCCAGACCGCCGACCTTTACCGAACCCTCATTCAATGAAATTCAAAATACCTTTTGCAGGCCGGCACCGCGTGGTGATCGACCGTTTATTGCCGTCTGTGGACGGAGGCCAATTCCCCTTTAAGCGCGTGCTTGGAGATCAGATTCGGTTCGAAGCCCATCTGATAGCCGACGGGCACGATAAAATCCGGGCTCATTTTTGCTATCGCCGCCGCGGCCAGAAGTCTTGGACAGAGCTGCCCATGCGTGATGAGGGCAATGATGTCTTCGCGGTGGATTGGACGCCGGAAGATATTGGCGTCTACGAATACGACGTCGCGGCCTGGTGCGACGGCTTTGACAACTGGCATGCTGGTTTTGTCAAAAAAGCCGCCAATCAGGACCCGCAGATTGGCGTCGAAGTGCAGATTGGCGCCGACCTTCTGAAGGCCGCAGCCAAACGCTGCAAAGGGGATGCGTCCAAAGAACTGCGCTCCTGGGTGAACCATCTCGAGAAGGACTCGGTTTCGCTTAGCGAAAAATCCGGACTCTTGCACGACACCTATGTTTACGATAGGGTGCACGCCCAACCGGACCGCTCCCTGGAGACGCGCGTGGACAAGCCTGCCTTGCTGATAGTTGAGCGCGAACTGGCGGTTTTTAGCTCCTGGTATGAGTATTTCCCTCGCTCCTGCAGCGACGATGGTGAAACTCATGGGACTTTCAAGGATGCGGAAAAGCG
Organism: Opitutales bacterium; assembly: GCA_020831485.1. Classification (GTDB taxonomy): domain Bacteria; phylum Verrucomicrobiota; class Verrucomicrobiia; order Opitutales; family Oceanipulchritudinaceae; genus JAFIGG01. The sequence goes on from JAFIGG010000031.1 coordinate 19,412, forward strand.
TCTGCCAGAAATCGCCAAGATGGGATTTAATATAGTCTATTTTCCACCAATTCATCCGATCGGTGAGAAGAATCGAAAGGGCCGCAATAACGCCCTGGAAACTGTCGACGGCGATGTTGGCAGCCCTTGGGCAATCGGTTCGGCGGAAGGGGGACACAAGGCCATCCACTCCGAGCTGGGCAGTGTAGAGGACTTTCAGCACTTCATGGAAAGTGCCGCTAAACAGGGGCTTGAAGTGGCCATGGATATCGCCTTTCAATGCGCTCCGGACCATCCCTACGTGAAGGAACACCCGCAGTGGTTCAAGTGGCGTCCGGATGGCACGGTCCAATATGCGGAGAATCCGCCCAAGAAATATCAGGATATCCTGCCGTTCGATTTCGAGACGGAGGACTGGGAAGCTCTGTGGTTCGAATTGAAATCGGTTTTTGAATACTGGATTGACAAGGGTGTGCGCATATTCCGGGTCGACAATCCGCACACAAAGGCCATGGAATTCTGGCGCTGGTGCCTTCTGGAGCTAAAAACCCAGTACCCGGATACGATTTATCTGGCGGAAGCCTTTACGCGGCCAAAGCGCAAATACCGTCTGGCCAAGGCTGGTTTCACGCAGGGGTATACCTATTTCACCTGGCGCAATCATGCCGCCGAGATGCGAAGCTATCTGGAGGAGCTGACCCAGTCCGAGGTTAAAGACTTCTTCTGGCCCAATTTCTGGCCCAACACTCCGGATATTTTGCACGAAGACCTGCAGAAGGGAACCCGTGCCACTTTTATCGGCCGCTACGCACTGGCAGCAACTTTGTCATCCAATATTGGCATCTACGGTCCAGCCTACGAGGTCATGGATCACGAGCCCTTCCCGGGCAAAGAGGAATACAACAACAATGAGAAGTACCAGCTGAAAGTCTGGGACTGGGAAGCTCCGGGTAATATTCGCTCGGAAATCAGCCGCATTAACAGGATCCGTAATCAAAACCGGGCCTTACAGCGTACCAATAACCTGATTTTTGCCGATACGGATAACGAGCATCTGCTCGCTTACATCAAACAGGATTTTGACCGCAGCAATCAGATCCTTGTGGTTGTCAACATGGACTGGCGCTGGACACAGATGGGGCACGTGACCTTGCCTCTGAATGTTCTGGGTTTGGCAGAAAATCAGCCTTTCCGCATTCGCGACCTCTTCGATCCGCGCGAGACGGTCTACGAATGGAAAAAAGCCCGTAATTTCGTCAAGCTCGATCCGTCCCGTAGTCCAGCACACATATTCCGAATTGAACGATGAGTGCCGACCCAAAACAAGAACTGCGGGTTTGGTTCCCTGAAATCAGCGAAGAGCAGTGGGAGCGGCTGGATGCCTTCTGTGCCTATTTCCGTGAGTGGAATGAACGCATGAATCTCGTTTCCCGAAAGGATATTGATCAGTTTGAGCGACACCACCTCGCGCATGCTCTGGCTTTGACTAAGTTCTATAAGTTTCGCGACCGCTGCCGGGTCCTCGATGTGGGTTCAGGTGGTGGTTTGCCGGGCCTGCCCCTGGCAATTTGTTTTCCCCGGGTGCAGTTTTACCTCTGCGACTCAATTCAGAAAAAGATGAAGGCCGTTGCAGACATGATTGAGCGGCTCGGCCTGAAAAATGCAGAAGCCGTTTGCAAACGTGCAGAGACACTGGAGTCCAAATGGGATTATGTTACCGGCCGGGCAGTCACCGCTTTACCGCGATTCATCGGTTGGACACGAAAGAATATTCGTGGCGGAGGTCCCGAGGACTTTCCTCATGGAATTCTCTACTGGAAAGGTTCGCTGTACAAGGAAGAACTCGAGAGTTTAAAGCTGGAGCCGCACCGGGTTATGGATATTCACGACGAAATTGCCGATTCCTATTTTGAAGAGAAGTATATCATTCATCTGAATACGCACGCGCTGCAGCGCTTGCCGAGTTCTGCTGTTGAACCGATCGGTTGATTTTTTGATCAATGTCCCGCTCATTGGCCACCGCAGTCTATTTTGTTCTCACTGCATTTTTTGTGGCTTTTTTGGCCTGGCCGATTTGGCAGGTCTTAAAGGGTGGTTTTTGGGATGCAGATGGATTTACCCTGCAGTATATTTTCGAGGTTTTCCGCAATCCGATCTACCTCGAAGGCTTACGCAATGCATTCGGGATAGCATTTTTCTCAACCCTGCTGTCGGTGCTGATTGCCTTGCCCCTGGCCTTTGTTGTCGATCGTTTTGTCTTCTTTGGCCGCAAATGGCTGATGGCTTTGATCCTTCTGCCGATTATGCTGCCGCCATTTGTCGGTGCAATTGGGGTGAAACAGATTTTTGGCCAGTATGGAGCCTTCAATAGCGTACTGCAGACTGTGGGGATCCTTGGGTCCGAGCAAAGTATAGACTGGCTGGGGCGCGGACAATTCTGGGGTGTGGTCGTCGTTACGGCTTTGAGCCTGTACCCGATTCTCTACCTCAATGCGATCGCATCCCTGGCAAATATCGATCCGGCGATGGAGGAGTCCGCCGAAAATCTGGGTGCGCGCGGTTGGAAAAGGTTTTTTAAAATCACCTTGCCCCTGATGCGCCCGGGATTGTTCGCCGGATGCACCATCGTGTTTATCTGGTCCTTTACCGAACTGGGGGTGCCCTTGATTTTTGATTATTCGCGGGTCACTTCAGTGCAGATTTTTTATGGGCTGAAGGATATTGGCGGCAATCCGTTCCCATATGCGCTGGTGACCGTGATGCTTCTGTTCTCGGTGCTGTTCTACGCAGTCGGCAAGGGCCTGTTCGGTCGACACACCTTCTCGATGCTCGCCAAGGCCAATCACGCACGGGAGCAGCGACCCCTCAGTGGGCTAGGGCAGAGTTTCTGTTTTATATTGTGTGCTGGAGTAACTCTGCTCGCACTGTTGCCACACCTTGGGGTAATTCTGATCGCGTTTGCCGGCGACTGGTATCAGAGCGTGCTGCCGAACACCTGGACCTTGCGTAATTTTGAACTGGCGCTGGGTCACAATCTGACGGTCAGCTCCATTCGCAACAGCTTGATTTATGCCTCATCGGCAACGGCCTTGAATGTATTGATTGGCGTTTGTATCGCTTTTATCGTGGTGCGCACCCGATTGCCCGGTCGCAATGTGCTGGATACGGTGGCAATGCTTCCTCTCGCTGTTCCAGGTTTGGTGATCGCTTTCGGTTACCTGGCCATGAGTCAGGAGGGGCGCTTTTTCAGCTTCATCAATGCCGTTGAGAATCCGACAACCCTGCTGATCATTGCTTATGCCGTGCGCAAGCTTCCCTTTGTCGTAAGGTCGGCGGTTGCCGGTTTGCAAACCAGCAGTGTGGCCTATGAAGAAGCCGCTCAAAATTTGGGTGCCCGGCCGGCCAAAGTCATCTGGAAAATAACCCTGCCGCTGATCTTTGCAAATCTGCTGGCCGGCGCTTTGCTGGCCTTTTCTCAGTCGATGCTGGAGGTCTCGGATTCGCTGATTCTGGCTCAGAAGGCGGAGTATTATCCGATAACCAAAGCCATTTACGAGCTGATGCTCTTCCTCGGCGACGGCCGCTTTATTGCAAGTGCCCTCGGTGTCTGGGCGATGGCTTTTCTCGCCGTCACGATCATCGGAGCGAGCGCTTTGCTCGGCAAGAAGCTGGGCGCCATTTTCAGGGTTTAAGGGACAGCTCGTATTCCACTTTCGCGCTGATGGAGTGAATTCCGACTGACTCACCTCGGGCATCCATCTGCGGCCATCTGTCGGCCGGTATGTAAATGGGTGCATCTTTGCGCAAGGGAAGGATTTTCAGAGTGATGCCTTTCTCCAGTAGGTCAGGGTCGAAGCGGCTCAGCCCGATTTCCCAAACGCGGCCAAAGTAAAAGTCGTCGTCGATCAGTACATCGGCCAGATAGGCGCGGGCCACATCGCCTGTGTAGTGGATTTGCAGAAACACTTCGCGCACTTCAGAATGATCCAGAATGCTTTGTGCCGAAGGGATTCGCAAATGCCAGATCGCTGCGCTGTCGAAGTCGGCGTCGTCCGGTGCGAGTGGAACCCCTTGCGTATCGCGGCGCACAGGAGCCGCAGGAGACTGAGCTTGCTGAAGCTGCTGCCATTCCAAATCGATCCTTTGGATAGTTGGAGGGCTGGGGACCAAGCGGGTGAATGCGCCCTCGGGGCTTGCGGAAGCCTGCAGCTGTGCTTTCGGAGTCGGATAGACCGCGCAGGAGAGAAGGGAGGGATCGGTGGATTGCAACCGAAGGGTGTCCCCGTCGAAGATCAGTCCAGCTTCGGAAAGGAATAGATGCTCTTCACCCCAAATGGAGGCCTTCCATACTTGCCGCGCCTGGTTCGGATTGAGCAGCAGAATCTTTGCCTGTTTGTTGTTCTTTCCCTTAATCCTGACGACGCTGGGGGCGCTCGAATGCAGACCGCTTTGGAGGTCCAGTAGGGCTTGGTCAGGGTCTGCAAGGGTGCTCGAATCAAATCCAAACTCCGCTTCGATGCCCGCGATCTCCGCAAAAACGAAGGTCTCGCCGATGCGGCAAACTGGTTGAGCGGTTGCGTAGATCAGGCGGACACCCTCGATGTCCCAGTTGAAGGGCCAGATGAAGTAGCATTGCTCCGGAATGTTCAGCGGCTTTTGCGGAATCATGAGCGGTTCCGTCTGGCCATTCAGAGTTATCTCAAATTGGACGCCTTCGCGCTTCGGAAGCGATTCGATGCGCTGGTAATTGTTAACAAATACAAATCCCTGTTTGCCATCCGACCTTACGCTCCAGCGCAAGGTCTCGCTGTCGTCAAGGCTTGCGGGTTGCGACTCGGGCAGTGCTGGCGGAAGGCTTGCCAGTTGGTCACCAAAATCCGCTAGAAACAGGTGTTGCATGCGCAGTGTGTGATAGCTTTCATTGCGCTGGCCATAGGCCCTGAGTGGGGCTTGGAAATCGTAGTTTTTGACCGGCATCTCATTGGGGTAGCCGGTTGCACGCGATTCCTGGAGAGTAGTCCGTTTTCCAGCCGGATTCATGCCGCCGTGGTACATGTAATACCCTTGCAGGTTGCTGCCGCTGCCGAGTTTGCAAAGGGCCAGAGCGGCGATGTCATCAGCTGCAATCGCTGCCCGCCTCCGGTAGCTTACTTGCATGCCGCCGCCGACTTCACAGGTTCCGTAGGGATAGCGTTCAAGCGAGGCCAGGCTGATTTGACCTTCTGCTGAACTGGCGCCGCCGTTCTGGTGCACCGAGCTGACATCGACGCCGATATTGGTGTCGTCGCGTTCAGCGCTGAAAATATAGTTTCTGCGGCATTCGCGAGCCCAGCTGTCGGATTGCTCGCTCCAGAACGCATCCGCGTAGCCGCCGAACACCGGGATGACTTCGTCCTGCGGGATACGGGCATTCATCCAGCCGGTCATGGTATAGAGTGGGACATCAATACCCGCTTCTATGGCGAGCTTCTTCAATGTGACAATGTGCGACGGGTTATCGGTCAATTCGTTGTCGAGCTGGGTGCCGATGATAGGGCCACCTTGTTTCCATAAAAGACCGTCCAGTTGCGCCGCGATTTCCGTGTAGAATTTCCGGACCTGACTGAGGTAGGGCTCGGAGTCACGACGCACATTCTGCGCACCGCATTTTTCCAGCAGCCAATCCGGGTAACCGCCATTGCGCACTTCGCCATGCGCCCAGGGCCCAATGCGCGGCCAGGCATACAGACCGTGCTTTCCGCAGAGTTCTATGAAGGCCCTCAAGTCGTAGTTGCCGGACCATTCCCATTCATTCTCGATCTCTTCGTGGTGAATCCAGAAAACATAGGTGGCAACGACATTGACTCCGCCCGCCTTCATCTTGAGCAAGGCCTCTTCCCAGTGGATGTGTGGGTAACGGGTAAAATGGAACTCTCCCATGATTGGAAACCAGGGGGCTCCGCCCAGAGTGAGGCAGCGGCTGTTTGCCTGGATTTCGACTCCTTGCGGATTGATTCCGCCAACTTTCAGATGTCCCGTCTGGAGAGACAGATTTGGAGAACGCAGGTCAATTTTGGGAATTGGATCAGGGGGTAGTGGCATTGTCGGCAGGTAAGATTGTGTTGCTCGGAGGCTCAATGGATTGATCGAACCACTAGTGTAGCTGATTCTCGACCCGTGGGGAATAGACGATTAACGGGAAAAGCTGGATGATTTTATGAAAAGGGACTGGGGAATGACTGAATGCGCCCATCCGCCACCCACTGTGACAGTTGACTGGCATATGAGACCCTCTAATCGAATCAATTCCGCTCGACTTTTTGCAGGATTGTTGTTACTTTTAATCAAAAATCAAAAGGAAAGCTATGGCTAAAAAAATGCCAGATCCGCGTCAAATACCCCAGCTGAGGCGTGAGTTCCCGGTCTCCATAGGGACTGGATTGATATTTGCTGCTTTTGTTCTCCTGGCCTTGCCTATCAGTCAGCTGATTGACAGCTTTTGGGATCCGGGCTTGCACCGGGTTGAAATGGCTGAATTGCGGCCGCCGCCCTTAGTCGAGGAGGTGCCTCCAGCTCCTGAGGAGGATGTTTCAGAGGATATCAAGGAAATCGAAACCCCTCGTCAGCCGCCGACGCTTGAGCAGATCGCGATGTCATTGCACACCGACCTCAGTGGTTTTGGCCGCTCGGATTTTACAATCCCGGTTTGGAGCATGGGGTCTCAGTTGGATGAAATCATCTTCGAGTTGGCCGACCTGACCCGTCAACCGCGTCCTATTTCGCAGGTGGCTCCGGTTTATCCGGTCGAACTGCAGAGGGCGCGAGTAGGAGGCACAGTGGTTTTGAAGTTTGTTGTCTCAAGCGATGGGACGACGAGCCGGATCTCAGTGGAGAGCTCGGATCATCCAGGCTTTGAACAACCCGCGATTACCGCTGTGCGTCGTTGGCGTTTCCATCCGGGAGAGCGCGATGGCAAACCTGTGTCCTGCTGGGTGCGGATTCCTATCCCCTTTTCAGTGGGCGGGCGATGAGGCGTCTGACCGCTGGAACCCGTTCAATTGGCTGACCACGGCGGAAGCTGCTGGGTGTCTGTCCGCAGCTGGCTTTGAAGAACTTCGAAAAATGAGCTGCATCGTGGAAACCGAGTCGCTCGGCTATCTCGTGATCTCTTCGCTCCGGATTCTGTAGCAACTGGCAGGCCTGCTCCACCAGAAAGGCCTGGCGGTAGCGGTTGGGTGAAATTCCTGCCAGTTTCTGGAAGCGTTTGCGAAAGGCATCCACCGAACAGCCCAGTTGGCGCGCAATTGCCTGCTGCCCGGTGTAGGGCAGCTCCTGGAGCAGTGCGCAGGCTTGTTGGTGCCAGGCACTCTCGCTATCGTCGATTCTGGGCTGATCTGCAGAAAGAAGGTCTGACAACAGGGTTTGCATGCTGCAGACCGTTGCCAGCGAATCCATGGATGACAGCCGGATTTCCGGCTTGGAAGGCAGAATATTGGCCATGCGCTGTGCCCAATGCCCAATGGGTTGGGCTCTCAGCACTGGACGATTGAGCGATACAACGCCGGAGTTCAACCAATGCTTGAACACAGGTCCGTCAAAAAGCAGGTAAACCTCAGACCAGCCCGATGCGTTGGTTGGGCCGTAACGGTGAGGTTCATCCGGGAAGAGCAGGAGTACGCTTCCAGATCCCACTTTCTGACGGTTTGCCGACTGTGCTTCGAAAAAGCCTTCTCCAGCCATAATATACACGAGCCCGAAGTGGGGCAGTGTTCTAAAGGTGTTCAAACCGTAGCTCGTTTTGAGGTGGCCACGCCTAAATACAGAGCCTAAAGGGCAGTCGCCGAAGTTGCGATGGACGACTTCATCGCGAAAGCTTTCCTGCCCGATCATATTCCGAAATATACAAGACCTTTCTCCGTTCCGTCAATCGCCTTTAGCGATGCTGTTTGCTATAATCAGGTCATGTTATCGAATCGTTCGGTCTTAGTTACGGGTGCGGCAGGTACTTCTGGCGTAGGATTTGGTGTGGTGCAGGCGGTGATTGAGGCTGGAGGCCGGCCGATCATAAATGGCCGTAGCGCGGATCGACTGGCCGAGGCTAAGGAGCGGTTTCCATCGGCCGAGACGGTGCAGGGCGATATTTCGGACGCCGCTCAGGTGGATCGGATATTTGCGGAGGCCGTTGAAAAGGTGGGCCAGGTTGACTTTCTGGTGAACAACGCCGGCATTGGCCTGCATAAGGCTCCTCATCTCTGCGAGGAGGCGGATTTCGATCGCTTGATCGGAGTGGATTTTCGCGGCGCCTGGTTGATGGCCAGGGCTTGGCTGCGGCATGTGCTGGGTGATCGGGAGCGGGTCGAAGGCGCGGCGGCGATGGTTAATATATCCTCCATTCACGGTCAGAAAACCATGCCGGGCTACGGGCTCTATGCGGCGGCCAAGGGTGGTGTGGATGCGCTCACGCGCTCGCTGGCTGTGCATTACGGGCGGCAGGGAATTCGTGTGAACGGCGTTGCGCCGGGTTATGTGCATTCCGAACAGAATTACGATTTGATCCGCAATTGGACGGACAACCCCGAAGGCTGGGTCGACGACCTTATTCGCAATCACCAGGCTGTTCCCGAACTGATCGAACCTATTGATGTCGGCCGCGTGGTCGTTTTCCTCTTGTCCGACAGCGCGCGGGCGATGACCGGACAAACCCTAACTGTGGATGGCGGCAGCACCACGCTGCTGTATCCCATGAATTTTGTATGAAGGCACAGGAAACACGCATTTGCCGCTTTCGTTTGACCGAGGTTGTTGTTCCTGCGCGGGCGAACGCAGTCAACCATCCGGACTTGGATCGACCCCTGCACAAGCTGGCGGTCGCCGGACAGGCTGGCTGGAGCATGCAGTTCGATGCCCTGCCGAAGCTCCTGATTGAAATGGAATTGGACAATGGAGTGATCGGCTTTGGCGAGTGTTACCGCGGTCATTCCTGGGCAACCGTTGAGGCGGTGGCCAAACGTTTGCTGGGGAGCACACTGGCGGCTATTCCGCTGCAGCAGGTACCCATTGCCCGCTGCCGGGAACACGATGGCCTTGAACTGGCGGTTTGGGATGCGTATGCAAAAACCCACGACCTACGGCTTTGCGATTTGCTCGGCGGTCCGCTGCGGGACCGGGTGAAGGTGGGAGCCTGGACGGGACATCGCAAGGTGGAAGAGATTCCTGCGATGGCTGCCGAATTCGCACGCCAGGGCTTCGATTGTTGGAAGTTCAAGTGCGACTTGGAGGACGACGTGGTTGGCTGGTGTCAGGCAGTGAAGTCCGGCGCTCCCGGGATGTCTGTCATCCTCGATCCGAATGAACGCTGGGAGCAGAGTCACGAAGCGGCGCGACGTCTGCGTGCCTTGGCCGAAGTAGGAAACCTGCTTTGCCTGGAAGACCCGTTACCGCGCTGGATGTTGGCGGAATACCGGGCCTTGCGCCACCTCGGTCTGGGCGCGGTCGCCCTGCACGTATCATTGCCCTATGTGGAACACGGGCAGCGGGTCCACGACGCTATTCTGGCACTACAGCAGGGGGCCGTCGATGCCTTCAACTTCAATGGCGGCATGGCCGAGTTCGCCCAGCTTGCGGCGATTGCCCAAGCCGCAAACCTGCCTTGCTGGCACGGGAGTGAGGTGGACCTCGGTATTCTGGAAGCCATGTATGTGCATCAAGCCGCCGCCGCGGCCACCTGCACCTGGCCCAGCGATATCTTTGGCCGCCTGGTCAGGGAGCATGACCTGCTAAAAGCATCCCTGGCCATCGAAGCTCCTTACGTGCGCCTGCCGGAGGGTCCCGGCCTGGGCGTCGAATTGGATGCCGCGGCCATTCAACATTATCAAACCCAACTGAAGATTATTGAATGAAGAATCCATTTCCAACTACAGACTCCGATCGTCATGCAATTTGGCAGATGCTGGTTGAGCGGGATATTGCAGCCTTTGTTGCCCAGGATTGGAACGCCGTGGCCGATGATTTTGTCGAAGCTGGATTTATGGGTCTGGATGCTGGACGCCGCGCCAATCCTGACAGCTGGAGCATCGCCTTTCCCTCGCTGGTAGAATACCGGGCGGAATGGCTGAAACAGGCGGGACTGTTTGCCGAAAGCCATGCCGAGGCGGATCCGGTTGCAGCCATTCATCGGCTGACGACCCTGCGCGACATCGAGATTCAGGGGGATTGCGCCGTGGCGCACAAGAAATTTGATGGCGTCGTTGCCTTGAAGGATGGGGGCAAGGACCGCTTGCTCTGGCAGACACTCTACCATTGCCGGAAGGTTGACGGACGCTGGCGCATCAGCGGCTTTACCGGCTATCTGCCGAACCCGATGGGCGCCGCTGAATCCACGGTCGACAAGGGCCATCCCAAGCGTTTACCGGCGGGTGCGTCTCAGCACAGCACGGCCGGACCCTATTCGCCGGTGCTCGAAATTGAGCCGGCGAAGTTGGTCGTTATCAGTGGCCAGGCCGCCCTGGATCAGGAAGGCAAGGTGGTCGGGGAGACCATTGAAGAGCAGACAAAGCTGACTCTGGAAAACTGTTTCAAGCAATTGGCGACGGCGGGTTGCGGTCCGGCTGACGTTTTTAAGGTGAATATCTACATGACAGACCTTGATGAGTGGCCGCGGCTGAATGCCGTTTATAAGGCGATGATGCCTGAGCCTCAGCCTGTGCGGACCGCAGTCCAGACAGGTTTGCTGTTCACGCTGAAGGTTGAAATCGAAATGTGGGCGGTAAGGCGATGATCTGGGATCGGCTGACAACGGAAGCTCTGGCGAAGGTTGACCGCAACTGTGTGGTGATCCTGCCTTTGGCCGCGACCGAACAGCATGGACCGCACCTGCCTTTGGCGACGGACCGCTTGATCGCGGAAGGTATTTGCCGGGAGGTGAATAAGCGTTGGGACGACCGAACACTGATTTTGCCTTGTCCGCCCATTGGCTATTCCGCCCATCACCGCAGCTTTTCCGGAACCCTGTCTGTTTCCCACAGTGAATTGATGGGCTATGCCCGCGGAATGCTCGATTGTGTGTTCGCAGATGGATTTACGAACCTGCTCATTCTCAACGCCCATGGCGGCAATATCGCTCTGGGGGGTGTTCTGCAGGAATCGCTCGGTGAAGCGTATCCGCAGGCACAGACTGTATTTGGCTCCTGGTGGCAACTGGCGGCCAAAGGACTTCTCTCCATCACGGAGAGCGGGCCCGGGGGTGTTGGTCATGCCTGTGAATTCGAAACCTCGCTGATGCTGCAGTTGCATCCCGAGCTGGTTCGGAAAGAAAAGATAGTGCCTGGCACCAATGTCGCGACCTATCCTTGGGCCGAAAGTGACATGCTGAGGGGCGGTCAGGCGCGCTTACAGCGCTCGATGTCCCAGATGACCCGCAACGGCGTGTATGGGGATCCCACTGCAGCCTCCGCGGAAAAGGGTGCCCGTATTCTGAATGCGGTGATGGACGCCCTCGAACCGATTCTCAAAGACCTTTATTCAAAAAAATGAAAATGGATTGGAAAGACGATCGTGAACTTTTTGCGCGGATGCGCAGTGAACTCTTCAGCGCCGTAGTTGGCGATGTAATGGATATCCTGGGCTACAAGCGTCAGTTCCTTCCACCGCAGGTGCAACCGCTGCGCGAGGACATGGTGGTTGTGGGCCGGGCGATGCCGGTTTTGGAAATGGATGACGAAGGAGGGGAGGGCCCTGGCCGTCAATCTGAAGTCCTGAACCGACCCTTTGGGTATATGCTGCGGGCACTCGATGAATTGAAGCCGGACGAAGTGTACATTTGCAGCGGCTCCTCTCCAAGGTATGCGCTTTGGGGTGAGCTGATGAGCCTAGCCGCCCGCAATCAGGGTGCGACCGGAGCGGTCGTCAATGGCTATTCACGCGATACACGCGGAATCCTTGAGCAAAACTTCCCCTGTTTTTCCTGGGGGCGCTATGCCCAGGACCAGCGCCCACGCGGCAAGGTGGTGGACTTTCGCTGCGGGATACGCTTTGGCGAAGTCGACGTGGCTCCAGGAGACATCGTTTTCGGCGATCTGGACGGCGTTTGCATCATCCCTAAAGCCATCGAAGGCGAAGTCATTCGCGAGTCCCTGACAAAGGTCAGCGGCGAACGGCGGGTTTACGAAGCAATTAAAAATGGCATGAAAGCCGAAACCGCCTGGGATACCTTCGGAATCATGTAAGGCTACCCTATAAACACTATGTCCGTTCTCGCATTTGCCAATCTGCATTCCATTGATCTCGCAATCATAATTGTCCTGGTCGGGGTGGTTGCTGGATTCACACTCTACACCCGCAGCTATACTCGAAGCGTTGCGGACTATTTGTCGGCCAACCGCTGTGCGGGGCGTTATATTCTGACGGTCGCCACGGGGATTGCGGGCATTGGGGCGATTTCAATCGTTGCGATGTGGGAGCAGTATTATCAGGCCGGATTCACCGCCCAATACTGGATACAGATGCTGGCCCCGATCGGCTTGCTCATGGCTTTGTCGGGCTGGATCATCTATCGCTATCGGGAAACCCGGGTGATGACCCTGGCGCAGTTTCTGGAGAAACGTTATAGTCGGCGTTTCAGGGTTTTTTCCGGTTTGTTGTGCTGGATCAGTGGTGTCCTGAATTATGGTATCTTTCCGGCTGTGACCGCCCGGTTTGTGATCTACTTTCTCGGCCTTCCCGTTCACCTCTGGACAGTGCCCGGCATAGGGCTTGAGTTGAACCTGACCTTGGGTGCGGTTATGGCCGTAATGCTGGGGCTGGCAATTTTCATCACCTTGAATGGGGGTCACATTGCCGGTATGGTGACGGACTTTATTCAGGGTTCGCTCAGCAATATTGTGTTTCTGATGCTGTTGGGTGTGATGCTCTACCTGTTCCCCTGGAGTCTGATTGTCGAGACCCTGATGCAGGCGCCCCCAGGTGAATCGAAGCTCAATCCCTTCGACAGTGGTTCTTTGCCCGATTTCAATCCGGCCCTGTTTCTGATCCTACTATTTCTGGCTGTCTACAATTACATGGTCTGGCAGGGAACCCAGGCTTACAATTGCTCGGCTATCAATCCGCATGAGGCGAAAATGGCGAGTATTCTGGCCCAGGTTCGTACTGGGGTCACGCTGATGTTGATCCCCCTGGCGGCGGTCAGTGCTTACGTAATGATGAATGCGCCCGTCCATGAAGCGGCAACCATGGCGGCCAATGCCCAGATTGCAGCGATTGGGGATGCGCAGATTGAAGCGCAGATGACGACGACCATCGCTCTCGCACAAATATTGCCAGTTGGCATGATGGGCCTGCTGGCGGCGGTAATGATCATGGCGGCGGTCAGCACCGACAGTACCTATTTGCACTCCTGGGGAAGTATCTTCGTGCAGGACGTCTATTCGCCGATTCGGCAGTTGCGCGGACGCGAACACCGGATCAGTCAGCGGAAGCACCTGCGGCTTTTGAAAACTTCAGTGGTTGGGGTGGCCGTGTTTGCCTGGGTGTTCAGCATGATTTTTCCTCTCAAAGAATTCATCCTGATGTATTTTCAGGCGACGGGGGCAATCTTCACCGGAGGGGCCGGAGCAGTTCTGATCGGAGGGCTCTACTGGAAACGGGGAACGGCTGCCGGGGCCTGGGCGGCAATGATCGTTGGCAGCGTGCTGGCCGTGGGCGGCGTGTTGATAATTAATATTATCTGGCCCGTGCTCACTCCCTGGCTACAGGCTTCATTTGTGGACAACCATTGGATTCAGGCACTACCCGAGCGCTTCTGGCTCAACGGTGTGCAAATGTCTTTCCTGGCATCCATATCCGCTTGTCTGGCTTATGTGATAGGCTCTTATGCCTCAAAGGATCCACAAATCAATATGGACCGCATGCTGAACCGGGGACAATACCAGGCCGTCGCAGCTGAGGGTGCCGATCACAGCGCCCCGCCGGCGGTGGGTTGGAGAGCCATTGGCTTCAATGGTGAGTTTACCCGTGGCGACAAGTGGATCTACTGCATTAACGTGGCCTGGGTTTCGTTCTTTTTCTTTTCTTTCGTTACCATAACTGTCTGGCAGCTATTTTACCGGTGGCCCGACAGCTGGTGGGGGAACTGGTGGCTGTTCAATGTGGTCTTTATCGGAGTAACCGGCGCGGCGACGACGGTCTGGTTTCTGATCGGCGGTACGCGTGATCTGGTTGCCCTTTTCCGGAGGCTTGGAGCCATCCAGCGCGATGCCACTGATGACGGAACCGTCGAAGAAGACGAGCACTATGGCAATTGATGTTGGTAAACTTGCGATTCAATACCGTGACGAGTTGCTGAATGAGGTGATCCCGTTCTGGGTCCAGTATTCGCCGGATAGAGAGTTCGGCGGCTACTTCAGTTGTCTGGATGCCGCGGTCAGGTCTCACTCAATCTTAAAGGCGGAAAGTGGAAGGGCTGCTTCCATACGCCCCGTGGCCTGTTTCAGTGCTGGAAAACTTTGGAGGCAATCGCACAGTCCACTAGTTGAGGTCGCCGAGATACAGTGAAGGAGGATTGCAGCCCTCCGGCTTGAAATACTGCTTGAGGCTTTCTGGGTAAAAGCGAATTAAGTGCAGATTCTCCAGATCTAGCCAGCTGACCCCCACCTGATAATTGTCGGTTTCGCAACCAGGAGATGCCGTTTCCGGATTTTTGACGGAGCAGAGGAAAACATGTTCCAATTGGTGGAATGCGGCGTGGCGCTTGGAAAAATTGTGGTTTTTGCCGATGTATTCGCGTATGTAGAGCAGGCGCTCGACTTCCACTTCCAAGCCGACCTCTTCAAGGCACTCGCGGCGAACGGCTTCTTCCAGAGTTTCGCCGTGATTTTGACCGCCTCCGGGAAGAATGTAGAATACGCCGCGGCGGTCCCGCATTTTTGTCGCGAGGAGTTTGCCGTCACATATTATGACCGCCCGGGCGGCGGTGCGAATTGATCTGTTGTGCGCCATTGAAGGAATGACGGCACGATAGGCCAATGGCTGGCTTCAACACAAGCCCGAAGGCAGGGCAGGGATAGTCGTCAGGCGTCGATTATAATGTCTTCAGCCGGGTGGCTGCAGCAAAGCAGTTCGTTGCCGGCCTCGGGCACCCCGGTGTGGCCTCGTGGGTATTCGACAGAACCTTTTAGAATCGGCTGTTGGCAGGCCGTGCAGTTGCCTTGGCGACAGCCAAAGTTCAGATCGAGGCCTTTGGCTTCGGCAAGCTCCAGGAGGCTGTCGTAACGGTCATCCCAGTCGACAATTACCTGGCTTTTTTTAAATTCAACAGATGGCATAGTGATTAAGTGTAGCTCACTTTGTCTTTTATTTCCAGTGATTCCTTGCTGGATCGTGGGATTTTAAGCGATTTAAGGCTTCTTGTACATGGATCTCGTCTGGATTCCATTTAAAATCGATGGGAATCTGTTTGCGAAACCAGATGCGCTGCTTGCGCACCAGTTGGCGGGTGTGAAGGCTTATTTCGACTTCCAGAGTCTGCTGGTCGAACTCACCGTCAAGGAATTGCAGTGTTTCCCGGTATCCGATGGAGTTGCGTCCACTTGGGTTCCGCTCCAGCCCGGCGTCGCGCAGGCGGCGGACTTCTTCAATCAGGCCATTGGCGAGCATTTGCTGAGTGCGCTGGGCAATGCGTGCTTTTAGCTCTGTGGTTTCCCGATCAAGCAGAATTACGCAGCGGGAAATGTCGGCGTAAGGATCCGGTTGCCGATCGAAAGCGTTTTCAAGTTCCTGAAGAGTTTGCCCGCTGGCCATGCAGCGCATAAGGGCTTTTTCGACCCGACGCGGGTTTTTGATGTCGAGGTTGCCAGTCCCTGCGGGGTTTCGTTTCCGGAGGGTTTGTAACAATCCCTCTAAACCCGCTTTTTGATAAAGTGCATGAACTTCCCGGGTGATGGATTCAGGCACGTTCACTTGGTCGGTAACCGGTTCAAAAAAAGATTTCAGATAAAACCCACTGCCTCCGCTGATGATAAGGCCGGATTCTGCGTGAGTTTCGACGCAATGGCGGGCGTATTCCAGGTATTGTGCGATGTCGTAGCGCTCGCTGGGGTCGACGAGGTCGATTCCGTAGTGGGTCACCCGTTCACGTTCTTCTGCTGTGGGTTTGGCTGTGCCGATATTCATTCCGCGGTAAAAACACAGGGAATCACAGCTCAGGATGGGGCGCTCCAGTCGCTCGGCGAGTTCCAGTGAGAGAGCTGTCTTGCCGACCGCGGTGGGGCCGACAACGAATATTAAGGACGGTAATTTCATACACAGAGCCCAAAAGTTCGCAAAAGTGTAACATAAATGCAACACCACGGACACCTTGGGGGCTTATCATTCGATTCATTATGAAAATCGCACTGGTCACAGAAACCTATCCCCCCGAAATCAATGGGGTTGCCATGACACTGGGCCAGTTAACCCGTGGCTGGGCCGACAGGGGTTATCAGGTTGAGGTCGTGACGCCTGCCCGTAAGGACCGTAATTGGCAGGAGAATTTGGACATTTCGTTGGTAGAGGTGCCGGGGCTGCCGATACCTCGCTACTCCGAATTGCGCTTCGGCTTGCCATGCGTTTTTCGATTGCAGCGGCTCTGGCAGGATTTGCGTCCGGAGTGGGTACATATAGCCACCGAAGGGCCGCTCGGCTGGAGTGCCTTTCAAGTCGCCCGGGATCTGGATATTCCGGTGGTTTCCAGTTACCACACACACTTTGATCAGTATGGCAGCCACTATGGATACGGAGTCATCCAAATGGCTGTTCTTGGCTGGATGCGCAGCCTGCACAATCAGGCTGCGCTCACATTTGTACCTGCGGAAGCTTTACTCACGGAATTGAGCGCCAAAGGATTTAAGGGCCTGCGCTTGATGGGGCGCGGAGTCGATACTCAGCGCTTTTCGCCTCAACGCAGAGATCCGGAGTTGCGGCGTACCTGGGGTGCCGCTGAAACCGCTCCGGTAGCCCTGTATGTAGGGCGGGTAGCACCAGAGAAAAACCTGCGGTTGGTGTTCGATTCCTTCGAGCGCATGTTGGCGGTGCGTTCGGATGCAAAACTGGTGGTTGTCGGAGATGGACCGGAGCTGGAAAAATGGCAGCGAATGTATCCGAATGTGCACTTCTGCGGACGCCGAACCGGCGTAAATCTTGCGCGCTACTATGCCAGTGCGGATTGTTTTCTCTTTAGCAGTCAATCGGAAACTTTCGGCAACGTGGTGACAGAGGCTATGGCCAGTAGGCTATTGGTCTTTGCTTATGATTACGCTGCAGCGGGCAAGTATATACGCCACGCTGAAAATGGGTTGCTGGCTCCATTTGGAGACACTCAAAGCTATCTTCGCAACATTGAGCTATGGGCTCAGCGATACGATGCCTGGCCCAAGCTGCGCAAGGCCGCACGCGAAACCACGCTATCTATTTCCTGGGATGTCGTTGTCGACAGCTACCTGGATGCCGTCAACCAGAGCCTGCACTATCAACCGACTTCTGTATCATGAAAAAAGACAAACCACTGATGAAGTTCCGCACCGTATTCCTGTCCGATGTGCACCTGGGTGCGCCGGATTGTCAGATCGATAAGGTAAATGACTTCCTGTGGCATATACAGTGTGAAAAGTTGGTTTTGAACGGCGATATCATCGATGGCTGGTCGCTTGGTCGAAAAGGCGGTTGGAAATCCGAGCACACCCAATTCGTTCGCCGGGTTCTCAAAATGGTGGACAAATTCAAGACGGAAGTTCACTACCTGAGGGGCAATCACGACGACATCCTGGATCGATTCCTTCCGCTTGAGTTCGCCGGCTTGAAGGTTTCTGACCATCACATTCATGAATCGGAAAACGGTCGTTATCTCGTGGTGCACGGGGACGTGTTTGACGCCATTACCCAGAACTCAAAGTTCATTGCTATTGCCGGTGATATCGGTTATCAGTCGCTGCTTCGCTTTAATCGACTTTACAATAGATACCGGCGTTGGCGGGGTAAGGAATACTTTTCGCTCAGCAAGGCAATCAAGGCCCGCACCAAAACCGTTGTTAACTACATCAGCCGCTTTGAACAGCAGGTCGAAATCTTTGCCCGCCGCTACGGCTGCACTGGTTTCATCTGCGGTCATATCCACACGCCTGCAGATAAGATGATCGGTCCGGTCCATTACTTGAACTCGGGCGATTGGGTCGAGTCCAACACAGCGCTTGTCGAGCACCTCGATGGGCGTTTCGAAATCCTGGAATACGATGTTTTTCGTTCCCGCCTGGAAAGCTTGAGAACGGTATCGATGGATCCGATACCTGCCTAAGTTGTGCGATCACTAGCAGAATGTCAGGGCAAAGCCCGACAGACTGCTAGGCTCAATCGATTCGGCGGAACTGGATGGTGTCAATGATCTTGCCTCCTGCAAGCACGTTGGAAACCACCACGATCGGCTGACCAGAGTGCGCCCAATTTCTTTCCACGAGCATTTCCATGGCTTTGAGAATGGTTGCTTCTGGGTCCTCTTCAAAATTAATCATAAAAGGTTCCACTCCCCAGTAGATCAGCAGTTGCTGGAAAACCCGTTCCACATCCGTGAAGGCATAGATAGGCGACCGCAGTGGACGCAAAGCACTCAATGTGCGTGCGAGAAAGCCACTGCGGGTGAAAACAACCAAGGCGCAGTCTTTAAGCTCTTCGCTGAGAATCAAAGCTGAGCGCAACATCAGGGATTTGGGTGTGCGCAGCTCTATTGTCTTGTTGAAGGGCTGCTCATTCTGGCCCTCAGTTGCTTTGATCACCCGTTTGAGAACATTCACACATTCACTGGGATACTTGCCGACAGTAGTCTCTCCTGAAAGCATAACGCAGTCAGCCTGTTCCATTACCGCATTTGAAATGTCAGTGATTTCCGCCCGAGTGGGCACGGGATTGGTGATCATGGACTCAAGCATGTGCGTCGCGACGATGACCGGCTTGCCCATTTGCAGGCAGGTGCGGACCGCGCGGCGTTGAACAACTGGCAGGTTCTCGTACGGTATCTCAATACCGAGGTCGCCCCGTGCAACCATAAGGCCATCGCTGATACGTACAATGTCGTCGAGGTTCCGAATCGCGGTTTGGTCTTCAATCTTGGCGATGATTCCCGCTTGTGATCCTTGTTCCGTAATAAAACGGCGGAGGATATTGAGGTCGTTGCCTTCACGGACGAAACTCAGGGCGAAGAAATCAATACCGGCTTGGACTCCGTAGGTCACGTCGGCTCGGTCTTTGTCGGTGAGGGCAGGCAGATTAATGCGCACACCCGGGAGATTGATGTGGCGGCGGCTGCCAAGCTCGCCGCCGATCCGAACATTGCAGCGAATGCGGTCCTCCATCATTTTTTCTACCCGCATGCGCATCAAACCGCTGTCCACCAAAATCGTGTCCCCGACTTTTACATCCTTTATCATGCCTGGGTAATTTACCCGGACTCCTTTTATTTCTCCGTATTCGGGTTCCTTGCCCGCTTCGATGAAAAAGTCGAAGAGTTCGTCCCGCTTGAGTTCGAACGAGCGTTCCAACGGGCCCGTGCGAATCTCGGGCCCCTTGATGTCCATCATCAGAGCGATTTTGCGGCCGACAATCTCCTCAGCCTTGCGAACATTCGCTATGGCTTCACCCGTCCACTTATGGTCGGCGTGTGCCATATTGAAACGGCATATGTCCACGCCTTGATTAAGCAACTTGGTTAGCACCTCGACCGATTGAGTCGCAGGGCCGATCGTGAAAATGATTTTCGTATGTCTGTACGGATCGCGCATAGCGGGTCCATACAGTAGAAACCGTCTGAAGGCCGGCAAACTTTTTATTAAAAGAAAAAAACGGGCTACGGCATTATTTTGCGCTGCGTCCTTTGAAGGTCAGCTCGGCGATGCCGGACTTGTCCAGATCGCCCAAGCCTAGATCGACGAGTTTCTTGTATTGGCCGACCGTGGCGTCATTCAGGGGGAGCTTCAGACGGGCGGAGCGGCCGAGTGCGGCTGCTATGCTGCTGTCTTTGGCGGCGTGGGCCGCCGAGAAATAGCAGTCGTGGTCACGCTTCTGCATATCTTCGCCGTCTGTTTCCAGCACCCGACTGTTGGCGCCTGTCTGGGAAAATACCTGACGCAGAACATCCAAATCAATGCCGAGGGCATCGCCGAGGCCGAGGCCTTCGGCCAATGCGGCTGTGTTGATGTTCATCACCATGTTGACCAGGGCCTTGACGGACGCGGCCTGTCCGGCGGGTCCAATATAGGTCATCGTGCTGCTGAGTTCTGAGAGCAGTTTCTGCACCCGTGAGTAGCTGCGTTTTTCTCCGCCGACCATCAAATAGAGGCTGCCGCTGCGGGCTTGAGGGATGCTCGATGCCATGCAGGCCTCAATACTGGCGGCTTTGCGGGCTTTGCAGAGTTTCTCAACCTCAACATGGGTTTTCGGCGAGACAGTTGCGCAGTTGATAAAGATTTTGCCGCGTGTCTTGCCGGACAGAAGGTTGTCCTTACGGGTCTTAAAGATGCTACGCATGGCCTTATCATCGGTAACAACCGTAATAATGATGTCTGCCATGCCGGCCAAATCTGACAGGCTGGTCGGTGCCGCGCAGCCCAGCTCTTCAGCCAGTGCTTCAGCGTTTGGGCGGTGGCTATCCGCAACAGCGACCACTGGGTGTCCGAGTTCATGAAGGCGACGGGCCATGTTTGCGCCCATGCGGCCTACGCCAACAAATGCTATTTTTCGTGCCATAAGAGAGTGTGCTGAGGTTTGTAAGTGGTTTTAACTACATTAAAGTCCTATGAAGCATAGTAAGGGTTGTGGCGGGACTCTTCGCCAACGCTGCTCATGGGGCCGTGGCCGGGGCAGACAATGGTATCTTCGGGCAGACTGAATATTTTCTCCCGGTTCACGGCCAGCGCATCCTTCCAGGCAGACGGCGCGCCTCCCATTGATCCCGAAAATATTGCATCGCCGACAATGGCCACTGGT
Organism: Opitutales bacterium; assembly: GCA_020831485.1. Taxonomy (GTDB): domain Bacteria; phylum Verrucomicrobiota; class Verrucomicrobiia; order Opitutales; family Oceanipulchritudinaceae; genus JAFIGG01. The sequence goes on from JAFIGG010000031.1 coordinate 40,370, forward strand.
TTGGCGAGCCCAGTGATAGCGAAAGTTACCCCGTCTTTGGAGTGCCCGGGCGTGTGCCGGGCCTCGATTTTCAGTGATCCGGCCTGGAACCTTTTGCCGTCGCTGAAGCCTTTGCAGTTTTCAACTTGCATGGATTCGTGGACCCAGGTTGTGACGTTGGGGAACCTTAGCTGTAGCTTTGGCAGGTCATAAATATGGTCCGGATGTGTGTGGGTCAGAAGAATGTTCTGAACCTTCAATCCGAGGCCTTCAACCAGTTCAATCATAGGATCTGCATTGCCCCCGGAATCGAACAGCACAGCATCTTTGCTCTCCGGATCCCAGGCAACATAGGCGTTAACCGTCATGTCGTCGAATGGGGTGTTGAACTGGTCCAGGCCTACGAGGTCAACCGGATTGGGTTTCCACGCCTTTTTTCCGGCGGCCACCAGGGCGTCGGCATTGAGATTCAAGACCGGAGCCACAGCCCGTGCGGTGGCTTCGTCGAATGCTCCATTCAGCGCCTTTTTCCAGTCCGCTGTGGAGATGCCGGCTTTGGAGGCGACCGCCTCATCGCTCAAACCCAGTCCGCGTTGGGCTTTGCCAATAATGTCTTCGTAGAAATCTTCGAGTGGAACTTCCATACTGAGAAATAGTGCCTTAAAAGCCGATTCGATGCAACGATTCAGCTCGATTTTTCAATTTGTATGCTAAAGCCAGTTTGACAGAGTGGCCCAGACCCGCACTATGATGGATTCCGTATGAGCGCGCCCACAGCGATTCGAAGCCGGTCCAAGGACACCAAGGAAGAAGGTGACTCCAGACGCAGGGTATTAATCCTGAATCGAAACTGGCAGCCGGTTAACATTGTTGGTGTCCGCCGCGCCTTCAGCCTGCTGTGGCAGGACCGCGCGCGGGTGATTGATACGCGGGACGGTAGCTTTGCACCGATTCAGGCGGCTGACTGGGTCGCCTTGTCGCAAACCGAGGAAGATCGGGTTGGCTGGGAGTTCGTTCGGACGGTTCGCCATCGAATCCTTTTGCCCAAGGTCATGCTCCTGAACGAGTATGACCGCCTGCCGGTGACGGAAGTGAAGTTCAACCGCGAGAACATTTTTATCCGCGACAATTACACCTGTCAGTACACCGGTCGCCGCTGCAAGGCTTCGGACCTGACTCTGGATCATGTCATTCCCCGCGAGCGGGGAGGGCGGACGAGCTGGGAGAATCTCGTCACCTGCACGCGGGAAATCAATTCGTTGAAAGCCAATCGCCTGCCGCATGAAGCGGGCCTGCAATTGATTCGTCGTCCGCAACGCCCCAAATGGCGGCCCTTTGCGGCAATCGCCGCCAGTGGCAACGTCGAGCGGGACTGGACTCATTTCCTGCCACAGGCGAAGTAAGATTTATTCGCCCAGTAGCGGGG
>JAFIGG010000116.1 GCA_020831485.1 Opitutales bacterium
GGTGCCTGGCACCAAGGATTGGATGCGAAAAAGGGGTGCCTGGCACCAATATGGGACGTGGATAGTGGCTAAGCTGGGGATGAGGCTATACGCTTTACTTATTCAGGGGTTTCTCTAGGCTGAGGTTGGCTATGAAATACTCCTTTGTAAAAAGCGGACTGCTGGTTGTTTTCTATTTCATTACGTCCCTGACAGTGCAGGCAAATCTTCGAGCACCGACGCTTTCATTTCATGGGCCGGTTGGCTCGACTTTTACTCAGGCTGAGGGAATCCAGGTGTTGAATGAAGAGTTGGAAATCCGTTTTCGAATCGATCGGAGCGGTATTCCTGACGATAGTTTCTGTGCAATTACGGCGCGTTACAGGGTCTACGCTTCAGATTCCGCTGATCTGGGGCTTGAATTTGTGGGCTCAGCCGAAGGCGAACTGCACTGGAAACTGGGGGACCAGTCCGGTGTGGCTCGGTTGGTCGCCCAGGATGATACGGTTAGCAAGACGGAATCCGAAAGCCCACTCGACGACTGGCAAATCCAGCCAGCACTTTATAGCGCATTTTTCACGCTGGCGGTTGAGCCGGGCGAACAACTGATTGAATTACAGTATAAACAGCCAACCAGCTACATGGAGGTTGACTACGGTTACTTCCGCTCAAGCAAGTTCGTTCACTCGGTCGATTACCTGATCGGGCCCATTAAGGAGTGGGAACTCGCGGAGGATTTTGAGATGCGTGTTCAGGTCCATATTGAAGATGCGATTACCGGAACCTGGGCGCGCATGCGCAGTCGTGACGACCGGATATGGATGGTCGAAGAAGACCGTAATGCGCTTGATCCAACAGAAGTAGTACGCGAAAGAAACAGCCTCGCGTCGAGCTGGACTTTCGGCGCCGCCGACCTTCCCGATACGGTTCGAGTTTACGTCGGGCCGGCAAGCAAAGAAGGCACGGAAACCTTCCAGAACTACTAGTGGTGCGACCAATAAATTTTTTCACTTTTGCCATAGCGGATTGCCAGCGCCATCAAGGCGGCGAGGCCGATCAGGGGCTGGAGCCCCTGTCGGCGCTCGCTAACGCAGATGGGCTGACAATTCCGCATGGCGCTCTCACAAAAGCGGAAATAATTTATTGGTCGAACCACTAGACAAGCAGGCGATCGTGAATAGGCTCGAACCATGCGTCTGCTCACTACTTCTGTCTTGATTTCGTTCTGTCTTTATCTCCCTGTTCTGGCTGAATCTTATCAGGTCACCGACATTACCTGGCAGATTGAGGATGAGGCATTCGCAGGGAAACTGGTATATCCGAGCAACACGGATGGGGATCTGCCTGGCCTGCTAATGATTCCCAATTGGATGGGACCTACCGATCAGTCGTTGGAGAAAGCAAAGCGGGTCGCAGGCGACCGCTACATAGTTTTAATGGCAGACCTGTATGGTACTGAAGTTCGACCAGCAAATCCCAGTGAAGCGAGCCAGGCCGCGGGCTTCTTGCGCGGAGACACGGACTTGATGCGCAAACGGGGCGAGGCAGCCCTCGAGGCTCTCCTGAATGTGGACGAATCCATTCCCCTCGACCGTGAACGAATTGGAGCGATTGGTTTCTGTTTTGGCGGAGGCGCCATCCTCGAACTTGCACGCAGTGGTGCTCAATTGGATGGTCTGGTGGGCTTTCATGGAAACCTGCTTTCTCCCACACTAGGGTCGGACGCGGGGCAAACGAAGGGAAAGATTTTGATTCTTCATGGTGCGGCAGATCCCGCAGTGACACTGGATGAGGTGCATGCTTTCAGCGAGATAATGGCAGAAACCGAGGTCGACTGGGAAGTTATCATCTATAGCGGAGCGGTCCATTCCTTCACCAATCCCCATGCCGACAATCCGGGACGCTCGGAATACCACCCGGACGTCGCCCGCCGAGCCTTCGAGGCCATGGACCGGTTCTTTGACCGAGTTTGGAGCGATTAAGATACGGTGAATGCTGTTATGACGATGTTTCGGCCGGGTCGTCGAACCGTGCCCTACCCTCAATGTGCCGGATTGCGAGAGCCCTTAATCCAGTCCAGCACATGGATCAAATCAGGGGACACCTGATGCGCCAGTTTCAATAAATCATCACTCGGCTCAACAAAGTCCGGAACCTGAATTACCTGCATGCCGGCAGCAACTGCCGATCGAACGCCGTTTTCCGAGTCCTCCAATGCCAGGCAGTCTTCGGGACTGACGCCCAAGCTCGCGGCCGCCTTCAAATAGATTTCGGGATGGGGTTTACTGTGGTCCACTTTGTCTCCGCCTACAATGCTTCGGATATATTTCAGGACATTTGCGTGGCCCAATTTCTCGTGCGCCTGCGCCGTCGAGCTCGAAGTCGCCACAGCGATGGGAATTCCGCTTGAATGCAGAAAATTCAGTAATTCCGCAGCCCCTGGTTGCAGAGGAATCGTTTTCGCGGTCTCCTCCAAGTAGCGCTGAAACCAATAGTCTCCAAAGGCGATCGGATCCGCTTTCCCCGCGAGTCCCTTCGCAAGGACTTGTTTACCCCGCACCTTATTCAGGCCAATGCAGCGTTTAAAAACTTCCGTTTCATCGCCAATCCCCATCTTCCCGCATGCTTCGAGGAAGGTGGCATGAGCGATGCGCTCCGTGTCCAGCAACAAGCCATCCATGTCCGAAACAACAGCTTTAAACCGCGGTCGAGAGGTCATTAAGTCACTTCCGTTTTTCACTTTGGGAGGCTCACTCACTTTCAAATAAAGCGCAAGCGGCTTTCCCCGGGATGCGACTGCCCGTCGATGCTTTATGGTAACCTAGTTGCAGTTTTGCCATGGAACGGGAGCTGCTGTGCAGAATGCAGTATGGATGCCACGCACGATCAAAAAAGCCCTAACAAAGCCACCCGATTGTTGAAAACCGTTGAATGGCTGGGGAACCTGTTACCGCATCCAGTAACGCTGTTTTTTCTGTTGGCAGTGGCCATCATACTGCTCAGCTGGGCCCTCCATGCCAGCGGCCTCAGCGTTCAGGACCCCAGAGACGTGCAACGGCAGATCACTGTGGTCAATCTTTTCAGTGCGGACGGGCTGCGTATGATCATCGAAAACATGGTGGTCAATTTCACCTCCTTTGTGCCCCTGGGAACCGTGCTTGTGACCATGCTGGGGGTTGGCGTCGCGGAAGCCTCCGGACTCCTTTCGACCGGAATCCGCTCCATCGTATTGTTTGCTCCCAAGCGCCTCTTAACGCTCGCCGTGGTGTTCGCCGGTGTGATTTCCAATACAGCCGCAGAAATGGGCTACGTCGTCCTGGTGCCCATGGCTGGTTTCCTCTTTCTGGCCGTCAAACGCCACCCCATCGCCGGCATGGCAGCGGCGTTCGCGGGCGTATCCGGCGGTTACAGCGCGAACCTGCTGATTGGGACCGTGGACCCACTGCTCTCGGGAATCACCCAGGAGGCAGCCCGCTACATAGACCCCGAATACATTGTTCACCCCGCGGTGAATTGGTATTTCATGATGGCGTCGACCTTTGTCGTCACCCTTATCGGCACCTGGGTTACGCACCGGATTGTGGAACCTGCTCTGGGGCCGTACGATGACAGCCATTCCGACCACGGCACCGTGAATGCCGATGATTACCTCAAGCCCCTCACTTCGGCAGAAAAGAAGGGCCTGCTGGCGGCCTGTGTGACAGTGGTACTGCTCGGAATTATAACGGCATTCACGGTCGTCCCAGCCAATGGGATCCTGCGCAATCCGGAGACGGGAGACATTCTTCGTTCGCCCTTCATGTCGGGGATCGTCGTGCTACTGTTTTTCTTTTTCCTGATCCCCTCCATTGTCTACGGCAAGGTCACTGGCAGCATTCGCAACGACCGCGATATCATCAACGGAATGGCCGAAGCCATGAGTCGACTGGGCATCTACATTGTTCTGGTCTTTTTCGCCGCCCAGTTTGTCGCCTATTTTCGCTGGACCAACCTCGGCGAGATCATGGCCATAACCGGAGCCAATTTCCTGACCGCAATCGGGCTCGACAATCCGCTGGTCTTTCTGCCCTTCATCCTCATGTGCTGTGTCGTCAATCTGATGCTCGGCAGCGCATCTGCCCAGTGGGCCGTGACCGCACCCATTTTCGTTCCAATGCTGATGACCCTTGGATACAGCCCTGAAGTCGTTCAAGCGGCCTACCGAATCGGAGATTCAACTACAAACATCATCACCCCAATGATGAGCTACTTTGCGCTCATACTTGCTTTCATCGCACGCTTTGACCGGCGCATCGGAATCGGCACAGTCATCAGCACCATGCTACCCTACAGCATTGCCCTGCTCGTAGGCTGGATTGTGCTTTTCTATGTCTGGGTCTTCCTGCTTGGCCTGCCTGTAGGACCGGGTTCCCCTACCTATTTCGAATTCCCCTCGACCACACCCTGACTCGAATCACTGATCCAGAACAGGGCCTCATCCAGGACCTTGAAGAGCTTGACTTCAATTTGCGGGTTATTGTTCAGCGACTGAAACATCCTCGCCAATCCGTAGGCGAGGAGGCCTGGCGCAACAATTGCCGAACGAATTGAATTCTTCAGCGCGACGTGACGCCGAGTAGCAACAAAGTCCTCCATGGTCTCAAAACTGAGTGAACTGCCCGCTACATCCGTCATGTCGGTCAACCGATGAATGGAGATCGGGGAAGCGTCCTCGAGCGCACGCAATTGCTTGGAAACACTCATAAGGTCTTCAAGGCTGAGAAATCCAGACAGGCGAATATGGATTACGGATTCCTCAACTAAAACAACACAGGGCATGTGACAGGGACAGAGCAGAATTGAACACTAGTGGTGCGACCAATAAATTATTTCCGCTTTTGTGAGAGCGCCATGCTCCCT
>JAFIGG010000117.1 GCA_020831485.1 Opitutales bacterium
AAAACTAGCGCTCCCCCCACCCCGGGGGCCGCGGCCCGCCCCCCCCACCCAAGCCCCTCAGTTCCTCATCCCCTCAGTTCCTCATCCCCTCAGCTCCTCATCCCCTCAGTTCCTCATCCCCTCAGCTCCTCATCCCCTAAGTTCCTAAGCACGCCAGCCCCTCAGCGCCAACATCACTCCAGCCACTTTTCGTCTTCATAGGAATAGAAGAACCGATGCTCCGGATTCGAGAAGTTCAGGTCGAAAAAGTAGACCTCGCCCTCATCGGCGCCCAAGGCAAAGGGGAAGATATCGACATTGCCTACCATCCAGAGATGCTGTTTCAGGTCGTAGAGCCACAGATCCACACCATTGCCTTCAAGCGCATACATCCAACCTAGGTCACTGAAGTGAATCCATGGCCAAAGTTCGGTGTAAATCTCCGTATCGGATGCCAGCCAGGTTCCAAAATAATCGACACCAGGTGCAAAAACCGGAATAAATTCAACCTCTGGCGGGATGGGAGCATCGATCTTTACAAAGTACTCGAAGGTTAAAAACTCACCCTGGTAGTCATCTTTCCATCGGGCGTCGCGCATCACTTCTTTGCTCGCACCTATGAGGAAGCGTGCCCATTCGTCATTCACATCTCCAGGCGAATGCACAAGCAGATCGGACCCGTCGACGGTCCAGGCAAAAGATAGGGAGGCCTCCGAACCGATGCCACCCATCTGCCCAACGGAGGTTTCCATCATGTATAGGGATCCGGAGCCATCGGCACGCAAGTCCACCAAAGCGGATTCGGAACTCATCGTAGTCCAGGGGAACTCTGTGTCGTGATTCTTACCCAGTTCGACTAGACTCATCGCCCAAGTGCCAACCATATCCTGATCGTCAACATCCCCCGGCTCCACAATTTTCATGAAGGTTGTAACCAGCGCGGTCGAGCCGCCTTCATAAGCCTGACGCAGCAGGATGTCGCCGGAAGCGGACAGACGAAATTCCGCTTCACCATCAATCACGATGGTGCCGCCGTCGCGGCTGTAGGGAAAGCTGCCGGTTTCATTGAGTTCGCTCTCGTTGGTGGTTTCCGTGACGGTGAAATCGGCAGTGTTGTCAGCATTGAACTGCAATTCCAGAATTTCATACCCCCAGTCCGTCAGCTGGTCTGATGTCGTCTCTACCTCATACTGAAAACTCTGCCAGTTGCCAACCAGCGATGCATCGTTCGCGGCATCCATGCGGAACCCTTTATAGACAGTACTGCCTTCGACAGAACCTCCACCTATACTCGAAGATGCATTCTGGTTCGATATTACAAAATAATTGGACTCGCTGAAATAGGTGCGGGGAAGGGATCTGCCCTCATCATCCATGATCCGGTGCAGGCCGTTACCCGAATCAATCGTTGCTGAATACGAACGCTCGCGTTCCGGGTCATTGGAAGCCCAGACCTGAGAGCCCAATGCGCTTTGTGCAGCGTCCACCGTCCAAGCTTCAAACTCCACGGAGTATCTGGAATAGAGCCCTGGGCTGAACTCCCTCTCCAGCAGAGTGACATTCCATTCGCTTTCTCCGTACAACGGAGCGCTCCAAGGCGCGAGACAAAGGATCAGAGAAGCAACGGCTATAAGTAATTTTGTATTTTTCATGGCTGTAAAACCAGTTATACACCGCCTTGATTTTTTCGGCCACCCCCAGAATTACGTATTTTTCCGTTGCCCTGCTCTTATACAAAAATTAACTTCCACTGCGTACAATAGTTAGACTGACTTATCGCCTACATTAGCTGAAATTGGATAATACTGACACATTGACGGCTCCACTGCTTCGCAAAACCCGGCGTTCGGAAGCGAAACTACGGGCTTTGCTGGATCTTTTGGACGCAGCGGGGGTTGCGGTCGCCTACGACGTCGATGGCCATGATTTCAGCACCAATGAACAGGCACGGAAACAGCTCGAAAAGCTAAGGGTCGAGCCCTTGAGGGCTGCGGAGGCAGCAGAAGAATTACAGAAAGCCGGAATCGTCCCCATCTTAGCCGAGGCTGGACTCTGCGTCTGGGAAGTACCAACAACGCCCATTCAACGTATCCTGAGCGACACCCTCAGTCGACGAGAAAAGGAAGTCGCCCGCAGCCTGCGCAAAGGAAAATCGGCGACCGACATTGCCCTCGTTCTGGGCATCAGTCCACGGACCGTCGAGAAGCACACCCAGAGTATTTTCGGCAAATGCGGAGTGCATTCACACCGCGAATTCATGCAAAGAATCGCCCATGGCCAAATTTAGGGAGTTGCGCAGCGCCGACCTGCGAAAAGCCAACGGCCTCACCCGCCGAATGGTCCGTTGCGAGAACCTGGCCGAGCTGGAACAAACCTTTGTCAAAGGCCTCCACAACTGTGTCCCCATCGACTTCCTTGCGTGGAACGTACTCAACCCACAACGAACGGAAGTGTTCTATGTCGGATCGAGCGATCAATTGAAACGACGGGCGGTCGAGCTACTCGATGAAATCAACGGCTACTTCACGGATTGGCACCCCATTCTTTCAAACATTGGCTGGGACGGAATCGAAAAGAACCTTAAAACCATGTCACAATTTCAGTCGGTCAGCGGATTCCGCCAAAACCCTCTCTACCGTTACGCCTACCGCCACCTGGATGCCGACTACCAAGCAATGGAATCCATTGGCACCTACGGAACCCTCAATCTAACTGTGACCTACAATCGCCGCCTCAGCGATTTCGACGATCGCGAACGCGCCATGCTCCACCTGATGAACCGCCGTCTGGATGTCGTCGCCACTCAATTGCAGCGCCAGCAGGCCCTGCAAACGCGCCTCGACCGCCTCTGCCATCTTTCGAACTCCGGCCCCTGCAAGCTTCGCGACCTCACCCCCGGCGAAATTCACGCCCTCGCCTCCATCCTCCGCGACCAAGCCATCCCCCGCGACACCAGCGCCCGTCTACGCCAGAAATTCGCACTGGCGACATCAAAGCAACTCACCTCCCTCATCGCCGAAGCCACCCGCTCGATTGTTGAAGAATCCAGCAAATCCAGGTAGGACAGTCTCGCCGAGTCGGCCGCTGGCCGAAGGCGAGCAGCACAAGACTATCACGATCCCTCAGCTCCTCACCGGCGGCCTCGGCGAGGCCGCCCTACCCAAGCTCCTCAGCTCCTCAATCCCTCAGCTCCTCAATCCCTCAGCTCCTCAACCCCTCAGCTCCTATCCCTAATTCTAGCCCTAGCAGCTTGGGCAACAACCCGACCTTTCTCCATGAGGTCAACCCCAGAAGCATCCATGTTCATCCTTATCGACGACATTGAGAAAATCCTCGATGTCTTTGACCTCAGCAGTTGGTTGATACCCATGCCATTTCAGATCCGCTCTCTGCCAGTAAATTTTCCAGATTCCCGATTTCCTTACATAGGTCGTCTTTGCAATCGGTTGTTCTATCTTTTGGCTCCGATCTCTCCAGTAAGCCCTAACTTCGAAAATAACTACGCTTTGATCTTCGATTCTAAAAGCCAGATCTACTTCCTCACGGATTTCCACAGGCGGCCTCCTTTTCGCCAGGAAGCCATCCATCGCGATCTTAATCCTCTCTACTTCAAATTCTGATAGTGCCATAGCTAAATTCAATCCACACCCTCGGTTTTCATGAACCACCCAGTTGCAGAACATTCTCAAGGCCTGGTGTCTATTGCTTCGATTCTTGTTTGAAGAAAAACGCGGCCAGAGTCAAAAAAATCTTACGCTTCGTCAGTCCAAGCCCTGTCTCCTCTCCGGCGGCCTCGGCGATGCCGCCCTACCCAAGTTTCTCAAACCCTCAGTTCCTTAGCTCCCCAGCTCCTCAGTCCCAAGCCCAAGCCCTATCTCCCGTCTACCCCTCCGGCGGCGCCAAATCCGCAGCAGGCCGACCGGATCCCGAAAACACACTCAACGCCGTCACGGTGACCAATATCAGTGCCATCCCCAATATCTGTGCAGCCACCAGGTTTTCGTCCAAAATCACGACGCCGAACAGAGATGCGGTGACGGGTTCAACCATTGCCACAACCGAGGCCACAGCTGGAGTCGTGTGTTTCAAGCCGATAATATAAAGCACAAAGGACAAGCCCGCTCCGAGTACCCCGAGGGCTGCGAACAGCGGCCAATCCGGCGTGCTCAGCGCCTCGACGGCCTGCTCCGCATCGCTTGGCCAGGCCAAGAGGACAACCAGCACCGCAAAGGCAATGCAGAGGATCGCCTGCGGACTGCCGTGCGGGGCTGCATACTTAAAGCCAAAAATGAACAATGCGTAGGACAGCCCGGCAAGCAATCCAGCACCCACTCCGATCGCTGTCACTCCACCCGCACCGATGTCGTAAATCTGCGTCAGCAACACAACCCCCAGCATCACCACCGCGATCGCCGTCCACTTCAGCGCAGTGGGGCTTTCAAGTTTGAGGGCGAACGAAAGCAAGTAAACAAACACCGGAGCACAGTACATTAAAGTCGCCGCCACCGCGACACTTCCCTGCGAGATGCTCACAAAATAAAACGCAAAGTTCCCCGCCACACCCAGGCCAGCCACCGCAGACCAGAACCACAGCCTCAGATTGCCCAGTCCATTGCCCTGCGGACGCAGCAGCAACCAGACCAGCACACACAGCAGTCCGATCGCACCCCTGTAGAACGAGACCACAAAAGGATCCCAGCCACTCCCCATAAGAATGCCCCCGATTCCGCCCGACAACCCCCAGAACAGCGCCGCAAGCACCACCAAAGCCGCTTTCGCGCTCATTATTGAATCACACCTTCCACCCCACAGGTTTTCTCACGCTCCCCCACGCGCTGTCCACATCGAATAACAAAGAAGCCCACGGCAAGTGGGCTTATTCGATCAAGAAGTAG
>JAFIGG010000118.1 GCA_020831485.1 Opitutales bacterium
GCTCTGGCGTTGCATTGCGCTCATGCAGCTCAACTTTGCGGATTTCTCGGTGGTGGTTGTTTTCTTTCTCCTGATGCTGGGTATCGGTGTTTGGGCCTATTTTAAGAATCGTAATGTTGAAGACTACTTTGTCGCTGGTGGCCAGCTGCCCTGGTGGCTTTCAGGCATTTCGCACCACGTTTCGGGATACAGCGGAGCTTTGTTTGTAGCACATGCCGGTATCGCCTACACCTACGGATTCACGATCTATGTCTGGTGGGCAGTGGGTGTAGGCTCGATGGTCTTGCTGTTTGCCGGTGTGTTCCCGGTTCTCTGGATGCGTCTGCGGCGAGAGTTTCAGATCCAATCACCGCTGGAATACCTGGTGGATCGCTATGACCTGAGAACCCAGCAGATAATGGCTTGGGCGGGCGTCGTTCTGAAATTATTTGACGTGGGTGCCAAGTGGGCGGCCATCGGGGTTTTGCTGAACGTATTCACGGGTATCCCCTTTATGTGGGGTGTTTTCCTGGCGGGTGGGGTATCTCTGGTTTACATCACATTTGGGGGACTGTGGGCGGTCATTCTTACAGACTTTGCACAGTTCCTGGTGCAGTTAGTTGCGGGTGTTGTTTTGTTCGTGGCGGTAATTCTCTACTTTGACGGGTGGAGTGGCTGGGTTGCTTCCTGGCAGGAATTGCCGGATGGCAATCGCCAGTTGTTCAACGAACCATACACCGCTGGTTTCGCCCTGGCGTTTCTGTTGATCAACATGCTCAGCTACAATGGGGGCACCTGGAACCTGGCCACACGCTACATCTCCGCATCGAGCGAGAGCCATGCGCGTAATGCGGCCATACTTTCCGGATGTCTTTTTGTATTCTGGCCACTGGTGCTATACGTGCCCATGTGGGCCGCTCCATTGATTCTGCCAGGACTGGAGCAACCGGATCAGGCTTATGGTTTGTTAACGCTCAAATTGCTTCCAGTAGGGCTTGTTGGCCTCGTGCTGGCTTCGCTGTTTGCCAGTACAATGTCAATGACCTCATCAGATGTGAACACGGTGTCGGCGGTTATTACCCGCGACATTCTGCCCAATCTGGCCAAGCGGTTTCGTGACAAACGACGATCATTGAAGGCCGCGCGGATTACGACGTTTGTTTTCACGCTCCTGACGCTTTTGGTGGCTCTGCAGTATGAGTATTTTGGAGGGGTAATCGGACTTATTATCTCCTGGTTTGGCGCGTTGATCGGGCCAACTGCAATCCCCATGCTATTCGGCTTACTGCCGATATTCCGACATTGTGGTCCGGCCTCAGCCCTGGCCTCTATTGGCTTCGGCTTTGCTACCTTTATCATCACCAAAGTCTATCCGCCCCCTACCTTGGGCTGGGAGGTCGGATTGCCCGTTACGGTCGCCGCAATCGCCTACATTGGCGTCGGTTGGTTGCAGCGCAAGCGGCCCGTTAATCCCCGTGCGCTGAGCATGCTCAAGGCCATCAATCCCAAAATGTAATTGAATCATGGAAGTCCACGTATTCTCAACCCGCAAAGAAATGGGCGCCGCTGCAGGGCAGGCCATCGAAAGCAGAATACTGCAACTGGCCAAAGTCAGTCAAAGTATCCGCATGGTTTTTGGTGCAGCGCCATCTCAGGATGAAATGCTGGCCTACCTGCGGGAATCCAAGCAGATTCCCTGGGATCGCATCACGGCCTTTCACATGGACGAATACATCGGCCTGCCCGCGGATGCGCCTCAGGCATTTGGGCGCTACCTGCGCGACCGCCTGTTCGACCATGTGCCGTTGAGGGCGGTACATCTGATCGATGGCAACTCGAATATCGAAGAGGCCTGCAAGGTATACACGACGCTGTTTCAGGAAGCCCCAATTGATATCGTTTGCCTGGGCATTGGTGAAAATGGGCACATCGCTTTCAACGATCCGCCAGTTGCGGATTTTGAGGACAAAGCAGTGATCAAGCCGGTCGAGCTGGATCTTGAATGCCGCCAACAGCAGGTCAATGACGGTTGTTTTGAAAGCCTGGATCAAGTGCCGACGCACGCCCTGACTTTGACCGTTCCGGCGCTATGCAGCGGCCGGGACCTCTTCTGCGTGGTCCCTGGTGAACGCAAGCATGCCGCCGTTCAATCGACACTGTATGATACTGTCAGTACCGCTTGTCCGGCTACAATTCTGCGTCAGCACCCAAGCTGTCAGTTGTTTCTCGACGTGGATTCCTACGGCAGAACGACCTGATTTCAAAATTCGATGCTTGTTACAGGATTAGTGGATAGCCGCCTTTGGCTGGTTGATGATACCGAGGCTGGAATTCAATTGCGGCCGATCGGAGACTGTAAGGAGGAACGTCCGTCGACCTGGTTGGGACCCGGGCTCGTTGACCTTCAGGTGAATGGGGTCAAGGGCATCGACTTCAACCATCCGGATTTAAAAGTCGAGGACCTGGTTCGGGCCGCGGAATACCTGCGCCGGAGAGGTGTCTTGCAGTTTTATCCAACAGTGATCACTAATTCTGTGGAGTCCACCTTGCGTTTGCTGGAGACCATCGCCACCGCCTGTGGGCGTTATCCGCATCTGCGACGAGCCGTGGCAGGAATTCACCTCGAAGGGCCGTTTATTTCTCCGGAGGATGGTGCCCGAGGTGCGCATCCGAGGGATTGTGTCCGTGCTCCGGATGTCGACTTGTTTCGCCGTTTCCAGGAGGCTGCAAATGGCAGCATTCGTTTGCTGACCCTGGCGGCGGAATGGGAATCCACACCGGAATTCGTCCGCCAGTGCCGCTCTTGGAATGTAGTGGTTGCGCTGGGGCATTCGCTGGCAAATGGTGACCAGATACGTGCAGCCGTGGATGCGGGAGCCTCGCTGTCAACACATCTGGGCAACGGTGTGCCACTGATGTTGCCACGTCATCCCAATGTGATTTGGGATCAATTGGGCGAAGCCGAACTTTGGGCCAGTTTCATTGCCGATGGTCACCATCTGCCGGACAGTTTTTTGCGTGCGGCCATAGCCGCGAAGGCTGAGAAGGCGATTCTGGTCAGCGATGCGACCGCATTTGCCGGTTGTCAGCCTGGCAAATACAAGGCCCACATTGGTGGACAGGTTGAATTATCGGCTGAGGGTCGCCTCAGCATGGCTGAGGATATTCGTTTCCTTGCGGGAGCGGCGCGGACACTCGACGAGAATGTGGCCTACCTGTACACGAGGGGCATTGTGCCTTTCGAGCGCGCCTGGTCGATGGCATCGGCTGGTCCGCGAGCCCTGATGGACCTTGCGCCACCTCCACCCGAAGAGTGGCTCTTGTATGAGGTTGAGGACGGTGGCCTCCACATCAAGGAAGTGGCGCAGATTCTTTAGAATCGGGTCCGAAAGGTTTTATTCGCTTTGACGTTGGCGCCATTGCTCGAGCCGCTTCAGGCGGTAATCCATGCGCTCCTCCGGATCCAGATCCCGCATATCTCTCAGCATACGTCGCCGTTCGCGCGGGCGCATGGATTCGATCATCTTGCGGATGTCCTCATGGTCTTCGCGGCTGACACTGCGCATGCGCTCGCGAATGCGCTCCCGCTGTTCAGTTGGGAGCCTGCGGAATGCACGCATTTCTTCCGCAAAATCTTTGCGTTCTTCAGGTGTCATTGCGCGGATCCGCTCGATGCCTTCCATGAGTTTGTCGAGCTGTTCGTCGCTGAGGTAGAGAAAGCGTTCAATCGAGGGCACGCCATTGCGGTCACGAGGGCCTTCGCGTTGCGGGCGCTCTGTATCCGTGTCTGTGCCTGCTTTGGCAATCAGTTGGATTGGTGACAGGCACAGGGCGAAAATACAGAGAATATTGAGGGTGCTTTTAATAGATGTTTTCATAGGACACAGCGATTAGGAATTCAAGGAGCTCATCATCGAATAATTCCAGTGTAGGCTCCAGTGACTGGTTTAAGGTCAGCAGATCTTCATTCTGAAGGATTTTGGATCCCTCAAGGATGTGAAAGTCGTGGGGACTCACATCCTGATGCTCTGTATTGAAATGCCAGAGTCCAACAATCAGTGCCAGCGATGCCGCCAGGGCAGACCAGACGCGGACAGACTGATTCCAATACCTGAGCTTTTGTCGGCTTCGAAGGGGTTTCGTTGTT
Organism: Opitutales bacterium; assembly: GCA_020831485.1. Lineage (GTDB taxonomy): Bacteria > Verrucomicrobiota > Verrucomicrobiia > Opitutales > Oceanipulchritudinaceae > JAFIGG01. Next base: position 4,127 of record JAFIGG010000118.1, read on the forward strand.
TCCTGAGAATCCCTGCTTAGCCGTAGGCGCATCACTTCGAAGCGACGTTCAAGGCTCGCGGATGTGTGGGTGATTCCGCGCTTGAGAGCAGACTCCAAACGCTTGTCTCCAGGCTGGTTATCAGATGTGTTCATGAGTGCTTCTCGAAAAATTGTTTCAATTGCTCGCGTGCGCGGTGAATGAGCACATAGAGGTGGTTGGAGCTGACTCCGAGGGTTTCTGCTATTTCCCGGGATTTCATTTTCGAATGGACCGACAGCAACAGCGCTTCCCTTTGGGTGTCCGGGAGTGTTCGCAGACCGGCAAGCAATAGCTCTTCTTCCTCCAGAATTACCTGGCTGGAACTGGTTTTCGGGTCCGCCAGGTCTATGTCTTCCAGATTACCCGGTTGGATACGCCGCTGGCGCCGGCGCCACTCGTGTTTGAGTTTGCCGCGGGCGATCGCAAACAGCCATGCACTGAAGGTGCCTTCAGCCC
>JAFIGG010000032.1 GCA_020831485.1 Opitutales bacterium
TGCGATAGCGCTTCGGGAGAGTGGGACTACATCGTTTTCGAAGCGCTATCGCAGCTTCGCTACTGTTCCTCAAGGCAGGGGCCTCCGGTAAACGCGGCCTTTGAGCTTGTCCTGCACCTTCAGTTCGGCTGATCTCTGAACCCATGCGTTTGCTATTTATCGGAGATATTGTCGGCCGTCCAGGTCGCCAGGCAGTGATGGGTTTTGTTCAGCGGAAACGCCGGGAATGGGACTTGGATGTGATTGTAGCCAACGGTGAAAATGCTGCGGCCGGCGCTGGGATTACGACCACGATTGCCGCGGAGCTGCATTCTGCCGGTATCGACGCCCTGACTTTGGGAGATCATTGTTGGGACCAGAGAGGTTTCGCGAATGAGATCGATTCGATTCCGTATATCTGCAGACCCTATAATTTGCCCAAACAATGCCCGGGTGCAGATCACCTGATCGTGCCGGTCGGCGAGCACAAACTGGGTGTGGTGACTTTGTTGGGTCAGACCTTTATGAAGCTGAAGTCCGATAACCCATTCAATGCGGTTTCCGGTTTGTTGCGGGAATTGCGCAAGCAGACGGATTTCATTTTTGTTGAGATGCATGCCGAAGCGACTTCGGAAAAGGTGGCCATGGGATGGTTTCTGGATGGCCAGGTTGCTGCTGTGATCGGCACTCATACGCACGTTCCGACGGCAGACGGGCGCTGCCTGCCGCGTGGAACGGCTTACCTGACCGATGCCGGCATGAGCGGCCCATATGCCAGTGTGCTGGGGCGTGACATAGGAGCGGTCACTCTTGCGGCCCAGGACGGCCTGCCGCGCCGCTTCGAAGTTGCTGAGAACGATGTGCGCATTTCCGGTTGTGTCTTGGACTTGGACCCGAAGAGCGGTCTTTGCACAAAGTTTGAGCAAGTGTTTGAAGAGGTGTAGGACATAGGCGCGGGGATCAGTCTTCCGCGGGCTTCATGCGCACGATTTCGGAGCGTCCCTCATGTCGGGTGACGTTGATGGCCAAGTAAATGTAGCCATCGGGTCCGTTGGCGATGTCGCGGACTCGACCCCGGTCGCTCAGGATCACTTCTTCGTGCACGGCTTCGTCCCCATCGAGTACAACTCTGTGCACAACTTGTGCCGCAAGGCCTCCAACAAACAGATTGTTGCGCCATTCAGGAAATTTGTCGCCGGTGTAGAATGCGATGCCGCAGACAGCGATGGAAGGTGTCCAATCGATGACCGGTTGTTCCATGCCTTCCTTTTCGGTCAGGTGGGTGATAGGGCGGCCATTGTAGTTGATTCCGTAGCTGATGACAGGCCAGCCGTAATTCAGGCCGCGGCCGATTCGGTTCAGTTCGTCACCACCGCGCGGGCCGTGTTCGGTCTGCCAGATCACTCCGGTTTCTGGATGAATGTCCATGCCTTGGGCGTTGCGGTGGCCATAGCTCCAGATTTCCGGCAGCGCATTTTCACGACCGACAAAGGGATTATCCTCGGGAATGCGGCCATCGTCGTAAATCCGGAAGGTGTTGCCGTTGGGCGAGGCCAGATTCTGGGATTCCTGCATGTCGCCACGGTCGCCTATAGTGAAAAATAGGTACCCGTCCTGAAATACGATTCGGGTGCCAAAGTGATGGCGTGCAGATGTGTAGAAGCTGTCGTCTGCGCGCCAGATGGTTTCATGATCGAACCATTCATGGTCTACGATGCGGCCTCGTGCGACGGTGGTCTGGCCCCGACCGCTGCGACGTTGCGAAGGTTCTGAGTAGCCCAGATAGACCCAGCCATTGTCTTCAAAGTTCGGGTGGAGTGCGACTTCCATCAGGCCACCCTGACCGCGGTGCCAGATGTTTGGGAGGCCTTTAATGGAGTCGGTGACGGTTCCATCCGTGCGGAGGATGCGCAGGTTACCTTCTTTTTCGGTGAAAAGTATGTCTCCGTTGGGCAGGAAATCCATTCCCCAGATTTCACCTGATGTTTCGGCCACGATTTCGAGTTCATACGAGTGGGTTTCGGTTTTATAAATTTCCCGGTCTTCGCTGACCTTCTCGGGACCCTTGTCGGCCAGTTCGGAAGCCCGCATTTCCCGGATGTAGACGACGAGTGAGTGAATCTCTTCTTCGCTCAGCACATCTTTGAAGGCTTCCATCCCATCATCCGGCAAGCCTTCACGGATAACCCTTGCGAGAATCGCCGGGCTGTCACCGTAGGTTAGCTCGGGCGTCAGCAGGGAGCCGCCGAGTCCGCCGTCCATCCCGGCACCGTGACACACTGCGCAATGTTGCTGGTAAATGTTGCCCACGGCCCCCTGTCCGTGAAGAAGTGGGAAGGCCACAAGCAGAGAAATCGCAGGAATTAGGGTATGTTTGAGAGATGCCATACCTAGTAGAGTAGGAGATGGCTGCAGATGTCAAATTCAGGTAACTCTTAGATGACTGTCTGATTCCTTTCGGCCTTGAGTCATTTTCCCGGCCGTGGTTCGATTAGGTCCATGGACAATACCCCCCTGCCGGTAGCTGAAGTGATTGATGTATCGCCTGTCTGGGCCGGGCACCGGGTGCTTTTCTGCCTCCACACTGTGGGCGACCGTCAGTATGTCGCCTTTTACGACGCGGATCGTTGGCTTACAGTGGGCTGTCGACGCTTGGACCATATCCGTTTTCAGTGTGTCCGCCTACCAAAGCAGACCGCTTGGGACTCACACAATTACGTTGCCCTCAACGTGGATTCACAGGGGCGGATTCACGTCAGTGGCGACATGCACATTAATCCTCTGGTGTATTTTGTTTCGGACAATCCGCACGACATCGACAGTTTTCGACGGCTCCCGGGTCTCGTCGGGCGCAATGAGGAGCGAGCGACTTATCCCCAGTTTTTGAAGGGTCCGGAGCATGAGTTTATTTTTACCTACCGGGATGGGGATGCCCAGGATGGTGAACAGATCTTCAATCTCTACGATCCGGAAAGCAGACAGTGGACTCGCTTTTTCGAACAGCCATTGCTGACGGGGGAGGGAAGGCGCAATGCCTATTATGAACTTCCTCTACTCGGCCCGGATGGCTATTATCACCTTTGTTGGGTTTGGCGGGATAGCTATGACGCCTCAAGCAATCATGATTTATCCTATGCCCGCAGTAGGGACCTGCGTCGCTGGGAAACTGGCGCCGGCCAGACCATCCCGCTGCCCATCCGCATGGCGACAGGTGACATTGTCGACCCGGTTCCAGTCGGGGGCGGCATTATCAATGGCGGCATCTTTCTCGGTTTTGACAGTTGCAACCGGGTGGTTCTCAGTTACCACAAGTTTGACGCCAAGGGGAATACCCAAGCTTACAATGCCCGCTTGGAAGCAGGCGAGTGGCGGATCTATCGAACCAGTGACTGGGATTACCGCTGGTGGTTCGGCGGTGGCGGTTCACTGGCCAAAAGCGACGTGATTCTGAGCCCGGTAGAAGTGGAGCAGGGGCAACTGATCCAGCGCTTCGAACATGTTCGCTATGGACGGGGTAGATGGCTTCTCGACGAAGCCACTCTGCAACCGATCTCAACCGAAGCGGATACGGGACCCTTGGCCGAGCACTTGATGCAGGTAGAAAGCAAATTCCCAGGCATGCAGGTGAATGTCCTCGCTGATACCGGCCAGCGCCCTGATGGCCGCCGGGATTACCTTCGCTGGGAGACCTTGGATGCCAACCGCGACCAGCCCCGCGAAGGTCCGCTGCCAGAGCCAAGCATTCTGCGGGTGGTGTCCGTGATGTCCTCGCTGCGCGAGGACATTGCTAATTCGTAATTCTTGATTCCTGATGGAGAGCGTTGGGTTGGGTTCCGCACTCGGGGACGAGCGCGGCTACGTAGGTGCTGCGGCTACTTTGCTGCCTTATCCAAAACCACATTGATGGCGCCGTCACCAGTGACATTGGTGGCGGTGCCAAAGCTGTCCTGGGCCATGTAGAGGGCTATCATCAGCCCGATGGCGGCTTCGGAAAAGCCAAGCACAGATGTCAGTACGCCGAGGGCGGCCATGATGGCTCCGCCGGGGACACCCGGGGCGGCGATCATTATCAGGCCGAGTAGAAGGATTGCCGGGAGCATCTGTGTCAGCCCCGGCAGATCCATGTTCAGATTCAGCGACATGACGGCGAGGGCGCAGAGTACGATGGTGATCATGCTGCCGGAAAGGTGGATGGCTGCACAGAGCGGGATGCCGAAGTCGGCAATGTTTTCGCGGATGCCGTTCTTTTTGGCACAGCGCAGAGTGACTGGTATCGTTGCCGCACTGCTCATGGTTCCAATAGCAGTGAAATAAGCCGGCAACATGTTTTTCAAAAGTGCGAAGGGACTCTTTTTGGCAATCGTCCCGGCCACCATGTATTGGATCAATAACCACACCCAGTGGGTGACAATGACCACGCCCAATACCGAAATGAAAACCCGCAAGGTCGCAAACACTGTCTCTTCGGCGGCCAGTTCGGCAAAGATGCAGCCGATGTAGAAAGGCAGAATGGGCAGGATTACATGGGTAATCGTCAACTCAATGATGCGTTTGCCCTCGTCGACAAAAGCCTTCAGGGTTCGTCCGCCGCTGTGCGCGATCCCGATTCCCAGTAGAAAAGCGGTGGCGAGGGCGGTGATGACGCCCATCATGGGCTCGATGTGAAGGTCGAAGAGGGGGCTTAGAATCACTTCTTCGGCAACCGGCTCCGCAGTGGTTGTGAGCAGCGGGACAGCAATAATGCCGACAAAAAACGCGAGTATCCCGGCAACGATCGTCGAGCCGTAGGCCAGTCCAACCGCAGTGCCCGCCAGGCGGCCGGATGCTTTCCCAAGCCCGGATATCCCGCTGGCGATGAAAAACAAAATGATGAACGGAATCAGGAATCCGATCAGACTGCCCAGGATCACCTTCAGTGTGATGAGGAAGCGGACAATTATGTCCGGCGCAAAAGAGCCGATGAGAATACCCAGAAGAATGCCAGCGAGGAGACGGAGAATCAATTTCATGCGAATTTCATTTCTGAAAAGAAACTATTGAGCCTGCGACCTTGCCGAAGCTTTCCGATAAAATAATGCAATGGCGGGGCCACTATTCCGCCACCTCGAGCAAACTCACCGCATCGCCGAAGGTGAAGATGCCAGCGACACAACCGGTTATGAGGCAGGCCAGAGTGGCGGCGAGCAAGGCCCGCAGGCCAACGGCACCAAGATCCTTGGTGCGCGATGGTTCCAACGCAGCTATTCCTCCCATAAAGATACCCAGTGAGGCGACATGAGCGAAACCGCAGAGGGCGTAGGTCGCAATGACCGCCGAACGTGGCGATTGCAGGGTCCCTTCCTGTATCATCAAGGCCAACTGCTGGTAGGCTGGGACCTCGGTTACCAAGAGGCGCAAGCCGATCAATTCCGAGATAGCCGTCACATCGGCAGGTGCTACTCCCATTAGAAATACAAAGGGAACGAAAATCCAGCCCGCGATCTGCTCCAGCCGCAGGGAGTCCAGTCCGAACCATCCGCCAATCCAGCCGGTAGCGCCATTGACGAGTGCGAGCAGGCTGATGAAGGCGATCAGAGCGACCCCAATGCCGATCGCCAGTTTAAAACCCTCCATGGAGCTGTCTGTGACCGCCTGCATCCAGTTGTCTTTGGACTCAATCTGCGGTTTGACGTCCACCCCCAGGGTCTCCGGCTGTTCGGTTTCCGGATAGACGACCTTGGCCATGACCAGCGCTGCCGGCGCACTCAGCAGGGAAGCGGTGACCAGGTGGCCAGCGATATCAGGAAATACCGACTGCAAAGTCAGCACATACAAGCCCAGCACAGTTGAGGCGATGGTTGCCATGCCGGCAGTCAACAGCAGGCACAGTTCGGAGCGGGTCATATTGCGGAGAAAGGGGCGAATGGCCATGGCGGACTCAATGCCGACAAATATATTGCTTGTGGCGCAGACTCCCTCAGCCCCACTTACCCGCATGCTGCGCGTGAAGAGTCTGGCGAAAGTACCGATAACCCAGGGCATCACCTTCCAGTGGTAGAGCAGGCCCATAATCGCCGAGAAAAAGATCACCGCCGGCAGTGCCTGAAAGGCCAGCATGTAACCCAGCGATCCCTCGGTCCCCGCCGGAACGGCCAGGGGACCAAAAAGAAAGCTGGCACCCTCTTCGGCGTAGCCAAGCAAGTTAGCCACAAATTTGTTCATGAAGAGGAAAAGCCGCTCTCCGAAGGGCAGCCCGAAAATGAGGACTGCGAATAGAAACTGTATCCCTAGACCCCAGGCGATGATGCGTGGTTTGACGGCGCTCCGATGCGTGGATAACATCCACGCGAAGCCCACAATAACGAACAGTCCCGCGAGGCTCATTAAGTTTACCCAACCCATAGGCTGTAAGTGTTACCGATCTTATGCGTGAATCAATCGTAAATATTATGGGTTGATTAGCGGGATTGGTTCAGCCCGGTGCTTCTGGTCGAACCATTTGCTGTATGCGGCTTTTTCGTCCTGGAACATTGAAAGAGTGAAGCGGTCCAGACCCAAATAACCTCGATTTCAAAATGTTAAAATATTCTTAAAAATTAATTATAAGAAATGTATCTGTTCATACATACATTTTCCTTAAAGGCGACCGAGCCCGATTCTATCAGGGCTTTTCGGGGTATTAGAATTAATGATGCAGGAATTTTTTTTAAATAATTGAAGTTCAGGGGCTTTTGGCTTGCCCTGAAAAGCGTTAATACTGCTAATATCTGGTATTACCAGTGGCTTCTTCTCTGGGGGGTCTTTAGCTGTGTAATGTTAACTACTATCAAATTTAGTTTAACAATGAAGGTATATCTGTCTCTGTCTATCGTTGCATCTGTGTTGTTGTCTTCTTCCGCGAGCTTGCAAGCTGCGTTAAATTTTTCCCACTCTGGCCAAACGGTGGATTCCGGTGATTGGGCTTATTACGAGGTGGCTGTTCCCGCTGGCGCAGAGGGCTGGCGCATTGTGCTGGAGAGTGATTCGGAAGAACTGGCTTTGGGACTTAGCGAAGGCGCCGAACCGACCAGCACAACAACGACTGTGGAATTTGTCGGTGATACCCGATCCTGGACTCTTACCCGTACGCAAACTCAAGTCAGTGAAGGCAGCTGGTATATCGGTGTTCGCAATACGGGTGACTCGGCTGCCACATTCAATCTCTACAGCGAAGAAGCACCTGCTGTTCGTGAATTGAACTGGGACAATGGCTATGGGGACAATGCCTTTGTGGGGACGATTGGTGGTTTTTATCATTTTACTGTGTCCAGCCAAAATACCACTTATGGAGCCTGGCGGCATGCGCTGTCTTTGGCAGAGGGCAAGGCATTGCTGCGAACCCGTAGAGGGGCGGCGCCGACGACTAATTCTAGCATCTATGATAGCGGTGTCGTCGAAGACGGCGCGGGCATTGTCATGGGCCTGGGCACAAGCGGTGTTAACGCCCAGACTTGGCACCTGCATGTGTATGTGGATCCGGGCGCCGATTGGTCGCTGACAGCTGGGGACATTCCGATCACCGACTTGGGTGAGCTGGCTGCAGACGATTCCAGCAGCGAAGGCTTTGTCATGCCGGTAGAAGGGGTTCGCTATTTCCGCTCGACGGTACCTGAGGACGCGCGAGCATGGCAGGTATGGCTGAAACCGGATGCGTCCAGCTCTGGCACTATGGAGCGTGAAATTCACCTGCGCAGCAACCTCGCCCCGGCCCCGGCCACCGACAGCGGAAACTGGGATAATTTTTCGGCTCAGTATGATGTGCGTGGCATCGGCCAGGACCTCTACGTGCCGGGAGAAATCAATCCTGGCGGCGGAGATGTCTATTTTCTTGCAGTGAGGGGCGAGCCGGGAGAAAGCCTGTTTCTGTCTTCGCGCCAACGGTCCGCCGAAAGTCTGGCGTTTGGTCTGACCACTCCTTTAGTTGATAACGAAGGTTCACGGTTTCAGGTTTACCGCGTCGACAGCCAGCCGGTCGATATCCTTGGTTGGGAGGTCACGGTTCTTCAGCAATCCGGAGATTCCTTCATTTCTGCGCGTCAAAACGAGGTGGGCAATGCCCGCCGTAATGTTGCCTTCAGTGAAGTCGAGGGTGCTGACAACTCCTTTACTCTGGTCCGTCCGGACCTCAGTGACGGACCCTACTACCTCACGGTTTACAGTCAGGGCGCCGCCAGCTATGAGCTGATGAACCGGGCTCCAATTGTTTCAAATTTAGACTTCAATGATACAGTAATCAACGACGATCCCGACCGTGCGGGTTGGCGTTATTATCAAATGAACGAGAGTGAGGATCAACTCGCTGGACTTGGCTGGATGTTGGAATTGGCAGATCAAGTTCCCGGCACCCGGATTGCCATTCGGCAAAATGACCTGCCCGGTGAGCGCAGCTTCCGCAACGGTGGAAACTCTCAGACTCTGGCGCGAATCACGGAGGAAAACAGTAATGGCTTTCTCCAGCGTCCTGGTCACCAGAATGAGACCTGGTACATCGGCATTTATATGCCTGACGCCGCCTTGGGTGAATTCGAACTGAACTCAGGCGAGATTTCCGTGGCGACTTTGGATGCCGACAATGTGGTTGACCAATCCTTCACTGATCTGCGTCCGAGCGAGTGGGTCTTTTACCGCTTTGAAATTGAGGAAACCGTCAACGGCCACGAGGTCTTGGGCTGGGAACTGGATGTTTACAACGAGGCCAACAACATGCCGCGCATGGTGCTGCAGAAGGCAAGTCTGCCAGCGGAAACCTTCGCGAGCTTGGCGAATTTCGGACGGGGAACCAGCTGGGGGGATGGTCAGCGTGCAACCGCACGGACCGATTTTACCGGCCGGGCTAATCCGGCGACCAGTGGCTTCAGCGAGCGGGAGATTATTTCTGTTGCGATGGGGCAGCCTTTGGATGCCGGCACCTACTATGTCGGATTCCGCAATACGAATTCAACCGACACCGCCGACTTTAGCTGGAACAGCCGCCTTATTGGATATGAAGGCTCTGGTTTTGGTTATGAGATTAAAGCTCTGGATTTTGCGGATGGATCGTCGGGAGAGAGTTTTCTGAATGCCCGCGGGGTGAGCTACTATTACGTGGACATTCCTGAGGAAACTCCCAGTTGGCGGGTTCACCTCGAACTGCTGGGTGAAGAAGATGCCAGTAGCCTGTATATTCGTAAGGATTTCCTCCCAAATATCTTTACCCGCAGTGAGTCCTTTTTGAATCCTGCACGGCCTTTGGCCAGCAGTTATGTCATTCCTCCCAGTTCATTTATGGTTCAGAGCGACGGCCATCAGGTGAAGCAGGATCGCAGTGGTGACCAGTGGTTCGATTTTTGGGTTTCACGGACAAGCGGAATCTTGGATGCCGGACGCTATTACGTCATGGTCGTCAGCTCCGGCCAAGACCCTTCGGCGAATAACCGGATTGGCACCGGTGCCATTGAATACAACCTGCATTCGTTGGGAGAAATTCCGGTAACCCACTTGGGTACTGTGACGGAAGCAACGCTTGAATCTATTGGCCAGTCCTACCCGACGGGTGGTATCAACTATTACACCTTTGATGTGGATCCCGGCTTGAATGCGGTGACATTGAGGCTAGAGGGCTTGGACGGGAATCCCTACTTGAGGGTGCGTGAGGAGCATATTGCCCCGTCCTTGCTCCGGAGGCTGCCAGCGGGCGCTGGAGTTGCAAACTCGTATGGACAATACAGCGGTCGATCCTTCCGCTATGGCGATGCACAAGTCATCTATTTGCCGGATCCGGACTTGGAGGGCTACGCAATTGCAGTGGCCGCACAGACGACTTCAGGCGGTGCAGGTGAATATAATCTTCTTGTCGAGCCGGTGATTCCGTCAGTTGCGAATTTTGATGCTTTCAGTGATTCTGTTGAAGATCTTCCCAACAACGAATGGGTGTATTATGAAGTTACCGTTCCTGATAATGCGGATCTTCTTGGCTGGGAGGTTCGCGTAGACAACTGGGAGGGCGCGCGGCCTTACATAGTGATTCGGCGGGATGCCTTGCCGGACGATACCTGGATCAACAATGCAATCAATATGGGTGGTGGCACCAGTTGGTCCAGTGGTGGTTTTGCGGTGACGGGCGCCGCTTCCGTTAATACCAGGGACTGGTCAGGTCGGCACGCATCGTCTACGGGTAGCCCTTACGAGAGTTATCTGCTCTCTTTCCCGCTTGGTCAGCCTTTGCAGCCGGGTAGCTATTACATCGGCTTCACCAGCGTGAGTACCTCCGCGACCAGTTTCAGTTGGTCAACGGCAGCCATTGGAACTGAAGGTTCAGGCTATACACATGAAGTCCAGTCAATAGATTTCGATGGTGAGAGCAGCAGTGCCTCCGGACAGCTGAATCCACGTGAGATTCACTACTATGCAGTTGAGATTCCAGAGAATACCTACCGCAGTTGGCAACTGGAACTGCGCCTGGCTGAACCGGAACAGGAAGCCCGCATGTTTGTCCGGCGTGGGATGCTGCCCAACTCTCAAGCAAGCAGCAGTGCACAGGCGAATTTGAATTCAACGGTGGCGGCACCTCCGCAGTTGCAACTGGACAAAACCGGGGATGAACACTTTGTGCTTTGGCCTGCGTCCGGACAAGAGTTCATTGCCGGCGGAACCTATTACATGCTGGTTGCCGGAGAAGGTGAGGAACCGGATGGCACTCGCATTGGCGAAGGCCCCATCGATTATGAGTTGATCAGTCACGGTGAAGTTGAAATGGAGGACCTCGGTCTCATCGCAGGAGGCAGCCAGCTGACGCGTTCCGGCAGCTACGGTTCAGGTCAACAGAGCTACTATCAGTTCGAACTTGATGCAGGCATCGAACTGCTGCAGCTGGAGTTGAGTGACAGGATAGGGAACCCCCGTATGTATCTGGTTGAGGGCGCATTGCCGTCGTCGGTGCAAACCAACTACGGTCTTTATAGTGGCCGCAGTGCAGGCTGGCAGGATAACGAAAGAATCAATGTTCAGGATCCTGCTGCCGGTGTTTACACTCTGGTGATTACGCACGCGAGTGGTTTTGGTGACGGGTTTAGTGAGGATTCCTACACATTGTCGATTCGCGACGATGGGCCACAGACTATTCTCAATATCGATGGCTTTGTTGCTGAAGATGTGTTTGTTCAGGACAGTAATGACTGGGCTTATTACCGCGTCACCGTGCCGGAGCAGATCGATGGCGAGGAATTGCTCGGCTGGGAAATTCGCGTGACCGAATGGAGTGGCCAAGAGCCGCCGGTAGTAGTGGTTCGCAGGGACCAGTTGCCTGAAAATGCCAGCACAACAAGTGGCAATGTCAGTATTGCCGGGAGTGCGACCAGCTGGAATTCCGGTCAGCAGATTGTAATGATCCCACCTTCTGCGAATCATACCTGGCGGGACTGGACTTCACGTCCCTTCAATGCCGACGGGACTCAACAACATGAACAAATCCTGTTTTCGTTGCCGATGGGGCAACCGCTTCAGCCCGGTGAGTACTACATTGGTTTCCGTCCGCGGGGCGACACAACCAATCTGACTTTCAGCTGGAGCAGTCGTGCAATAGGGTCCGCTGGTTCCGGCATGAGCCTGGAAGTGGCTCAAATCGAATTTGAAGATTCGGTCTCAGGCAGTCTCGCACCTCGCGAGGTCGCTTATTATACAGTTGAAATCGAAGAGGAAACGCCGAGCTGGGAAATCGAGCTGGAGCTGCCAGCAGGACATGAAGCTCTACTCTACATTCGTGGGACTTATCTGCCGAACTCGCGCACTACCAGTTCATCGACAGCGGATCCTTCTCTTTGGCAAGGGCAGAGCAATATTAATCAGGCTCCTCAGGTGCGCCTGGATGAAAGGATCAATCATCGCTTTGTCATGTGGCCACGGTTCGGAGAGGATTACCTTTTACCGGGAACTTACTACCTGATGGTTGTTGGCCAGGGCATTGAGCCAAGTGATGGAAATCGCATTGGTGAGGGAGAGATCTCTTATACCCTGCACAGTCGCGGCGCTGTTCATCCACATTCCCTCGGAGTGATGGGCAATGATACTAGCATTGAGGATTCCCGCAGTTATGTTGCGGGACAATTTGTTTATTATAGTTTTGAAGTCGAGGAGGGCACGGACTCCGTTGAATTGCGCCTGCTCGACCGCGTTGGCTCACCACGCATGGCCGTGGTCGAGGGCTCGCTCGGAGCCCGGCAGCTATATCTGTCCGGATCCAATGCAATCATTACCCACGGCCATTACAGCGGCCAGACTCAGAATGTATGGCGGGATGATGAATTGATAACTTTACCGAATCCGGAGCCAGGAGAGTACACCATTGCGGTAAGTCACGGGGCGGCGCCAAATTATGGAAATGGCAGTTTTCGTCTTCAGGCTTCGGGCAAAAGTGCGCAGCCCTTGCTTTGGGGTGGGGGCGGAGACTCCTGGATCGGTTCACTTGTTCAAGGGCAGAGTGATTTCTTTCAAGTCGAGTTGACGGATCAATTGGAAGTCATTGTCGAGGATGTGCAGACTGAGATGCGTGATGTCATTGGCTGGCGCCTGCGTGCGCTGGAAAACGATGGTAGCGTGGAAATGCGTGTTCGCCTCGACAGCCTGCCGTTTGGCAGCGATACAGAAGGCGGCCAGAGTCGCTGGAGTCGAGGTTCCTTGTTGGTGGTGCCGCCGTATTTGGAAAGTGGAGACTGGTTTGTCGAGGTTCGCGGGATCGATAGCGCCAACGATTATCAGCTGATCAGCGAACCGGTTTTCGCGGAATCTGTGGAGATGAGCTGGACTATGCCTGCAAAGGATGAACAGACCGATGATCCAGAGCTGGAAGACGGTATTTTTGCCGACTCCGCGGTATTGTCAGGAGGTGCCAGCGATGGTGGGCGTGATCTCGAAGTGGGTAATTTCCATCTGTATGCCATTGAAGTGCCCGAGGACAATGGCGGCCTTTTGCGGGCCAGCTTGCGTAGCCTGAGCGGCGATCCCAACCTCTACATTCGCAAGGGTGCATTGCCGACGGTGGCTCATGGCATTCCCAATAATTTTGGGCCTGGATTCGGACCCGTGGCTGATTTTATTCAAAACCGTCAAGCGATTGCTGAACGGGCAGCTTGGGTGCCTTTCGACGTGCGGGACAGTGCTGCGCTGGAGCCGGGTACCTGGTATTTGAAGGTTCATGCAGCCGGAACCAGTACGGCCCGCTACCGAATGCTTCTCGGTCACCATGCCGAACCGTTTGTCCGGGGTCTGGACCTTGCTGGCGGCAACCTCAGCAATCAGCAGTTGGATGCCCGTCATTGGCGCTACTACAGGGTGCAGATGCCAGAGAAACTTGAGGACCTGCCGCTGGAGTGGGAAGTGAGCTTCACTCAGCACTCAGGCTCGGTTACGATGTATGTCCGCGACAGCGCTCCCCCAGGTGTGTTTGGCAATGACAACCCCAGCTCGAGTCAGAACTTGCGGGATTGGCAAAGCGATGGAATGAATCCAAACGGTTACCATGGTTTCCGTTCGGCCAGCAATCCGGGAACTTATACCATGAATGGCGTGGGCTTGGTGCCTGGTGCGACATACTACCTTGGCTTTTACGCAGATTCAGATGCGAGCTTTTCCGTGGAGTCGGATATCGGGACAGAAACCATCGAGAGCATTTACGGTGCCATGGCACTGCTGAACGGAACCGGTGGCACGCTTGAGTTGGAGCTGCAGCCTGGTGAGGTGAGAACCTGGCGCATTGACTTTCCTGTCGAAGCAGAACGTTGGGAAAGTGTCGCCAGCAATAGTTCCAATATTGAGTTTTACCTGGGTCAGCATCGACGCCTGCCTTACTTGTTGGGCGATGGTAATAATTTTCGTAGCAGTGACGGAGGCGTGGACTGGGTAGAGGACTTTAATATTCCTTTCGGTATTCGTGGATTCGAGAACATCTACTACATGAGCGTGGTCAACACCGGAGATGCGCCTGAGTCCTTTACCTTCAGCGTCGATTGGCGCGATGAAGACGAGGACCCTGTCGATCCTGATCCACAGGATCCAGCGCCGGGTGATCCGCCGGTGATTGTCAGCCAACCCGCCAGCAGTGGTTTTGTCATTGGCTTGTCGGGTGTGCTGGAGGTGGAAGCGATGGATGCTGATGGCGGTTCTCTGGGATACACCTGGTTCCTCAATGGAGTGGAACTGGATGGGGATCGCTTTGTTCAGGACGATGAGGAGGGTCGCCTGACCATTTTGGATGTCAGTGCCAGCGATGCCGGCGATTACACTGTGACCGTCTCAAATAGCCACGGTTCGGTTAGTTCTGACCCTCTGAGTATTGAAGTCTATTCGGCTTATCAGATCGGCCTGCTGAATGAGCCATCTGCTTATTACGACTCCGGCGTGGAGAATACGTTTACGCTGAGAATTGAAGCGGATATGGTTGGCACGAGAGACTTGGAGAATGGCTTCATCGCAGTTTACGCCGTTCAGTCAGATGGCCTTTTGCCCGACGACCGGATCGGATTTATAATTCGGGATCAACAGGGGCACGAGGTTCAGGGCAGTGGCCTGCTCGAATGGCCCAGCGACGGCAATATGAGCATCGCCCGGGATGGGAGTTTTGATCTTGAGTTCACGCTTACATTCCCTGAACCCGAGGAATATCTGATTTTCCTGTCGCTTGGTGACCGGATCGAAGTGGGCGGTGATGTCTCTACGGTTACATTGCTCTCAGGACTGCTGGGAGACTTTCTGGTCCTCAGCGCCGATGAGCTCCGCCCCGAAATTACCACTCAGCCTGGACCGGCCACACAATCCGTGCTGCATGGCAGTCAGCTCAGTTTTGATGTCAGCGCCACCGGGCTTGGTGACCTTGAATACCGTTGGTTCCGTAATGGCAACGCTTTGACAGACTGGGCCACAGATTCCAAATTGCTTATTCCACAGGTAACCAAGTCCAGCGAAGGGACCTATAGCGTCGTGGTCCGCAATGCCTTTGGTGAAGTTGAGAGCAATGGAGCAGTGCTTCTGGTTGTTCTGCCTGAAGCCTTGCCTGATAGCTTTGGAGATGCCGAGATTGAAATCATCGATTTGCAGACCGGGTCCATACTTTACAACTCCGATTGGTTTGGGCTTTTTCTGGCATTTGAAAATTCACAGGGTTGGATTTATAACGAGGTTTCTGGGTGGCTTTATGTCTGGCCCGGGCAGGTTACTGGCCGCATGTGGTTCTGGGACCCCATTGCCGACTTTGTCTTCTACACTGACGAGGAGTTGCATCCTTTTGTTTACAACGAGGACATCGGCTTTGCTGTTTACTCACGCGGTGGTGACGGGCGCCGCTACCTGATTGTTCTAAGCAGCCAGCAGGTTCTCGATTTGGATCTACAACCATAGGACATTTTAACCGTCCTTATTCTCCGTTGTTCAGCGGGAATTGCCATGTTTATGTTCCCGCACTCGTTTCGAGTGCGGGAACCAATCCGGCGCACAAGTCCCCTGCATTTGCCGAGATTAACTTATAAGCGCATTCTGTTTGGTATGCTTTAGAATTTTTCATGGGGGCTTAGGGTGCACAGTAGAGGCGCTTGTTTTGGTATTAGTGAAACTAATAGGCGGAAGTGAATGCAGTAGCCTACCGCCTTCAGGGTTTTCTCTTGAAAGAGTTCCCGAGGTTCATGGTAGGATGGTCTGGTCGCAGTATTGCATCTGAAAATTCTACTCTGTTTTTTTCCTCAAGGGAGGGTTTTCATGGTGCTGTCAAACCACCGTTATCAGGCATATTTCTCATGAGAACTTTCACCCGCTTTGCTTTGTACTGGATCCTTACCGCGCCACTAGCGTGGGCGGGCCTGGATTTCACCTCCACTGACTCCGTTGATGCGGACTCTCAGCAACCGTATGCGATTGATGTCCCTGCCGATGCCGATGGCTGGCGCATCGTTCTCCAAGCCGAAGGTCTGTCGCTTGAACTTTGGGAGGGAGCGGACACTTCGGGCTCGGCCGATTACAGCGGTCAGATCTATGCAGGCACTTCGACTATCATCGTCGACGGCGAGGATTTAACTGAGGGGGTCTGGACTATTGGTATCGAAAATTCAGGCGTCGAGCCTGTCGACTATACATTGACCGGCGAAGAAATGCCAGCCGTTCGCACTCTGGATTGGGATGCCGGAGACGGTGCTAATGCCTATTCCGTTGGTTCGGAAAGCACCGGTGGCGTGTACTATTTTGAAGTGGAAACACAAAGTGCGGCTTTGGGCCTGTGGCGCCAGGCTTTGAATATTCAGTCCGGTGAAGCACGTTTGTTGCTGCGTGAAAGTAGCAGTCAATTGGCGTCGCCTTCGAACCATGACTACGATTCAGAAATGACCGATGTCGGTGGCGGAGTGGTTCGCACCGATGCTGGCGAAGGAGATCTCTGGCAGCTTACCGTGATTGCGGAAGCGGGTGCTGAATGGAGTCTGGTGGCTGGTGATGTCGAAGTGACGGATTTGGGTGATCTGGCCGCCAGCGATTCGGATGCCAGCAGTGCCGACACGCAGATCAAGGGTGAAGGAGTGCGGTTTTTCCGCACGAGCATTCCTCAGGAGGCGCTTGGCTGGCACCTGTGGTTGAAGCCCGAAGTCGGTAGCAGCGACACCTGGGTGGCGGAGATGCGCGTCAGGGAGACCGGAGAAGGTGCGCTTCCAACTCCTGGGTGGAATAATAATTGGGATACACTTTCTGGAGCAGAGTATGACTTTGCGTTCGAAGGGCAGGGCTTGATGGTTCCGGAGGCGGGTTCATCCTGGGAAGATCCCCTGTTTGAACCCGGCGACAGCGCCTTTTACGTTGCAGTGGTCGGGAATCCCGGCGACAGCTTCTATTTCGACTCGCGCCAGCAGGCCGTGGAATCCATCTCATTCGACAGTATTACTGATGAACTGGGGGGGGACGGTTCCTGGTTCTATAGTTTCAACCTGCATATTCCTTCCGAACTGACAGGGTGGGAAGTAACCGCCCTTGCAGAGCAGGGGAACGCTTTTGTGGCTGCACGGCAAAGTCAGTTGCCGAATGCGGATAACAATCAGGCTTTTTCCGAGGTGGAAGGCGCTGACAATTCCTTCACTATTATTGCAGATTCACTCAGTGGAGGCAGCTCGTTTGTCACCGTTTACGGGGATCAGGAAAGTGTCAGTTTTCGGCTGCAGAATCGCGAGCCTCTAATAACCGAGATAGATTTTGAGGACACGGTTACCAACGACGAGCCCGACCGCACTGGTTGGCGCTATTACCGGATCAGTGATATCAATTCGCAGGCGTTCAATTGGTTGCTTGAGTTGGACAATCAAGCTCCTGACAGCGAAATTGCCATTCGACGCAATAACATCCCCGGATACCGGGAGAGCCGTTCCAACGGCAATGAGTCCAGTCACGAGGAAAATGACAGCAGTTCAGACCTTGGATTTCTGCAACGACCGGATCACCCGCCGGATATTTGGTATATAGGTGTCTACAATCCCGACAGCGCATTAGGAGAATTTACCTTGGAATCCGGCCCCATTGTGCCCATTCCTCTTTCCTTGGATGGAACCGTTTCGGATCAGGAGATTCAAACGGGGGAATGGGTTTTTTATGAGTTTGTCATACCTGAAAATCTTGAATTCGAAGGCGAAGCCATCGAAGGCTGGGAATTGCGTCTGAATGTGCCGAATGGGCAGGTCATGAATATGGTTCTGCAGCGTGGTCAGATGCCTACGGGGACGTTCAATGCCTTCGGTAGCATTGGTCGCGCTGAAAGCTGGTCGACTTCGCAGAGACAGAACGCCTCGTCAAACTGGGTTGGACGCGTGAACAAAGCAGATGGCTCACGTGAAATCCTGCACTCCTACGGAATGGGCCAGCCTCTGCAGGCGGGCACTTATTATCTCGCTGTAGCCAACGGCAATTTTGCCGACCCCGCAGAATTCAATTTGCACAGCCGATTGATCGGCTCTGATGGTTCGGGTCTGTATTACGAGATCAAAGACTTGGCTTTTGATGACAGCGGCGACCAGAGTTCGGTGGCTGAGGGGACACTCGATCCATTGGGCGTGTCTTATTATGCCGTTGATATTCCTGAGAATAAAAGCAGCTGGCGGGTTACTTTGGAGCTGCCTGAGGATCATGAAGCAAACCTTTTTCTGCGTAAGGATTTTCTACCAAATTCCGCAATTGCGTTCAATTCCAATACTTCCAATGCAACTCAGAACATCTACGATCCGCTGGGTAATCCCAGCTTCAATGCATTTGGTCGACAGGTACGGCTCGATACGGATGGTCGCGAATCCTTTGATCTGTGGCCGGCATCGGGTGAAGAATATGTCGAGCCTGGGCGGTATTATATTATGGTTGCCAGTGAAGGGCAGAACCCCTCCGGCAACAATGAAAGCGGAGCCGAACCCATTGATTATACAGTTATTTCACATGGAGAGATCCCTGTGCAGAATTTGGGTATGATTGATTCCGGTGAGTTGGAGGAGCTCATCGGGGAAAGCTATGCATTTGGCGAAATCAATTACTATCGCTTTGAATTGCCTGAAGGTGAATTGGGAATCCGCATTGCACTGGAGAATGTGGAAGAGGGAAATCCGGTGCTTCGATTGCGTGATGGAGAAATGCCAGCCAACCTGTACAATCATGCTGAATCGACCGGCGGATTGAATTTGTTCTATGGCCATTACAATCCGGTGTCCTACCGTTGGTGGGATGAAAATATCCTATACCTGACCAACCCTGAAGGAGGACCTTACCACTTGACCGTTGGTGCTCGTCTCCCGCTTAGCGAAAGCACCTACGACCTGGCCTTTGAAGGCATTGAGGCACCTGCCATCGACATTGATAACCCGACTCCGATGACTATTGAGGGCATACAACCCGGCGAATGGGTCTTTTATGAGGTTGATGTGCCCGAAGACGTGCTAGGTTGGGAAGTGAATTTGTTGGAGTGGGTCGGAAGCAGCAACACCAACGACAGGCCAGCAATCGCGTTGCGTCCGGAGCTGTTGCCAAGGGATACCAGTAATACCGGCTGGTCCGGTAATGTCCAACCCCGTGACAGGACAGCACCCATCTGGAACTCCCATCGAACACTGGCCAAGAGGTCTGGAGAATGGACTGGCTTGCATCGCAGTCCTGACGATGGATTGCAGTTTCGGACCTACCTGCATTCGATACCAATGGGGCAACCGATGAGTCCCGGAGTGCATTATGTCGGCTTTCACAATCCCGGGTCTTCGGATGAACCACTCGACATCACCTGGACGAATCGGGCCATTGGTCCGGAAGCAGAAGACTTCAGCCATCCGGTTCGCGATCTGGAATTCGACGGTAGCTCAACAGGAACATTGGAGCCCAGAGAGCTGGCTTATTATCAAGTAGAGATTCCTGAAGACACCTACCAGAGTTGGCATTTTGAGTTGCTCCTGCCGGAACATGAAAGCCGGGGTGACGAAGCCCTGTTGCTGGTTCGTAAGGATTATATTCCGAATACCGAGAGTAACAGTTCGTCCAGCTTTGATCTGTCGACCCCGACTTCCGGAAATCACCAGCAATTGAGACTGGATCTGGATGGTGAGGAATCTTTTGTGCTTTGGCCCAAAAGTGGTGAAGACTACATTCCAGGTGGTACTTACTACCTGATGGTTGCCTCTCAAGGACAGAGCCCCGACAAGGGGTTTAACCGAATTGGTGTCGGTGAAATCGATTATGAGCTCGTCAGCCATGGTGAATACGAAATACCTGCTGGGAATCTCTTGGGTGAATTGAGTCCCGGAGACGCGATGAGCATTTCCGGTGCATACGGAAAAGGTAAGGTGAGTTATTATCAGTTCGAAATTCCAGAGCTGGTTGAAGCTATTGAACTGCGCATGAATGTTCTGAATGGTGATCCCATAATGCGCCTGTCGAGAGGAATCTTCCCCGGGTCCATCCCGGTGAATCAATATGGACACTACAGTGGGCACGGTTCGGTCGGTGTGAGTACGAGCCTGATAACGCGCACCGACTCATCCAGTACGCCTTTGGCAGGAGTTTACACCCTGATGGTGATCCACGATGGAACCTCTGATTTTGAAGCGGCTGAATACGAGATTACCTTAGAAGACACCGGGCCCACGGTGATCGAGGACATCGATGGCTTTGCCGACTCGGATGTGACTATCGATGGTGGAGAGTGGGCTTATTATCGGGTTACGGTTCCGGAAAAAATTGATGGCTGGGACTTGCTCGCCTGGGAACTCAGTATCACCGACTGGGAAGGGCCGGAACCTCCGGTGATGGTTATTTCGAAGGATGAATTCCCATCATCGGTCAGCGCAACCGGTAGCGGTACAAAAAACCGTAGTGGCTTTGTTACCGATTGGGACTCGGGCGATCGCTTGGTAGTGAGAGGGAATCATCGCCGCGACTGGACCTGGCGTACAGAATCCGCAGATGGCGACGAATACGAACGCATTACAATTTCACTTCCGCTCGGTCAGCCGTTGCAGGCCGGTGAGTATTACATCGGTTTCCGTTCCGCACAGGCATCCTCCGATCCTATTACCTTCAGCTGGAACAGCACCGCAATAGGTTTGGAAGGTTCGGGTATGACCCACGAGGTCGCCGAGCTCAGCATGGACGGATCCGTGAGTGGCTCACTCGCTCCACGTGAAGTGGCTCACTATTATGTGGATATTCCGGCGAACACCCCTCACTGGCAGATGACGCTTGATTTGGATGAAGGTCATCAAGCGATTGCTTATATACGGGGTACTTATTTGCCTTTGAATCAGGCGCAGGCTACATCGCACAACAATCCGGCGCGCTGGTCTACCTCCGAGACCCTCTCAGGCACCAGTCTGACAGCGCCCCATGTTCGCCTGAATCAAGAGGGGAACCAGAGCTTTGCGATATGGCCTGACAATGGTGAGGACAGTATTGAGGCCGGGCGTTACTACATATCTGTTGTCGGTATCGGCCAAGACCCGGTAGAGAGCAACCGGGTCGGCACCGGCGAGGTGAACTACACCCTTAATAATGGTCCGATTGAGATCCATGACCTTGGTGATGCAATCGCTTTTGGTGACTCCGTGTCTGTGGAAGGCGAAACGTATGAAGCCGGCCGGTATAACTTCTATCGCTTTGAAATCGCGGATGACAACGAGGTCATTGAGATTCGCTTGGCTAACCGTGTTGGGGATCCCTATTTCTATATCAATTCTGGGATCAACGCCCCCCGTTTGAGGCTTGGAGGATCTGGAGCCTATCTCAGAAATCATTTCAGTGATCATTTCCCCGTTTATAACTGGCAGCAGTTCGTAACCCTGACCGATATGGAGCCGGGGGTCTACACGATGGCTGTGGGAGACGGGCTGAACTCCATAGACGGAGATGGGGGGTACGAACTCCAGATTAATTCGATTGCTCCTGTTAACATTCCGTTCACGGCGGGAACTTTTCCGGTCAGCGGATCGTTGATACAAGATCAGAGTGACTTTTACAGGGTTGATGTATCGGACACTCTGGAATTGAGAACAGGGGATTTGGATGAAGAAGAAGTTACAGTGCTTGGCTGGAAGGTCAGTATTACCGAAGCTTCAGGCGAGACGCGTTTCCGGATTCGCAGGGGGGACCTGCCCGAGGGAAGCAGCGCGGGGTCCGAACAATCCAACTGGAGTCAGGGAACACAACTGATCGTGCCTCCCCTCCTTGAAACAGCAGAGTTTTATATAGAAGTTCAGGGCGTAGAGGCAACCGATTACACGCTCGTCAGTGAGCCTATTGTCATGGACTCTCTCGATTATGTCTGGGAAATGCCGGCTCATGGATCGGTGCCTGACGAATCCCGCTTCGGCAATTCCCAATCCGATATCTCAAGCGATGGTATGGAATTGGATGCAGGTGAATTCCATCTGTATGCCATCGAGGTTCCGGAAGACAATGGAGCTCTGTTGCGGACTGTTTTGGAAAAGATAAGCGGTGATGAACTGGGACTGTATCTGCACCCACACACCTTGCCTACTACCAGTCACAGTGAATCCAGCGGCTTTGGTTCCATACGGGTTCATTCCATGTCGGGCTCAGCCACCACGCAGTATGGTAACTGGGTTCCCGAAACGCTCGTTGAAACCGATCGGATGGAACCCGGTATCTGGTTTGTAAAGGTTCAGGCTGAAGGAGCCAGTGCGAATTATCATTTGCGCCTCGACCACAACGCTGCCGACCTAGTGCAGGACCTGGCCCTGGAGGGCGGTTCAATCGAGGGGCAGAACCTTCTGGCAACGGATTGGCGCTATTACCGTGTCGAAATGCCGGAGAATCCGGAAGACATGCCCGCTGAGTGGAACATTACCTTTTCCGATCCTGCTGAAAATGTGGTCATGTATATTCGAGACACCATACCGCCGGGTCTTTGGTCGAATACGAACATGAGCACATCGACTGCGTATTTTAATCCTCGTGACTGGACCCGCGACGGCTTCTGGAGCCAGAACCGTCAGGGTCCTGAGAACCGGCGATTTACCAGCCCGGGAACTTACACGCTGACTGGAGAGATGTTGCGTCCGGGCAAAACCTATTACCTTGGATTCCGTGCGGACTCCGCGTCGACCTTTGCGGTTAGCTCGGATATAGGTGAGGACACTATTGGGTCTATGTATGGAGTGTTTGCTTCAATTGAAGGCACAGGCGCCTGGTTGGAAGAGGACCTTGAACCGGGTGAAGTTAAAACCTGGGCCGTGGAATTCCCTGCCGAGGCTCAGCGTTGGCGCAGTATTGCTGAGAATAATCCTGAGCTTGAGTTTTATGTAGGCCATCATGGCCTTCTGCCTGATTTCGATGGGGATTGGAATTTCCTCGAAAGCGAGAGCGAGGCCGACTGGGAAGCTCAGCGGAACTTCTTCAGCTCCTACAGGGAGTTTGAAAACACTTTTTACCTCACTGCAGTCAATACCGGATCTGCGACCGAATCCTTTACGATGTTCATCGACTGGCGTGACGAAGACAGCTTCAATCACAATATCAGCATCGTAGGCGAGGGCAGTGTTGCCATTGAGCCGGAGGATTATGTGGCTGGAGATACGGTGGAGCTGACGGCGATCGAAGATGTGGGTTGGATGTTTTCCGCCTGGACTGGAGATGAAGAGTCAACGGATAACCCGCTTACAGTGACCTCCTTTGAGGAATTGGACATTACTGCAGAATTTGTTCCGTTTGAGGGAGTCTTTGTTCAATCCGCAGAGTTGATAACTGAAGAGTTACTCCTTAGTTACAGCTGGGGCGAAGAAGTTGAGATCGAAGTGACGATTCCAAACACTTCGGATTCCTCAGCTTCGATTGTGCCGGAAGTGATGTTTGACGACGGATCCACGACCTGGACGGTCGAATTTGATCCGATTGAGGTGCCCGGGGGAGAGACGGAAACGGTCATTCTGACCTACAACATGGAGTCGGTAATGCCGTCGGGTAGTGGCGACTTTGATGTGTGGGTGAATGAAATCCATGCGGGAAGCTTTTTGGGAATCTATCTGGAGGCTTATCTCTATTATTCCTACGACGACTATGAATTGGAAATCGGTGACACCGAGTGGGTAGAATATCGCCTTCACGCCCCAGCGGACGAAGACATTGAGATGGATATCTATTTCACTGTCGACGGTGTGGAGTTCGACCGGCACGAAGCGGTATCGGCTTCAGCGGGTTTTAACAGTGGCTGGGATTACTTCGAATGGATTGTGGACGAAGCGGGCGAATTCGAAGTCATGGTGAATACCGTCCATGCATTGGGCTCGCCGGCAACGGTGATCGATCCCGACGGCATGCCGCCGGGTGAGGGCGATGTTGAAATTGCAAATATTTCGGCTCCCACGGAAGCTATTGTGGGCGAACCGGTTTCCATTCGGGTTACTGTAGAAGAAACCGGGGGGTCTTATGATGGCACAATTGAATTGGTGCTGAGTCTGGACGGTGATGCAGTCGACTCACAAACCGTGAGTGTCTCTGCAGGAGAGACTACAATGCATGCCTTCTCATACATATTCGATGCCTCCGGCACCTACAATGGCAGCGTCAATGATGAAACTTTCGTTATCGAAGTTGAAGCAGCCGAGGTGGATGTAGAATTCAACAATCTGCAGGTCAGCTCTACGGAGTTGCACAACGGCAGCTACCTGGAGGTTACTGCAAATGTGGAGAATCTCGACAGTATCCCGGGTGAAGCCGATGTTCGCTTCATTGTTAACGACCTTATTGGTGGACCGCTAGCGGATCCGCCGGTGGAGATTCATACGGAAACGGCCCGGATTCCCATGGATTCTGAAGAGAGCCAGACCGTTATTTTCTACTATGAGTTCTTCGGCCCCGGTGAGTACAGTGTTGCCATCGGCGATCTGGCGCCTGTCGAGGTAACCGTGTTGCCAGGTTGGTCGCAGTTTGGCTACGGACACCACAATCAGCAGGTCGGAAGCTTTGGTGCGCCCCAGTTCAGCGTCCAGGCACGCTGGGAGTTTGAGGCCGACGATCAGTCCTTTGCCTATATCAGAGGTGAAGCAATTGTCGTGGGCGATGTTGTCTATTTTGGTAGCTATCCCGGTGCTGTATTCGCTCTGGATGTCGATTCCGGTGATCCGGTTTGGGGCAGTCCCTTTGAGCCCGATGGCATGGTGGATAAGTCTCCGGCCTACAGTAACGGCCGCGTTTTTGTGACCACTGCTGGCAGCGACTCGACCAGCCTGCACGCAATCAATGCTGAAACCGGCGCTGAACTCTGGACCGAAGCAGATCTTGGCAGCAGCTCGTTGACCGCTCCTATCGTAGTTGGCAATACCGTCTATGTTGGCAGCGACGATGGCTACCTCGATGCCTTTGACGCGGAGGACGGCAGCCTGCTCTGGAGTTTCGAAGCCGGAGCGGCGGTGCACTCGACCCCTGCGTTCAGCGATGGCGTCATCTATGTCGGTAGCGACGACGGCGTCTTTGCTGTCGATGCCCTTTCCGGTGAAGCCATCTGGAGTGAAGACTACAGCTTCATCCGGGCACCGATTGCATTCGGACAGCATTTCATTGATGGCAGTCCGCGTTCCCAGCTCTACCTGGCAGGTATGGACGGAATGCTGACCGCACTGGATGCGGAAACCGGTGATTTCCTCTGGGAATACGACACCGGAGCCATGATCCATGGTTCCCCGGCTGTAATTAGCAACGAAGTCTATGTCGCCAACAACGATGGTAAGGTCTATAAATTAGCTGTTGCAGACGGTGCGATGGAATGGAGTTTTGCCTTTGAAGCCGATGGCGCGATTATTGGCTCTCCTGTTTATGCAAACAGCCGAATCCACTTTGCTACCACCGAAGGGACTGTATACGCGGTTCCCGGATTTATAGATGAGCCGGCTGCCCTTTGGACTTACGATCTTGGAGGTGCAGTACGCAGCTCAATGGTGATGTATGACGAAGCGATCTTTGTTGGTGACGACGATGCCCGCTTCCATGCACTTCAGGGTGGAGAAGAAGGACCGGTGCCAGGAGAGGCTCCGGAAATCACAGAAGACTTGATTGCCGTTGGTTTTGCCATCGGAGGCGAGGGTATAATTGGTCTCGAATTTGACGGTTCTGGCGACGGTTTGGAAATCGAATGGTTCCAGGATGGCGACCTGCTGGAAGGCGATCGCTATAACTTTGAAATCTCCGGTGGATTGGTTGTGTCTGACGTTACGATCGAGGATGTGGGTGATTACAGCGTCACCATCCGCAACGATTATGGTGAGGTTACTTCGGGCCCGATATCGGTTGAAGTCTATTCGCGCTATGCGATTGAGCTGACCATGGCCGATGACCTCTACAGCGATCCTGCATTGAACGAGGGAACCCTTCGAATCTTTGCAGAAGAAGAGGGTACGGTTGACCTCGAAACGGCCACGCTCGAATTTATGGGTGGGCGCAGCTCGGGTGATGGCGATGAGGACGATCTTGTCTTCGGCCTGTATAATGGCGATGGCAACAGTGTCTTGGTCGCCGGAGGCGGTATGTTCCCTGCTGACGACGGGACTATCAGTATACCAAAAGACGGTGAGGTACTTCTGGATGTAAGCCTGAACTTTGCAGATGCAGACGAATACGAACTGTGGTTTTTCTTGTCCGAGGCGGTTGAACTCTCCGAGAACGATATAATACCGTTTGCTCTGGGAGCACCAGAGATGTTTACCTTCACGGTTCAGGACACCAGCGAAGCACCGCGTTCGACCTATTCGATGGCCACCCAGTATCCCGATGTAATTCTGGCGGGCACCCAAGAAACCATGTCGGTGACCATCGCTCCTATTGACGAAGGTTTGATGGGTTACGAGGCGACTTGGATCCGGATTGAAGCGGACGGCCCCGGCGATGTGACCTTTACGCTTCCAGACGATGCCTTTGGTGGAGATTCCATCGTGATTGAAAACAGCGGCGACTACGGTCCGGAGTCCGGATATGAACTCGCAGTTGACTACAATGAGGTCCTGAACTGGGAAGTGGGATTCAGCAGTGTCGGTGAATACACCGTGACGCTTGAGTTGATCGCGGATGTCGACGGCACTGAGGTTGTTCTGGCCGAGGCTGAGGACAGCCTGTCTATCGGCGATGTTCCTGCCATCACGACTCAGCCCGAGCCCGACACTCAAACCGTGCTGCACGGTTCCAGTGTGAGCTATAGCGCTGCCGCAAGCGGTTACGGAGAACTGGAGTACCAGTGGTCCAGGGATGGACAGTCCGTCTCTGATTGGTCCACGGATTCCGACCTGACGATTCCGCAGGCGACCAAACGCCATGAAGGCAATTATACGGTGGCTGTTCGCAGCCCCTTCGGAGAGGACGAAAGTGATTCCGTCGAACTGATTGTGGAGCTGCCCGAAGCTTTGCCTGATGCAGTTGGCGACGCTGAAGTCGCTGATGTTGATGAAGATACTGGGACTACCTCGTATAATTCCGATTGGCTGGGAGTTTTCTATACACTCGAAGGCAGTATTGGCTGGATCTATACCCAGCGCATTGGCTGGGCCTACGTCTGGTCCGGTCAGGCTACCGGGACAATGTGGTTCTGGGATCCGCTCGCGGATTTGGTTTTCTACACCGACGAAGAGATTCATCCCTTCGTCTATTCGGAAACCATCGGCTTTGCCGTCTATGCCCGCGGTGCCGGCAACAAACGCTACCTGCATGTGCTCAGCGATGACGAGATCATTGACCTGGACCTCGAAGGCGGAGAACCCGACCTCTGATGTGAGGATGAATTCAGAGGGCGCGAGGGCGCACCCGACCCGCTAGACGGGAGGGTGGACGCCCTCGTCCGCCCCCTTTTCCTAAGTATTGGCTAGGCAACCTTTACGGAGTGCTCATTCAGTTATAAGCGGGTATCCGAAGATCCCCTTTAGCAGAATTAATATTTTCTGCACCTCCTTCACAGAGGGCTTCAAGTCAATATAAGAAAAATTTATCCCGAATTTAGGGTTGTCTTTGAATGGGGATTGGGCGCGAGCCCTTGAATCTGCAGGGGGGGTATTTGATAGTATGGGGCAAATTCGTCTGTTTGCTCAGCCCAATCTTGTGGCTGTGCCTGTGTCAGACAAAAGGAACTCAAACTCTATTGAGACCACCATGCAGAATACCATCCGTTACTTTTCATCTACAATATTTTCCGCATTTTCTGGGGGCCATCTACGCTATGCAGGTAGAAGCCTCTGGCGCAAGGCTCTCAGCACAGTTAGCTGTCTAGGTATGGGGCTTGTGGTGGGAGTGCCCGTTTTTGCTGAAGAATCGTTTTCAACCAGTGGAACCCTGCCAGCTGGGGAATGGACATACGAAACTATCGAAGTTCCTGCGGAGAGTGAAGGACTGCGTGTCGTGATTTCCAGCGAAGATGGTGATCCGGAACTCTATCTGCGGGAGGGAGAGAACCCGACTGAAAGTGAATACGATTATGCGGGAAGTTCCTTTTCTAAGGAAACATTTACATCGACCATCCTTGTGCCGGCAGATGAGCTGAGTGAGGGCACTTGGCACATAGGTGCTTATAATCCTGACAGTCAGTCACTCGAATACAGCCTTTCTGCGAAAGAAGCACCTGCGTCGATTGAGCTTGATTGGGACGAAGGGGATGGGAGTAATGCCTTTGAAGTGACCGACAGTGATGGGGGGAAGTATAAGTTTACGATAGCTACCCGTGAGACTCAGCTCGGAGCCTGGCGGCAGTCCTTGGCGGTCGAATCGGGGAAGGCCCAGCTCTTTGTGCGGGAACACGATCCAGCAGCACCAGATAATTACGATCTGGGTAGCGATTTGAATGAATTCGGTGCTGGTTGGGTTCTGCCCCTCGATACGGAAAACGTGTCTGGGACAATATGGCATATAACCGTAGCCGTCGAGCCGGGCTCGGATTGGAGTCTTGTGTCCGGTGACGTGCCGGTCATTGATTTGGGAGAGCTGGCCGAGGACGCTTCCAGTGGAAGCGAGGCCTACGACAACGCGGATCCCGATATCCCAGCGGGTGTGATTCCTCCGGAAGGAGTGCGCTTTTTCCGCACCACGCTGCCGCAGGGAACCCGTGCATGGAGATTGTGGTTGCAAACCGAAGATGGCAGCGATACCTGGATGCGCTTATTTGATCTGCGCGCCGGACAGGTGCCGACACCCGACTCCAATGGAGACTGGGATAGTTTTTCCGCTTATGATGAGTTTAGAGCCGAAGGTCAGAACTTGCTTGTTCCGCCAGAGATCGAGGCGGGCGAAGGGGTTAATTACTATGTCGCCGTGATTGCCGATGCGGGAGAGAGTTTCCGTCTTGATTCACGTCAACAGCCGGTAACAGACGTCGACTTTGACGATGAAACAACGGTTGTCTACGGTGGCGACGGATCGTGGTTCCATACCTTTCGCATCGCTGATGTGCCGGATGACATTCTTGGCTGGGAGGTAACGTCGCTGCAGGAATCGGGCGACCCGTTCATCGCCGCACGGCGGGATGAAGTCGCGAGCCACCGCTACAGCGATGCTTTCTCCGAGGTTGAGGATGAGGTGAACAACTCTTTCACCTTCATTCCACCCGAGCTTTCGGATGGCACCTATTTTGTGACGGTGTATGGATCGGATGACTTTACCTTCCGATTGAGGAACGGTGTGCCCGAAGTGACTACAATCGACTTTGAGAGTTCAACGGCCAACGATGAACCTGACCGGGCGGGTTGGCGCTACTACCAGATGCCGGAGAGTGAGGATCAGGTGCGGGCTTTGGGCTGGATGCTCGATCTGGCCGACCATGCTCCCGACACGCGCATTGCAATT
This sequence comes from Opitutales bacterium, assembly GCA_020831485.1. Taxonomy (GTDB): domain Bacteria; phylum Verrucomicrobiota; class Verrucomicrobiia; order Opitutales; family Oceanipulchritudinaceae; genus JAFIGG01. Next base: position 29,284 of record JAFIGG010000032.1, read on the forward strand.
CGGCGGAATGATCTGCCAGGCAGCATTAACTACCGTACTGGTGGAGGTTCCAGCACAACCACGCATGTGCTTGAAGAGGGCGAGCACGGATATCTGCAACGTCCCGAACATGAATCTGATTTCTACTACATCGGTGTTTATACCGAGGAGGCTGCACTCGGCAACTTTGTGCTCGAATCGGGCGCAGTCGAACCGCCCGAGGTCGATTTGGAAACGCCTGCGACCGAGGTCGAAGGGTTGCGTCCTGGCGAGTGGGCCTACTTTAAGTTTGAGCTTCCGGATACCTACGACGGGCACGAAGTGCTCGGATGGGAATTGCGGTCGAGCAGGATCTCCGGCAGCCTGAACGGCATGCTGTTGCGTCGCGATCAGTTGCCGAAAAATACCTTTTCCTCCAGCGGAATTGGGAGCCGAACCTCCTGGGGTTCGGGCGACAGCTCCTTCAGTACTCTCGACTGGACGCGACGACAGCAAACGGCTGACGGCAGCACAGGTGGAATGGAAAGGGTCATTTCCTTCGGCATGGGCCAGCCACTTGAACCGGGTACCTACTACATGGGTGTTCAAGCGGATATATGGATCGATGATCCTGCAACCTTCAGTTGGCAGAGCCGATTGATCGGCGCCGAAGGGTCAGGCTTTGCCTACGAAATCGGCGAACTCGATTACGATGGTGGCGTCAGCTCAGAGTCCTTGGACCCGCGCGAAGTTGCTTATTACACTGTCGAGATCGGAGAGAATGTCTCCAGCTGGCGTCTGCGCCTCGACCTGCCGGATGAACATGAAGCGCATATGGTCCTGCGCAAGGATTACCTGCCGAGCCTCGAGGTACAGGACACTGAACTCTGGTCGAATATTTACGATCCGCTGGGATCGATTGACGACCCCAGTCGAGATGGCCGTCATGTCCGCCTCAGCCGCGATGGAAGTGAATTTTATGACCTATGGCCAGAGGAAGGGGAGGACTACGTTGAGCCCGGTGAGTATTACATTCTGGTCGTGAGCGAAGGACAAAATCCAGAAGGTGCGAGCCAGATTGGCGAGGGCGAAGTGGATTATACCCTGACTTCCGTGGGCGAGGTTCCGGTTATGGATTTGGGCACCGTTGACGCGGGTGAGGAGATCTTCGAATCTAACCGTAGCTTTGCAAATGGTATCGATCGGAATTACTACACCGTTGAGGTCCCCGCAGGTGCGCTGGGCGTGCGTATTGGAATTGAGGACGTTCAGGGTGCCCCCGAGGCCGGTGTTATTGAGGGGATGGTGCCACCAGCCATGAGCAACTACGGCACCTATAATACCCGTAGTGTGGAATGGAGCGGCGAGCAGCGGATCTACGTTTCGAACCCCGAGCCGGGTCCGCTCAGCATTGCCGTGCATGCCGACGTGGTTGAATCCGATGAATACAGTCTGCGCGTCGAGGGGATTGAGGCCGAAACCGTGCCGATCGATGATTTTGAAACAACTGTAGAAGGCCTTTCGCCGGGCGAGTGGACCTTCTATGAAGTCGAGGTTCCGGACGACGGAACCTTCCGTGGTTGGGAAGTCTTTGTGCAGGACTGGGAAGGAGACTCGCAGCCGACCATAACCATCGGCTATGAGCACATCGCCACGTCAACTTCCAACGAGGGCTGGCCTCCGACTATCGCTACCGGTCCGGCTAGAGCCAGTTTCACTACATCGCGTTCCGTTGCCGGTTCCGGGGCCAATTGGACAGGACTTCCAGAGGGCCTCGACGGTCGGGATCCGGAAGCATACCGCATTACCCTCGCGGAGGAGCGACCTTTGGTGCCTGGGACATACTACGTGGGTTTCAAAGCCGATGAGTCCGACGCTGAGGCGATAAGCTTTGATTGGACGAGTCGGGCAGTGGGTGATTATGAAAGCGGCTATTATTACGAGATTTTTCCAATCGATTTTGGACGCCCCGCAGGCGGACAAATCGATCCGCGCGAGGTTCATTACTACCTCTTCGAGGTCGAGGAAGAAGACGAGCTTACAAATGTGCGCTTCAATCTGGAATTATCGGGCGAAGATGAAGGCGATGATGCCCAGCTTTACATCCGCGAAGGCTGGATTCCAAACACCTACGGCCAGTCAACCTCAGCCGCTGACCCGGCGCAGGCGACGGAGCCCCATCAAGTGCGGTTGAACAAAGAAGGGAATGACCAGTTCGTTCTCTGGCCACGGAACCAGGCAGAATATGTTCAAGAGGGCATCTACTACCTCATGGTCGTGGGCGAAGGCCAGAATCCGGACCGCGACGAAGGAATCATCGGCGAGGGCAGTGTTAATTATTCGCTTAGTGCCGAAGAGGTCGCTCCCGATCATCTCGGAGTGCTCGACGTTGAAGATCCGATTGTAGAAACCGGATCCTACGAACCCGGTGAAGTCCGGTATTATCAGTTCGACCTTCCCGAGGGCGTCGAAAGCCTGCAGGTTCGGCTTGAGGATACGGATGGCGATCCGCTCATGACCCTGCGTGAGGGCGAATTCCCGTCCCGCATGTACAGCAGTTACTACGGTCACTTCAGCGGCTACAGCACAGCATTCGAACGACGGGACTCAAGTCTTATAACCATCGCTGATCCCGATGCTGGTACCTACAATGTTATGGTGGCTCATGGTGGTGGGACGGAAGCGAATCCGAGTGTTGCTGAAGGGAGTTATACCCTTAGGGTTGAAGCCACTGGTGCTGTTGAGATTCCCATGGATGGGTACAGCGATTCGGTTTCAGATCTGGGTGCCGGTGAGTGGGCCTACTACGTCGTCGAAGTTCCCGAAACGATAGAAGGCGAGGAAGTCCTGGGCTGGGAGGTCCGGGTGACCGATTGGTCGGGCGAAGGTCCGCCTTTAATGGCGATCAACCGTGGTTCGGTTCCTCCTGGAACAACGACCATCTCGTCTGCAGGGAGTTGGGATGAGGATGGTCAATGGATGTCAACCCAAGCTCACAACTGGACTGAACGGGATTTCTCGGCCGATGGCAGTGTCGAATACGAACAAATTGTTATCGCAACGGCAATGAGACGACCCTTGGAGCCAGGCACCTTTTATATTGGTTTTGAAAATACTGCAGACAGTGGTTCCGTTAGCTTTGATTGGACCAGCCGGGCGATTGGACCGGAGGACTCCGGTATGAGCTATGAAGCAGACTTGATCGATTTTGAGGATGGCTCTACTTCGGGCAGTCTGGACCCACGGGAAATCGCCGTTTATGCCGTGGATATTCCTGAGGAGACGCCTAGTTGGAAAGTGGAGCTCGACGTCGAAGACGGGCATGAAGCCTTGCTTTATTTGCGTCGGGAATATGTGGCAGACACCCGGTCAAACCGGACTGCCACGGGCAATCCGGATGGTAGCCTTGTTCAGATGGATACTCCGGGAAACCAGCATTTCGCCACCTGGCCCTCTCGCCATGATGAGTATCTGGAGCCGGGACGTTACTACCTGACCGTTGCCTCCGCCGGCCAATCTCCGTCCGACAATAACTGGATCGGGACCGGTGCCGTTGAATACACGCTTCGCAGCTACGGTGAGGTCGATGTGCACGATCTTGGGACTGTGGCTGCCGGAGTTGAGCTGACGGAAACTGATCGCAGTTACGACAGCAGTGAAGTTCACTACTACCGCTTTCAAGTTCCCGAGGGCTTGCCCGCCCTCGAATTGCAGCTGTTCGACCGCGACGGCTCGCCGACGATCAGTCTGCATCGGGACGAGATTGCCCCCGGAGCGGAACGATGGGGATCGACGCTCGGACTCACTTCGGGTAATTACAGTGGGCGCTCACCGGAGTGGCAGTCGCAGGACTTTCTGACTCTTGGAAACCCGGAAGCCGGGGTCTACACCATGGCCGTTGCTCATGGAATCGTGAGCGGAACGGGTGGCTATAGCCTCCGGGTGCGCGGGATCGAGCCGGCGGCTCTGGATTTTGCAGCTGCAGCCGATACTGTTTCGGGCGAAGTTGGAGAGGGTCAGAGCTCCTTTTATCAGACGGAAGTCGGCACCGAGGTCGATGTCGGCGAGGGAGCCGAATCCCAAATGGAGGATGTCATCGGCTGGCGTCTGAGACTGCAGACGAGCGAAGGTGAAGCTGAAGCGCGCGTGCGATTTGGCGAGACGCCTCAAGGTGGCGACTTTGAAAACGATCAAACCCGCTGGCAGCAGGGAAGCTTGCTGATCGCTCCGCCGAACATTGAACCGGGCGAATGGTTTGTCGAAGTAAGGGGCGTGACCGCTGCCGAATACACCCTGGAATCACAGGCCATTACCCTGGATTCACTCGAGCGGGAAATCTGGGAAATGCCGGCGCGCGATGAAGTATCAGATGCTCCGGGATTGGATGATGCCGTTTTTGGTGACAGCGGCATCGACGCGGCGGGTGAGCCACTGCAGGACGACGACCAGGGTGTCGATCTGAGCAATGGGGATTACCATCTCTACGCGATTGACGTACCGGAAAACAATGGTGGTTTGTTGCGGACCTTGCTCGAGTCGATATCCGGTGAGGCAGAATTGTATGTGCGCCCAGCATACCTGCCAACGGTGACGCACAACGAAGAAGGTGACGGCTTAGGTCCGTTGACGCTGCACCGTTTGACGGGATCGTCAGAGACTCAGCGCGGTAGTTGGGTGCCTTATCATGTTCTGGAGGACGAGAGGCTCGAAACCGGATTGTGGTTCCTGAAGGTCTATGCCGGCGGGGACACTAGTGCCCGTTACCGTTTGACGCTCAGCCACCACAATAAACCGCTGGTAAAAAGTCTGGCTGCAGATGGAGGAAATCACGAATCCGAATCGTTGAACGCAGGCGACTGGCGCTACTATCGGGTGACCTTTCCCGAGAATCCCGAAGATATGCCGGCCGAGTGGACGGTCGATTTTGACCGCGAGCAGGGCAGCCTTGAAATGTACCTGCGCGATTCGGCCCCCCCTGGATTCTGGGAAAACACGGGTATCAATTCACACACTAACCCCCGCGATTGGGATACTGAGGACCTGATAGTCGGACCCAACCAGCGTAGCTATGATGAGGGAGTTCACACTTTTGACGGTACCTTCCTGCGTCCTGGTAAGACCTATTACCTCGGCTTCCTTGCCGACAGCGACGCCGTCTTTTCAGTGAGTTCCGACATCAGCGTGGAAACAATCGAGCCGATCTATGGGTCGTCCTTTGACGTCCTCGAAGGGACCGGCGGTATGCTGGATGTCGAACTCGATCCGGATGAGGTTCGGACCTGGCGGGTCGATTTTCCTGCCGAAGCTCGGCGGTGGCGAGTCCAGGCCGAAAACAGCAGCGAGGTTGATGTCTACGTTGGTCGACACGCTTTCCTGCCCGATTTTTCCGGAACGGTTTCCAATTTCCTCGAGAGTGAAGGGGTGGAGGATTGGCAGGAAGATCGCCTGATTATTCCTTCGAGTCACCGTGATTTCCCGAACACCTTCTACATGACGGTTGAGAACACGAGTTCAGAGCCTCAAGCTTTCAGCCAGTTTCTCGACTGGCGTCAGGATGACGAATTTAACATCAGCCTCGATATTGTAGGTGGAGGCAGTGTTGAGATCGATCCGGAGGATTACACTTCGGGAGACACGATCGAACTCGCTGCGACAGCGGATCTAGGTTGGACTTTTTCAGAGTGGACGGGCGATGTTGAGTCGACTGAGAATCCACTCAGCCTGACTCCTTTCGAGGAGTTGGAGATCACGGCGGTCTTTGAGGAATTCGAAGGCATCTATATTGCTGAAGCGGAGGTTCTAACGGAGCACTTGATTGTTGGGGACGGACCTGGTGATGAAGTCGAGGTGGAAGTTACCATTGTAAACACAGGTGATTCGGCCGATTCGATTACGCCGGAATTGAGCTTCTCGGTTGAAGATTTTGACCCGGTTGATCCAGCCGACTGGGAAGGCATTGCTCCCTTAGGTTCGGTCGAAGTGAACGCTGGTGAGACTGAAGTAGTAACCCTGACTTACAACATGGAGGATGTAACCATTTTCGATACAGGTGCCTATTATAATGTTGAAGTCAACGGTATTGATGCCGGTTCATTTGTTGGGATGTATCTGTACTCTTATATGTATGCGGGTTACTATGCAGGTGAGATCCTGGCTGGGGAGACGGAGGTAGTTTCTTTCTACCTGTATGGACCTCCGGACGAAGATTTGGAGGTGACCGTTCCCCTGGCTGTTGATGGCGACACAGTCGATGATATGACTTTGACTGCTCCCGAGGGAACATGGGTTGGTTATGAATCTTTTGAATACGCTTTCTCGGAACCGGGCGATCGGACTGTTACCGTTGCCAATATTGAGTCGGATGGTTCACCCATTACGGTGCTGGATCCGGCAGAGGTTCAAGGTGAGGTTGAAATCACCTCAGTAACAGCGCCTTCCGAAGTTAACGTAGGTGAAACCTTTACGGTCAGGGTTGACCTTGAGGAGACCGAGGGTGAACACGATACAAGCATCGAACTCGAGCTGAGTTTCAACGGTGACATCGTCGACACCGAAACGGTAGTGGTCGATGCCGGTGACACTGCTGTTGCAGAGCTGACACACACCTTTAGCACTGACGGCACCTACACCGGCGATGTCAATGGAGAGAGCTTCTCTATCGATGCATTGTTGCCGGACTTGGAACTGGAATTCAGCAATCTTCAGGTTGGCTCAACGAATGTCTACTCGGGCAACTTCATCCGGGTGACCGCTGAGGTCGAGAATCTGGATTCGCTTGCCGGCGAGTTCGAGGCGGAGTTTTCGGTGGTGGACCCGGAAGGCACCTTTGACGGCGAGCCTTCGGAAGTCCATGAAGATACTTATGTTGGCTGGCTTGAAGCGGAGGAGTCGAAGACCCTGAGCTTCTACTTTTATGCCGACGGCGGTCTGGATTATGAGGCCCAGGTGAGCGTTGACCGTCTCGATCCATTGACGGTCGAGATCGCTCCAGCCTGGTCGCAGTTTGGCTACGGCCACGGAAACAGAGGGATCGGTAACCCGGTCTCGGGCCCCTCGGTCCCTGTGGATATACTGTGGGAGTATGACATTGAAGGAACGTCTGAAGATGCCGTGGACTCTTCGCCGGTTGTCGCGGATGGAGTGGTCTATTTTGGCAGTTCACTGGCCCTTGTGCACGCAGTGGATGTGGAAACCGGCGACCCGGTTTGGGCCGACGAATTTGAAGCAGACGGCCCCGTAACGACCTCACCTGCGATTGCGGACGGAAGGGTCTTTGTGACGACTTCCGGCGAAGGGCAGGCCTCCCTGCATGCAATCGATGCCTCTGAAGGCAGTGAACTGTGGACTGTTGACGGTATTGCCGATGCCGCCTTGACCGACCCAATTGTTGCCGAGGACCACGTCTTCGTCGGCAGCGATGAGGGCAGTCTGCATGCCTATGATGTAGAAACCGGCTCTGAGGCCTGGCCTGAGTACGAAGCCGGCGATGCCATTGTGGCGACTCCCGCTTACGTAGAGGGTATCCTGTACTTTGGAACCTACAACGACGATGGTAGCGGTGCCATTCACGCGGTGGATGCATGGACAGGTACCAGTGCCTGGGAATCGCCCTATGAAACCGATAGCATAGATTCATCGCCTGCCATGGAACAGGTGTTTGGACTGGAGGGTTGGACCCTCTATGTTGGAAACTCTGCAGAAGAACTGCTGGCGCTGAATGCGGAATCCGGTGAGATGATTTGGGATGGGTCTTACGCGCTGGGTGGATCCGTGTCAGGATCACCGATGGTTGCGGGGCCGAATGTATTTGCGGTGACCACTTCCGGAGAGGTTCATAAGATCGACGCGGTGTCTGGCGATGCCATCTGGGACACGCCTGCTTCTGTTGGGTCTGCTGTTTCACTGAACCCTGTATATGCCAACAGCTGGATCTACCTCGGCACCCTTGAGGGGCAGATCATGGTGCTCCCCGGGAGTCCGGATGAAGCCCCGGCAGCTACGGTTTGGGACTGGGATATTGGCGCTCCGTTGAAGGCATCACCTGTAGTGTTTCAGGGGCAGGTATATGTGGGTGCCGGCGATGGCAATCTGTATGCGTTCCATACAATTGAGGATCAGGAACCCGGAGATCCGGAGGCACCGTCCATCGTAAGTCAGCCGCAATCGATCAGCGTTTTCGCTGGTGATCCTGCAGGATTCTTTGTCGAATTTGGTGGCGAGCCCCCATTTGAATTTGTTTGGGAGTTTGGCGAAGTTGTCCTCGAAGGTGAGGACGAGGCCTTCATCCAGCTGGATGATGTAAGCCTTGACGATACCGGATCCTATCGGGTGACGATCAGTAACGAGCATGGTGAAGTCACTTCTGATCCGGCCACGCTGGATGTTTATTCCACTTATCTCATGGATACGGACTTTCCTGAAAGCCTCGTTGCAGAGCAGGAAACCGACTTCCAGTTCACGCTAGAAACCGATGATGAGGGCACCACTGGCTTTGACGCCACCTGGATTCGTTTCGAGATCGATGGACCAGGCGAAGCGGCCATTATCGTTCCCGGGGATGAGGCCCCGGAGGCTATCCCAGCTGGAGAGGTCGTCGGGCCTCCATCCGGCCTTCCGCTTCCGGCCCAGGTGGATGAGGTTTTGGATTGGGAAATCGTTTTCAGCGAGCCGGGTGAATACACCGTTACGCTGGAGCTGTTCACTGAGTTTGAAATGATGGGTGAACCCGATCCCCGCCCAGAACCAGGAAATGGAGAGGTGATACCCGTCTCGGACAACGGCGATGATACAGAGACCGTCGAAGTGTCGCTGGCAAGCTCCTCTGATACCCTGACTGTCGAAGAGCCTTCTTTGCCGTTCATCGTAGAGCAACCGGAATCGGTCATAGCCCAGCTTGAACAGGGTGTTGAATTCACGGTTGAAGCCGGGGGTGATTCCCCCCTGAGTTACCAGTGGTTCCATGATGAGGAAGCGCTGGATGGGGCGACTGATTCCACCTTGAACATTCCGGCTGCCTCCATAGAGTTCACCGGATCCTATACGGTCGAAGTCAGCAATGCCTTTGGCGAAGTTCTGTCCGACAGCGCTCAGCTTGACCTTCGCGCGCCGTATTCGATGGACGTGAATTATTCCGAACAGGTGCTTTCCAACGAAGATATAGATGTTTTCGTTGACCTGTATGCTGCAGGCGAAGGAACGGTCGGCTATGAAGCCGTGCGTTTCCAAGTGTCGGCCGATGGCCCCGGGGAAGTCACCTTTGTGGCGACGGATCCCGAAGGAAATACAGAAACCGTGCATGACGATGGCGAATGGGGACCCGAGGACGGTTTCCCGCTCGCAGCCGATCACGATGAAAGCTATGAATGGATCCTGCACTTCAGCGAGACTGGCGAATACACCATTGGCTTTGAAGTCTTCAATGTGCTGGAGAGCGGCGAACTTGGAGAACAATTGATTGCATTTTCGGTCGATACCGTTGAAGTCGAAACCCTGCCGCCGCCAGAGATCGTCGAGCAACCGCAGGACGTGACTGTGTCACACGGTGAAGGTTTCAGCCTGGATGTGACTGCCAGCGGAGACGGCGATCTGCAATACCGCTGGTACCGCAGCGATCAACCCGTAACGGAGTGGCGTTCTATAACCAGCTACAGCATCAGCTCATCCTCGAGTTCGCACGCAGGCTCCTATTATGTGGTCGTCGAAACCGAATACGGCAGTGTGCAAAGTGATACGGTTTCGGTCCAGGTAGAGATTCCACCCGAATTGCCGGAAGGCGTCAGCGATGCCGAAGTCGAAGAAGTGGATGAGGAGACCGGCAGGACCCGTTACAATTCGGATTGGCTCGGAGTATTCTATGCCATTGAAGGAAGTGCGGGCTGGATCTACAGCGAACGCATCGGCTGGGTCTACGTTTGGCCTGGTCAGGCGTCTGGCAGCATGTGGTTCTGGGATCCGCTTGCGGATCTGATTTTCTTCACTGACGAGGAAATCCATCCTTTCGTCTACTCGGAGAAAGTCGGTTTCGCCGTATATGCCCGGGGTGGGGAAGACCGCCGCTATCTGCACGTCCTCAGCGATGACGAGATCATTGATCTGGACCTGGAAGGGGAGGAGCCGGAGTTGTAAACCCGATTTTATGGGCGCGAGGGCGCGCCCACCCCGGGAGGGTGGACGCCTCGTCCACCCAAATCTCTGAATCCTTTCAATCCCGAT
>JAFIGG010000119.1 GCA_020831485.1 Opitutales bacterium
CGGAAGGTGCCGATGTTGGTCAGGCGACGGCCATTGCAAAGCGAGTCGAGGTCGAGCCCCGTTTCTGCATTGGCTTCTTCGATCTCCTTAACCTTGCTTTCCAAATAGGGCCGCAGGCGGCGAACCTTCTTAAAATGTTCGAGCAGTTCCTCGTCGACGAAACGGATGGTCTGCATGTCTATGTTGAGCGCGCGCTTGATTCGGCGGCCCTTGCTCTCGTACATCCCGTGGTAGTTCTTGAACGACTTGGAAATCAGGTCATAGGACGGGATGGTGGTGATCGTCCGGTCCCAGTTGCGGACTTTAACGGTGGTCAGCGAGACATCGAGAACATCCCCATCGGCGCCATTGCTCGGCATGTCGATCCAGTCCCCTACCCGCACCATGCGGTTGACCGAGATCATGACCCCTGCGACCAGGCCCAGCAGGGCATCGCGGAAAATCAACATCATCACTGCGGTAGCCGCGCCCAAACCGCTGAGGAAGTAAACCGGTGAGCGGCCGAAAATCACGGACATCACAAGGATGCCAATGATCAGAAACATAACCAGCTTAACTGCCTGAACGAAGCCCTTGACCGGAACATTGGCACCCTCGTCCGTCTTCTCAAAAATAGCCTGGAGCGCATTCAAAAAGGCGCTAAAAATCATCCAAAGTATGACCAGCACATAGACCTGAACCGCGCCAGCAACGAGACCACCATACGCACCAAACACCGCGGATCCAAAAATCTTTATGACGAACGCCGGAGCCAGGTGAGAAAGTCGGGTAAAAACGCCGTGATCGAGTAATACGTCGTCCCATTTCCAGGGAGTGCGGTGAACAATCGGCCCGATAATCCTCAAAAGTGCTGCCTTGACCGCCCAATTTGCAAAGATTGCCAGAGCCACCACTGAAACCACCCCAATCGCATGGCTTGCGAGCACCGCGACGGTTTCGTCGCTACCCCAGCCGACTAGAGTTTCCTGCAGCATTTGCAGCCATTTATCCGTTTCCATGCCCTTGAGCATACGCAGCAGGAGTGGAAGTCCACTCTATTCTCCACAAAGGCCTAGGCCGGAAAGCACCCGAATTCATTTGTCAAACAACCACGGCTCCGTTATGTTAAGCCCCAGCATTCAAACCAAAATCATTATGAAAGCAGCCATCCTCTCCATCATGGCCATGGCAGTCCTGTCGACCGGGACCATGGCTACCATCAATGCCGAAGGGGCAGACACACCACCGCGCATGGTCCACAGCAATCACTTTAGCTATCCCGACGAAACCGGATTCACCCGCGAGCACTATACGGGCCACGTGACCCTGCGCGTAGAGGTGAACGAAGAAGGCAAGGTTACCGACTATCTGGTTACTAGGGCCACACACCACGTGTTTGCCGATGCAGCAGTCGAGGGCATCCTCAAGACCCCCTTCCACCCTGCAACCCGGAACGGTGAGCCGATTCCAGTGCGAGCAGAAGTTCAGCTGGCATTCCACCAGCACGGTGTTCGCAATGTAAGCGTCATGAACACGGTGGAAGACCGAACGCGCTTTGTCATTATGCGCCGATATGGCGGATTTGAACTGACGGAACTGAACCGTCTGGACGCGCCCCCGGAATTGCGCTCAGAAGTGCCGCGCTACATCCCGCTCGACGAAGACGGTAAGGTAATCGAGGGCGAGGTTCGCATGGAGTATTACATCGACCGCAATGGAAAAACCCGTCTGGCAAACCCTCTGGAAGATGCGCACCCGACGCTGATCGAGTTTGCCCTGCGGTCGATCGAATCGATGGAATACCATGCGCCCAAGCGCAATAATCAGGCGGTTCCTGTACGGGTTGTGCAGACATTCAGTCACCATAGAGCAGACGATCAGGAGGGCTAAGCGATGAAAACAATCCTCGCAGTGCTATTATTGGGGGCCTTCACGCTTTCTATCAGCCACGCAGTTGTGCGGGCACCACAGGAGACCAAGCCCCCCAGATTGGTGCAAAACCTCTTCCAGTTCCCCCTGTCCATCTCAACTCAGGGAATAGATGAAGGCTTTGCGGAACTGCACTTCATTGTCGATGAGAAAGGACAAGCTTCGGAATTCATTGTAGTCGAGGCCACCAACGAAGCATTTGTACGAGCAGCCCTGACTGGCTTGCAGCGCAGCCGTTTCGCGCCAGCGGAAGTCAACGGCAGCCCACAGGCTGTGCGTTCACTGATGCGCCTGCATTTTCGCGAAACTGGTGTTCGCTCCTACAGCGGCTATGACTGGATAAAGCACCCTATGCCCCATATGCCACGGCTCATAAAGCCTGTATTCAAACTGTGCCAGTTAAATGAGTTGGACGAAATCCCTCAGCTGATTACGGAGCCTGAAAAGGTTTTCCCGGTAGACGAGGAAAACCGCCTTCTCAGCGGCTCGGTGCGCATGGAATACTACATTGACCGCAACGGTCAAACGCGGCTGGCTCTGCCATTGGAAAGCGCTCACCCAGCCCTGATTGAGGCTGCTATCCGATCAATTGCAGGCATGCGTTACGAGGTTCCCCGTAAGGGAGGTACACCGATGCCAGTACGCGTTCAGCAGATTTTCAGTTTTCGAGAAACCGACAACGAAAGCTAAGTTAGGGTCAGTCCGGCTTACCGATGCCGTGCGCCTCAAAGCCAATTCGGCGCATCTGAGCAAGGTCCAGAATATTACGTCCGTCGAAAATGAAGGCGGGCTTTTCCATGCTGCGGTAGATTTGCAAGTAATCCAGTTCCTCGGCAGTGAAGACATCCCACTCAGTCAGGATCACCAAGGCGTGTGCCCCATCGCAGGCTTCGTAGGCAGAGTCGGCAATGTGAACACGGTCACTGACTCGGCCATCGGGCAGGATCCGGTGGTGGTTCAAATCGCGAAAGACTTGGCGCGCCTCGACCTGTGGGTCAAAGATACTGAGGTTTGCACCCTCTTCCAGTAAGTCGCGGCAGACGTAGATGGAGGCCGATTCGCGCGTGTCGTTGGTGTCCTTCTTAAAGGCGAAGCCAAGGATCGCGATTTTTTTGTCGGAAACGGTGTTGAACAGCGATTTGACGATTTTGCGGCTGAAGCGCCGCTTCTGATAATCGTTCATGACCACCACTTGCTCCCAATAGGCGCCAGCCTCCGGCAGGCCAAAATGCTGGCACAGGTAAACCAGGTTGAGGATGTCTTTCTGGAAGCAGGATCCGCCAAAGCCGACACTGGATTTAAGGAATTTGGGCCCGATCCGCGAGTCTTTGCCAATCGCGTAGGCCACCTCGTCGACATCCGCCTCGGTCGCCTCACAAAGGGCGGAGATGGCATTGATCGAGCTGATGCGTTGGGCGAGAAAGGCGTTGGCGGTCAATTTGGACAGCTCCGAGCTCCAGAGGTTGGATGTCAAAATACGGTCCCGCGGGACCCAGCGCGCATAGACATCGACCAGCGCCTGAACTGCGGCCTGCCCTTCGGCTGTAGGATCGCCACCGATCAACACGCGGTCGGGGCTCTCCAAATCACTCATCGCCGTGCCTTCGGCGAGAAACTCCGGATTGGAGAGCACTTCGAAGCGGGCGGTTGTTTCAGCGGCCTGGAGAATGCGTTTGATCGATTCGGCGGTGCGGACCGGCAGGGTTGATTTTTCGACGATCACCTTATTGCCCTTCGCAACCCTCGCGATCTGGCGTGCGCATTTCTCCACGAATTTGAGATCTGCCGCTCGCCCGGCACCAATCCCGTAGGTTTTGGTCGGGGTGTTGACGGAGATAAAAATCATGTCGGCGGCATCGATCGCACTATCCACATCGGTAGAAAAGAACAGGTTACGCCCACGGGCTTCCTTAACCGTATCCAGCAAGCCCGGCTCGAACACCGGTAACTTGTCGGACTGCCAGGCAGCGATGCGCTCCGCGTTGATATCGACCACCGTAACGTCAATGTCCGGGCACTTCTGCGCGATCTTGGCCATTGTCGGCCCACCCACGTATCCAGCCCCAATACAACAGATCTTCATAAGAGGAAGTAGGAAAACCTTTTTCCTGGTAAGAGCGAGGGAATTTTACAATGAAAGCCTGACTCCAAGCAAAGTCAGCGCTGCTCACCGGCTGCGAATGCCCGGCGCGCCAGACGAATCAAACGCTTGCCCGACAGGCGACAACTGAATCCGTCTCTGAGCATCGAATTCAGCACGTATTTATGCTGATAAAAATCGATATCCGACTGGACTTCACTTAGCGAATGGGTTTCGGCCACCTGGCGGATGAGCAACTTCTCCTGAAAGTGAAAATCCGGATAAAACCAGGAAACGAAAAAGCCAATTAAGCGTGCGCGGCGAAACATCACTTTCTGAAAAACCAGGCGCTCATAATCCTCTTCCTCACACTTCAACAGACAGCAAACCGCACGCTTGAAGGTCATCGGTTCCAACTCCTCCACTGTCTTTCCTGGATCTATATCTGCTCCTTGAGGCATACGAATCAGGTTAGCTAATACGGTTTCAG
>JAFIGG010000120.1 GCA_020831485.1 Opitutales bacterium
AGGGGATTAAAGACCTCCCTGTTCGTTTCGCGTTAAGTTTTGAAATAGTGAAGGGCGATAAATAATTCCCAACTCGTTGCAGGAAAGATGCTTAAAGTGTTTTTATTTACGGTTTTTACACTATACGAGCATTAACCCCTTTGCTTGTTTGTGGGCTGTGAGCCGTTTGGATCGCTGGAATCCGAATCGCAAGGTATCGGTTAGCACGAAAAGCAATCTTGACGATTGAATTGTCTTGATCTGACTGTTTAATGCATGAATATGCATAAAATACTCTTTTCAACCCCTGGCTCAGGAACTGCATGTCTCGATGTTTTCTTATTCGCTCATTTCTTAATTCTTTTACATTAACTGGCTTTGCTAATATAGCCTTTGCAGGATTTTTCGATGAATTCAGTGTGCAGTATGGATGGAGTCTCAGCGTCAACGAGCCCATCGTCGAAATTCGCTGGTTGGCCCGGGCAGGAGTAGACTATCAGGCTGAGACTTCTGATACGCTTTCCCACCCTGGTTCATGGACCGAAACGGGTCCGGTTATTACGGGTAGCGGTGCTATGGAATCACTTATTCTTCCGCTCAGTTCCGACCCGCTTTTCTTGCGCTTGATTTACAAGGTAGAGGAATTTGATGAGAACTATCAAATAGTCCCCCTCTACACTGCGGAAACATTGCGACAACCCGACTATCGCATTGAAACGGATGAAGCACTGATAACCTTCATCGGGGACCGCGCCCGTGATCGTCACGCTCGCGAGGGAACCGGCACTGTTGCGGTGAACAACTTTGATGCCTATGATCATTTCCTGCCGTTTTATTGGGAAGAGCGCACCTTGGGAGTAGAAATAATTGACCGGGTAGCGAAAGGTGGGACAACCATCACTTATAACTATAGCACGGATATTCCACTCAGTGCTCCGGAATTCAGAGTGTTTTTCCGTGGCTTGGGAACCGTCGCTGAATACCATTACAACGCTTTGGCGCCCTTGGTTGACCCAGCAACCAACACTTACTCGGTGACCATTGACCGCAATCACCAGTTTAACCGGTCGCTGCAAATCGGAGATCGGATTGAAATGGAAATAAGCTTATTTCTCTCTGGACCTTCAAACGGCCGCACCAATTACTACGGAACAACCCTCCTCTATATTGTCGGAAGGGGTATTGTGCCCTGGCAAACGGCCGAAACCGCTGGCCTTCCGCACAACCCCAACCATCAGGGAGAGCGTCTCGATTCCTTCCCCATCCCGGAAGAGGGCTGGATTGGTGGCGAAACAACTCTCCCTTATCGATATACACTGGAACCGGAACACCTGTTCAAACAATTTGCCGGCAACGCCGCGCCGCAAAGTGCCAAAGACTTTTTGCTCGGGCGCAGAATCCATCATACTGATTTCGGCAGCGGCCAGCACTCAGAGCCGGGCAATCCGGTTTTTCTAACCCATGCCAACAAACTCGGCCCCCTCTACAACGGGCGTAGTTGCGTGGACTGCCACACCAACAACGGGCGTTCCATGCCGCCGGCCGTTGAGATGCCTATCAGCCTGGCGGTTATCAATGTGGGAGCGGATGCCACAGGCGCTCCTCATCCGCAATTTGGTAAAGCGATTCAGACCAGAGCAATCAGTGGACATGAACCGGAAGCGACTGTAACGATCTCGGAATACACTTATATTGACGGAACTTACGGCGACGGCACCCCATATGAGCTGCGCAGGCCGATCTATAGGTTCGATGGCGCTGATCCCGAATTTCATTCCGTGCGCATGGCCCGCCCGCTGGTGGGTCTGGGCTTGCTGGAAGCAATAGACGAAGCGGAAATCCTCAAGCTTGCCGATCCCAACGATGAAACTGGCAACGGCATCTCCGGGCGCCCGCAGATTGTAACGGATCCCGAAACCGGGGATACTCGACTTGGCCGCTTCGGTCATAAGGCCGCAACCGTCAGCCTGCGCCATCAAATCGCCTCTGCTTTCAAAAACGACATGGGTGTCAGCTCTACGATTTTTCCGTCGATGGATGGTTCTGAGCCCAATCTGAGCGACGAGGATATTGATCAGTTAGTGCTTTATGTGGCCGTACTGGGAGTCAATGCGCGACGCGATCTAAACAATCCGCAAACCATTCTCGGACATCAATTGATGGAGACCGCCGGTTGCACCAATTGCCATGCCCGCAATTTGAAAACTGGTTCCAATCATCCCAGTGCAGAATTGCGCAATCAGACTATTCACCCATATTCAGACCTATTGTTGCACGACATGGGTTCAGACCTCGCCGATAACCTGGGCGAGGGACTGGCCAGTGGTTCGGAATGGCGCACCGCACCCCTCTGGAGCATCGGTCTCACCGCCGCTGTCAACGCAGGCAACGAATCCTACCTTCATGACGGCAGGGCAAGAACGCTTGAGGAAGCCATCCTCTGGCACGGCGGCGAAGCTGAACAGGCCAAAGAAAACTTCCGCACCATGTCCGCCGAAGAACGCGATGCCATCGTCGCCTACCTCAAGTCACTGTGATTTCCCCTGGTCGCGGGTTAATGTGGAAAGGATCGTGGGTTCTGTGGATTGTGAAGCTGTGAGGTTCTGGGGGGTGGGGCGGTTTCGCCGAAACGGCCGCTATTAGTCAGTGGTTACCGACTTCGTCCAGCGGCCGCCTTGGCGCGACTGCTAGCGCTTTGCTGAGCGGCACAACACTGATGCGGTCACTCAGTTCATAGCTGCGGGAGCCGGGATAGACCACCAATAACCTGTCCAGTTTGAGGTCTTCTATGGCAATGTCCATCGACCGGGTTCGCTTGGGCGCATCCATTCGCTTGATTTCAATGCCAAGGTTGCGTTGTGGCAGATACAGATCGAGCTCCGAGCCACTGTGTATCGCATAAAAATAAGCGTCTTCGCCTCCCAGTCGCTGCATGAGCTGCTCCAGCGCAAATCCTTCCCAGGACGCACCCAGTTTGGGATGAGCAATCAGCTGTGGATGGTCTGTAATACCCTGTAGGGCGTGAAAAACGCCGCTGTCCCGAAAATAGATTTTCGGACTTTTGACCAGGCGCTTTCCGACGTTCACGTGCCATGGAAGTAATCGTCGAACCATAAATGTTTGTTCGAGTGCATCCAGGTAATTACGCGAACTTTGGGGTGAGATGCCCATGGATGCGGCAATCTCACTGCCGTTCCACAACTGTCCATGATAATGAGCCAGCATGGTCCAAAACCTTCCCATCGTGGCCGGTGCTATTCCAAATCCAAGTTGTGCAAGGTCGCGCTCCAAAAACATCCGGATGAATTGCCGGCGCCATTCGTAGCTGTCTTCCTGTTCTTCTGCCAGAAAGGAGCGGGGAAAGCCACCGCGCAACCACAATGTGTCAACGTTTCCAGTTCCGACTTCATCCAATTGGAAACCGCTCATTTCGATGATTTCCACCCGGCCTGCGAGGGACTCAGAGGCTTGGCGGGAAAGATCCGGGGAGGCACTTCCCAAAATCAAAAACTGCGCGGGTTGGTTATCTCTATCGGCCAGTACACGCAGGGTAGGGAAGATTTCAGGGCGTCGCTGGGCCTCATCAATGACGACCAGTCCGTGTAAGCTGGCCAGCGTGGACATAGGATCTGCAAAAGCCTGGGCAACAAATGGATCTTCCAAATCAAAATAGTTACCGGATTCGGCAGGTAGAAATTGTCTGGCCAGTGTGGTTTTGCCACACTGGCGTGGCCCAAGAATGGCCACGATGGGATTGCGGCGCAAGCCCATCTGCACTCGATCTTGTAGCGCATATCGGATAATCATGGTTGAAATATGCAAATCTATTTGGAAGATTTCAAGTTAAACATGATTAAAACTGGAGGGCCGACTTCCGCTCGTCCGCCGAACCTCTCCCCTCGATGCTGCCGAGAGAATCCGAAACGAAGAATATACCACGAGGCGTTCCTGAATCAGGCATCAGCCGTTTAGCCTTTAGAAATTAGCCTTTTGCGGTTTTTCAGTTTGCGCGCAGCGCCCATTGGACCGGTCCTCTTCGTTGAAAACACCCCTGCGCCTTGCTGCGATTGATCCAGGCCTGTAATGTCATGCTTCATGAAACTAAGATCCTGGCTAATGCTACCGATTTTGCTCTTGGGCAGTGCTGGAGTGGTGGCGCTGTATCTGTGGGTTCAGTTACTGAGCCCGTTTGGCTTTGAGTATCCGGAAGACATGGCACCAGAGGCCACAGAGAGTGGATACCACAAGGTCTTTGTCTACGGCACATTACGCTTTGCGCCTGTGCGATGGGTGGTCAAAGGGCGGGCAGGGGAGACGGAAAGCCATACCCTGTCCGGCTACCGCAAGACCGGCCTGGACCTGCAGGTGAATCCGGACAGCGAGGTCGAAGGCTATCTGCTCAGGGTGTCCGATGAGGAACTGCGGCGCCTCGATCGCTATGAGCGTTTGGGCGTGCGCTATGAACGCAGGACTGTTCAACTGGACGACGACCGG
>JAFIGG010000033.1 GCA_020831485.1 Opitutales bacterium
TCCTTCGGCGGCACCAGCTCCCCGCCACTGACTTCAAGACCAAACAGCCCACTGGCCGCATTGCGTGCATTGGTTCCACCGTCGTATATCACAGCAACCTCAGCCCGCTCCACCTGCCGTGTCAGCGGCTGGTCGCCAATCTTGCTCGTCCTCAAGTCGGCCAGTTCGAACTTCAGCGGCTGACCACGCTCCAGGCCCAGCTGAAAAGTCTTTCCCTCGAACAGAGGCTTCTCCTTGAATTTGGACTGACTGATAATGTCGTCCACACCAGCCGCCAAACTGCGCATAAGCCCAACCACTTCCGATTTGCGGCGATCCGTCAAACCACTCCGCTGACCCTGCTGAGACAATTCCAGCAGGGTCGTAAGGTTACTGCGAATTCTCCCCATCCGCTCTTTCGCACCCTGCACCAGGCGATAGGAGTCCTCGAGATTGTTGGTCGTGATAGGGCGCTTCCGGTCCGCTGCCTGAGCCTGGCCGAACGGTTGGCTCCGCAAGGTGCTGAAAGCAAGCGGGCTAGTGTATTCGGCAATCTGTCTGGTCGTCAGTCTCTGCATAAGGTTTAACGCTGCATCCTCCAAACGGACGGGCCGCCCCCTGACTTTAGTAAATTTCCTTGCTGAAGCGCCAAATTTACTTCCTGAAAAATCTTCCTAAAGTCGCAGGCATAAAGTTCCGTATAACCCTGAGGGGATTTCCCATCCCAAAACTATTCGAAACAATCTTTAAAACTAAAGAATTCCTCAAACAGCTGTTTATCAACATCTTAATTATAACCCAAAAACTCCTTTCCTTAACCTGGCAGTGTTACTGCTTTGCAACGCACGCGCACCCGACAACTTCAATATGCTCAGCACCAACACCTGGCTTAAACTGATCTCCTTCATTCGCAGTCCCCTGCGGATCGGTCTGATAGTCTTGGCTGCCATCCTCTTTGCCGACGGCACCATCTTCGCTTCGGGTCCGCGCGCCCGTTCGGTCCAGAGTCGAACACCCTCGGGATGGACAGGTATCGACCTCCGCCCGCAGGAAACCCGGTCCGAGGATAAAAGTTCCGAGACCGAAGATGCGACACACTCACCTGAACAAGAAACAGCGGCCGCCGAACCTGCGGGATTGAAACCGGTAGCTCCGGAACTGGCAGTCAATGTGGCGGTTGAAGAAGCCGGCACCCAGCCAGCCTTGTTCCAACTGCCTCCGCGCGAACGCCGGAGCCGCAGCTACAACACGCTAAAACCGCCCGCTCCCGTCCCTTCTCCACGCAAGGTTACTCCCCCTGCCAGTCAGGATCCGCGCAACCGCATGCACACTGCGGACCTCCCACGCAGCGCACCAAGCATTCACGAGTTCCAGCAGGTTCTTGCTGAGTTAAAGCAGCAGAAGGAAGCCGAGGAGGCAGCGGAAAAGGAACGCCTGAGTGAGGATTACGAAGACAGCAGCGACACCCGGCCCCGCAGCCAAAGCCAGCGCACCGCTTCAAACGACACCTTGCGACCACTGGAAGGCATCCAATCCTTTCGGGACCGGCTCCTCTATGACAACATTCTGGATGAGGCCAACCAAGTTGCGTCGCGACGGCCCAACACTCGTAACGACCAGCTGTTCATGAATGAACCCCTATCGACTGTGCGCCTGAATGAGATTCTCTATTACCTCGAATCCGGTGACAGCGCCCAAGTTATTCGGCTGGCGCCCGGCGCCCAGAACAACCCTTACTTTAATCCACCCGTCAGCAGCGAATTCCAGCGCAGCCGGGCCGTTTACGAACAGGTTTTCCGTTCCGATGTGCAGACTCGTTAAGCATCTTTTCCAGACCATTGTTCCAATGTGCCGCCCGCGTATCTTTCTGTTTGGCGGCGCAATGCTCTCCGGAATCCTGCCCCTGTATGCGGAAAAGGATCCCGAGATCGATCTGCTCCGCAGCCGCTTCATTGATCAGTTCGATGAAATCCTGCAGATGGAAAGCATGGTCAACTCACGCATTTTTTCCGAGCGCATCCAAGCCCTCTGGCGGGAGTTTCAAACCGAGATCCCTATGGAAAGGGCTCTCCTGAAATCCCTCTTCCAACACTATTTGGACCGCAATCAGCGCATGGCTGCCATCGCGGTTCTACAGGAACTTGCGCGCCGGCACGTGGATGACCCCGAACGACAGCAATGGTATTTCCAACTCGGCCAGCTCTACCGCGAAGCGGGGGCTTTCGAGACAGCCATCGCCCGTTTCTATCAGGTACTGAATCCCTCGGTAGTGCGCTCCGGTGCGCCGACGGAAGAGTATCGGCGACTGTCCCAACGCGCCCAGTTTGAAATTGCACGGAGCTATTTTGAAATGGGCGACCACGAGCGCTCAACCCAGCTGTTTTCACGCCTGGAGCTCATTGAACTCAGCGATGCCGACCGCGAAACCGTCGCCTACTACAATGTCCGCAGTCACTATCAACGCAGGCAATACAACCGGGTTATCGCCTTGGCCGAAAATTTCCGCGAACAGTATACTGCTAGCCGCCGCGAGGCCGAGATTCTCTACATGCAGACACGGGCACTTGAGGCCACCGGAGCCAGAGACCAAGCCTTGGTCGTCACACTGGAGCTGCTTCGGAGCAGCCAACCCGGATCAGCAAACGGAGCGGAACAATGGCAGCATTGGCAACGTACCACCGGCAATTTTTTCGCCAACCACTACTTTGAACGCGGCGACCTGAACGCAGCACTGCAGATCTATCAGGCAATGGCACGCCTTAGCGACTCACCCGAGTGGCTCTGGCCCATCGTCTATCAGATCGGCATCTGTACAGAACGCCTTGGTCTCATGCCAAGAGCGCGCGAAGCCTACGAGTGGATTCTTGCTGAAGCAGACTCCACGGAAATCGAAAGCGCCAGTATCCGCATGCAAACCGACATGATTGTGGAAGGCGCGACCTGGCGTCTGGAACGCCTCGATCGACTCGAAGAACTCGATCAACGCATACAGCAACTCAGCAGCAGCATCACCCAATAACCCTGAAAAGTAATCTATGAACGCAACCGATCAACTCAGCGAGATCCTTGAACAATTCGAAACCATTGGCAACCGCACTCATGCTCTGCTGGTCAAAGAAAACGAACAATTGCAGGACCGCTCACAAGAGGCCGATCCCAGCCTGCTCGACCAAAAGCGTGACCTCATCGAGCAGCTCGACGAACTGGTTCAACGCTGCCGGGAAGCCGCATACTCCGCCGGTGGCGAACAGTCCTCAATCGTAAACCGCCTGCAAGCCAGATACCTCAAGCTGCTTATGCTGGACCGCGAAAACGAGCGCCTGCTTCTGCAATCAACAATGCCCAAACCTCCGCCGGTCAAAGCACCTGTACGCAACCTTTCCCAGGCCTATCAGCGTTCCTGCTCCAGCGTTTCCTGAATCGACTCATGACTGTTCCCGCCCCAAAGCAGTCGGGAGGAAAGCCGGTAACGATGTTGAATTCTCTGACCGAAAGCGATTACCACTTCATCCGCGACCTCGTCTACGAGCACAGCCGCATCAATCTCGGCGACGGTAAACGCGAGCTGGTCTTCGCGCGCATTGGCAAGCGCATGCGCCTGAACGGAATCAGCTCTCCCGAAGCTTATTGTGAGTTACTCCGATCCACCCAAGGTCTTACAGAACTCGGCCACCTCATCGACGTCATATCGACAAATCATACTCACTTTTTCCGCGAATACGCCCACTTTGAGTTCCTCCAGCAAGTCGTTCTGCCAGAGTGGCGAAACCTGGCTACCGGCCAGCGCATGAACGTCTGGAGTGCTGCCTCTTCTTCCGGCGAAGAACCCTACTCCATTGCAATGGCGTTGGATCGCTGGATGCCCCGCCTCAATCTGGACCTCGACTGGCGAATTCTCGCAACGGACATTTCGTCGCGCATGCTCGACCGAGCCCGGGAAGGCAGCTACAAGGCAAGTGCCGTCGAAGCCATAGACAGGGACTGGCGCAGTTGCTTTAACAAGGAGAAGGTCGACGGCGAACTGCAGTACCGCGTGAAAGACCACATCCGCAGGAAAGTCAGCTATCATCAGATCAACCTGCTCGGTAAAAAAGTGCCAAAAGAAGCGACTTTCGACCTGATCTTCTGCCGCAACGTCATGATCTACTTCGATCGCCAAACCCAAACCGAGTTGATCGCACGCCTTCAGGCCGCATTAAAGCCGGGGGCCTACCTCATGGTAGGACATTCGGAAAGCCTTGGCGGCATCGATCATGGCTTGCGGTTGATTCGACCGTCCATCTATCGTAAAACACCATGATTTCCGATCCGGCATCCAACCCTGTGCGTGTCCTTATTGTTGACGACTCCGCCGTCATCCGCTCGCTTCTCAAGCGTACATTGAGCAAGGACCCACGCATTGAGGTGGTTGGAACCGCGATCAATCCCTATGACGCCCACGATCAGATAAGGGCAAAGAATCCTGATGTACTGACGCTCGACATCGAAATGCCAAAAATGGATGGGCTGACCTTTCTGAATATCCTGATGGAGCGGCATCCATTGCCCACGATCGTCATGAGCTCGATTTCTCAAAAGGGTTCATCACAGGCCATGGAAGCGCTGAAACTGGGGGCCGTGGATGTTCTTGCGAAACCATCCGGCTCTGAGCAATTGAGTCAATTGCTGGGCTCGCTGGCAGACAGAATCGTCGAAGCTGCTTCTGCAAAGGTCGGCAACCGCGAACGGGCAACAGTGGAGAGCAACACACATCTGGATAAGGTCGATTGGCAGGCGGTGGACCCTGACCGCTTGATTCTACTCGGCGCCTCCACCGGTGGCACCGAAGCCCTCAACCACGTTATCCGCCAGCTGCCCGCGGACTGTCCACCGATCCTAGTCGTTCAGCACATCCCTGCATACTTTTCAAAAGCATTCGCCGACCGCCTCAACAGCACCTGCGACCTTGAAGTGCGCGAGGCGGTTCAGGGCGACCAGATCGAACCGGGAACTGTCCTGATTGCGCCCGGTGACTACCACATGATTCTCGACATCCGGGGAAAATCCCGGAAGGTTAGGCTCACTCAAACCTCTCCCGTATGTTATCAAAGGCCCGCAGTCGACGTCCTCTTCCGCAGCGCACTCCCATATGCTCCCCATGTGGTCTCGGGGATCCTAACCGGCATGGGCCGGGACGGCGCCGAGGGATTACTCAGGCTCCGCGAAGCAGGGGCACGGACTCTTGGCCAGGACGAAGCCTCCTGCGTCGTCTACGGAATGCCAAAAGCCGCCTTTGAACTCGGTGCCTGTGAACAGATGAAATCCCTTGGCAGCTATGCCCAACACCTTCTACAACTCCTCCAAGAACAACCCAGAACCCGCTCCCGACATGCCCCCTGTTGAAGCAGCCTCCCTCTCCAAATCGATCCGTCAAACTTCGGAAGCAAACTCCGGAACCGAAAAAGGACGTCGCTTAACTGAACCTTTCGGCAACGCAAAATACTGCCTGCCCCCTTCTGAGATCTCTTTCATCACCGATTGCAAGGGCATCATCAAAAATTACAACCGCGCAGAGGCCGCCAGCCTGCGCATGCCCCGCAAGGACCTGACGGGAGAGAACCTGCGCAAATGCCTCACAGAGATCAAACCTCATTGGCAAGACCCCCTCGCCGGACCCTTTGTCCATCTGGAGAAACTCCTGCTCCCCTGGAGTCCTGATCCAGCCAGCGCTTCCGCCATGGAATGGCAACTCCTGCGCCATGAAGACCTCTGTTTTGTTACCCTAAGCCCAGTCCATTCACTGGTCCTCGACGACGACAAACGCTGGAGCAATTTCCTCAAACACTTCTCCGGCGTCTGCTACCGCCAACGGGCGGACCTTTCCTTTCGCTCGATCTCACCGAATGCCGAAAGCCTGCTCGGTCTAACGATGAACAACCTGTTGCAAAGCGGTGCCTCCTTTCTCAACTGCATTCATCCGGTCGACCTCAACCGCCTGCTCAACCGGCTGGGCAATATCAATCCCGACACCGACGATATTGTGACCTGGCAGTATCGTTTCCGCAATCCGAGGACTCAGAAGCTCCACTACCTTACAGACGTCCGTGAACCACTTTTTTCGGCGGAAGGCACTTTTATGGGCTACGAAGGCATCCTTGTCGATGTGACCCGTCAGGCCGTTGCTGAAAAACGTCTGAGCAACGCCTCATGGCAGCAGAACCTGTCGACATTGATCAGTGGTATGGCCCACGATTTCGGCAACATCATGACGGGGGTCTACTCGTATTCAGATTCCATTCAACACTTGGTTGAAGAGGATTCGGATATCGCCAAAGGGTTGAAAAACATCACCCAATACGCCTCAGAAGCCAACCAATTGATCCGGCGCATGGTCGACATAAGCCGCAATCAGGGGCACCATAAAGGGCTGCACAATCTCGATAGTCTCCTGGGTGAGCAGGCAGATTTGATCAAAATTATCCTCGGTCGCCGCTTCTCGCTTCAACTGGAAAAGCCAAACCGGGAACTCCCAGTCTACATTGATGATTTTGGCTTTCGCCAAATGATACTTAATTTCGCCTCCAACAGCCGCGATGCAATTTCCGGTGAAGCCGAGATCCAGATTTTCCTACAAGCCCTGAACCGGAATGAACTGCTCAAGGCACCAGGCATGGACTACGGAGCCAGCGAGGAGTGGGTGGAGCTCATTTTCGCCGACAGCGGCCCGGGGGTCAGCTCGGAGATGACGGAAAAGCTTTTCGATCCGTTTTACAGCACCAAAGACCCAGCCAAGGGCTCCGGTCTCGGACTTTACAATGCTAGGATTTACTGTGAGGAACACGGCGGTACTATCCAGATCGAATCAGGCAAATCAAACGGTTTTCAAATAGTCATTCACCTTCCTCTGTTGGATGAGGAAGCAGTGATGCAAATCCTTAACCGCCGCCACGACTTGGCCACGGTTGAAGTCCCAGGGCTGATCTACGTGACCGAAGGCAAGCATCAGGACTCGGGCCTCATTCAGCAAATGCTTGATCACAAGTGGAAAATCCACCAGATCCGGGTTATTGATGACCTTAACAACGACCGCTTACCACGGCAACCAGACCTTCTGGTCATCGACTACTGGACGCTGGCCAAGCTTGAATCGGATTTTCTAAATGCACTCCATAGCCATTACCCGGAGACACAGAAAGTTCTCAACCTTTTCGGGGTCAACCCGGATGAAGTCGACAATCAAGTAACCGCTCGTTTCGACATGGTCATTAATGGAGAACCATCCTCACTCAACAAATACAACACACTGGAAAGGTTCTGGAAGGAACAAAAAAAGAGCCATGCATGATAAACCCAAACTTCTGATTGTCGAAGACGACATGATGGTCCGCATGGTCCTCCACGAAACGTTGGAGGCCGAAGGTTATGCAGTCAGTTCCTTCGAGACGCCGAGTCAGGCACTCGCCGCCATCAAAGAACACAACTACTGCATGGTTCTCAGCGATCTTCGGCTACCCGAAATGAGTGGCATGGACTTGCTGGATGAAATACGCAAGGCACAACCCAATGCCGTTCGCATCCTGATCACAGGCTACAGCAATATGGCAACTCTGGCCGAAGGCATCAACCGCGGCTTGCTCTTCCGTTTCATTTCAAAGCCTTGGACCCGTGAGGAACTGCTGACTACTATTCAGTCAGCAAAGGATCACTATGATCTGGAGCAATCTCACCGCTACCTTCAAGAAGAAACCAGAGCCCTCAACGAAAGCCTCGCAAGCGTCAACGCAGAGCTCAGGCTGGTCAACCACGAACTGCACAGTAAAATCGACGAACTGGAGCAGCAAAAGAACGATTTGAACGCACTCAGCAACCGACTCAATGACCAGGTCGAACACACGTTAGAGCTCTGCTATCAATTGCAGGAAAAGAACAACCCCATTCTCGCCATTCGCACCAAAGCACGGGTTGAGCTGGCACGGGGTATATGTAAAAACGCACCTTTCGATGATGAAGAAAAGCGCTGCCTGATCAACGCCTCCTGGCTGTGCGACCTAGGGATGATCGGTCTGCCAAGCGCATTGATTGACCGCTACAACCGGAAGCCAGAAAAGCTCTCCAGCGACGAAATCACACAGGTTCAAAACCATCCGATTGTCAGCCAGCAGCTGGCTACATTGATCGACAAGTCTTCCACCTTAAGCAACGCCATCCGCTCCCACCATGAACGCCACGATGGCACTGGTTTCCCGGATGGACTGGCCGGAGACCGTGTCCCGGTAATGGCCCGCCTGCTGGCGGTCATTGTCCACTTCGCGGAATCAGAGGCAGACAACAAAACAATCCTCAAGGAGATCGAAGCCAAAGCGGGAAGCGATTTTCATCCGGATGCAGTTCGGAGCTTCTTCCGCTACGCCAACCTCGAAGAGCCACCCAGCCGCATGCGCGAAGTAGTCTTTGACGAATTGGAGCCCGGCATGCGTCTGGCAAATGGGATCTATGGCCCGACAGGCCTTATGCTGGTGGCTAAGGACCGGGTACTGGATGAAAATACCATTCGCCACATTCGCAATTACAACCAACGCAACCCCCTCCACCAACGCATTTTTGTCTACCGTTAATTTGCTGGCACCAAGCCACCGTCCTCTTTCAACATGCCGGTATCCTATCTCAATAGCCCAGCACTATCCCAACGCGTAATCGTTGGTGTTGGCGACTTTGCTGCAGCAAACAATCCCAATGCAGTCCTCTCGACCTTTGCACTGGGTTCATGCCTTGGCGTGATCGCACTCGATCCGGGCATCAAGGCAGCCGGCTTGCTCCATTGCATGCTTCCCGACTCCACATTGGACGAGGAAAAAGCGCGCGACCGTCCAGCCATGTTTACGGACACCGGATTCAAACTCCTGATGCGCAATATGCTCGGACTCGGGGCACGAGTTCATCGCTTGCGTTTTGTCATTGCCGGTGGAGCCAGCAACTTTGGTGACCAGGACTTTTTCCGAATCGGTCCACGCAACCTTGAAACGCTGGATAAGATCATCGACACCTACAGCTTCAACATGATCCACCGCTTCACAGGTGGAACGATCAACCGCACTTTGCATTTCAGCCTCAGCACAGGACTGCTGCAGTTGAAGACGCCGCAGGGCACGAGCGAACACAGCTGTTACGATTGAGGAGCTGGCGATGTGCGGCATTGCAGGCAGTTTCTCCATTGACCGCGAGCGGCATCTCGACCGCAGTCGTCTCGAACAGGCGCTGACGCGCCTGCGGCCACGCGGCCCGGATGGCCAGGGCCGCCATTGCGCAGCTGGAATCCAACTCGGCCACCGCCGCCTCGCAATACTGGATCCGGATAATGCGCCACAACCATGGCTTGAAACCGACCGCGGCGAAGTTCTCAGTTACAACGGTGAAATCTACAATTTTCGCAGCCTTCACAAGGATCAACTCAATGGCTGCAAGCTCGCATCCAGCGGTGATACGGCGGTGTTGAGCGCATTGCTTGCGCAACAGGGGCTGGGTGCCTTACCCAAACTCTCCGGCATGTTTGCCTTTGCATGGTACCAGCCTGGCCAACACCGGATCACACTGGTCAGGGACCCATTGGGAGTTAAGCCCCTTTACTACTGTTTTCGGGAAGGTATACTGAACTTCGCTTCCACTGTTCCCGCCTTGCTCGACCTGGCGCATTGGCCTCGAAAACTGGATGGCGTCGCTCTCCAGCATTACCTGACAACGGGGCGAAATCATTTGGATGGCCGTACCCTGATTCAAGGCATTCACTGCCTCCGACCGGGAGAAGTCCTGCAGCTGGACGCAGCCGGCAAAGTTCTCAGAAGCCACCGTTATTGGCAGACGCCCATCGTCACAGAGGGCGAAAAGCGCACATTAACCTGGGAATCAGCCACGCAGGTTTGTCATGAAAAAATTCTGACATCGGTTAAAGCACAGATGGTCAGTGATGTACCTATCGGAGCTTTCATCAGCGGCGGTCTCGATTCGGCAATAATAGCCAACTCGATCCCTAAGGCAGAACGTTCCCGCTTGTTTGGCTTCAACGTTGGCTACGAGCACGAAGGTTTCAATGAGTGGCCCTGGGTACGCGATTTGGCAGATAATAGCGGAATTGACACCAGCATCATTTCCCTCGGCGGGAGCGACGCATGGAGTGATCTGGCCGCTCAGATTGAATGGAAGGGTCTGCCCCTTTCCACACCCAACGAAATGGCCATTCGCAAGCTTGCCAACGCCTTCGCACAACGAGGTAAAGTGGCCCTCACCGGTGAAGGGGCCGATGAAATATTCGGCGGCTATGCCCTGCCCCAGGCCGGCGCACTGGACTACGACCGCGCACTCAATCTGGACACCTCAGCCCCCCTGCACGCCCGGCTCGCATCGGCCTATGGCCAGTCCCGTTTCCGCTCCCGGGCAGATCACTACCTCTTGCTCAACAGCTGGACCCGGAAACATCAACGCGATCAATGGCTGAGTCCGGAATTTCAGGCAACCTGGCAAGGTGAGACCGCAGTGCGAACTTACTACGACGACAGTCTAGCCGAATTCTCCAGCTGCTCCACAACAGAAGCCTATCTCCACCTGCACACCCGAATCAATCTTGAGGGTTTGCTAGAGCGCGTGGACGCGTCGACCATGGCGGCATCGGTGGAGGCCCGTGTTCCATTCACCGACCACCAGCTCGTAGAATGGGCGTTTCATCTCCCCTCCGACTGGAAGATCCGCCTCAACCCAAAGGCCGAAACCAAACTCAGTACGGTCTTCGACTGGTATCCAAACAATCAAATCGAAAGTAAACGCATTCTGCGTGAAGCCTTCGCCCAACGAGTTCCCCAGTCCATCCTCGAACGCCGCAAATTCAGCTTTCCAACTCCCTTTGAGCAATCCATGCGGAATGAATGGAGTAACGAAGTCCGCACAACTCTGCAGCAAAGCCAACTGCTTCGGGACATCCTCAAAGACTCACCCGAAAAACTCGCCGATGCAGGTATCTCCACCTGGCTCTGGCTCAACCTGGCCATCTGGGCTGAGCAGTGGCAAATCGAAGCCAGCTGATTTCAACATCCCCCATTCCACTGTTGCATATCGGCAAAATTTTCCTCCTAATAAGGGACTATCCCCCTTTAACCTCCAAACAACCAGCCATGGGTTTTGACAGTATCCTTATTTTGGACGACGAAATGATCGTCCGCAAGCACCTGGAAGAAATCCTGCGCAAACGGCGTTACCGCGTTCAGTCAGCGGCCTCTCTCGCTGAAGCCGGCGAGCGCATGAGCAAGGGTCAGTACGATCTGATATTTTGCGACCTTCGGCTTCCAGACGGAGAAGGTACGGACTTTCTTAGACAATATGTGAAAGGGAAGGATGCTCCAATAATTGTGATGATGACAGGGCATGGAAGCGTCGAAAATGCCGTAGAATGCATGCGTATCGGGGCTTTCGACTACGTGACCAAACCTCTGTCCATCAATCAGGTAGAGGTCATCCTGGATAAAGCGGAACGCTATGAGCAACTGGTCGAGGTCAACCAATACTACGCTTCAAGTGAAGACTCGGCGACCCAGTTGCATGGCGAATCCGCAGCCATGCAGCGCCTCAATGAGCTGATTGGCCGGGTGGCGAAAACCGATGCCACCGTTCTGATTCAAGGCGAAACCGGCACTGGTAAGGAACTCATTTCACACGAGATCTACCGCCTTAGCCAACGGTCTGGCCAACCCTACATCAAAGTCAACTGTGCGGCGGTGTCGGAGACCTTGATAGAAAGTGAGTTTTTCGGCCATGAAAAAGGCGCTTTCACCGGTGCCCTGCAACGCCGCAAAGGGCGCTTTGAGCTTGCACATGGCGGCACACTTCTGCTCGACGAGATCAGTGAAATCTCACTGCCACTTCAGGCAAAGCTTCTGCGGGTGCTCCAGGAAAAGGAATTCGAACGCGTGGGCGGTAGTTCAACCATTCAGACGGATGTGCGCGTCATCGCTACCACCAATCGCAATCTACTGGGCTCCGTCGAAAAGGGTGAATTCAGGCGCGACCTCTACTACCGATTGAATGTTTTTCCCCTGCAGTCTCCCCCTCTCCGTGAGCGTCGGGAAGACATTCCATTGCTCGCCCAGAAGTTTCTAAAGGACTTCAGCCGCAAACACGGCATACCGGTAAAGGGATGCACACCGGAAGCTATGAACGCATTGATTCAACACAGTTGGCCGGGAAATGTTCGGGAACTACAAAACCTTGTCGAACACGCGGTCATCATGACACCGACAAACGGTTGGATCGAACCAATTGCTCTTGGAACATTGGCCTACATAGGCGGTCCGCAACCTTCCGGGCTTCCGGCTGAAATCATGACAACAGGTAACGGCAGCGAAAATCCTGTCGTGGCACAGCATGATGAATCCGGAGACAACTCTGCCAAACCTGTCAAATCGCTGGCAGACATTGAGCGCAATCACATTCACCGCGTGCTGATCCAAACCGCAGGCAACCGCTCGCAGGCAGCTGAAATTCTGGGCGTCAACGTGCGCACTTTACGCAACAAGCTGAACACCTACCGCGACGAAGGCCACGTGGAATTCAAGGCTTTTGATTGAGCCCTACTGCTGCTGACTGCGCTGAACGGCGATCTCAGCTTCCATATCCACGGCAGGAAGCTGGAAATACTCTTCGTAGATGCTTTGATTGAGTCCGATCAAGCGGAGTTGAACCCGATCTATGAATTCGTGCAGGCCCTCTTCCCAGATATCATCAATGCTGGCGTAAGCGACATCCCCCATCAGGCGACCCGCCAATTTTTCAGCCCGGTTGGCATAGAAGCCCTCATCGGTCCCCGATATGGATCGCAGTTGTTGTTCCAACTGACGCAGGCAGTAACGAATAGAGCGAGGGAAATTCTGCGAAAGTATCAAGAATCCGGATACATTAAGCGCATCGGCTTCGCCTGTGCGGTTTGACTGAAAAGCATCCACGGCACTACTGGACCGAAGGATCGCAACCCAAATAGCAATATCCACAGTTCCTCCACCCTGCTGCCCGTCCGGAAGAGGCAGAAAATACTTCAGATCCAGAATTCGCGAAGTCTGGTCTGCCCTCTCCAGATAGCGCCCGACTTGAAGGAACTTGTATCCCTCGCTGTGAAAGTAAGTAGCTTCCATCAGGCCCACAAAGCGGTAGGAATAATTTTTGATCTCTTCAAAAAAATCGTAGTTGGTCGTTTCCTCATTATCGAGAAACTCCTGTTCATTGCGCACAAAGTGATACATCTCATTGATGCACTCCCACATTTCTTCCGAAATCTGATCCCGAATCATTCGCGCGTTTTCGCGCGCACTGCTGACTGAGGAGAAAATGGAATTTGGATTGTGGGCTTCGCGCGTGAGAAAGGCCGTCACACCGTCCGCGTCGATCCCATCATGGTGTTCGCGAAACAATTCGACATCCCCCGTCGATTGCACAATCGCCTCCCAAAAAACCTCTTCAACGCCATCCACATAGGCTTCAAAATCATCCAGCAACTGGAGGTTGACATCCAGAATGCGCGCGGTGTTCTCGGCCCGCTCTATATAGCGTCCGATCCAGTAAAGTGAGTTGGCAACACGTGAAAGCATGAAATATCAGATTCGTTGAAGGTCAGGAGTCATTGCGCAGTACCCAGGTATCTTTGGACCCCCCGCCCTGCGAGGAGTTCACGACCAGGCTGCCTTTGCGTAAAGCAACCCGGGTCAGCCCGCCGGGAATGATCTTCACCCCATCCCCGTAGAGAACAAAGGGCCTCAAATCCACATGCCGACCTTCAAAGCCCGCATCGGTCCAGGTCGGATGGCGGGAGAGCGAGATGGTTGGCTGGGCAATAAAGTTTCGGGGATCTGCTTTGATCATTTGACGGAATTCCTCGATTTCCGCCTTAGTTGAGGCCGGCCCGATCAACATCCCATAGCCCCCTGCTTCGTTGGCTGACTTGACCACCAACTTTGGCAAATGCTCCATAATGTATGACATGTCCTGAGGCTCCGAGGCCAGATAAGTGTCCACATTTGGAAGGATCGGCTCTTCACCCATGTAATACTTGATCATGCGCGGCACGAAGTAATACATCACCTTGTCATCAGCGACTCCGGTACCAACCGCATTTGCAAGGGCCACGTTGCCCGCCCTGTAGGCATTCATCAAACCGGGCACCCCCAGCATCGAATCGGGGCGAAACACACTCGGGTCAAGGAATTCATGGCTGACCCGGCTGTAGATTACATCCACCTGTTTAAGGCCCTGCGTCGTGCGCATAAATACGTGGGAATTGCGCACCACGAGATCCCGCCCTTCAACAATTTCAATCCCCATCTCCCGCGCCAGAAAACAATGCTCGAAATAGGCACTGTTGTGGACACCTGGGGTCAGTATAACAACCATTGGATCCGGGTTGGCCGAAGGTGCGATGTAACGCAGCATCCGCAGCAACTCATCGGGATACTGCTTGACCGGCTCGACTTCCGAAGTGGGAAACAGCCGAGGGAAAGTACGCTTCAAAACCTGCCGGCTTTCCAACATATAGGAGACACCCGAAGGGCAGCGCAAATTGTCTTCGAGCACCAGATAGCGACCCTCCCCGTCCCGGATAAGGTCGGATCCGGAAATGTGCACATAGATATCTCTGGGGACCTTGGTGCCGACGAATTCTTTACAGAACTGTTTGGCGGAAAGTATGTAACTGGCAGGAATGACACCGTCCTTGATAATTTTCTGCTCGTGATAAATGTCGTGCAGAAATGCATTCAGAGCGACGATGCGCTGGGTCAGACCCTTTTCCAAATGCGCCCACTCCGTGCGCGGGATGATGCGCGGCAAAACGTCGAAGGGGAAAATACGCTCCGTGCCCTGGCTGTCGTGGTAGACCGTAAAAGTTACGCCCTGGCTCAGGAAAGCTGAATCAATGTAGCGCCGCCGAATCTCAAACTCATCAGGGTTCAGACGCTCTATGCTCTCGAACAGGCGTTGGTAATGTGGCCGGATCCGTCCATCCGGCTCAAACATTTCATCAAAAAATCCTTCGGTCTCGTAATTGTTAAAATCCATGAAATTAGCAGAGCTGTTTCTCACAGCCATGCACACCCCATACCAAAACCAGCCAAGACTCAACTCAAAGTCGGATTTTTTCGATTCTGCGAAATTTTGCCCCAAAACCGACCCCCGATTTCAAGCATAAGCGTACCTTCATACTCTTTTTAGATATCTTTATCTTTTTTATTATGGACACCATTATCCTTTTTGCTAATTTGGAATTCATACTTCAATCATGCTCAGCCTTTCCCAAAGTGTCGGATACGCAATCCAAGCCTTAATTTGCCTGGACGAGGATCCACTCAAATCCCGTCTCGTTAAAGATATAGCGGAAGATACGGGTGTTCCCGCTGCCTACCTGCCCAAACTGCTCAAAAAACTCAATGACGCAGATATCGTGGCTTCCAAGAGGGGTTACAAAGGCGGAACATGGCTGCGCCGGGCACCTTCACAGATTTCCCTGCTGGACATCAGTGAAGCAATCGATGGCCGCAAATGGCTGGGGCGCTGCCTCCTAGGTCTGGATGAATGCACCGACAGCCGTGCATGTCCGACTCATGAATTCTGGAAGGCAACCCGGCAGGAAATAGAAGAGCGTTTGCGCAAAACCTCACTGGAAGAGGTCCGAAGATTCAACCAGCACCGAATTCCGCAGGCAGAAAAAAGCCACTCAACTGAACTTTAATTGTCGAACCGATCGATACCGAAATGAAAGACGACTCCACCCAAATTCACGATGCCAACGAAGCGGTAGCCTCAGTCGCTTACCGCCTCAGCGAAAACATTGTCATCTATCCAATCACCCCTTCTTCGCCGATGGCCGAGCTCTCAGATGAGTGGTCGAGCATGAAGCGCAAGAACCTGTGGGATGCGGTACCGCAGGTTGCTCAGATGCAATCTGAAGGCGGCGCCGCCGGAGCCGTCCACGGCAATCTACAGGCCGGTTCAATGGCAACCACCTTCACGGCATCACAGGGTTTGCTGCTGATGATTCCGAACATGTATAAGATCGCGGGCGAACTGACCCCGTTCTGCATGCACGTCACCGCCCGCAGCCTAGCGACCCACGCTCTGTCGATTTTTGGCGATCACTCCGATGTCATGGCCTGCCGCCAGACCGGTTTTGCCATGCTGGCCTCGAATTCGGTTCAGGAGGCACACGATCTGGCCGCCATCGCACACTCGGCAACCCTGAAATCGAGAATCCCTTTTCTGCACTTTTTTGACGGTTTTCGCACATCGCACGAAGTCAACACCTATCAGGCCCTGTCCAACGAAGTACTCCGCCAACTGGTCGACGAGGAAGATGTCCGCGCCCACCAACGCCGCGCCCTCACCCCAGACGCCCCGATCATCCGCGGGACAGCGCAGAACCCGGATGTGTTCTTCCAGGCCCGGGAGGCCGCCAACAGCTACTACGATGCCTTGCCGGGAATCGTCGAAGACCTGATGGAGTCCTTCCACAAAATCACCGGCCGCGCTTACAAACTCTTTGACTATGTCGGTCCGGATGATGCCGAAGAACTTATTATCATCATGGGATCGGGAGCTGAAACGGTTGAGCAAACTTCGGCCTGGCTGAACCGCAAAGGCCGCAAGACCGGTGTTTTAAAGGTTCGCCTGTTCCGCCCATTTTCAATCGAACGCTTTGTTCAAGCAATCCCCCCAAGTATCCGCAAGATTGCTGTGCTGGACCGGACCAAAGAGCCCGGTGCCATTGGCGAACCGCTTTATCAGGATGTGCTGTCCGCCCTCGCCGAAGCCCGGGCCAGCGGAGAAACTCCAGAAACCTTCAACCCAGTCGTAGTGGGTGGCCGCTACGGACTGGGATCCAAAGAGTTTGACCCCGGCATGGTTCGCGCTGTCTACGACAACCTCAAGACAGACAAACCGCGCAATCACTTCACGATCGGCATTGTTGACGACGTCACGCATACCTCGCTGGATTGGGACAAGAATTTCAGCATTCAGGCTGAGGACGTATTCAGCGCGGTCTTCATCGGCCTGGGATCGGACGGAACCGTCGGCGCCAATAAAAACACGATCAAAATCATCGGCACCGAAACGGACAACTACGCTCAGGCATATTTTGTCTACGACAGTAAAAAGTCCGGGGCCATGACCGTTTCCCACCTGCGATTCGGTCCGCGCCCAATTCATGCGCCGTATCTAGTCGGCAATGCCCACTTTGTCGGCTGCCACCAATACTCCTTCATTGACCGCTTTGATGTGCTCGATCGAGCAGCCAACAAGGCTGTGTTTCTGCTCAACTCGCCGCACAGTGTCGATACAATCTGGGAACGCCTTCCCCAGGAAGTGCAGCAGACGATCATCGACAAGCAGCTCGAGTTCTACGTGATCGATGCCTACAAGGTATCACGTGAAACCGGCATGGGAAGTCGCATCAATACGATCATGCAGACTTGCTTCTTTGCGATTTCAGGAATCCTGCCGCGCGACGAAGCCATCGAAAAAATCAAAAACACGATCGAAAAGACCTATTCCCGCAAGGGACGTGCAGTTGTTGAGAAAAACTATGCCGCAGTCGATGGGACTCTGGCCAATCTGCACAAGGTTGAGATTCCGGAGACAGCTACCTCGACCCGTCAAATGTTGCCCCCTGTCGCCGAAGCTGCACCCGACTTTGTGCAAAAAGTTACCGGAGTCATGCTCGCCGGCAAAGGAGATCTACTGCCCGTTTCCGCATTCCCGATCGACGGCACCTGGCCGGTTGCAACCAGCCAGTGGGAAAAGCGCCGCATCGCCCTGCAGGTTCCGACCTGGGAACCAGACCTCTGTATTCAGTGCGCCAAATGTGTGCTGGTTTGCCCACACGCAGCCATTCGCGCCAAGGCCTATCCTGAATCAAGCATGGTCGCCTCGCCTGAAGACTTTCTCAGCAAGGAGTTCCGCTCCCGTGAAGTCAAAGAGCACCTCTACACCATTCAGGTGGCTCCGGACGACTGCACAGGCTGTCAACTCTGCGTCAACGTCTGCCCGGCCAAGGACCGCAAGAGTCCAAACCGCAAGGCCATCAACATGACCGACCTCGATCCGGTCCTCGAGCGGGAACAGAAGAACTACGACTATTTCCTCGAACTTCCGGAGCTGGACAATTCCGAGATGCGCCTCGACGTCAAGAGCAGCCAGCTGAAGAAGCCGCTCTTCGAATACTCGGGTGCCTGCTCCGGTTGTGGCGAAACCCCTTACATTAAGTTGCTCACCCAACTGGTCGGAGACCGCCTGATGATTGCCAACGCCACCGGCTGTTCGTCGATCTACGGCGGAAACCTGCCAACCACTCCCTACACGGTCGATGCCAATGGGCGTGGGCCAACCTGGTCCAATTCACTCTTCGAGGACAACGCGGAGTTCGGTTTTGGCCTGCGCATGGCAGTGGATTACAAGGCCAATACGGCGGCAGGACTGGTCACCGCACTGGCCAGTGAACTGGGCGATGACTTTGTCCAAGCCATCGTCGCCAACCCTCAGGATTCGCAGAAATCGATCGACCAGCAACGCCAGCAGGTGCTCGCCCTGCGCGAAAGGTTGAAGGGCATCAAAGATCCACGGGCAAGAATGCTCGAACCCCTCGCCGACTATCTGGTCCGTAAATCGGTCTGGTGCATTGGTGGAGACGGCTGGGCCTACGACATCGGCTTTGGTGGTCTTGATCAAGTCCTGGCCAGTGGCCAGAATATCAACATTCTGGTACTCGATACCGAAGTCTATTCCAACACCGGGGGCCAGTCCTCCAAATCGACTCCAATGGGGGCCGTCGCCAAGTTCGCCGCAGGCGGCAAGGCACGGGGCAAAAAGGACCTGGGACTCATAGCCATGGGTTACGGCCACGTCTACGTCGCGACAGTCGCCATGGGCGCCAAAGACCTGCAAACCGTGCAGGCACTTGCCGAAGCGGAAGCCTACGATGGCCCGTCCCTGGTCATTGCCTACAGCCACTGTGTGGCCCACGGCTACGACCTGGCACAAGGTCTCGACCAGCAGAAACTCGCGGTCCAAACCGGCTACTGGCCCATCTACCGTTTCGATCCACGCCGCGCCGCCGAGGGTCAACCGGGCCTCAAGCTGGATTGCAAGGAACCCGACACACCCCTGCGGGAATACATGAACAACGAAATGCGCTTCCGTATTCTGCAAAACAGCAATCCGGCACAGGCAAAGATTCTGGCCGAAGAAGCGCAAAAGCAGATTCATGTCCGCTACAACCACTATCAAAGCCTGGCCACCGCCAAACCGGAACAAGACGCATGAATGTAGACCTGAAAACCCAATACCTTGGATTGAACCTGCCCCATCCGCTGGTTGTAGGGGCATCTCCCCTCGTTGACAGCCTGGACCGGGTGCGTGAGATTGAAGATGCCGGAGCTGCGGCCCTGATCATGCACTCGCTCTTCGAGGAGCAAATACTGATGGATGAGCTAGCGGAGGACAGCTATGTCCACGGGCATGAGGAGACCTTTGCGGAGGCTACCTCCTATTTCCCCGCTTCGTCCACTTTTGCGCTGAATCCGGAGACATACCTTGAGCGTATTCGCAAGATCAAGGAGATAGTCTCCATGCCGGTCATTGGCTCCCTGAATGGGCGTACCCCAAGCGGTTGGACCGATTACGCAAGTGACATCGAAAGCGCCGGTGCGGACGCCCTGGAACTGAACCTCTATTTTCAGCCTGCTTTACACGCGGATCATCCGGCAAAAATCGAGGAAGACGCGATCAAGATCGTCAAATCGGTCTGCGACCGGGTTCAGATTCCGGTTGCGGTCAAGCTCTCGCCCTACTTCACCTCGCTGCCGCACTTCGTTAAGCAGGTGGCCGGGGCCGGGGCCAAGGGAGTTGTTCTATTCAATCGATTCTATCAACCGGACATCGATATTGAGGAATTAAAGACTGTACCTCAACTCAAGCTTTCGGAAAGCTCTGAGCTTCTGCTGCGCCTTCGCTGGTTGGCCATTCTGAAGGATCAGGTCTCCATTGACCTCTCCTGCAGTGGTGGTGTGCACACACCCGTGGATGTCATCAAGGCGGTCATGTCCGGAGCCGATTCGGTGCAGCTGGTCAGCTGTCTGCTCAAAAACGGTGCCGGTTACCTGTCCGCGTTGCGCACGCAGTTGCTGCATTGGCTCGAAGAACACGAATATCCGTCCCTTCAGGAAATGAAAGGCAGCATGAGTTACCGCAACACGCCAAACCCGGATGCCATTGAGCGCGCCAACTATGTGAAGATTCTAACGGCCGCGCAAATTCAGGACCGATTTGGCCCTGTGAAGTGGTAAACCTTTCTTGCCCAGATCCATTATACGAAGCCCACGAAACCCGCTCTGCAGCCGCAGTGCGGGTTTCCCATTTTTCGGGCCCCGACAACTCCCATCCTCGACATTTCAGCGTAATCATGGCCCAATCACCTGTTATGGATTTAGCCTCCGCGATACGCAGCAATGAACGCCTGAAACGCCTCTTCTGGCAGGGCAAGTTTGGTCTCGAAACCGAACGCCTGCGCGTCGATAGCAAGGGTTGCCTGGCGCACTCCCCCCATCCTGCGGGTCTGGGCAGCAAATCCGAGCACCCGTTCATCACCACGGATTTCTCCGAGAGTCAGCTTGAGTTGATTTCGCCACCAATGGATTCCCTGGAGAGCGCCCGTGGCTTTATTCAGACCCTGCTCAATGTAGTTCAGTCAGAACTGCCGGAGGGCGAGCAACTGTGGCCTCAAAGCATGCCATGCGCATTGCCCGACGAAGAACAGATTCCCCTTGCCCGTTTCGACGGCGACGCCAGCGGCCGCACCGAATACCGGGAATACCTCTCCCGTATCTACGGCCGCTCCCGCCAGACAATCAGCGGCAGCCATTTCAATTTTTCGTTTCTTCCCGAGTTCTTTGAGTTACTGTCCAGGGAGACCGGACTCGCTGAAGCTGAGGTCAAAGAACAACTCTACCTGAAAATGGTTCGCAACCTTATGCGCGACCGGTGGTTGTTGGTTGGCCTGCTCGGACGAAGCCCCCTCGCCCACGAGAGCCTCCACCTCAAGGAGCTCGTCTCCGGCAAACTCATTCCTGTCTGCTGCAAGCACGGGGTGTCCATTCGCTGCAGTGCGATTGGCTACCGAAATCCGGAGTCACTGCCTGCTGACTACAGCAGTGTTCAGAACTACCTGGACGGCCTCAACGCACTGGTGAGCGCCGGCAAGCTGCTCAATCCCAACGAACTCTACCTGCCGGTCCGGATGAAGACTGCAAGTGACGGCAAAACAATTTCCCACATTGAGCTGCGCATCATGGACATCGACCCTGAGGACCCCACGGGAATGCCCTTGGACGCGCTGCGCCTGCTGCACCTTGGAGTGCTTTTCGCCGCGCTGAAGGATGAGAACGATGCCTTCGAATGGGAGCAGCAGATCGAGGCCGACCATCTTCAAAACCAGATCGCCTGCTGGGGCTTCAGCGAAGATGCCACAGCCTTCTGCGAGGCCCAGCCGAATCCCGGCTCCAGCCTGCGTTTACAGGCAAGCGAGCTGTTCGATGATATAGAGCGGCGTGTTTTCGGTGCCTTCCCTGTGGCACCCGCGCCTTACAGGCAATCCTTCGAAAGCTACAGGAGCACATTGGAAGACTGGAACAACAGTCCGGTCAACAAACTGAAGCAAGGGATCGAAACACAGGGATTCATCCCCTACCACCTCCAGCAAGCCGGCAGCCACGCGCTGGAACTGGCCTCCGAAAGCTTCAAATTCCATGCCTTCACAGACCTCGAGCTGTCCACACAACTCCTGCTGAAGGCAGCCGTTCGCAAGGGTATCCAATTTGAGATACTGGATCGCAAGCGGAATTTCATCCGTCTAAATCGTGGCGCCAAGCAGGAACTGGTAATCCAGGCGACCAAAACCTCGCTCGACCGTTACAGCACGATCCTGGCGATGGAAAACAAAAAGGTAACGAAGCAGATCCTTCGCGAGCACGGAATTGCAACGCCAGCGGGTCGCGATTTCAACTCGCCTGAAGAGGCCCGGTCGACCTGGCCGCTGTTCAGCGGCCATGCCATTGTCGTAAAACCAATGAATACCAATTTCGGCATCGGTATCAGTATCCTTAAATCCAATACCGACCGCGTATTATTCGATTCCGCTATTGAGGCGGCTTTCCGCGAAGACCAGCAGATCCTGATTGAAAACTATATTTCCGGAAGAGAATTTCGCTACTTTCTGATCGAAGACCAGGTGGTCGCAATTCTCCACCGCGTGCCCGCAAATATTACTGGCGACGGGCGGCTTTCAATCCGTGCGCTAGTCGAGCGCAAAAACCTCGATCCCCTGCGCGGAAAGGGCTACGTAACCCCACTTGAACGCATAGCACTCAATGCAGCCGAAGCGCAGCACCTCAAATCCCAGGGACTGAATTTTGACTCTATTCCCGCCGAGGGAGAAACTGTCTATCTGAGAGAGAACTCAAACATCAGCACCGGTGGTGACAGCATTGATTTCAGCGACCGTATTCACCCAAGCTACGCCCGCGTGGCCTCCGCGGCAGCGAATGCCCTGGGCGTCAAGATCACCGGCCTCGACATGATCATCCAGGACATTGACCAGCCGGCCAACGCCGACAACCATTCAGTGATCGAGATGAATTTCAATCCTGCCATCCACATCCACTGTCACCCCTTTCAGGGCGAAAACCGCAGGCTGGACGAGCGGATTCTGTCGGCCCTGGGCTTTATCTGAGAGCCCTGACAAGCAAAGCTATTTCAAATGCTTCAGCACGGCTTCGGTGAACACCGTAGTGCTCGCCTTACCGCCAAGGTCCGCCGTGCGGTTTTGCGGAAGTTTAAGCGCCTCGCCCACCGCCGAACGGATCCGGCTGGCCGCGTCCACCTGACCGATGTGGTCCAGCAACATGGCGGCGGACAGCGTCAAAGAGCTCGGGTTGGCGATGCCCTTGCCTGCAATGTCCGGAGCCGAACCATGCACGGCCTCAAAGACTGCTTCGTTCTTGCCAATATTGCCTGCCGGAGCAAGGCCCAATCCGCCGACAAGGCCTGCAATCAAGTCCGATAAAATATCGCCGAACATGTTCTCCATCACAAGGACATCGAACTGGTGGGGATTCACCACCAGTTGCATAGCCGTTGCGTCGACAATGCGGTCCTCGAAATCGATCTCACCCGCATACTCTTTGGCGACCTCACGGCCTACATCCAGAAAGAGCCCTTGAGTGCACTTGAGGATGTTGGCCTTGTGCGCCAAGGTGACCTTCTTTCGTCCGTTGGCGCGTGCATACTCGAAAGCGCTGCGCACAATGCGTTCGGAACCGTGGCGGGTGATGATCATAACCGACTCGGCCGCAGCCCGGGGGTCTCCGCCCAGGCCGATAAAGTGCTCAACCCCAACATAAAGACCTTCGGTATTTTCCCGAAAAAGCACCAGATCGACATCCT
This sequence comes from Opitutales bacterium, assembly GCA_020831485.1. Classification (GTDB taxonomy): domain Bacteria; phylum Verrucomicrobiota; class Verrucomicrobiia; order Opitutales; family Oceanipulchritudinaceae; genus JAFIGG01. The sequence continues at coordinate 23,476 of JAFIGG010000033.1, forward strand.
CATAGCGGCTGCCAGGAACCATCGACAGCGCCGGCCGAACATTGGAAAAAAGGTCAAACTCCTTGCGGATAGCCACATTCAGCGAACGAAAGCCGACGCCCAGCGGAGTGGTCAGCGGCCCTTTCAGGCAGACCCGGTTCGTCCGAATGGATTCAATCGTCTGCTCCGGCAAAGGGCTCTTAAACTCTTCCATAGCCGCCGTGCCGGCGAGCTGTACTTCGTATTTCAGATCCGCCCCGGCAGCCCGCAAAATGCGCAGCGTGGCGTCCGTCACCTCCGGGCCAATGCCATCGCCCGGAATTATAGTAATGGTCTGTGTCATATGTTTTTACGTTTAAACAAATTGAAGAATAGCCTGCAATTGCAAACTGTAGATACTCGGTCATTGCGCACCTTGACAGTCATAATCCGCTGATCTAGATAAAGAAAACCTACAGTGAACTCCATTGGATCCAGCGCGCCCACCCTGCTTGAACAGCTGCGAACGAAAACCAAGGCACAACATGATGCCCTGGAATCGAGCACGCTGCTCAAAGGCTTGCTGGAAGAGTCCCTCCAACTGGAGCTCTATGCGGATATCCTGAAGCGTTATTTTAGCCTCCTCATACGGTTTGAGGAGCAGGTTGCGGGCCATCCCGGCTGGGAATTCCTGAATAGAGACTTCGAGTCTTGTCTCAAATCACCAATACTGCTTCAGGATCTGGACTACCTCGGAGTGGAGCCTGAGCAACGGATGCATCCGGTCACCAGCGAGCTTCGCTTCGACTGCTCGGGTGTACCCGAGTTTATGGGAACGCTTTACGTCATTGAGGGCTCCTCTCTGGGCGGACGCGTCATTTCACGAAAGCTGGAGCAGCACCTTGGTCTGACAGCCAGGGCTGGTGCGGCCTATTTCAACGGATACGGTGACCGCACTTTCAGCAACTGGCGCGATTTTTGCCAGCAACTTGAGCTTTACGGCGATTCCATCGATGACCCATTGCCCATCGTCGCTGCGGCGAACCACGCCTTCTCCACCTTTAAGCAGGCAATGTCGAGCGAATGAACAGCAACACGCAGAGCGAGGAAGAAACGGTCAACCTGAACAATTGTGACCGGGAGCAGATCCATCTCATTGGAATGGTGCAACCGCATGGCGTTCTGATCGCCGCGGACAAAAGTCATTTCCGGATCACCCATGTGAGCGCAAACAGCAAATCCGTTCTGGCCGCTGATCCTGAATCCCTGATGCATTCGGATCTACGAAGATTCCTCAACGAAACAGCCTTCGCTTTTATTGAAGAACCCGAATCCGTAACCACACAGGCTGTGCAAACAGAGTGCTATTATGCATTTCGATTCGGGGACATGTTGTTGGATGCCACCCTCTACGCATCCGGAGCCTACTGGATTCTGGAACTCAAACGAAACTTAGGTAAAGGGGTACCGGATCCTTTAGAACGAACTCACATTAACCGCTATTGGATTGAAAAGCTGCGGGGTTGCAACGAATGGAGAAGCGCGGCCCAGGTGATCACGGAGGAAATTCGCTTTTTCACCGGCTATGACCGGGTGATGCTCTACCGCTTTGCCGAAGACGAGCACGGCTGGGTTGCCGCTGAATCCAAAAGAGAGGACTGGGAGCCTTACCTCGACCTGCACTATCCGGCCACGGACATACCCGCACCTGCCCGGCGCTTGCTAAAAGCCCACCCTTTGCGCCAAATCTGCGACGTTAATGCCGAAGGCGTGCCCATCCTTTCTGCAGATAACGAAACACCCGCGACCGCGCTGGACCTTACGCACTCTGCGATTCGACAGCCTTCCAGTATTCATCTCGAATACCTGCGCAACATGGGGGTAAATGCCACCCTTACCGCATCCATCATAGTCAATGATCGCTTGTGGGGCCTCATCGCCTGCCACCACGGCACTCCCCTGCAGCTAGCGCGGCGGCAAAAGGCCAGCGTGCTTTCGATGGCCCAAATCGCAGGCTACCAATTCGCCCTGTTTGAATCGCAACAGATGCTGGACCACAGTGTGCGCACTGGCTCGATTGAGACCCGGATTGTAGAGGCTGCACTCGACCCCACCAGCCTGGTAGAGGAGTCCATCTCCAAAAGGGTCAAGGCTCTGGTTGACCCAAATCTCGAGACGATGTTGGAGCTGAATAATTGCCACGGCATTGCCATCTTTCTGGGCCAGGAATGGCACCTGTTTGGCAAAACGCCAGAGCTAACCGTCATCGAAAAGCTCGTGCAGGCGTTTCAGGCAAGTGACCGTGGCTACTCATTTTCCAGTTCCAATCTGAGGGCAGATTTCCCGGACATCCAACTCAAAAAAAGCGATCCAGCCGGTGCCTTCATCCACCTCTCACAATCCAGTCGCCAACGCTACGCAGTCTGGTTTCGACTTGAAACCGTTCAAACGGTCCGCTGGGCAGGCAACCCGTATGAATCGACCAAGGAATCGAACGCTGAGAACGAAGTGCCGCAAAACCTCTCGCCACGCAAGTCCTTCAAAGCTTGGAAGCAGACAAACTCAGGGATGTCGAAACCCTGGCTCTCCGTTCAAGTGGACAGCCTGCTAACTATCGGAAATACACTCATGGCCCGCTGGGACTTCCTCCAGCGTCTGATCGCCGAACAGGATCTAGTCCAGGCCAAAGAGAGTGCGGAAAAAGCCAATCAGGCAAAATCAGATTTCCTCGCGAACATGAGCCATGAAATCCGCACACCTCTGAATGGCATCATAGGCATGACGGATGTTTTGCTCGATACTCAGCTCGACTCGCATCAAACCGAATTTGCTGTCACCGCCCAAAGGTGTGCCGACCACCTATTGGCTCTGTTGAATGACATCCTTGACTTCTCCAAAATCGAAGCGGGCAAATTGGAACTGAGTGCCGTTGAATTCGACCTTCGTGACGAAATTGGAAGCACCATAGATATGTACGGTGAACAGGCGCGCCAGAAAGGCCTTGAACTCACAGTATCCATCGAAGAACAACTACCGGACTACATCGTAACCGATCCAGTGCGGCTGCGCCAGGTTCTGTCGAACCTGATCGGGAACGCTGTCAAATTCACCCTATCCGGGAAAGTCGAAGTACAAATTCGTCTGGATCAAGAGCTGAACGATCAATGCACGATTCATTTTTCAGTCAAAGACACAGGGATTGGCATTGAAAAAAAAGCCATGGACCGGCTATTCAATGCTTTCGAGCAGGCCAGTCAAGAGACAGGACGCCGCTTTGGAGGAACGGGATTGGGATTGGCGATTTGTCGCAAGTTGACCGAGAAAATGGGCGGCTCCATCGGCGTGCAAAGCGAACCGGGTGCCGGTTCTGAATTCTGGTTTACAATTGTAGCGCGGAAGGGAACTTCTCAGCGGCCCGATGGGCGCCGAAACGCAATTACCACAAAACAAACATCGGAAGCCCCGATACCTCTGCCTACACCAAGGAGGCTGCGCATCCTGGTCGCCGACGATAATGCGACGAATCGCAGAGTCGCACAGCTTCAATTGGCAAAACTCGGCTACAGCCCGGACTTTGTAACCACCGGTGCGGAAGCCCTTGCAGCGCACCAGCGAATTCGCTACGACATCCTTATTCTGGACGGGCGCATGCCTGAAATGGACGGATACGAAGCCACCCGGAAGATACGCAGCGAGGAGAAGAATTCCGCGACCACCAATCCCGTCCACATTATTGCAATGACCGCGGAGGCTATGGAAAGCGACCGGCAACGGGCCTTTGATGCCGGAATGGATAACCACTTGGCCAAGCCGGTCAAAATGGACAAACTAATCGAGGCTTTAGCCAAAGCCGACCCCGAACTGCACACCGATATGGGTCGGTAGCTGCAGGCACTCGCGCTCAGTCCTCAATGGTGAAGCCTATTTTCAGGCCCACCTGAAAGTGCGCAACCTTCTGATCGTCGATGTGCCCACGAATCTCCTGCACCTCAAACCAGCGCATGTTCTTAACGGATTTCCCCGCACGGTTTACGGCGTTATTAATGGCGTCTTCGACCGAAGTCTGTGAAGAGCCGACGATTTCGATCTTTTTATAAATATGGTCACTCATTGTTTTTCCTTAGTTGTTTTTTACAGTTGGGAAGTACTATAACCCCTTCCGGCAACAACTCAATTTAAAACCTCGAATCCCTTCACTGCCCGATAGCATATGCCATAGCCGCCCTTGCAATCGTGAGATCGTGCTCGGCCTGAACGGCATTCGCACGAGCGGTGCTAAGAGCGACCTGGGCGGAGAGCACATCCAACTGAGTCGCCGCGCCGCTGCGCTGGCGTTCCTGTGCCAGTCGAAGGGATTCTTCAGCCCGTTCAACGACACGGGATGCAGCGGACACCAGCTTACGCGCTTCCACCAAATTCAAATACGCCTGTCGTACCTGAAACTCGATCTGCAGACGCAGGTCAACTTCGGCAGCACGGGTCTGGTTAAGTTGGGACTGCGCCTGCTGGACGCGTGCACGCGTGCGGTGACCATCCCACAGGTCCCAGTTCATTTCCAAACCTACCAGCCATCCACCGTCGGAATCCCCAACGCGATTCGAATCAAAGGCCTTGCGCCACTCATATCCGCCCACGGCGGCAACAACTGGATGTTGGCGCCTGCGTTGACTCGAAAGCATGGCATCACCGGATTCCACCAGCAGTTCGCTACGTTTGACCTCAGCCCGGCGGTCAAAGGCCAGCTCAATTGCTTCGCCAAGGCTCAGGCGAATGTCCGGCTCGTCAAACTCACCTTGCACTTGAACCGGGCGACGATCCCCGAATTCAGCCAAGCCAATGCTCTGCAACAGAGCATCCAAGGCCGAGTCGATGCGGTTGCGGCTGCGAATCAGTCCTGGCTGGGCATTGTCCAGTTCAACTTCCGCGCGCAAAACCTCAAATCGCGATGAGCTACCTGCCTCGAGCCGGTTACGGGCGTCAACCAGTTCACGCTCCAGAAGTTCAATAGTCTGTTCCTGAACCTTCAGTTGTGCCCTAGCCAACAAGACCCCGTAGAAACGCTGCCGAACTTCGAACAGAACCTCCTCAATCGTGGCCTGCAGTTCATAGTAAGACGCTTCACGTCTCAGGTCCTGAGCCTGCAATGCTGAAAACACCGCACCGCCGGCATAGACCATCTGACGAATTTGAACACCGAAGCTCCAATCGCGATCGGCAACCGGCATGCCCGGTCCACGATCGCCCAAATTCCGGTCGAACAAGCTGTAGCGCGCATTGGCCGACAGCTGTGGAAGTATCTCCGCCCGCAACTCAATGCGGATGCCTTCCTGCTCCTCAATGCGCTCCCGCGCAGCCTGTATGCCGGGATTGAACTCCAGGGCACGACTCAAGGCCGTTCGCAGGTCAAGCGCCGAAGGCAATGCCGGCTGAGGCCCCGTTGCATGAACAACCGACTGGGCCGCAAAAACGCTGAACAAAGTCAGCAAAACAATGGTTAGATGACGCATGTTTCTAGATTCCTCAATTTTCATTACGGGCGGGCATCAGAGATTCCGACCATTCCTTACTCGGATCCTCAGCGGTGCTACGATCCTTTGCAATCAGGAGATACAAAGTTGGCACCACAAACAAAGTGAAGAACGTCCCGATGACCATCCCGCCGACAACAATCAATCCGATACTGTTACGTGCGGCGGCCCCCGCCCCACTGACGAGCACCAGCGGAAGATAGCCGAAAACCGTCGAGAAGGTTGTCATCAAAACCGCCCGCAGGCGGATTTTTGCCGCCTCTCGAATGGCAACCGCCTTCTCAAGCCCACGGTCCTGTAAGGCATTGGCAAACTCCACGATCAGAATCCCGTTTTTGGCAATGATTCCGACAAGGGTCACCAGCCCCACCTGCGAGTAGATATTCAAGGTGGTAGTGAAACTGTCTGTCCAAAACGGAAGGTTCGGATTCGGCATGCGCAGGAAGGTAAAGATCATCGCACCAAACATGGCCAATGGCACAGAGCCCGCGAGAATTACAAACGGATCGCGGAAGCTGTTGAACTGAGCTGCCAGAACCAAAAAGATCAATACAATCGCAAGGCCAAATGAAAACAGAAAGGCACTTCCTTCAGCCCGCAACTGGCGGGATTCTCCAGTGTAATCGATCGAATAGCCGGCTGGGAGAATATCCGCCGCCTGATCTTCAAGATACACCAGCGCTTCATCCAGGGGCCGAATCGCTACGCCGCTGATTTTAACCGCATTCAACTGCTGAAAACGATTCAGCGAACGCGGCACCACAGTCCTCTCAAAACCTGCGATGCTCTCCAGCGGAATCAATTCGCCCTCAGGACCAGTCACATGGATCTGAGCCAGTTGCTCTGGATACAGGCGCTCCATTCGGGTGACTTGAGGGATCACACGATAGCTTCGCCCGGCAATACTGAAACGATTGACGAGATTTCCGCCCACCATTGAACTGATGTCCTGACCAACCACCTGCAGGTCCAAACCGAGTGCGGCTACCTTATCGCGGTCAAACACGATCTGGGTTTGCTGCTGATCCAAGCGTACATCGACAATAGGTGGAAAAGCAAAAATACCCGACTCTGCCGCACGTTCGGCCAGTTGATTGGCAAAACCAACGATTTCCTCTGTGTCTGCCGTTGAGGCAATGACAAATTCTACCGGGAACTGACCACCGCCCGGTAACGCAGCCGGAAGGGTCGCGAAGGCCTGAATGCCAGGAATGCCGGAGAGACCTTCCTGAACCTCCGGAAGGATCTGTTGAACGGAGCGGCTACGCTGATCCCAGGGTTTCACAATCAAACCTGCAATGCCGAAGGTTGGAGAGGTTATTTGAAAAGTCTGCTCCATTTCCGGAACAGCTGCGTAGACGTTAAAGACTTCATTGCCAGCTACACTGACCTGCTCAAGAGTAGCATTTGCGGGCATGTCAAGTATGCCGAATACGACTCCCTGGTCCTCCGTTGGTGCAAGCTCTGTCGCAGACTGGGTAAACATGGCAACCGCAAGGAGAATCGCGATGACCCAGAACGTATAAACCGCTCCGCGGACCTCAAGCACCCGGTCCAACATACGACCGTAGATTTCGCGAATGCGGTCCAGACCGGTGTTGATACGTAAAGACAGACCCTTCTGATCCGCCCCTGGCTTGAGCAGTTTGGACGCCAGCATCGGTGACAGCGTTATGGCCACAAAACCGGAAATAAGCACTGCCCCCGAGAGAGTCAGGGCAAACTCACGAAACAGCGAGCCCGTCAATCCACCCTGAAACCCAATGGGAGTATAAACGGCAGCAAGGGTAACCACCATGGCGATGATCGGTTTGACCAGTTCGCGGGCACTAACAATCGCAGCCTGAAAGGGCGTCAAACCCTCCCGCATGTGCCGCGATACATTCTCCACCATAACGATCGCGTCATCAACCACCAGACCCACCGCGAGTACAATAGCCAACAGCGTCAGCAAATTGATGGTGAAGCCAAATACCTGAAGCAGAAATACAGCGCCAATCAATGCCACTGGAATGGACACCAGAGGAATCAATACTGAACGGAACGAACCAAGGAATAGGAAAATCACGATGACCACGATCAAGAGGGTCTGCGCGAGCGTCCGAACCACCTCGTTCACCGCATTGTCGATGTATTCGGTGGCATCGTAGGCAACCGTAGCCTGCAGGCCTGTCGGTAGATCGGCCTGAAGCGCTTCCATTTCCAAATTGACCCGCTCAATGACCTCAAGAACATTCGCGGTCGGAAGCGGCCAGACCCCCATGAACACAGCGGTTTGACCGGTGAAAGTAACCTCCGCATCATAGTTTTCCGCCCCCAGAACAACATTTGCGATATCACGTAAACGAATCACCGTGCCATCGACTTCCCGCACCACGAGGTCGCGAAACTCCTCGACCGACTGAAGGTCCGTGTTGGCCGTCAGGTCCACCTGCATCAAGCCCCCTTTGGTTCGGCCAACAGCCGCCAGGTAATTATTCGCTGCCAGAGCCCTGCGAACTTCGCCCGGGCTGATGCCATAGGCACCCATTTTCTGGGAATCCAGCCAGATCCGCATGGCAAAAGTCTGCCCACCCAAAATCTCAGCCCGCTGAATTCCCTCAATCGCGGACAAACGCGGCTGCACAACCCGGATCAGGTAATCCGTTATTTCGTTAGGTCGGAGAATATCGGAGTCGAAACTCAAATACGCTGAGGCAAATTGCGAGTCTGCCGTTTCAATATTGATAATCGGCACTTCAGATTCCGGGGGCAATTCGTTGCGAACTTGATCCACCTTGGAGCTGATCTCGGAAAGCGCCTTGTTTGGATCGTAATTCATTCGCAAACGGGCGGTTATGGTGGACATTCCCTGGGTACTCTCCGATTGAATGTAATCGATTCCATCGGCCGCCGCAATCGCCCGCTCCATGGGAGCTGTGATGAATCCGCGAACAAGCTCGGCGTCGGCGCCAATATAGACTGTGGTCACCGTGACCGATGCATTGTCACTTTGCGGGTACTGGCGCACACTCAAACTTGAGATCGCTTGCAAGCCGGCGATAATGATGACCAGGTTCACCACAATGGCGAGAACCGGACGCCGTATAAATAGGTCGGTAAATTTCATGACAGATTCCTTAAACCTTGATCAGGCTTCGTCCGGCTGCGGATTGAAACTCGGCTGGGCAGCCTTGTCGTTGTCGATACGGACTTTTAAATCATTGCGCAGTTTAAAGGCGCCGTCGGATACCACCAGGTCCCCTTCTTCAACACCCTCCTCGATGACCACGTAATCCCCTACACTGCGGCCGCGGCGCACGAAGCGCTGACGTACTATCTGTGCACCGTCCTCACGTTCCTGAACCACAAAGACACTGTCGCCGTAGGGGGCTGCGAGAACGGAAGTCGCAGGGATCAATTTAACGTCCTGCTCTTCCGGCAAGACCACTGCAACCCGGACAAACATGCCTGGACGCAGCAAAAGGTCGGGGTTTTCAAAGCTCGCCTGCAACCGCACGCTACGGGTCCTGCCATCAACGGCTGGCTCAATCGTCGTCAATTCGCCCTCGAAGACTTTGTCCGGCGAGGCATCGCTGCGCACCCGTATCAACATCCCCGTATTGAGCTGCGAGAGACGCTGCTGTGGCAAAGTAAAGTCGACATAGACGCTCTCCATCGCCTGCAGCGACACAACGGCTGCCCCACTGTTCAAGAACTGACCCAACTGAACCCGGCGAACGCCCAACTTTCCGTCAAAGGGTGCGCGAATGGTTTTACGGTCGATGGTTGCCCGCATTGCTTCCACCCGGGCCTGGGCCTGAAGTTGATTAGCTTCGGCAGCATCCAGCTCAGCCCTTGGAATGGCCTCTTTGCCATACAAATCACGCGAGCGCTCAAGATTGAGTTCAGCAAGCCGAACCGATGCTTCAGCAGAAGCGAGCTCAGCTTTCTCCACCGCAACATCCAATTGTAAAAGTAAATCGCCTTCACGCACTGTTTGCCCGGAGCGAAAGGCGATCTCCCGCACAACGCCGGGTGCGTCTGCGGCAATATCGACGCCAAAGACTGGCGAAACAGTCCCCAGGGCGGTGAGGGTCTGTTCGACCGAACGAACTTCCACCGTATGTGCGGCGACCGTTTCCTCAGGTTCTGGCATGGATTCCCCAGCCTCGATCAAGGCTGCGATTTGCAAACCTTTCACTCCAACAAGGATTCCGACGATCACGACGATACCCACACCAACGACGAGAAAAGAAAAGAGACGTTTGCGTTTCATAAATTTAGGATTGAGCACCCTAGTCAAAGTTGACGCACCGTCAACTTTCAATTGACAAAACTTAATGTAAAGGGAGATTTATCTATATGGTTCGCAAATTAACCCCCAAGACTTTGCTGGAGCGTGAGACCCAAATTTTGGACCTTGCCCACGATATTCTTCTAACGGAAGGCCCTGCCTTTGTCACCATGGAACGCATTGCCGAACTTGTTCCATTTTCCAAAGGCACCCTCTATAATCATTTTAAATCCAGAGAAGATGTGCTTATGGCCCTGTTCTGCCGGATTCAGGCAGGCGTCCACGCTATTTTCAGCAAGGGAGCCAGCTATCCGGGAAGTTCCCGCGACCGCTACGCTGCTATCATCGCAGCTTCCGAAGTGCGCAGCTGGTCGGAAAGCGATTGCTGCCCCCAGATCATAGCGCCGGAGGTGCTCGAGAAAGCCTCTCCTGAATACCATCAGCGCCTGACGGAGCTGCACCATAAGATCCTTGGATTGCTGAGCTCGATCGCCACGGACGCTATCGAAGCGGGAGAATTGCCCCGCGATACTCCGCTTGAAGAATTGATTTATGGGACTTGGGCACTGGCAGTCGGAGCGGATGAATTGCACCGGCAAAAAATGATCTACCCTGAGCTCACAGAAGAAACCTTCGCGCCCATTAGGCGTGGAATGCTGCACCGAATGCTGGATGGCTATCAATGGCAACCGCTTTCCCTGGAACGGGATTACGAAAGCATTCACCAAAAGGTGCTTTCCACTGTTTTCGCCGAAGAATGGGCCGAACGCAAAGACCAACTGAAAGACGAAAATTAAAGTGGCAGGCCCACAAGGACTTGAACCTTGAACGACTGAACCAAAATCAGCTGTGTTACCAATTACACCATGGGCCTAACCGTAGAAGAGCATGGACTATGGAAACTCGGAAGCGCCCGTCAAGCATTCAAGAAGATTCTGAACACATTTTTCTGCGAGCCAGCTTTCCGCTGAGTGTGAGGCCAGGCTCATCGAGCCAGTTGTAAACACGCGGGATCTGGTAGGGAGTCAATTGTCCGGCCAGTTTTGCGCGAATTTTCTGATCCGACATGGGTTCGCCATGCAAATCCGCGCAAACCAGGGTACCCACCACAGGGTTTTCACGTCCATATACATGCGCCAACTTCACCCCGGGAATCGACTGCAACGCGGCCTCCACGACGGCTGGATCGACCCGATAGCTAGCGGTGTGAATGACATCACCCTTACGCCGGCGAATCTGAAAACGGCTGCTATTCTCAGGATCCGGGTCCACCAGATCTCCGGTCCGAAACCAGCCTTCACTCTCCTTTGGCGATAGCGCTCCCTGCCCCAACAGGGTCGCATGCAGGCAGATTTCGCCACCATCAATGCGCACTTTATCCTTCAGGACGGGAGGCAGCGTAAACCAAAGTCCGTCCGAGGCAAACAGGCTGCCTCCCTCTGTCGAAGCGTAGATGTTTCTTACCCGGGCCTTAGGAAAAGCAAAATGGAGCCGCGCCAGCAATGCCTCATCGAGAGGCTCACCGCCCAGGCTTACCTGTTGCACAGTTTCACAAGGAGCGCCAAAAGGCATCTGTAGACGAAAAAAGCTGGGGGTGCCCGCCAGGTGGGTTGCCGGCACCTGTTTCAATTCCTTTTCCAGACAGTTGTAGCCCATCCTGTCTATCGGCCAGATGGCATCGCCGCACCAAAGAGCCTGCAGCATCAACTGAACACCCGCCATGTGCGCGGGATGATAAGCGCTGGCCCAAATCCTCGGTTTTGCCGGCAGGTGCTCCCGCACCCCTCGCACAAGGGATGGAAGGCGGTGAAGCAAATGCTTTGGCGAAGCAGTGGTCCCAGAGGTAAACAAACTCAATCGAAAATCCTTTTGCTCCTGCCAATGGGCACGCCAGACGCTTAAAGGTGCATCTTCAGAAGGTGTGGCTGCAGCATTTGCCCACTCGCACATTCGGCTATTGAGTATCGCTTCAGCCATAGCCCGCTCCCGGGCAGCGGCGTCCGCGTCCAAAAGAATCAAGTGACTCCCCTGCGTCATAGCCCGGACCAAATGCCGTAGCACTTCAAAACAATCGTTCGAAGCCACGACTTCAACCGCTGCAGCCGGTTGAAGCGCAAACGCCTTCAATTCAGACCATGCGGTGTGCGCCATAGTCCAATCAATCCGACTCACCAGAAGATTCCGGCGGTCCTTTGGGTTTGCCCTGCCTCGCACGCGGCGGCGGATCAGCAGTATTCCAATCGCGCACTTCGATTTTGTTCAGCACTTCACGCGCCATGCGGTCGAGCCGCTCAAGACGCTCATCCTGTTCCTCGTTCGAGCCACTGAGGAGAATAGACGCCATGGCCCCGGACAGTGTCCCAAACAAGCCAATACCTACTACCATCAAGGCCGAGGCGATGATGCGTCCCTCTAGGGTAACCGGATAAAAGTCCCCGTAGCCGACCGTCGTCACCGTCACCATCGACCACCAGATCGCGTCATTCGCATTCAGAATGTTCGCGTCCGGATGCCCAGCCTCGACCTCCAGGATCAGGACTGCGCCACTGAACAAAGCAAGGCAGCCGGTCAACAAACCGATGCTTAGGGCGCTCTGCCCTTTGCGGTGGAAAATATAGGAAATCAAGGTCTTCCCGGAACGGAACGCACGGAGGATCCGGAGGATACGCAATACCCGGATTATACGGGCCCAGCGCAATTCATTGACCACCGGGATGCTTGCCAGCAGGTCAATCCAGCCCCATTTCATGAAGGCCTTCTTGTCCGGCGCCCTATATAAGCGCCAAAAGAAATCTGCCAGAAAGACCATGCAGACAGCGAAATCGATGCGGTTGAGAACCTTGACCGTCTCCGGGCTCAAATCCAGCATCACCTCGATCGCCAGTGCGCCGAGAACGAAAACAGAAAGCACCAGGATAACCAGATCGAAGCGGTTGAAATCCTCCGCCTTCCCCGGGTTCATGGGCCGCTCAATTGCCATCGCCTTAGTTCCAGTCTTCCTCGTCGCCAAAGCCAAGCTGCCGCTTCATCTCCGGCACCTGCTCAATCTCGTCGAGGAACTCCTCCACGCTGAAGTCCGCCACCACGAACTCATCGAATTCAAAAGTCGGAGTCAGACTCTGCCCGCTGACTTCAACCATGCGCTGCATATCCCGTTTACTGCGAGTGACATCGCGAATCGACACTTCAACTCCATGTTGCGAGAAAAAGGTCATCGCTTCTCGGCACCAGGGGCAACCGGGTTTGATATAAAGGATGGGTGTGGATAAAGAGGAACTCATATCAATTAGTTTATGGGGTTTTCTTTATTCCGCTTCCTGCTTTAACTCAACCCTATTTGAATGATTCCATCGTAAATCCACTGATGCAGCCCAAAGACTTCATCCACATCAAAGGTGCCCGCACCCACAACCTGCAAGACGTCGAATTGCGCCTGCCGCGCAATCGGATGACGGTGCTCACGGGCGTCAGCGGATCAGGCAAATCCTCACTGGCCTTCGACACGCTCTACGCGGAGGGCTACCGTAAATTCATGGACAGCCTTTCCCCCCGGGCGCGGATGTTGCTGGAACAGGCACCAAAACCGGATGTCGACTTCATTCACGGCCTGTCACCTGTAATCGCGGTTGAGCAACGCGAAGCCGCGGGCTCGAATCCGCGCAGCACGGTAGCCACGGTCACTGAGATAGCCGACTATGCCCGCCTGGTCTGGGCACTGGCGGGCATCCCCCACTGCCCGAAAGATGGGGGTCGCATAGAGCGCCGCTCGCTGGACGATTGCCTGGACCGTGTCTTCGCCGAACCCGAGGGCAGCCGCCTGCTGATCATTGCCCCACTTTTCAAAGCGAAAACCTCCGTCATCCGCGGAGAATTAACTCACCTGCGCATGAAAGGCTTCCAGCGGATTCGCATTGATGGACAGGTCAGCGAGGTCGACGACGCGGACGCCCTGCCCTCCAGCAAGGAAGAACACCAACTGGATGTTGTGATTGATCGCATTGTGCTGCGTCCGGACCAGCGCAGCCGCCTAGCCGATTCGCTCGAAATCGCCTTCAAGGAGGGACAGGACCAGGCCGTTGTCAGCCTTCAGGGACCCGACCGTGGTAAATGGCAGGACATCCCCCTGAGCCAGCACTTGAGCTGCAGCATATGCGCCAGTGTCTACCAACCGGTGACGCCAAAGCTCTTCTCACATGACCATCCGCGCGGCGCCTGCTCGACCTGTGGTGGGCTCGGAGAAACACTGCAGTTCCGCGAAGAACTGGTGGTCCCAGATCCATCCAAGAGCGTGCGCGGCGGAGCTATCAAACCCTGGCGTCTGGGCTCGAAACGCATGATCATCCAGCGCAATGCCATGCTCAAGCAGCTCTCCGAGCAGATCCCCTTCGACCCGAAGATGGCCTGGAACGAGCTGGCGGACTCCGTAAAGCACATCCTGCTCCACGGGGACCCCGACCGGCTCTACGACTTCAAACTCAAAGGCGGCAACAGCAAACCGGTGCCGACCCGCTTCGAAGGAGTTCTGGCCGACCTCGAATCCACACGCCGTGAAACCAGCAGCGATGGCCTCCGCCAAAAACTCCTGCTCTATCAGACCCGCAAGCTTTGTCCCGACTGCCAGGGTCAGCGGCTCTCCGCCGAGGCACGCGCGGTCCTCGTTAAAGGCCTCAGTTTCAGCGCCTTCATGCAGATGAGTCTGCAAGAGGCCTATGCAATCGTTTGCAGTTGGTCATTCCCGCAGCTCGAAGATGCCGTCCAGGGCCTGCAACACCGTCTGCATTTCCTCAATCAGGTGGGCCTGGGTTACCTGAGTCTGAACCGTCCCTACGCCAGCCTCAGTGGCGGCGAAGCCCAGCGCGCACGCCTGGCCTCACACCTGGGCATGGGACTGGTCGGTGTCACCTATGTGCTCGACGAACCGACAATTGGCCTCCACCCCACCGATACCGAACGCTTGATTGAATCGGTGCGTACCCTGCGCGATCAGGGCAACACGGTTGTGCTGGTGGAACACGATGGCGATGTGATCGAAGCCGCCGACCGCCTGATTGAACTCGGCCCCGGAGCCGGCGCCAACGGTGGGCAAATCGTTTTTCAGGGAGCTGTCAGCGAAGCCAAAGCCGACCCCAAATGCATCACCGGCCAGTTCCTTTCCGGACGCTCCCGTATCGAAGCCGGTGGCGACCGGGTGCAACCGACGCCCGGCGCGCAGATCGAGGTTCTCGGCGCTTCCGAACACAATCTAAAAAATGTCGATGTCGCTTTTCCCATTGGCTGCCTGACGGGAGTGACGGGGGTCAGCGGCTCTGGCAAAAGCACCCTGATCACCGAAATTCTGGCCAAGGCCGCCTCCATGCGCCTCAACCGTTCCAAGCAGATTCCCGGACGTCATAAAGGCCTCAAAGGGCTGGAGCACTTCGACCGCATGGTGCTGGTTGATCAGGAACCCATCGGACGCAGTCCGCGTTCCAATCCGGCCACCTATGTGAAATTGTTCGACGACCTGCGCCGGCTCTTTGCCCAGTGTCCGCTGTCGAAGGTGCGCGGCTACAAGGCCAACCGTTTCTCATTCAATGTGCGCGGCGGTCGCTGCGAGCGCTGCCAGGGCGACGGTGCCATCCGCATGGACATGCAGTTCCTGCACGATGTCTACGGCGAGTGCCC
>JAFIGG010000121.1 GCA_020831485.1 Opitutales bacterium
GGATACGTCTCGACTTGACACTCTTCATACCAGCGAAGCAGCGATAGCGCTTCGAGAGGGTGTGGTCGGGATACTCCGAAACGCTTTCGCTGTTTCGCTACAACCTTCGAGGATCTTCCGCGGTGTGTAATCGGCAATATTATGACTGTCAGATAAATGCCTGCGGAGGAGTATTTGAAATCCATTGCCAAACGGCGATTGAGCTCAACAGACTGAATCCATGAAAACCCATGCACTCCTTAGCTCTGTATCCCTATTGCTCGCGCCCCAGTTGATGGGTCAGGTTTCCTTCGGCGAAGCTGAAGATTTCAACCGCGATTGGAAATTCCTGAAAGGGGATCCGGAAGGTGCTGCGGAGGCGGCTTTTGACGATGGGTCCTGGCGTCAGCTGAACCTGCCGCATGACTGGTCGGTGGAAGGCCCCTACAGTCCGGACCTGGCAAGCGCCACGGGCTACCTGCCGGGTGGGGTTGGCTGGTACCGCAAGGCTTTCGATGTTTCGAAGGAACAGGAGGGCAAGCGCTTCTATATCTATTTCGAAGGCATCTATCGGGATGGTGAGGTGTTCATCAATGGCGAGTCGCTTGGCATGCGGCCCAACGGATACATTTCGTACATGCACGACCTGACCCCTCACCTTCGCTATGGCGGGAGTAATACCCTGGCGGTTCGGGTCGATCACAGTGAGTATGCGGATTCGCGCTGGTATACGGGTTCCGGTATTTACCGGAACGTTTACCTGATCGAGGCCAATCCCGTTCACATCGAGCAGTGGGGTGTTTACCACACAACTCCAGAGATCACGGAAGAATCGGCCAGTGTTGAGGTCGAAACCATTGTCCGCAATACTCTGGGAAGCTCGCAGTCGCTGAATGTGCGCCAGGAAGTGTTGGATGCGGACGGCAATGTCGTTGCTGAGACTCTGGAAGCACTCAGGGTCAGCCCTGAGTCGACAGCCAAGCTCAAACAGTCCCTGCAGGTTGCGGACCCCAAACTCTGGGGCCTCGAGAATCCTTACCTTTACCAGCTGCGGACCACGGTACTGGATGGCGACAAAGTCATTGATCAGTCCAACCTGAACACGGGTTTCCGCACGCTCGAGTTCGATGCCAAGCGTGGTTTCTTTTTGAATGGCGAAAACCTGAACCTGAAAGGCGTCTGCATCCACCACGATGCGGGCGCACTGGGCGCCGCGGTTCCCTATGAGGTCTGGGAGCGCCGCCTGAAGGTTTTGAAATCGCTGGGAGTGAATGCGATTCGCACCAGCCACAATCCGCATGCGCCGGACCTTTATTACCTGTGCGACCGCCTTGGTTTTGTTGTCATCAATGAAGTTTTCGACGAATGGGAATACCCGAAGAAGAAGTGGAAAGACGGCTGGAATGTCGGAACGCCCGGCTTTCAGGGCCACGCCGACTTCTTTGAGGAGTGGGGTGAGCAGGACCTGCGTTACACGCTGCTCCGCGACCGCAATCACCCTTCGGTGATCATGTGGAGCATTGGCAACGAAGTGGATTATCCGAACGACCCGTATTCGCACCCGATTCTCGATAAGGAAGGCATCGGCCAGCAGCACACCTGGGGCTTTCAGGAAGACCAACCCCATGCGGATCGCCTCGGCGACATCGCCCACCGCCTGGCGGACATCGTTCGCGAACATGATCTTTCCCGTCCGGTAACCGCTGGTCTGGCCGGTCCGGTGATGTCGAATGAAACAACTTACCCGGATGCTCTCGATGTGGTGGGTTACAACTACACTGAAGGGCGCTACGCAAAGGACCATGAACGTTACCCCGAGCGGGTTCTCTACGGCAGTGAAAACGGTCACTCCTTCGGTGCCTGGAAGTATGTGCGGGATCTCGACTACATTTTCGGCCAGTTCCTGTGGACTGGCATTGATTATCTCGGCGAATCCCATCGCTGGCCTTCCCGTGGATTTACCTCCGGGTTGCTTGACCTCGCGGGTTTCGTAAAGCCACGCGGTGAATTTCGCCGGGCCCTGTGGAGTGATGAGCCGATGGTCTACATCGGCAGCTACCCGAAGCCTGACGATGAGCGCGGTCCTTCGATCGACGCACCGGCCCGTTGGAACTACGAGGAGGGCCAAATGGTTCGCGTCGTGGTTTATACCAACACCGCTAATGTGGAACTGCAGCTGAACGGTGAGCGCGTTGGCGAAGTTCAGGAGTTTAATGACGAAACCGGTATCCTGGTCTGGGACCTCCCTTTTGAACCCGGCGAACTCAAAGCCGTTGCACGCAATAGCGATCAGGTGGTTGCCGAGCAGACACTGCAAAGCAGTGGCCGTCCGCATGCCATTCAGGCGAAGGTTTATGGTGATAAGACTGCAATTGCCGCAGACCGCGGCATTGCTCAAATCGAGCTGCAGGTCCTGGATGATCAGGGCGTCCCTGTTTACATCGCCGACAACGAGATCACCTGCGAGGTCGAAGGTCCGGTCAAGCTCCTCGCCCTCGAAGCCAGCAATCCCCGCGACATGGGCGATTACACCAACAACCGCCTCCGCGTCCACAACGGCCGCCTCATCGCCTACATCGAAGCAACCGGCGGAACCGGCCCAGCAACTGTCCGCTTCAGTTCTCCCTGGTTGGAATCGGCCGTGGTGGAATTGGATGTCCGGGGGAGTGTTGGATGGTTGGAGTAGTGGATTATTGGAATGTTGGAGCCCGGCCTTTAGGCCGAAAAGCGGGGCATTGGCAGGGCCGATGTGGTGGCTGGAGTCGCGGGATCAAGCTAAAGCTTGTGCTCCAACGGGAGGTGTGTATTCCCCAAAAACCAACGGATTATCCCTTGTATATTGGGAGTTCAAAATTGGGCGTTGGATATTCTTTCGATCCCGATCCCGAGACCCGATAGCGATCCCGGTTTTTGAAGGCTTCGTCGGGGCTCGGACCCGATTAGATATTATCGTTCATTGAATCGGACGCGCTTGCCAATCGCTTAAATGTCCTGAGAGAATCGTCGATATGTTCTTTCGTGTTCTTGTCAGTTTTCTCGCCACAATTGCTGGTTTTATAAGCTTTTCCGGGGCCTCGGATTTGCCCCCGCGGCATTTGTCGCTGTTGGGGGCTGAACCGGATTGGACCCAGCTGGATGCGCTGCAGAACCGGCTTTCGGCATCTGAATTCAAGGAGCTGCTGGAGGAGCTCTACCTGAGTCGGGATGCTGGCTTGGAAATGTTCCGCTTCGATGAAGAAGCGGCTTGGGTGCGAACCCGGCGCAACGCACCGAATTTCTATTACCGGATCGGTTTTCGTGAGGACGAATATTCGGAACAGAGCGAGATTGAAAGCTGGCGTGCTGCGGGGTGGCGCGGCAATGTTGAGCGGCCTCTCGAGGGATTGGTGATTGCCCTCGATCCAGGACACATTGGCGGTGAATGGTCGGCGCTCGAGCAGCGGCATTTCAGGCCGGAGGGAGAGTCCTTTGTCGTCAAGGAAGCCGAGATCAATCTAATCGTTGTAGAACGGGCCAAGGCCCTGCTTGAAGCGCATGGGGTAGAGGTGATTCTAACCCGTGCGGAAAATAGACCGATGACCGACCTGAGGCCGGATGATTTATTTCCGGTTGCCCGTACGGAAATCGAAAGAACTCAAGCACGGGCCAATGAGTCCTCTGTAAGGTCACTGGCGAACCTGCTGTTTTACCGGGTCGCCGAATTACAGGCGCGGGCCGAAGACCTTAAGGGTAGAGGGGTCCATCTTGCGCTGAGCATTCATTTCAATGCCTTGCCTGACTTCGGCGGTAATCAACGCCTTTCAGATGAGCCCGAGCACCTGCACTTCCTGGTCAATGGCAGTTATCTGCCTTCCGAAGTGGCACTGGACAATGTGCGCTTCGAAATGCTCGAGCGCCTGCTGAAGCGTTACGACCTCAGGGAAATAGCGCTTGCAGAGAGCTTTGCCGAAGAATTCAGCAAACGCACCGAATTGCCCGCCTTCCGTTACACCGGTCCCAATGCCCGCGCTGTCGGCAAATCCGGCTACGTCTGGGCCCGTAACCTTTTGGCCAATCGAATTTTTCCGTGCCCGGTGATTTACCTCGAACCCTATGCCATGAACGGCCGCCGCACCTATTATCGCCTCGCAGCAGGCGATTTCGAAGGCACCCAATCCATCCAGGGTCGGGAAGAAGAATCGATATACCGGGAATACGCCGAGATGATTGAAGCTTCTCTGCTGAGTTATTTTAGCGGTTTGCTGAAGGAGGAGTAGGAGAGGTGGATGGATGAAATGTTGGATGGATGGATGGAGCGCGCAGTGGGGCACTGGGTGGTCGTTTGTAGCGAAGAAGCGATAGCTCTTCGGTAGGGCTGTGGTTGCAACTTTCCCGAAGCGCTGTCGCAGCTTCGCT
>JAFIGG010000137.1 GCA_020831485.1 Opitutales bacterium
GGCATTACAGAGGACCGGCTTCACTGGTGGTGAGGTGAATAAATCAACAGGCCCTTTAGCCTGAACCCGTCCCCAAGCAGAACTCCCGGCAGCCAAAGCACGGCATTCGGCCTAAAGCTCGGCCTCCAATATTCCAAAATTCCAACGATCCATCAGGATGCCCTTGAAAACACCCTCGCCAACACCCCCACTTCCCCCCCAAGCTTCCACCATGGATCCATCCGCCTATGTGGACAGTGACGACAACCGCGGCGACATCGTTTTCCCCTGGATTCGCCAGCGCCTTGTCGAACTCAAACCAGAATGCGTCCTGGACTATGGCTGCGGAGATGCGCGCTTCGCCCTGGCGATCGCGTATGGACTGCAGACCGAAGTCTGGGCCTATGACCGTGATCCGGGCATGCGGGAACAAGCCCGGCGCCAGACAACTTCAGCCGAGATAAAGCTGCTGGATAAGATCCCTGAAATCCCTGCAGGTCGATTCGACGCAGCCTTCATGCTGGGCGTCTGGATGTGCTGGCAAAGCGAAGCCGAGTGCCTGGAAAACCTGACCGTGCTCGCCCAAGCCTTAAAAGCGGGTGGGCACTTGATCGCCTCCGTCACCCATCCATGCTTCCGCGACCGCCCCTTCGCAACCTACCGCACCGATTTCGATATGGCACACTACCTGGAAAACGGAAAACCCTTCCACGTGCAAGTGGGGCGCAAAGGCCAAGTGGAAATAACCGACACCCACTGGAACCTCGAAGCCATGCTGCAACAAGCCAGCGCGGCCGGATTTCGCCTAGTCACGCTCAAAGAGCACGCCGACGAAGCCGGCCGCCCCTACCCGCCGTGGCTGTCGGTTGTGTTGGAGAGGATGTGAACTACTTTGGCGTTTGTGAATTCAGCTATTGCCCTCAATCCATGGATCGTAGAAGGGCCTCCCATTCCGACCCTTTGGGCAGCAGACAGCTGCGCACGGTCCATTGGTTGAGAGCGTAGACTCCCCAGCCGACCGCAGCCAGAATAGATACTCCGATCAGGAGAACCAAAACCCGAGCTTCAGAGCTCCGCAAACCACACCAGACCCGCAACAAGATCTCCTGAATCAAGTCCTGCTCATCCTCAACGCGACCCGCGAAAGAGCGCGCCGTTTTCACCACGATCCCAAAGTGCCGATCCAAGACCTCTTCAAAAAGTTGTTCTCTCGTTTTCAAAATATACCCAGTTAGAGAAAACATAGCCGAATTCCTTGCAGGAAAATTGAAAAAACCGCTACTGGAACGGTCAGACAGCTTTATCTCATTTCACCACCGACAAACATTCAACCATTTAACCATTTAACCTATTTACGAAAACGTTATTTTCATTTACAGAACAGAGGAATTCATCCACAACCAAAAACTATCCTCACTGGAACGAGCCCTCCACTCGGACTTCACATAAATGTGAACATCATCATTGACACAACCCTTAGCTCCATCCATGTTGGCCAATGTCGGCGAGTAGTCACCCTCGGCCTCAATGGGAAAGATCGTGCACATGAATTCCTCACTAAACTCAATAAGGACGATCATCGCAAGTGGGTTCAGCTCATCACCCGTATTGCGACGATTGCAGACTATCCGAGCTACGAAAATCAGCAAACATTCCGCTACCTTGAGGAGGGGATTTTTGAATTCAAACGCCCTGGACTGCGCCTTTACGCCTTCTATTGACTTGGAAGGTGAACACCAGCTGATCCTCTGCACCAATGGCGGCATCAAAAACAACAAAAAAGAGCAGAATCGGGATATAACCCGCGCAAAATCCATCAAGGCGAAATATTTCGCTGCCAAGGCCGATCCGGCAACTCGTTTCACTTTGGAGACTCAAACATGAAAATCAACGTCGTCAAAAAAAAGAACCCACTCGCTAAAGCGTTTGCGGACACCCTGAATTCGATCGAAGGCCAGATCGATTACCGCAAATCAAGCATTGTCGAAGAATTGCTGCAGTTTATGAAACTCCACAACATCAAGCGTTCTGAGCTCGCCGAACGCATGGGCGTCGTTCCCGGCCGTGTCACCAAGCTCCTGAACGGAACAGAAAACCTTACCATTGAGACCCTTGTCCGCGCCGGTCGTGCGGTCGGTGCTGACCTCGTACAAACCTTTGTTCCGCAGGGACAGAAGGGGCATTGGGTAGGGCTCAGACGCCCAGAAAATGCTGAAAGTAATTACACCAAGGTTTACTTCAGCCGCAAAACGATCAGACACGCCCCAATGCCTCGTCTGGAAACAACCCAACCCGCCGAACGCGATGCCGAATACGCCGCTTAAGCCATCCCCTCTGCAGATTCTTTCCAGCGAATTTATCGAAATATCGATAAAGTCCTGCGAGGCGACCGAAGACCACGGCCCCGGATCCATTGATGTCGAACGCGACATACACCTGCACCACGGTGAAGATGGTGAGGCATGGGGGATCATGCTCGCAATCAAGCTGGAAGCCATTGAAGACCAGCCGCCCCCACCCTACACTGGGCATGTCGTCATTCGCGGCGGTTTTCGAGTCCATGAAGACTATACCGGCGATCCTGAACGCTTAATCCGCATTACCGCCGCCTCCATGCTCTACGGCGCCACCCGTGAGATGCTTGCCAGCCTCACCGCACGCTCTGTCAACGGCATGATGACTTTGCCTTCGGTTTCATTCTTCGAAGACCTTCCAACACAGAAGCCTGCCACAAAAAAAAGGTCTTCGAGCAAATCCTCTAAAAGCAAAGCTCTTGGTTAAACCAAAGGAGCGGCGGCCTCGGCGAGGCCGCCCTACCGAAAATTAATGGATTTCCGTCTCCAATTCGACTTCATCATCGACCCAAACTTTAGCCCCGTATTTTTCGGTCAGGGGTGCGATCGTTTCGGTAAATTCTTCACCGTCTCTGGAAAGCTGGTTCAACAGTTCCTGAATCCGGGTGTTTTCCTCGATCCGCTTCTGAAGTTCATCCTTACGCAGAGTATAGCTGGACTTGCCCGCCTCGATACGCTTGCGCAGTTCGGCGATGACCGCCTCGGTGTAAACCGACAGCACTGAATCGGTGGCATCGACTGCTACACCTGGCAGTGTGGATTCCAGATGTTCCATGAGCCGCTCGCGCAGGCGCTCTTTGTTGGCATCACCCAGACGGCGCTGCTTGACCGCGGCTGGCAACGGTTTATCCAAAGTCTCTTCGGCACCTAGGACACTGCGGCGCACCGCGCTCTGGCGGCGGAACAGCACCCAGTCCCAAAAGCCTTTTTTGACCTTGAACCAATCGCTCGAAAAATCGAGCTGGCAGGACGGCACTTCGAGCTGCGTCTCATTGTAGGCGGCGCGACCGGCTTCTATAGCGGGAAACACCACTTCATCCTCGCGATCGAGCAAGGGGTGCAAGCCCGGATCCAGCTCCAGGCCCCCGAGATAGTTCGATACCATTGCCGAGCTGCGCTCTTTGCACTCTGCCTGGATCCGTTGTGCACAATCCGCAAAGACCTTTTCAAACTCCGTCCGCAGGGTCGCAGCGGTCTCGTCCGACTCAAACCAGCTGTCGAGGTATTTCAGCAACTTGCCTTCAATCTCGCTTCTAAGGTCCTTCGAAAAGGCTTCAATCGCCGCGCGGCGATTTTTCAGCGACACCTCAAACGCGCTGTTCCAGTCGACTTCCGAAAAGCTGTCGATGGCATTTAATTTGCGCGTGATCTCCTCGGCCTCTTCCTCCAGCGACTGCTGCCACTTAATAAATTCGCTGACCGATTCATCACTGCAGAGCGAGCAGATCTCACCGGCCAGGGTCTTACCTTGGTGCAGGCTGTCGCCCATGAACTCGTGCAAGTAATCGTTGCTGTTCAGGTAATCAGTGAGGTCGCGCATCAGAACAGGGAAAGCCTCGGTGGAAGGATCCGCCTCGACGTCTTCCCCGGTTTCCTCTTCCGAGACGCTGTCTTCGGGCTCCGTGGCATCAGTTGCCTCGTCAGATTCCTCCGCTGCTTCGTCGCTATCGCCCGGCGCATCCGGCAGCACACCTTTCATCGACGCCGATGCCGCGCTCAACAAGTCGACCGGATAAATCCGCAGCCGACCCTCTTCCGCCGCCTTGCGCAAAGGCGCACGCATCACCAGGGATTCGAAGGCTTTGACGATTTCTTCCGGCGCACGGCTTTCGAGGCTGGGCGCGATCGAGCCGTCCGGTCCCAGATCGCGCTTGCTGCTGTCAATGTTGACGACCAGGAAAATACGACTGAACAACTGCAGCAGTTCGGTAAATTCATCAAAGACCTGCTCCAGGAACAGGTTGTCGGTTTTGACAACAAAGACGGCGGAGGCTGCGCTGTTGCGAAATTCGCGGGTCATCAAGTCATAACCAAACTTCATCCTCGTGTACAAGCCAGGAGTGTCCACCAGCACCGCCAGTGAGTCCTCAAGGTTCGATGCCGGCACTTCGACATCCACCCGACGGATGGCTTCCGGGCAATGTACGCCCGGATCAAAATCCTCTCCCGCCTCTTCGATTTCGCGAATGCGTGCGGCCAATTTTTCAAAGTCGTCAGAAATCGAAGACTGAAGCGCCTCATTCGTGTCAAAGACCTGCTTCTCCCCATTGTAGCGCGTGACCTGATAGTGGTTCTCATCGCCATGTTTCACATGAACGATGCACGGATAAGCCGGAAGCGAGGTCACTTCACTGACATAACTGGCACTGATCGCATTCATCAAGGTCGACTTGCCGCTCTTCAGGGGACCAAAAATGATCACATATGCCTGCTGCTCCTCAACCTTCTTCACCAGGCTCTCAAGCCGATGATGCACATCTTTCAATCCGGCTAAGGGCCGCTGCAGCACTTCGCTGCTACCCTTCCCCTGCACTTCATCCAGAGTGCCTTGTAGTCCATCCCTGACCGGAATCAGCGCGGTGGCGAATTCCTGACAGAAATCGGAAATTTCAGTTCTAATTGTAGGAGTGTGCTCAGTATCGGACGTCATAATCTTGCTTCGAGCATACCGCATTCCATATCCCTGTCAAAGGATCGTCTTGACCCCGATTGACCAAAATCAACCACAAGGCACTGACTGAGTGGTAGATGCCAATCAATTCCGGGCTGCAAAAAAACTGCCGTCAATCTCCTTTGCCGCATCACCGCGGAAAACTTTTACAAACGAAAACCCGTTTTACCTGAAGCCATAGCATTGACCTCCACATTTACACCGCTATCATCCAATTTCGCTTCAAGAGCAGAAACCTCCAAAAATCAAAATTATGAAACAGTATCTCAGCTTCGACCACATGATCACCCCTGCCATTATCCAGATCCTTTTCTGGATAGGCATTGCCATATCGGTTATCGCTGGATTGGGCTCCATCATCGCCGGCCTCAGCGCAACCTACGGCGGCGGCAACATGGTGCTCACCGGTCTCATCACCCTCATCATCGGCCCCATCGTCACCCGCGTCTACTGCGAACTGATCATCATTCTTTTCTCCATCAACGACAACCTCAAAGATATCCGTAAACAACTGTCGAAAGAGAGTCCGCCTGAGATTTGAAAATTGAGCCATCCAACCCCTCCTCTTCCTGTTCAGGCCTTCGACAATTCCTGCTGGCCCTCCTCAGCCTGTTTGTGTGCCTGACGCTGTCCGCGCGGGACGATTTTCAATCCTGGCAGGACTACAACCTCAGATGGCATGAAGGGGAGCAGTTCAACTGGACCTAGTCCCACATCGTCGCAACCGCTTTGTCCTGGACGTTGTGAGGTGGAGTTTTTGGTTTTTGATTCTTGGTTTTTCACGGTCTCTCCTACTTCTTCCCGCAGCACTTTTTATACTTCTTGCCACTTCCACAAGGGCAGCGATCGTTGCGACCAATCTTGGGCTCCGGGCGCAATGCCTCGAGAAAGGGATCATTGGACGGAGGCACCCAGCCACTCGAAGTGTCCTTTTCGAAAAGAGTATAGTCCTCGAGGAAACCTTCATCGTCATCGTCCTCCAAAAAATCTTCTGCAGCCTGATTGAAGCAGATCCACTTCGACATCTCCGCCACCGTATCATCGATCAGCTCGTAACCCGGCACCTTTTCCAGCGTACCTGAATCCTTGGCGAGACGCTTTTCCACCCTTTTCAGAGGCTCAAAGCTGGGATCCGCAAGACCTTCTTCATACGCGCTGCGCACGGCCTGCAAGTGTTCAGAGAAACCCAGATCAGCTGTCATCACTACCAGATTGCTCCAGATGAACGTCTCCTCTCTTTCCAATTTCTCACTGTATAGTGCGCCCAGGTAAGCCGAAAGGTTATCCCGGTCCAGCATACCCTGCCGCATCAGAACCCCCAAGGCTAAAAGCCCGGCGCCGCGAATGAACTCGTCCAGGTTCGCATCCTCAACAATGGACTGAAGCGGTTTCGGATCCCCTCCCGAGACCGACGCCAGCAGTCCATGCAGGCTCTCGGTAACCACATCGTCCAAATACTCAATGGCGAGCGGATGCCGGGCAATCCTCACTATCGGCTCATACGCCTGGGTTTCACGAAACTGCGCACACAGGTGCATCGCAAAGTCCGGCAACACATAATCTATCTCTTCGACGGCATCTTCCATGTGATCCGCCGTCCACTCCAGAACAGCAAGCAAATGAGACCGACTTTCATCCCAGCGCGCCATCACTTCACGCACCGCCGCTTCCGGAAATGGCCGACAGACCCATTCCAAAGGCTTCATGAATTCAGGAACAGCAATCATGGCTCCATGAAATGCATCGCCGCACCCCGATTGGCAAGCATAGGAAACTGAAAGCCCAACTCCCAACGGATTATCCCTTCATCATTGGTTATTGGACATTCGCTTATTGGATATTCCCCCAGACAACGCCAGCGACCCGCCTCAAGCCCCGCGAATATCCAACGCCCAACGCTCAACTCCCAACTCCCAACGGACGGTCTCTTCACCGGACAACCACGAACCAAAAAACCAAGAACCAAGAACCAAAAACCGCGAAAGCGCACCCGCTCCCAAACAGGCGCCCCACCCGTATTTTTACAGATTTATTAACTTTCACCTTTCCAAACCCCATCGGCTCAAGCACCCTCACGGGTATGCCACGAGAGGGTCCATCAATGCTTCGCCGCCTGATCACTATCAGTGATCAGCTCAAAGCGAACCGTAGCTGTTCCTGTGCCTCTCTGGCAGAACGCCTGGAAGTTCATTCCCGCACCATTCGCCGCGACATCGACTTTCTCCGCGATGAATGTGGAGCCCCTATCGCGTGGGAGCCCTCCACCAAGACCTGGTTCCTGGACGGCCACTGGGAGGGATTTGGGAGCTTGCGCCTCGACAGCGCCGAGAGCCTGGCTCTGATCCTGGCCGAGCAGAGCTTTCGTCGCGTCCGCCACACCCCCATCGCCACTGCCCTCCATGCCATTTTGGAAAAGATTGCCCAATCCGCCGGCGAAAACCTGCGCCATTCCTGGGAGAGCCTTGCCCGAACCGTGCACCCCACCGGTCAAACCACTGCCGAACTCCGCGAACACGTCACCGTCCTCGCCCCCAAAGACCTGATCACCGCCTTCGCCACCATCGCCGAAGACTTTTCCAAAAAATACCCGAAAACCAAAGGTGGCGGACATTCTCTGTCCGGGGTTAGGTGATAGAGTGAGATGACTTGAAAAAGCCATGAATTACGACGCCCTCATCCAATCTATTCGGAAAATCCATTCGGAAGCCAAAGCGGGTGCCGCAGGAGCGGTGAACCGCCACCTCATACTTCGCAACTGGCTTATTGGAGCCTACCTTGTTGAGTTTGAACAAGGTGGTAATGACCGAGCTGAATACGGTAATCGCTTACTGAAAAACGTTGCGCAGGATCTGAAAAAGACCTCCGTCCCCGGCTCCAGCATACAGATGCTGGAACGCATGCGAGCGTTCTATCTTTGCTACCCACAACTCAAATCACTAAAATCCCCATCACTGATGAGGATTTTCGGCAAGCCCCTGAATTCCAACACCTTGAAGAAATCCTCAACAGTGTTGAGGATTTCTTCCCCAAGCACTCCGCCCCCTTTGGAACCCGCAAGTGTTCTGCGGCTCTCTTGGAGCCATCTCATCGAACTCATCCGCATCGACGACCCTTGGAAACGCGCCTTCTACGAAAACGAGAGCCTCAAAGGCAATTGGTCCGTGCGTCAACTTCAGAGGCAAATCGGCTCTCTGCTCTATGAGCGCACTGCGCTATCCACAGACAAAAAAACCGTCATTCAGGCGGGGCGTAGCCAAGCCACTGAAGCACCCCTCACGATGGATTCCTTGATTCGCGATCCCTACGTGCTCGAATTCACCGGACTCGCCGAGCGCCCGCACTACTTGGAATCCGAATTGGAGAAGGCGCTCCTCGATCACCTCCAAGCCTTCCTCCTCGAACTCGGGAATGGATTTTGCTTCGAAGCCCGGCAAAAGCGAGTCACTGTCGGCAACGAACACGACTACATCGACCTCCTGTTCTACCACCGCAGGCTCCGGTGTCACCTACTTGTTGACCTCAAGATTCGCCCATTCCAACACGGCGATGCCGGACAGATGAATTTCTACCTCAACTTCTGGAAGGAAAATATGATGGAGCCAGACGATAATCTCCCTATTGGCCTCCTCCTCTGCGCAGACCGCGACCATACAAAAGTGCAATACGCAACCTCGGGGATGAACCAGCAACTCTTCGTCTCCCGCTACCTCACAAAACTCCCGTCGCCCGAAGAAATCCGTGCCTTGATCGAAAGAGATCAAGCCGTCTTCGAAGAACAAGCCGCCTATAACACCCAACCCCTTCACGCACAGTCATGAGCACAAAACCTAAGAAAGCCATCTCCCATTCCGACGTCACCCCCGATACCCTTGGGCTTTACTTTGTCGTTCCCGCTCCCAAAGATCAGACCACCGCCTGCGCTAAGATTGCTAAGGATTCTTCGATAAAATATTCAAAAACCCAAGGTGGCGGACATTTGTTGTCCGGGGTCGGGTGATATACTGGGAATAACTTCAAAGACATTTCGAACACAGCAACCATGCCCAACACAAGCCATACCGATTACAGCGAATTCTTCGAGACAGCCGCAGGCAAGCTTCCCTATGGTTGGCAAGACCGACTGGCTGAAGGCCTGAAAAACCGGGAAATCAAGGGACTCGGAGTCAGCGCCTTACGGCTAACACGACGTCTTTTTCGAACTTACCCACAAATTCGACAATCAGTGATTACCGAATTTCAAAACTCCTCGCTTAACCACACACAGCGCTTTCCGCCACCGTCCGAAACCGCCGTCACTCTAATCCGCATCCGGCACAAGCTCTTGAGAGAGCTTCAATTCGCGATCCAAATCATCCCCGGACCAGGGAATGCAAACGTTGTGGCGGGCAAGCCAGCCCTCAAATTCCCACCGCTTCATCCCCGCCAGATCCGCAGCCTTGGCAACACTGACCTTGCCAGAGCCATACAATTGAGCGGCAAGACGAACCCTTACTTCCAAATCGGAAGGAAGCTCACGGTCGAACACCTCAAGAAATTCGTCTGGAACGGTAAGATTCATAACTTTCAAGGTAAGGATGGAAGAGCGGAAATCAAGCCCAGCCCATTGTCCACCAACCCTCGACGAACTGCCGCGGGTATGGCGATTCGACCGGTAATCTCGCGCAAAA
The DNA here is from genome assembly GCA_020831485.1 of Opitutales bacterium. GTDB lineage: Bacteria > Verrucomicrobiota > Verrucomicrobiia > Opitutales > Oceanipulchritudinaceae > JAFIGG01. The sequence continues at coordinate 9,672 of JAFIGG010000137.1, forward strand.
CCGCTATCTGCCCCACGCCCGAAAACGAGAGCTCTGCCCTACCGGCACGCATGCCCTTACTTAATCTTTACAGAATTATTAGCTTTTACCTTTTCAAGCCCTAGCCATTCAATCACCCTTAACGGGTATGCCACCAGAGGGATCCATCACCGAATTCACCGACGGTTTTTTCGAGAGAACATCCAAAAACCAAAGGTAGCGGACATTCCCTGTCCGGGGTCACCTGATAGAATGTGAACAGCTTCAAAGACATTCCGAACACAGCAACCATGCCTAATACAAGCCAAACCGATTTCAGAGAATTTTTCAAGACAGCCACAGACAAACCTCCCTATGATTGGCAAACACGACTTGCGGAAGAGCCCGAATGCAAATCCCGCCTGATAGATATCCCGACCGGGTTGGGAAAAACGGCAGGGGTAACATTGGCTTGGTTATGGAACCGGAACAAAGCATCCTCCGGGGAGGCGCCCACCACACCTTGGCCCCGTCGACTGGTTTACTGTCTCCCGATGCGGACATTGGTCGAGCAAACGGAAAGCGAAGTGAAGAATTGGCTCGATGCATTGGAAGAAAAGAAGCTCCTCCCCAACAAACGCCCTCGCGTTGTCATCCTCATGGGCGGCGAAGACCCCGGGGACAAAGACTGGGATCTCTACCCAGAACAACCCGCCATCCTCATCGGCACTCAGGACATGCTGCTATCCCGTGCCCTCAATCGAGGCTACGGCATGTCCCGCTACCGCTGGCCCATGCACTTCGCCCTGCTGAACAACGACGCCCTCTGGGTGATGGACGAAGTGCAATTGATGGGGGCGGGGCTTTCCAGCACTACCCAACTCGAAGGATTCCGCAACCCAGCGGAACAAGCTGCCCAACCCAGGCTCGGTTCACACAACTGCCATAGTTGGTGGATGAGCGCGACCATACGTCCGGATTGGCTCAAAACGGTCGATCTACCCCCATACCTGATCGAATCGAAACCCTTACACCTGACTTCTCAGGAACAGGAGGATGGCGGTCGAGTCGAAGCGCTCCGCAACGCACCGAAATCCCTGAACCGTTCAACAGTCTCCTCCGGCAACAAAACCGAAAAGGCGATTGCCGCCTACATCGCCGAAAATCGCTGCCAGGATCACCTCAACCTCGTCGTCCTGAACACGGTCAAGCGTGCCCGATTGCTGCACAAAGCCTTGAGCACCCGAATTGGCAAAAGCGCCCCACGCCCAATACTGCTGCATTCTCAATTCCGTCCACTCGATCGCCTTCGAATTCTTGAAGCCATTCATTCCGCATCCCCCGGACAAATAATTGTCAGCACTCAAGTTATTGAAGCGGGCATTGATCTTTCAGCCCACACGCTCTTCACCGAACTGGCCCCATGGTCATCCCTGGTCCAACGCTTCGGACGCTGCAACCGTCACTTAGTCGATGCCCAACCGCAGTTTCCTGATGCCGCCATTCACTGGTTCGACCTCGACTGCGAGAAAGAAGCGCTTCCCTACGAAAGCGCCCAACTCGCAGCCGCTCGACAGCATCTTGAAACGCTCGAAGATGCCACAATCGCTGCATTGGAATCAGTGCCATCCCCCGACGAAGACAAGCCACAGTTCCGCCATGTCCTGCGCCGCAAAGATCTGATCGAACTCTTCGACACCACTCCTGACCTTGCCGGTGCGGACCTAGACATCGACCGCTTCATCCGCGACACAGACACCAGCCACGTCCAAGTCTTCTGGAGGGATTGGGAAGACAAAACCCCAAATGGAAACGAAGAGCAAGGCCTGGACCCCGAAGCACGCCCTCGCCGCGAGGAACTCTGCTCAGTGGCAAAGCACGAGTTCGCTGATTTCGTCAAAAAACTGAAATCTGGAAATGCTTGGCGCTGGAATGCCCTGGATCGCCAATGGCAAATAGCAAAGGCCGATACGGTCTACCCCGGTCAAATCTACCTCCTACACTGCGACCAGGGTGGCTACGAAGAAAGTTCAAAAAACAGTCTCGCGCTCGGTTGGACGGGTGATCCGAAAAACAAACCAAAATCAATTATTCCGCGGGAAACACTCGATTCCAAACCCGAAGACAGCACGGACGACGACTCCGCCTCAATCTTAAAACAATGGCAAACTCTGGCCGAACACACCGACTGCGTTTGCCAAACACTACAGGACATTCTGAATACGCTCTCCGGTGACTTCTGCACTCTTCCGCTCGACGGTCAGGCCTCTCTCACAGAAATCCTAAACACCGCAGCCCGCTGGCACGATTGGGGTAAAGCCCTTCCAGCCTTCCAGGCGAAACTCATTGCAGATGCGGTCCTCTCCGCCGCAATTGACGGCCCTGTTGCCAAGGCTCCGGAGCACGCCTGGCGCAAAGGACGACTACCGGACAAGCCGAAGCCGGAAGACGACCGGCGTAAACACTACCGTCACGAACTGGCCTCCGCCCTCGGGGTCCTTCAGTCCGACTCCGGATTTCCTCTCAGCGGAATGGCGTGCGACCTCGCTGCCTACCTCATCGCCGCTCACCACGGCAAAGTCCGCCTCTCCATTCGCTGCCTGCCAGGCGAATGGATTCCGCCCACGAACAGCAGCCCGTCCCGCTCACCACGCTTTGCCTGCGGCGTCTGGGATGGCGACAATCTCCCTGCCACTGACCTAGGCGAAGGCATTCGCGCAAACCCGCTCCAACTCTCCCTTGAACCCATGGAACTCGGTCTCGGCGAGGAAGCACCCTTTATCGATCAACCCTCCTGGGCCGAACGCGCCCTCACCCTGCGCGATACCCTCGGCCCTTTCGCCTTGGCTTATCTCGAAACCCTCCTCCGCGCCGCAGATGGCCGCGGCTCGAAAGCAGCACAGGCTGCCAGCCCATTGATCAACCAACGTCACTGACATGAACTCCATCCCACTCCCCGGCTGCACACCAGAACCCCTCATGGCCTACCTCAAGGCTCTGGGCGTTTTCCGACTCGTCTCCCAGCAAACGGACCCCTCCGCACGCGCTGCCTGGCGCGGCGGCCAATTTGTCCTCACGACGAAATTGAATCGGGAGGAATTGGCAGCGTTCTTCACTGAAAACTACGCGCCAAGTCCGATCTTTTCACCTTGGAACGGCGACGGCGGTTTCCTTACCGAGAGCGGGACGAGTTTTTCAACCATTGAAGCCATCCGAAGATCAACCGATCCCCGCTTGGCTGGCCTGCAAAGCGCCATCGGCAAAATCGAAGCAATGACGATTCTCAAGGAGTTCGGCCAGTGCCGCAGCGAAGCCAAGGCCCTTGAAAAAAAGAAGAAGGCAAAACAGGCCAGCCCAGACGAACTGGAAAAGCTGAAAGAACTCACCAAACGCGTGAAGTCGCTCAAAGAAACGATTCTCTTTCAAATTCGGAGTGACTTTCCGGACGACGCGTTGGGCTGGTTTGACACCTGTCTCCAGGTCGGTGAGGACGGGTTTTCCGTAGCACCCGCGCTTGGCTCGGGCGGCGTCGATGGACGGATGGAGTTTTCCGCCAATTTCCTCGGCAACGTCATGCTTGTTTCAGGCAATCCACACTCCCGCTCCTGGATCGAATCGAGCCTCTTTGCGGAAGGTGTTTCTGAACTTCATTCCGCTTCCATAGGACAATTTTCGCCCGGCAATATCGGCGGCCCCAACGCAACCCAGGGCTTCGAAGGCGCATCCGCACTGAACCCTTGGGATTATATTTTACTCATTGAAGGGGCTCCACTCCTGGCTGGCTCAATCGCACGGCGTTGCCGCACCGCCCAATTCGGAAAAGCCGCCTTCCCCTTCACCGTCTTGCCCGTTGCCCAAAACGGTGAATCCATGGAAGCCAAGGACAGCAATACCGCCCGCGGCGAGGTGTGGTTACCCCTGTGGGAGAAAAACCTTCGTCTCGCGGAACTGAAGCGTCTCTTCGGTGAGGGTCGGGCGGAATGGTCGGGCAGCCAATCGCGCACCAATATCGACTTTGCCAAGGCAGTTGCCAGCTACGGAGTGGATCGCGGCATCAAGAGCTTCTCGCGCCATGGATTTCTCCAACGCAACGGCCTCGCCTTCCTCGCCACACCTCTCGGCCATTTCGAAGTCAAGGCCCAGGCAAATATCGACCTGATCCGCGATGCCGATCCGTGGATCGACCGCTACCGCCGCGCCTGCGGCGATAAAACACCGGCTCGCTTCGGCACTGCCTTGCGCGTCATCGACTCCGCCGTGTTCGACTACTGCCGGTTTGGTGGCAAGGAACGTTTCCAGACGATCCTCATCGCCCTAGGCCAAGCGGAACGCGAACTCGCAACCGGGGCCAAATTTCGCGAATCGGCTTACCTCCGTCCCCTGCGCGGGCTTTCCGCCTCCTGGGTCGAAGCCGCCGACGACGCCTCACCTGAATTTGAAATCGCCGTCGCCCTAGCCGGTATTCGCGGCACCAAAGGCCACCCCCTCGGCATTCGCGCCAATATGGAACCGGTTGCCTACAACAACAAAGGCGGCCTCGACTGGCTCGAGGGTAGCACAGCCGTGGTCTGGAAACGCGGCGACCTCGCAACCCATTTGGCCGCGACTTTAGAACGTCGCGCCCTCGACTGGCTACGCCTCAGCCTCGACGACCTCCCCATCCGTTCGTCGCGCACTGTCCGCCCCGAAACCATTGCCGCCTTCCTTCACGGAGAACTGGACGACGACAAAATCGAAGCCCTGCTCTGGGGCCTCATTGGCTGCAAAGTTGAATGGGCTACGGAACATAAAAGCGAGAACGCCCTGAATCACCTTCCACTGCCGCGCTGTTATCCCCTACTCAAAGCGATCTTTTCCGGCATACACAAAGACACATCAATTCCGAAAGGATTGAACCCCCAACAGCAGGGAATCCTGGAAAAGCTAGCCTTCATCAAGCCCGACACCCGCCTGCTACAGCTTCTTCGCGCCAATCGGGTCCAAGAAGCAAATTCCATCGCCACACAACGTACCATCAACGCCGGGCTCTCCCCCGCGCGGGTCGATTGGTCGCACGAACTCAACGGCGTCGACTCCACACGACTTGCCGCCGCACTCCTCCTGCCCGTCAGCCCATGGCATATGATCCGACTCTGGGACACTATTAAAAAGCCCCAACCCACATTCGCCTCAGAAACCACTTGACCCAGACTGAATAAATTCTTACTCATCACAAATGGAATGCCATTGCGCAAATCATCCCGGATTCAAGGCGGCCCTCAAAAGCACGCCCCGGGCCCTCTTGAAGCTGATGAGTAAGCATTTACAGATCAGCCCTTTAAAGAAACTTCCGCGCCCACCCGGGCGCGGCCCCATTAGAGTAAAACAGGCTGCTAGCCTGTGTCTCAACCGAACCATCAACAGCCAAAACGACAAATTGCTCAAAGAGGTGACAGAATGAATGATAGCGGCCCAACCCGCCCCCAAGGCGAGATCGTCCTTTACCAGCCCACCCAAGGCAACGAGCCGGTCCGCGTCCTCTTGGAAGGCGAAACGGTCTGGTTAACCCAGCGTCTAATCGCAAAGCTCTTCGGCGTCTCGGTCAAAACCGTAAACGAACACTTAATCAATATTTACGACGAGGGCGAACTCGCTGGGGAGGCAACTATCCGGAAATTCCGGATAGTTCAAACCGAAGGCGACCGCCAGGTCAGCAGGCTTTTGGACCACTACAACCTGGACGCTATTCTTGCAGTGGGATACCGCACCCGCTCACCTCTCGGTACAGCTTTCCGCCAGTGGGCCACCGCCCGCCTACGCGAGTACCTCGTAAAGGGCTTCACCCTCAATGACGAGCGCCTCAAGGGCACCGACGGCGTCACCGACTACTTCGACGAACTGCTGGCCCGCATTCGCGAGATCCGGGCCAGTGAAGCCCGCGTCTACCAACGCATCCGGGAAATCTTCGCCCTCGCTGTCGATTACCGGGAAGGCGAGCAGGAAACCAAGATCTTCTTCGCCACGATGCAGAACAAAATGCACTTCGCGGCAACCGGCCACACGGCCGCCGAACTCCTCCGCGATCGTGCGGATGCGAAAAAGCCAAACATGGGCCTGACCGCATGGAAAGGCGACCGTGTCATCAAACGCGACGTCGGTACGGCCAAGAACTACCTCGACGCTCAGGAAGTCGATACCCTCAACCGCATCACCGTCATGTTCCTCGATCAGGCCGAGTTCCGCGCCCAACGCCGAAAGGACATTCACATGCACGACTGGCAGGCCTTCCTCGACAAGTTCCTGCACGACACCGAACTCCCCGTTCTCGAAGACGCCGGCTCGGTCAGCCACGATGAAGCGCTCGACTGGGCGAGCGGACAATACGATGCCTTCGCCGAACGCCGCCGCCTCAAGGCCGAGATCGAAGCCGAGGCGCGGTACGTCGAAGTCCTGCGCACCTCCGCCAGGCAATTGGAGAGCCGACGGAAGAAACCCCCAAAGAAAGACAACCCATGAACGACAGCGGATTCCAAAGTATCGTCATCCTCATGGGCGGAGAAGACCCCGGGAACAAATGGTATTTTTCGATCGTGGACGTCGTCGCGATCCTCACCGAGAGCCCGAACCCACAGGTCTATTGGCGCGTCATGAAAAAGCGCCTCCGAGACGAGGGTAATGAAAGCGTTACAAATTGTAACGCTTTGAAAATGACCGCAGCTGACGGCACGCAAAGACCTCGAAAAGAAATCCGGCAAAAAAATTTCCACCAAAACGAATTTCAAATCCCTGCCAGAATCCAAAATCAGACAACTCGGAAAGGGTGCCTCCAAGTGACCGAAATACCACTACCTGGCTGTCGTCACAACATCCTTGACCACTACCCTAAAGCCTGAGGAATCCGCAACCAAAAACCTTCCACCCAAAGCAGCACAGGCCGCGACACAACTGAGCTCGTCGAAGGCCAGCCTGTGCCTTTCCACCGAAGAAAACATGCACGCTGCCTGTTCTACGTCAGCCAAGCCAACCTCCAACCCATACAAGCATCATGTACTGCATCACCGGAATGACCACTGACCTCGAACGCCGCAGAATACAGTGAATACATCATTAACAACCTTCGCCGATTTCTTTGAAGCCACCACCGACCATCCACCCTACCTGTGGCAATGCCGCCTTGCTTGCGGCGAACCGCCGGAAGGTGCAAACTGCGATCTCAGCAGTCCAGATAAGTTGACCACCCAATGGCTATCCGGCGGCAACTCTTGTGCCTCCCGCCTAATCGACATCCCCACCGGACTTGGCAAAACCGCCGGGGTTGTCCTCGCTTGGCTGTGGAATCGGCGTCAATTCGATGAAGAATCAACGTGGCCCCGCCGACTCGTTTACTGCCTTCCCATGCGCACGCTTGTCGAGCAAACCGAACACGAAGTGATGCAATGGATCTCCAAAGTAGCACAGGCTGCCTATTCTACTTTTCAGCGCCCCCGCGTCGTCATCCTCATGGGTGGCGAAGACCTCTCCCCCGAAGCGAAAGACTGGGATCTCCACCCCGAAGACCCCGCCATCCTCATCGGAACCCAGGATATGCTCTTATCTCGCGCCCTCAACCGTGGTTACGGCATGTCCCGCTACCGATGGCCCATGCATTTCGCCCTCCTCAACAACGACGCCCTCTGGGTAATAGACGAGGTGCAGTTGATGGGGAGCGGAATTCAGACCGCCCGGCAATTGGAGGCATTCCGACGTTCCGCAAAAGCTTCGACCGAACCGCTCGGTATGGGAGGCCATGGCCCCTCCTTCACTTGGTATTGCTCTGCTACAGCAAGCGCTAAAGTGCTGACAACCCGCGAGTGGCGAAGGCTTCCCTTTGATGACGACTGGAAGATTGAACTATCCGATGCGGAGAAAAACGCCACCGAAGGCGATGTCGCCAGGCGTAGACTGGCCACCAAACAACTCCTCTCGGAAAACTCGGCCAAAGCGACGGATAAAGTCGACGCCATTCTCAACACTCACAACACCCTAGTTAAGACCCTCGACGATGAGAAGGCCCCGATTGAGATTCCGCGCCGCACACTGGTCATCTGCAACACCGTGGATCGGGCAAAGGAGGTATATGAAAAACTCAACAGTGCCGTCTCCGCAGTAAACAGGGATCCGCAGCCTGAAGTCATTCTACTGCATTCCCGCTTTCGTCCTCTTGAGCGGGCAAATGCGTCGGCGAAGCTACATAGTAACTATCTCCAATCTCTGCCTCGGGGCCAGATTGTTGTAAGCACTCAGGTTATCGAAGCTGGAGTCGATATTTCAAGTGGCTGTCTTTGGACGGAAATCGCCCCTCTCTCCTCTTTGGTCCAGCGCATGGGGCGGCACAACCGCGCAGGTGAGTTCGGGCACAAGGGTAACGCCATTTACAAGTGGAAACCCACCATCTATATCCTCGGAGTCGGAGTGAAAGCCGCCCCGACCAAAGAGAGTAAAAAAGAAAAAGAAGAACGGGAAAACAAGAATCGAAAATGTTGCTTACCTTATGATTTCGGGGCGTGCGATGCGGCCTGGCTAGCTCTCGAAAAGCTCAACTCCGACGCCTCACCCGCCAATCTCTCAACCATCCACAGCGAAATCGCCGATTCGATTCAACCGCTTCCTTACTCGCTCCTCCGCCACGAACTCCTCGATTTCTTCGACACCGACGCCAACCTATCCTTGGGGTTCACCGACGTCTCGCCTTTCGTGCGAGGCTTGGACGAAGATACTGACGTTTACGTCTTGTGGAGAGACTGGGAAAGGCAAACAGCCCCCGACAAGCATTATCGGGGCGACATCGGGCGCAACGAACTCTGCTCGGTTCCGATCAGCAAAATTAAAGATTTCACGAATCGCCGCAAGGGCTTTCTCTGGTTGGGAAAAGAACGGGGATGGGTTTCGGCGACAAAAATCGCACCTTTTCCCGGCAGTATACTCCTGCTCCCCTGCGAAGCGGGTGGCTACTCGGATACCCTCGGCTGGACCGGGCTTGAATCCGATCAACCCTCCGACCTCTACCAGCCCGCCGAACTCCCGAGCGACGAAGATATGCTTTCGATCCTCAAGAGTGGCTGGCAGTCCATCGATGAACACACGCAGGACGTAAAGAAAGAATGGTCGGCAATTGCCAATGCCCTTTTGTCGTCAATGGATTTGGAAAAACAAGCCGGAGACGAAGCCGTTGTGTGGCACGACTTCGGGAAAAACCATCCCAGGTGGCAGCAGGCGGTTGCCGATGCTTGCGAGGCAGCGCAGGTCACCGCTTGTGAAGATAAGCGTCCTTGGGGGAAGTTTGACTTATCGGAAAGCCCAAACCTGAAAAACGACGAAGGCCAGCTCCTCACTGGAAAAGGCCTGCAAATCGCCATTTTCCAAATCAAGTGCCTTTTCCGCCCCGGCGTCTTGCATGAGGTCGCTTCGGCTCTCGCTCTGCGCCAGTATCACATTGATCAAAAGGGAGTAAAACGGATCTGGGACGAGGCTAACCAAGACGACTACCTCCGCCATCTGCTTTCCGAGTACCTCGTCATGACCCACCATGGTCGCGTACGAAAAGTGCTCCGTGACGAAATTCCGATAAAACCGAAATGCGCAAAAGCATTGACTATCGTTCGCGGCATCCAGCAAGGGGATCATATTCCGGCCTTGCACACCTGCAAAGTGGATTTGCCAGAAACCACTCTGGAAATTGAATGCCGCAAGATGGGGAGGACTGACGATGGACACGAAAGCTACACCAAGGGAGTGCTTCGGCTTCTTGAATATTACGGCCCCTTCCGCCTTGCCTATCTTGAAATGCTCCTCCGCGCCGCCGATGCCCGCGCCTCAAAAGTAGCACAGGCTGCCAGCCTGTCTTCACTCAATCCGGGATCCGAACCATTCTGATGAAAAAGAAATCCTCAAAAGCAAAAATCAATGTCCGGGGCACCGAGATCGCCGTCATCCATCGTGGCGATGAAGATTTCATCTCCCTCACGGATATGCTCAAGGCCAAGGACGGGGATTTCTTCATTTCCGACTGGCTGCGCAACCGAAATACTGTGGAGTTCCTCGGCATCTGGGAGACCGTCCACAACCCTGATTTTAATTCCGGCGAATTCGCCACAATTAAAAGTCAGGCCGGTCTCAACAGTTACAAGCTAAGTGTGAAGGAGTGGGTGGAAAAAACAAACGCCATGGGTCTGCAAGCTAAAGCCGGACGCTACGGTGGCACTTACGCCCACCGCGATATAGCATTTGAGTTCGGAATGTGGATCAGCCCTGAATTCAAAATTTACCTAATTAAGGAATTCCAACGCCTCAAAGAAGACGAAAACCGACGCCTCGATCTCGCATGGAACCTCAACCGAACCCTCGCCAAAATCAACTACCGCATCCACACCGACGCCATCCAGAGCCACCTCATTCCACCTGAAGTCACAGCGAAACAAGCCGCCCTCACCTATGCCTCGGAAGCTGACCTACTGAACGTGGCTCTCTTTGGTCAGACCGCCGGTGAGTGGCGCAAAGCTAATCCCGGAAAAGGCGGCAATATGCGCGACCACGCCAGCCTCGAACAACTCCTTGTCCTCGCCAATCTGGAAAATATGAATGCGGAGTTCATCCATATGGGGCTCCCCCAGTCCGACCGCCTCAAGCGCCTAAACGCCATCGCCATTCGGCAGATGCAAACCCTCACCGCGCACGCCAAAAACCTTCTGAAAGGAGACGGATCATGAACGATAAAGCTCGATCATCAGGTGCCCCTGACAAGGGTAATTCAATTCGACTTCCCGGCTGTCGCCACGATATCCTTGGCCACCACCTGAAGGCCTGGGGAATCCTTCGCGCCCTCCATAAGTGCGCTCCCTACGAACACCTCGACCATGAGTCCGAAGGTTGGTGGGATCTCGACCAAGCGTGCTTTTGCCTAAGATCCTCTAAATATGATTCCATAGAAAAATTGGCTGAGTTCTTAGGGCATCATTACCAACCGTCCAAGGTGATTAGCCCTTGGGACAAAGATATTGGCTACAAAACGAGCCCGGGTTCACCGCCGCATGAGGATGACTTAAGAATTGCAAGGTCTCTATCTGGCAGAATCCCCGCAACCAGCGGGGCAACGATCAAGCGCGCTAACTTCATCGAATTCCGAGATGAAGCCATATCGGTCAACGCTTATGATTTGGATTCCCTCGCATCAATTTTCATGTCTCGCAATTCCGACAACCCCGTCTTTCTGAATCGCGGAGCAGCTGGACGCGCACAAATGTTTCGAACCTACTGGGAATATATTCAGCAGATCGAGAAAGAAAGAAACAAGAGGAATGGCGGGAAGACAGCGACAATCGCCGAAAAATCAACCCTGGGTTCCGGAAGCCAAACGGGAACGAAGAAGGGGCGAGGTTCACCATTCTTCCCCGACGCCATCAAAACCTACAACAACGGGTCAAGTTGGGTGGTAGAAAGTTTCCCATTCAACGCCCTGGATTACATTCTCGCCGTGGAAGGAGCGCTGGCTCTTCGTGGCTCTGCCTCGAGAACGCTTGCTGCAAATAGTCGGCGATTCGCTGCATTTCCCTTTATCGTCGAAACGGGTGACGACATGACCGACGACAGTGGTGAGATCAAAGGCACTGCTAAGGCCCTTTGGCTTCCGCTTTGGGACCGCCCCGTAAGTTACTCTGAACTAGCCTCTTTCGTCAGCGATGCGCAGTCCAGACTGCCCGGGAAGGAAGCCAAATTTTCATCGGAGTTTGCTCGTTCTCTCCGCAGTCAAGGTGTGGATGCTGGGTTTGCCGCGTGGCAGGAATTCCGCTACAAAATGAAGGCCAGCCGAATTCCGTGGGTCTGCACGGGCAATTTCATCGGCAGGGAAGCGAGTGACCGACCACTGTTGCTCACCGATGCCCTATCTCCTCTCGATGAATCTGCTTTCCTCGACCAATTCATCGAAAAGTGGAAAGGGGCTAAAATAGAAGCGTCCAGCCCGCACCACTACCGTGAAAGGGTGAATGCGGCCATTGAAAGTGCGATTATTTCACCGACCCCGGAAAATGCACTCGAAATTCTTGCGAAGGCTTTTGAAGCGGTGAAACAACTCGCTATGTCAAAGAACTTTCGAGACAAAACGCACGGAGCCCACTTCTTCCGACCGCTCCCTCAAGAACCTTGGAATGCGCTCCTTTCCGGCCTTGATGCGAGCCGGGAATTTCTCATTGCCCGGGCCTTGGCGAGCATGACAGGGCGCGAGAAGCAACCGAATGGGAAAGACTCGGAAGTGCAGCCCATGCTTGGATCGATTCTTCCGCTCAAACTGGGATCCTCCGGTTGGTATCTTTGGGAACAATCGCCACAAGCTGTTTGGACGGGATACGACTTGTATCACGATCTGTCCAAAGTGCTACAACGTCGCTATCTGGATTCCCTTTTCGATCAGCTTCCCGCATTGCGATCCGTTCATCCCGCCCCGCTCGATGCGGTACTTGCCCTACTGCAAGGGGACCTCGATAATCACCAAATCTCCCGTTGGACTGAAGCCCTCAGCCTGATCGGGTGGCATCACCAGAGAAAAGAAGATGGCTCATCTGATGAGGGGCCAAAGGCCGCCAACGATGACCGACTGGAACCATGGCACCCTGTAGCCATTCCTCCTGCCTATGCAGCTCTTCGAGGATTGCTGGAGGTCGAGTGCGAGTGGCAGGGAGCGAACTTCGCAATTTGGCAGAAACGGCGGTCCCGCATTCCTTTTGCTCTTCTTTGTCAACGCACACCGGGTGCTGTTTCGAGAGCGGTATCTGAGAGTCTTCATCGGCTATCCATCTGGGGCGTCATCAACCCCGATAAGGAATCGCGCAATGAATCGCAACGCCTTCAGGGCAAGTCCATCATCCGGCCCCAAGCATTCCAGATTCAGTCGGACGAAGCCAGCCGCCTCGCTGCCGTCGTCTGCGTCCCTCTCGTCTGGAAAGACCAATCTCAACTCTACTGGGAAATCACCATCCCCACGAAAACACAAACAAAGGAACCAGCATTATGACAACCGACAACCAGAACATCACCATCGGGGGACTCACGATCCCCGCCAACTGCCGCCGCATCTTCATCACCGCCGAACTGGAACCATCCAACGGCGATCCGAGGATCCAGCCCACCGGATTCCCCGATCTGGGCCCCGTCCTCTACCCGGATCCTTCCGGCAAACACGGAAACATTTGCATTATCGAATCCGAAGCCTCCATGGCTAATCGGCTGGAGGAGGTTTGCTTCGCCAATAAATACGAAGGAACCCTTTCTGACACATTCACAGGTCTTCCTTATCTCCGGGCAGAAAAATCGAATGAGTTCAAAACAGCCTCAACTATCGACGGTCATCGATTTGCATCAGACTTCCTTGCCAAAGGGAAATCAGATTTTGGCACAGATAATGAAGCTACCCTTGCGGATTTCATAAAAACCTCGCTGGGCATGAGCAATGACGGCAAGACCATGCCCATTGCCCGGGTACCAGAGGTATTTGAATTGGCAATGGGCCTGGATACGATGTCGCTAATCCACGGCTTTCAGGTCTCCAACGAGCAAATCTCGTTCGTTGGTCTCCGTCACCCCCGCGCCTTGACGGCATCGATCATCGGATTGAATGCGGAACGCGTCATCGTTCCGGGAATCAAGTTCAATGTCGGCCAAGTGGAAAGCGAATCAGGACAGGCCATTTTTCAGAAACAACGTATCACATGCAAATCGATCCAGGCGCGCTTCTCCGTAGACGTAGGGTTGCTTGCTTCTCTTCGTCTCGCCCCTGGCGAGATCGGCTTGCAGCAGGCTCGCCTTTCGCTGTTGCTTGCGCTTGGCTTATGGAAGATAGCCGCATTCTTGGACCGCTTGGATGTGGAACTGAGCCTACGATCTGAATGCAAGCTCAAGTTGAAGGATGACGGAGCCATTTACCAAATCGACAAGGCGGAAGGGGTGCCATTCGATCCTAAAGAGATTCTGAAGATCGACATGCCCACCCAGATTACCTCAGCCGGCCTTCCACAAGAGCGGTCTCCATTGACTCTCAGATTTTCCTAACGCATGTGCACCATAAAAATAGAATTACCCTGGGGGCGATACTATGCACATCCGTGGGGAATCAATCCGGTCCGCCTGAAAGAAGCGGAATGGCCGCCCAGTCCGTGGCGATTGCTCCGAGCAATCGCTGCAGCGTGGTTTCAGCAAAACCCAGGAAACAGCACTGATGATAATCTAGGCCACTTACTCGAACAGCTTGGGAGCGCACTACCAGAACTAGGTTTCCAGAGAATAGCTTTCGGCCATACAGCGCATTGGCAACCGAACTATGGAGCAGCGGACACTGCTGGAAAAGCGTCCTTTACCTATAAGAAAACGCGACACGAAAACCACTTCGTCGCCGTCTCCAGCCCTATCTTTTTTCGATGGCCCAATCTGGAACTGACAACTCAACAGGCCCAACTGCTTGCTACCATCCTTCCTCACATTTCCTACTTCGGGCGGGCAGAGTCCATCTGTCAAATGAGCCTCGAGAACAATATTCCGAACGGCCTTGGCTGGGCGATCCCTTGCTTACAAGATGGTCGGCCCATTCGGAAAATGGGTGAAGACTGCCGCGATGTCTTCTGTCCGGATCCGGAAGACTTCCAAGTTGCCGATCTTTGGAGCCTTCGAGAAAGCCGCCCCCCCTCATGGGAGAATCAGCCCCAGAACCTTGTCGATCAGATTCTGTCCAAGCAGCTCCTGCCGGACGGTGCCTGCTGGGTGACCTACCAAATGCCGCAAGGCTGGCCAAACAAGTGGATAGTCCGCGTGCCAAAATCGGAAAAGCCGAAAAGACTCATGTCTGCAAAACCCATCGCCCACACCCTCCGCTTTTCCTTGGAATGCCGGATCGGCATCCCTCTCAAAGCCACGGTGGATGTAGCCGAGCTCTTTCGGCAATCGGCGATCAAGCGATTCAAACAAACGCACGGTGCCGACGCCCACAGCTTCGCTCTCTCCGGGCATGAGCCGAAGCCAGAGGGCGTTTCCGGCGATCACCAGCACGCCCACTTCCTCCCGCTCCCCGAGGGAGTTTCCCATTCAGGAAACATCAGCGAACTCTACGTGTGGGCACCCAGCGGCCTAACCCAAGTCGAAATCGAGGCACTTATGCAGGTAAAGACACTTCATTGGGGAGCTTCGAAACATCCGATCCGCCCTGTTCTCACCGCTATCGACCAACAGCCGCCTTCGTTTCTTTCACAAAAACCCGCTAAAATCTGGCAATCCCTCACTCCTTTTGTTCCACCTCGTCACTTCTATCGGGGCAATCTGCATGGCGCAAAGCTTAAGCAAAAGGACTCCCCCGAAAACCAGTTGGCCAAAGAGATTGAGCGTCTCGGAATCGAGACCCCTTTCGCTGTTTCCCGCATCCCGCTTAACAGATTTGGCGATCGTTCCGAAACGTCTCAGTGTTATTGGGATATCGTTCGAACACCGGGTGAAGCACCCGCCTTTGAGGATTCGATGCTCACCGATATCCACTCCAACCGTAACGCAAAGGAGCGACGCATCGGTTTTATGTTTGATATTCAATTCGAACAACCCGTGTCCCTTGTCCGCCCCCTCGGCCACTCCTCCCACTTCGGGCTCGGCCTCTTCGCTCCCGTCATCGAAAAGTAATGCTCTCTACCATCTTTAAACTTCCACCCAAACCAACCGCAAACAGGCAAACCGCCTGTTCTACTTCAACAATCCATCAACCAGCCGACACTCACCCAAATTAGCACAGGCACCCAGCCAGTGCTGATCACAAAAGATTCCTACCACCATGAGCATAAACTATACACAACTCCAATCCGCCCCACGGCTTCTGATCGAAGCCGAACTCAAGCCGCTGCAGGGCAGTCGCTTTCAACCTACTGGCTTCGCCGACCTGGGCGCGGCGCGCTACAAGGCGCCGGGAGGCAGCGATATGCTGCTGGTCGAATCGGCCCAGTCCGTTGCCAACCGGCTGGAATTCTCTATCTGGGATGATGCCCAGGAAGACCTGATCGAGGAGCTGAAAGGGCTGCCTTACATCCGGGTCACCAACCCGGATGGATCGCTCCTGACGAATTCGATCCTCGAAGCACACCGGATCAATTCCCCCTATATTCTCGAAGGCAAGGATAGGTCCGTCTTTGACATGCTGAAGAAGGATGCGGCGGGAATGGAAATTGGTCCGGTTAAGCTCAAAACTTTAGCCGAGCTTGTATTGAAATACGACATCAATGCTCTCCTGCATGGCGTTTTTCTGGCCAAGAGCGAGCTGGCCGGCGGAAGGCTGCGGCTGATGCGGGCACTTTCCGGTTTCATCGAAGCATCGGATGTCTCAGTCGCGGAAAGCGGTGGCGTGAAGAACGACCGGGTTGATCCAGGTGGGGATACCAAACAAGGCTTTGGCAATGTCCCCTTCCACCGTACCGAGTTTACGGCCAAGCGCATTGTCGCTTACTTCAATCTCGATCTTGCCTTGCTTCGTGGATACGGGCTTCCGCAAGAAGCCACCCAGTTGCTGATCACCCTCGCCTTGTTTAAGGTGCGCCGATTCCTGAGCACCGGCCTGCGTCTCCGGACCGCCTGTGACTTGGACGTTGTGGGTGATTTGAACGTGACCCGCCCCGATGGATTCACGATCCCATCCGAAGCCGATCTACTCGCCGAAGCCAAAGCACTGGTCGAAACTTGTAGCAAGGTTGATGGACTGTTTGGCAGCCCCAGTGTCACGGAAGTAAAATGGGAAAAGACGAAATAAAAACGAACCACCCAGACACATGACAGCCATTGAACTCACTTTTCCTGCCGGGCGCTTCCACGCAACGCCGTGGGGGCGTCACGTGAACGAAGGTGCCGTTGAATGGCCGCCGTCACCGTGGCGTTTACTCCGTGCGCTCGTCGCAACCTGGAAACGCAAAGCGCCTCAGCTCGACGAGCATGCCATGCGCGAGCTGTTGACGATCCTGTGCGAAGCTCCGGAGTTTTTTCTGCCGCCGGCAACCTTCGGGCATACCCGACATTACATGCCTTGGTATAAAAAGGGCCCTGGCGATAAAACGCTGGTCTTCGATTCCTTCGTCGCTGTCGAAAAATCCGCGCCGGTGCGGATTTTCTGGCCGAATGTGGACCTGACCCAAACCCAGCGGGGCATTCTCGACGAGCTGCTACCTCTGCTTGGCACGCTCGGTCGTGCCGAAAGTTGGTGCGAAGGAAAGTTGCTGACTCCTGACGAAACAGCTTCCGTTCAAAGCCGCATCAATTGTCGGCCACTCAATGGAGAGGCGCCCAAAGGCGAAACGGTTCGCCTCCTCGGCGTCGATCCGGAAACGGCTTTCAGCTCCGACCAAAACCCAAAGCACGAAACAACCAGCGGGCGCGGGAAAGCGAAGACAACGGTGGTTACTCCCCTCTACGAGCCCAACTGGCACCTCTGTATCGAAACCCTCTGGATGCACCAAAACCGATGGTCCCAGCCTCCCGGAGCGACTTGGATCGACTATGACCGCTCCAAGGACGCCCTCGCCCAACCGAAGCGACGCGTCGTCCATCAAAAAATCCGTCCACCCATGCAAGTTGCCCGTTTCGCCCTCGACTCCACCGTTTTGCCGCTGGCGACCGATACTCTTCGCGTCGCGGAATCCGCCCGCATCGCCCTCATGAGCCTTTACGGCCGACGCACCCAAGTTGGCGACGAGAGGGGCAAGTCCCGTATCTTCTCTGGGAAAGAAGCGGATGGCATGCCTATCAAAGGTCACCGCCACTGTTATTACCTGCCCACCGATGAAAACGGCGATGGAAAGCTCGACCACCTGACGCTCTACGCCGCCGACGGCTTCGGACCCGACGAACTGCGAGCAATCGATTCCCTGCGCGAGATCCATACCAAGGATACGCAAGACTCCGGCCATCCGCTTGGAGTCGTCCTGCTCGGAATGGGTGTCGCAGCGGAATTTCAACCCGCCCCCATGAAACCTTCGAAGGATTGGCTTTCCGCCACACCCTTCATTTCGCCCCGTCATCCGAAAACACGGGGCAGGAATAAGGAACCCGAGGAGCATTTAGCCAATCCGGCTCGCTTCCTTGAAGCGCAACTACGTATCGAAGTCGAACGCTGGATCCAACTGACAGGACAGGAAGTCGACCCTGCAGAAGTCGAAATCACCCCTTTTGTTGATGCCTCAGGCAACTTTCGCGCGCCTGACAGAGACAGAGCTCCAAACGGCAAGCGCCCTATTCAGTTTCGGCGGTTCCGCCAGAAAAGAAATGACGACGGCGGTCGCCGAGCAAGCGGCTTTTTCCGCCTCCGCTTCCCCGCTCCTGTTCCCGGTCCCATCGCCCTCGGCCATTCCTGCCACTTTGGCCTCGGGCTGTTTATTCCCCCCGAATGATAAGTTCACCACCGCTTACACCGCGATGATTCTCAAAACAGATCTTCATCCACAACATCCCATGCCCGAATCACCTGAAAACGAAACCAATCCCCTCATCGAACAAGCCCTCCGCCTCGGCGAGCTCCGCAAGGAAGTGATGCATCGCATCGACGGGCCGACCTTCGAAGGCGGAACGGAAGGCATCCCGATGGAAACCCAAGTGTCATTTTGGGAGCACGTGCTAGCCTTTGAATCAGCCGAAGAGTCAACGCTTGCCGAACGACTCAAACATGAGGCCTGCTTCGTCCCAGTCGAGCCAGACGAACTTAAAGACGAAACAGCGATTAGCACCGCATTGTGGGACCTCATTCGAGCCCTTGCTTCCATTCGCGTTTTTGTATTCGACACCGACCACCTGTGTGACGCCGACCTCTACCGCCTTCTGGTCTACGGTGCCCTCCCAGAACCGAGAATGGTGCCTCCCGCTGGTTCCCAATGGAACTGCCGGATCGACGCCTGCGAACACGGGACGAGTGACGACCCCGACGGTACGATGACCTGGCTGCGCTACTATGCCAGCGAAGACGTCCGCTCGACGTGGGAAGACGAAGTCCCGCCCAGGGAGAATCCGCCCTACGACCGCGACCGTTTTCTGCCAGTCCCGCCGGAAGAGAGACAACCATGAATTTCGATCATGCCTTCCAGTTCTGTGACAACGAGGAGTGAAGTCATGATCCACCCTCTTCGCATTCAAATCGATGACAGGGAGCGCAATCTAGATCTGCACGCAGCACTGCGCAAGATGGATGGGGTTGAGATAGAATGTGTGCGGCTTGAAATCGGGGATTTTCGGATTGAGGATGCAGTTGTTGTAGAGAGAAAAACAGCAGCCGACTTTGCTGCTTCGATCGTCGACGGGCGGCTGTTCTCCCAGGCTTCACGTATGGTGGGATCGCCCCTGCGACCAGCTTATATAATCGAGGGAACCGCAAGCGATTGGCAATCCCTCAAGGTCAAACGGCCTGCATTGCAAGGTGCCCTGATTTCTCTAATGCTTGTGTTTGATATTCCCGTGCTGCGATCCGATAGTCCTGAAGAAACCGCCCGTCTGGCGTGCTATACGGGACAGCAACTGATACGGGCACGCGGTGACGGTTGCGTTCCTATTCGGCAAATCAAGACAAAACGTAGATCGACGCGTCAGAGCCGCATTCTTCAATCTCTGCCTGGAATTGGCCCAGATCGCGCTAGGTGCCTGCTGGAACATTTTGGCAGCGTCCGCGCCTGCCTTTCCGCAGATGTTGAGCAACTCACGGAGATCAACGGCATCGGTCCAACTACTGCACGGAAAATTGTCGAGACCGTAGAGGAAAAACAAGCCCGCTACGGAACCCTATATGGGGAAGAAGCCTTTACCTCACCTCTGCCGCTTTTTAAAAACACCACTCACTCGCTCCCAAATGTAAAAATATTTGACATTTTCTCAGTCTAATATTTTACTTTGCGTAGTCTGATTCGAATTCATCGTTTCCATGCAAACTTCATCCGCAGCAACCGACCTTTTACCAGCGCGGATGGTGAATGAGTTCGTTTACTGCCCGAGGCTGTTTTACTACGAGTTTGTCGAGGGAATTTTCATTCACAATGCGGATACGCTTGAAGGGAAGGCCCAACACAAGCGTCAGGATTCAGGCAAAGGAGCCATGCCGCAGACGACTGCGGAGGGAGAACCCGAGGTGATTCATTCTCGCTCGGTTTCGTTGTTTTCAGATCTGCTGGGAGTCACCGCGAAACTGGATGTAGTGGAAACGCATACCAATGCCTCGGAAGGTGGTGCCGTTGCTATTCCGGTCGAATACAAAAAGGGCGCACCGCGCGAAGGAGAAGACGGCAAGGAGCTTTGGGATACCGATCGCATTCAATTGGGATTACAGATTCTGCTCTTGCGGGAGAACGGCTACAGCTGTGACGAGGGAATTGTCTATTACCGCGAGACCCGTCAGAGGGTGCGCTACGAAATGACGGAGGAGGAAGCCGACTGGATACGCACTACCCTGAGCGCCGTCCGTCGCTGCACCAAAGGCCCGATGCCGCCTCCACTGGACCACTCTGTCAAATGTCCCCGGTGCTCGCTGGTTTCCATCTGCCTGCCGGATGAAACACGTTTACTGAAACCGGAACCGGATCTATCCGAACTAAGCGATACCCAATTGGCATTTCCTTTCCAGGAACTGCTGGATACCGGAAGCAATGGGAAAAACGGGAATCCGGACGCCAAAGGACTCAGCTTCCCCTACGGCCTCATTCCCGAAATCCGAATCCCAAAGCTGAAGGCGGGTGAGGATGTGCGGCGACTGATCGCGCCTAATCCGGAAACCCGGGCCTTGTATTTGAATACGGCCGGTCACTTCGTGGGCAAGAAGGATGAATGCCTGGTGGTGAAAGAAAAAGGCAAGAGCATCGGCGAATTTCGGCTGAAAGACCTGCACCACGTCGCACTTTTTGGTCCGGTCCAAATCTCGACTGCGGTTGTGCATATCTTGTGCGAACGCGACATTCCCATCAGCTATTTTTCGATGGGTGGTTGGTTCTACGGCATGACCCGCGGCCACAGCCTCAAAAACGTTTTCACCCGCATTGAACAATTCAATACCGCAGGAGATCCGGAAAAATCCCTACCACTGGCCCGGCTGATGGTGCACGGCAAGATTCGCAACCAGCGCACCCTGCTCATGCGCAATCATGTCGAACTCGGCAAAGGCGTCGCCCGCGCCCTGAAATACTTTTCCTCCCGCGCCCTGAGCGCCACCAGCACGGGATCCTTGCTGGGGCTTGAGGGCAATGCGGCGGCCCTGTATTACGCTCACTTCGCGGGGATGATCAAATCGGATGAAGATCGCGGGGATGACGACACCGATCAACTGAAACTCAACTTCGACTTCGACGGCCGCAACCGACGGCCACCCCGGGATCCGGTCAATGCCCTGTTGTCGCTGACCTACAGTCTACTGGTGAAAGACTGCACCCTTGCCGCATATTCCGTGGGACTCGACCCTTACATAGGCTTCTACCATCAGCCCCGTTTCGGCAAACCCGCGATGGCGCTCGACCTGATGGAAGAATTCCGGCCGCTGATTGCCGACTCGGTCGTGCTGACACTGATTAACCAGAAGCGCATCCGGACCAGAGATTTCATCACCGCCGGCAAGTCAGTCGGTCTGACCCCCAGCGGCCGCAAGGCCGTCTTTCATGCCTATGAGCAGCGCATGTCGGACGGCATCACCCACCCCGTCTTCGGATACAAGGTCAGCTACCGTCGCGCGCTGGAACTGCAAGTTCGACTGCTTGCCAAAACACTCACCGGGGACATCGAACAATACGTCCCATTCATGACCCGCTGAGGAAAACCATGCGACGCAGCTTCATAGTTACCTACGACATTCGCGACGACAAGCGCCTGCGCAAAGTTTTCAAGACCTGCAAAGGCTACGGCATCCATCTTCAATACTCTGTGTTCGAATGCGACCTAACGACCATGGAACGCGCCGAATTCGAGGCCAAGCTGAAGGAAGTCATGCACCAGAATGAAGACCAAGTTCTCTTCATCGACCTCGGCCCAGTCGCCCAACGCTGCGAGCGCACCATTACCGCCCTCGGCCAAGCCTACAGCCGCATAGACGACCCCTGTTTTGTCGTCTAACCCCAACAAACCTTTTCAGGTTCTTTGACAGTTTCTTCGTTTGCGAGCGTCCAGATACGAAGCTGAACCCAGGACACGCTCGCAACAACTGATAACCAACGAGTTGCACACCAATCAACTGCAATTACCGAAGACAAATAGTTCAAAAATCCACCCAGCCTGTAAATGGCTCGACATCCGCCTCCGTAATGCTTGATTATCAACAGGCTGCAGTAGCCGCTCATTCCGCGCTTGAAAAAGCGCGGCTCCATTGAAGCAGACACTAACACCGAAGAACAGTCAAGCCCGGACACATTCCGCGCTTGAAAAAGCGCGGCTCCATTGAAGCCCGCAAATACGCCGCAAGGGCGGAAATGATTTCGGGACCATTCCGCGCTTGAAAAAGCGCGGCTCCATTGAAGCATTGCCTTCATCAACTCTTCGGTTGTCATCTTTTTCATTCCGCGCTTGAAAAAGCGCGGCTCCATTGAAGCTTGCTGTGAAAAATGCTAAGCGCCTCTTCGGGGGTCATTCCGCGCTTGAAAAAGCGCGGCTCCATTGAAGCTAGCGACGCATGGCTGCACTGCATGAGCTTGGGCGTCATTCCGCGCTTGAAAAAGCGCGGCTCCATTGAAGCATTGGTTGGTTCGCTTCCGGCGGATGGGTGTCTTTTCATTCCGCGCTTGAAAAAGCGCGGCTCCATTGAAGCTCCTAATTTTCAAAATATGTTTACGGATGCATCTGCATTCCGCGCTTGAAAAAGCGCGGCTCCATTGAAGCGTCCTCTCAATGGAGATACCACCGGAAAAGATGCTCTCATTCCGCGCTTGAAAAAGCGCGGCTCCATTGAAGCCCGTTTTGGGTAAGCCTACACCCCACCCGTTTCTTCATTCCGCGCTTGAAAAAGCGCGGCTCCATTGAAGCTTAAAATTTCCTACGAGTGACGACTTTTCGGCGGGACATTCCGCGCTTGAAAAAGCGCGGCTCCATTGAAGCTTCACTGCTCGACCTCCCACCCGTTGAGGCGGCAAATCATTCCGCGCTTGAAAAAGCGCGGCTCCATTGAAGCATTTCCACGCCCAGCCCAACCACCTTCAGCGCCGCTGCATTCCGCGCTTGAAAAAGCGCGGCTCCATTGAAGCGCCGTTTTCCGCAGCCCTTAGAAGAGAGTCTTCAAGCATTCCGCGCTTGAAAAAGCGCGGCTCCATTGAAGCGATGTATTTCTCAGTATCGTTCATGATCGCTGAGAGCCATTCCGCGCTTGAAAAAGCGCGGCTCCATTGAAGCGCTTCTAATCGCTTTACTGGCGTTCAGTCGTCGAGGTCATTCCGCGCTTGAAAAAGCGCGGCTCCATTGAAGCTTGCGAACGTCAGTCGTCAGCGGCCTCTACCCGCTGACATTCCGCGCTTGAAAAAGCGCGGCTCCATTGAAGCCACTGAGAGTCCCTCCAGCGGCAGGTCAGCGTCTTCGAGCATTCCGCGCTTGAAAAAGCGCGGCTCCATTGAAGCTTATTATGTTTCTGGTGCACCCCGGATGCTTACCCCATTCCGCGCTTGAAAAAGCGCGGCTCCATTGAAGCCACTCGGGCCAACCGATGCGCCTTTGAATCCGTGGACATTCCGCGCTTGAAAAAGCGCGGCTCCATTGAAGCAATAAACTGATCCCTAATCGCATTGTAATCGCGCCCATTCCGCGCTTGAAAAAGCGCGGCTCCATTGAAGCGACGGATGCCACGATGTCGTCACCACCTGCCGTTGCATTCCGCGCTTGAAAAAGCGCGGCTCCATTGAAGCCAGGTGGGGGTTTGCGGAAAAAAGCGGTGCCGAGGCCCCATTCCGCGCTTGAAAAAGCGCGGCTCCATTGAAGCTTCACATCATCGCCTTATAGCGACGGCGACGCAGTTGCATTCCGCGCTTGAAAAAGCGCGGCTCCATTGAAGCGACAATGCGGGCAACGAGCTTGTGTTGGGGCAGTATCATTCCGCGCTTGAAAAAGCGCGGCTCCATTGAAGCATGTTTCCGCTGGGGTCCATTGTGATGCTGGTATTCATTCCGCGCTTGAAAAAGCGCGGCTCCATTGAAGCGGCAGTTTTGCGTGCCCTTTCACGGCGTGCCAAGCTCATTCCGCGCTTGAAAAAGCGCGGCTCCATTGAAGCCAGCTCCGCTTTGCTCGGAAGCTCCATGCCTTTAAGCATTCCGCGCTTGAAAAAGCGCGGCTCCATTGAAGCAGCGTGTCCTTGCCTGCCTCAATGTCTGGTTTCAATGGCATTCCGCGCTTGAAAAAGCGCGGCTCCATTGAAGCCATTCATCCTCTGGAATTGGGGTCCAGCGGATACCACATTCCGCGCTTGAAAAAGCGCGGCTCCATTGAAGCTTCAGTAAGCAAATCTCGGCAGTATTCTTTCAACGACCATTCCGCGCTTGAAAAAGCGCGGCTCCATTGAAGCGAGGTCCACGAGCCTAAGACCCGCACCGTGCACGCCATTCCGCGCTTGAAAAAGCGCGGCTCCATTGAAGCAACTACAATAACACACTCAAACACCAAAAACAAATACCATTCCGCGCTTGAAAAAGCGCGGCTCCATTGAAGCTGGTTGCCTCCCGCCACCAATCCCGGGCCTTCTTGGCATTCCGCGCTTGAAAAAGCGCGGCTCCATTGAAGCCATTGAGGAGGTCCCGTAGGGCCTCGGCACCGCTTTCATTCCGCGCTTGAAAAAGCGCGGCTCCATTGAAGCTAGTCATGGGCGCGCATAATGAGAACTTACACGGTCATTCCGCGCTTGAAAAAGCGCGGCTCCATTGAAGCCGGCCTTTGCGCGTGACCCCGGGCATCCGTGAGAGCATTCCGCGCTTGAAAAAGCGCGGCTCCATTGAAGCGCCGGTAATCAACGCGATCTTGCGCGTCTTACCCCGCCCATTCCGCGCTTGAAAAAGCGCGGCTCCATTGAAGCTTGCTTGGGCGTCAATACCCTGAGCACCCCGCAATCATTCCGCGCTTGAAAAAGCGCGGCTCCATTGAAGCGGCTGTTCTTGCAGGTGCGGACCAGTGAAGACACAGCCATTCCGCGCTTGAAAAAGCGCGGCTCCATTGAAGCGCTCGCTCCTCCCCTCAGTGCTTCTAGGTTCCAATTGCATTCCGCGCTTGAAAAAGCGCGGCTCCATTGAAGCCGATGTCCCGCGTGAAATGCGAATACTCGGCAGAGGGCATTCCGCGCTTGAAAAAGCGCGGCTCCATTGAAGCCTGAAATCCGCGAATGCAACGGTTGGAGGTTCGTCCATTCCGCGCTTGAAAAAGCGCGGCTCCATTGAAGCTTCCCACGGGTCACTTTCCCGTTCCAGTTCATCCCCATTCCGCGCTTGAAAAAGCGCGGCTCCATTGAAGCCAGACGAAAGCAAGTCAATCGCCGAAAAAGTCGCTGCATTCCGCGCTTGAAAAAGCGCGGCTCCATTGAAGCAAATGAGAGGGCCAAAATGTTTTGATCCTCCGTGAAGCATTCCGCGCTTGAAAAAGCGCGGCTCCATTGAAGCGGAGAGGCATCGGGAGCACGATTTCGATTGCTTCGGCATTCCGCGCTTGAAAAAGCGCGGCTCCATTGAAGCAAAGCTTGGCAGAGAAGACCTTATAGGTTTTCGCAGGCACATTCCGCGCTTGAAAAAGCGCGGCTCCATTGAAGCTTGAAATCACAGGAGCAAAGGAGGCGGCACAAGAGCCCATTCCGCGCTTGAAAAAGCGCGGCTCCATTGAAGCTTTTACTCGCCGGCGTTGTCCGTCGTGCCATGCCGCATTCCGCGCTTGAAAAAGCGCGGCTCCATTGAAGCAATGGCGCAAAGATCATCTCCTCCGAAACGCCAAGAGCATTCCGCGCTTGAAAAAGCGCGGCTCCATTGAAGCAAATGAGAGGGCCAAAATGTTTTGATCCTCCGTGAAGCATTCCGCGCTTGAAAAAGCGCGGCTCCATTGAAGCGGAGAGGCATCGGGAGCACGATTTCGATTGCTTCGGCATTCCGCGCTTGAAAAAGCGCGGCTCCATTGAAGCAAAGCTTGGCAGAGAAGACCTTATAGGTTTTCGCAGGCACATTCCGCGCTTGAAAAAGCGCGGCTCCATTGAAGCTGGTTCTAGGGGCAAGCTTCACCGAATTTGAAAGTTCATTCCGCGCTTGAAAAAGCGCGGCTCCATTGAAGCTTGAAATCACAGGAGCAAAGGAGGCGGCACAAGAGCCCATTCCGCGCTTGAAAAAGCGCGGCTCCATTGAAGCTTTTACTCGCCGGCGTTGTCCGTCGTGCCATGCCGCATTCCGCGCTTGAAAAAGCGCGGCTCCATTGAAGCAATGGCGCAAAGATCATCTCCTCCGAAACGCCAAGAGCATTCCGCGCTTGAAAAAGCGCGGCTCCATTGAAGCGATTCCTTTGCGCCGGAGTTTGGCAATGAGATGGGCATTCCGCGCTTGAAAAAGCGCGGCTCCATTGAAGCAAGCACTACCTGGAAGGTTGTGACTTGCCCTCTATCCATTCCGCGCTTGAAAAAGCGCGGCTCCATTGAAGCATTTCGGTCAACCGCACAATTGAGAGCATCGGCAGGGCATTCCGCGCTTGAAAAAGCGCGGCTCCATTGAAGCGTGTTTGAGTGTGTTATTGCGTGTGGCCTACCGCAACCATTCCGCGCTTGAAAAAGCGCGGCTCCATTGAAGCTTGATCCGTATGGCTCGCGGTGGCCGCACGGTTGTCATTCCGCGCTTGAAAAAGCGCGGCTCCATTGAAGCATGGCTGGGTTCAGGCATCCTTTCAAAATCTTCAATCCATTCCGCGCTTGAAAAAGCGCGGCTCCATTGAAGCTGAGTCGCTCGCGTGAGTGTTCACTTTCCTCGTTGACATTCCGCGCTTGAAAAAGCGCGGCTCCATTGAAGCGCCTGAGCGCAGAGAAGGATACTCAATCAAGATTGCATTCCGCGCTTGAAAAAGCGCGGCTCCATTGAAGCCCCAACGTTGGCAAACCCGTCGGCAATTATCCGACGCCATTCCGCGCTTGAAAAAGCGCGGCTCCATTGAAGCCTTTTTCTGCTTGCAATCGGTGCGCTGTTTGGCAACATTCCGCGCTTGAAAAAGCGCGGCTCCATTGAAGCGTGGCTGATGGAGCGGGATGCATCGGCGGCGGTATCCATTCCGCGCTTGAAAAAGCGCGGCTCCATTGAAGCATCATCAGCTCGTTTACAGATGCGCTGGATTCCGTCATTCCGCGCTTGAAAAAGCGCGGCTCCATTGAAGCATGGACTCCAGCTCCAGACAGCTTTGTGCAAAACGGCATTCCGCGCTTGAAAAAGCGCGGCTCCATTGAAGCGACACCATTTGCCCATAGAGTTATCTCTTCATTGACATTCCGCGCTTGAAAAAGCGCGGCTCCATTGAAGCAATCTATTGGGCGACAACGAAGGACGGCCGCCTGATCATTCCGCGCTTGAAAAAGCGCGGCTCCATTGAAGCTACGGGCGATCATATTGCCCGTTTCGTGCTCAATGGCATTCCGCGCTTGAAAAAGCGCGGCTCCATTGAAGCGCTGAGGATTTGAGCGGCGGGAATAACGATTTCGCGCATTCCGCGCTTGAAAAAGCGCGGCTCCATTGAAGCTCGCTGTTCCTGCCTGACCTCCGATTGTAGCAAGCATTCCGCGCTTGAAAAAGCGCGGCTCCATTGAAGCCTCTTTATGGTCCGGCAAGTCGTTAAGCTCTTGAGGCATTCCGCGCTTGAAAAAGCGCGGCTCCATTGAAGCGCTGAGATGGTGAAACCCAGCCGCGAACCTGTGCCACCCATTCCGCGCTTGAAAAAGCGCGGCTCCATTGAAGCAACGACAATTTCTCGCAATCACATAAAACACTTACGGCATTCCGCGCTTGAAAAAGCGCGGCTCCATTGAAGCATTGCTTCGAGTTGCGCCTGACGCTCTCTTGCCCGGCATTCCGCGCTTGAAAAAGCGCGGCTCCATTGAAGCAAGACCACGCTACCTACAGGGCACACAGGATACTTCCAGCATTCCGCGCTTGAAAAAGCGCGGCTCCATTGAAGCTAGGAGAGGACTGGCTGGGTGTTGGCGACCTCGGGCAGCATTCCGCGCTTGAAAAAGCGCGGCTCCATTGAAGCTTTTACTTCTTCAGGTGTCATTGTTTTTCCTTATCACATTCCGCGCTTGAAAAAGCGCGGCTCCATTGAAGCACTCAGACCATTTCAAATGCTGGAATAGTTCAGGGCCATTCCGCGCTTGAAAAAGCGCGGCTCCATTGAAGCGGTTCTCGTCGCTGTCCAGTAGTTGAAACGTGATGACCATTCCGCGCTTGAAAAAGCGCGGCTCCATTGAAGCGTTGCCAACCAGTCAAAAGCCCTTGACCGGTCGAATCATTCCGCGCTTGAAAAAGCGCGGCTCCATTGAAGCGGCCCTGAATCCTGAATTCCTGAATCAGCATTTTCCGCATTCCGCGCTTGAAAAAGCGCGGCTCCATTGAAGCTAAATTCCCAACCAACTTGAAAGCGGTCAAAAGTCCATTCCGCGCTTGAAAAAGCGCGGCTCCATTGAAGCTCCTGTTGATTGGTTTTGGGGGTCTCGTGGTTATTCATTCCGCGCTTGAAAAAGCGCGGCTCCATTGAAGCCACCGGCCATAAGGATGATACTGGCGGCGCTGGCGGCCATTCCGCGCTTGAAAAAGCGCGGCTCCATTGAAGCCCCGAATCCGGTTTGCGTCCTCGCCTCCGGGCGAACATTCCGCGCTTGAAAAAGCGCGGCTCCATTGAAGCCGTTGCGCTTTTGGCCAGCAATGGACCGTAAATCATCATTCCGCGCTTGAAAAAGCGCGGCTCCATTGAAGCTTGCCCTCCTCCTTCGGGGATGCAGGCGCAAGGTTTCATTCCGCGCTTGAAAAAGCGCGGCTCCATTGAAGCTCTTCTGTGGTTTCCATAAATCAGTCCTCATCCTGCATTCCGCGCTTGAAAAAGCGCGGCTCCATTGAAGCGAACATCTGGAGCTGATAC
>JAFIGG010000122.1 GCA_020831485.1 Opitutales bacterium
TCTAACCTACCTCGTACAATCTAAAATCAACATTCTTCATTCTACATCCTACCTCTCACATCCGACATCCCACAGCCCACAGCCCACAGCCCACAGCTCCTCACCCCCTCAGTTCCTAACCCCCTTAGCCCCTCATCCCCTTCGAAATAATGCACAACCTCATCCTCATCGGCGCCGGCGATTTTGGCCGTGAAGTGCTTGCCTGGGCTCTCGACGCTCAATCGGCGGGCGCGGACTGGCGCGTGAAGGGGTTTCTCGATGACAACCCCCGTGCGCTCGACGGCTACGACCTGGGTTTTGAGGTTTTGGGCGATGTGGAAAGCTATCAGCCTGCTGAGGGCGACGTGTTTGTTTGTTCGATCGGTCAGCCGCTCCTGCGGGCGAAGGTTTGGGAACAGATGAAAGCAAAAGCCGCCCGCTTCACGCGGGTAATCCATCCCAGTGCAATTGTCGGTCCGCGGGTGGAGCTTGGGGAGGGCGTGATCCTTTGTCCGCAGGTCGTCCTTACCTGCGACCTCTCCATTGGCGATAACAGCTCCCTGAATGTGGCCGTGGCCGTCGGCCACAACGTCCGCATCGGACGCCATTGCCAGATCAGTTCATTTGCCGATATCACCGGCCATGCGGTCGTCGGCGATGGCGTATTCTTCGGCAGTCGCGTCTCGATTCTGCCGAATCAGCGGGTAGGGGACTATGCCACCGTCGGTGCCGGTTCAGTTGTCATCCGGGCCGTTGAGCCACACAGCACCGTCTTCGGGAATCCCGCCAAAACGATCTTCCGCAAGACCCTTCAATCGTAGCTAAATCCCGACCACGCATGCCGATCACCGCCATCACCACCTGCACCGGTCCCTTGACGGTTTCCAACGCCGATGATTTGACCGGGCTCTGTAGCGAGAATCCACAACAATTGCAGCGTGTATTGGCGATGACGGGTATCGAAACCCGCTGCATCGCCCCTCCCGGAGTCACAACCCTCGACTTGGGTGAAGCCGCCGCCCGCCACCTGCTCGAAAAAACCAACACCGATCCGGCGGGCATCGATTGGCTGCTCTTTGTTACCCAGACCCCCGATCACTTTCAGCCCTGCAACGCCAACCTGCTGCACCATCGCCTTGGGCTGCCGAAAAATACGGCGGCGATCGACCTCAACCAAGGCTGCTCCGGATGGGTGTATGGACTACAGATCGCGCACGCCCAAATCACAGCCGGTGCCCGCCGCGTGCTCTTGCTCGCCGGCGATACGATCAGCCAGACGCTGCATCCCCGCGACCGGTCCGCCCGGCCCCTCTTCGGCGACGCCTGCAGCGCTACTCTGATCGAGGCGGGCGATGATCCACATCCACCCCTTTTCCATTTGTGCTCCGATGGCAGTGGACACCGCGCCATTAAGCAGCCCGCTGGTGGCTTTCGCCAGCCCTTGAGTGAGGCCACCGCCGTTGAGTCGACCGACGCCGATGGCAACGTCCGCACCCCGGCGAATCTGCACATGAACGGGCTCGAAGTGCTCAACTTTACCCTGCGCGAAGAGCCTCAGGCGATTCGCAACTTGCTCGCTCAGGCCGGCCAGAGCCTGGACGAGCTCGACGCAATTGTGCTCCACCAGGCCAGCCGCTTCATCCTCGATCAATTGATTCGCAAACTCGGAGTTCCCCGCGCAAAGGTTCCCTCTGAAGCGCTGGCCCGCTTTGGCAACCTGAGTTCCGCTTCCATTCCCTCCGTGCTCGGTCATGACCTTTCAACACAGCTTCAACAAAGAAGCTTGCGCTTGCTCTGCTCCGGTTTCGGGGTTGGACTCTCATGGGGTAGTTGCCTCTTGACCCTCGGCCCGCTTCAATGCGTCGATACCTTTCCTTTCGAACAATGAATCCACAAGCTTTCCTCAAGGACCTCGAGTCCCTGGTCAATCTCAAGCCGGGAGAAACAATCGTCCTGGATACGCGCTTTCGTGAGGCCCCCTGGTGGGACTCCATGGTCGCTCTGAACCTTCTCGTCCTGTTTGAGGAACACGCTGGTAAACAACTCTCGCCGCAAAGCCTGGCACAGTGCGAAACCTTGCAGGATGTCTGTGCCATGGCCGGCTGAAAACACCCGGAAATTCAGTAATCTGAATTATGTCTTACAACCGCCTCTTCACCGACATCCACGCTTCGGCCAACGACTCGCCGGCTGATCAGCCGGCGCTTTCATTGGATGGCATCCAGGCCATCACCTTCGACGCCGGAGGCACACTGGTGCACGCCTGGCCTCCGGTAGGCACGGCCTATGCCGAGGTGCTCGCCGACCACGGCATCGAGGCCGATGGCGAAGTCCTGCAGGAGCGTTTCATGCAGTTCTACAAGAAGGCCACCGAGCGCCCCCGCGAACGCATCGACCTCGAAGCCGAGCGAATCTTCTGGCGCAAGGTCGTCGCCGAAACCGTCGCCGATGTCTGCCCGCAAGAGCAGCTCGACTCCGTTTTCGACGCGCTCTGGAACGCCTACGCCTCCTCCGACCGCTGGCGCCTCTACCCGGGGGCCAAGGACACCGTTCGCCGCTGCAAGGAAAAGGGCTACCGCGTCTTCCTCCTCAGCAACGCCGACTCCCGCTTCCGCCAGACCTTCGAAGAACTCGGTTTTGGCGACATCTTTGAAGAACTCTTCATCTCCAGCGAAATCGGCTACGAAAAACCCGACCCCCGCATTTTCCACCACGTCCGCGAAAAAATCGCCTGTAAACCCGAACAAATCCTCCACATCGGCGATTCCCCCTTCCACGACGGCGCCGCCGCCACCCTCGGCTGGAACGTCGCCATCCTCGGCAAAGAAATTCAACAAATCACGGATGTCCGAGCTGCGCTGGGACATTCGTGATTTGTAATTCTTAATTCGTGATTCTTAATTCCTAATAAAGTCCGTCGACGTAGGTGCAGTGGTCCCCACTGCACATTCCAAACCAACGCTTTCAATCACGAATCACGAATCACGAATTAAGAATCACGAATCAGCGGCTCCGCCGCCCCCCATGCTCAACCACATCTCAACCGTCTCCTTCTGGACCCTGGTCTCCCGGGTCCTTGGTTTGCTGCGGGATGTACTTTTGTTTGCGGTGCTGGGAGCGGGGCTGGCGAGTTCGGCTTTCATTTTTGCCTTCACACTTCCCAACCTCTTTCGCCGCCTCTTTGGTGAAGGGGCACTGATGTCCTCATCGATTCCGGTGCTGTCGGAGGTCGATGAAAAAGAGGGCAGGGCAGCGAGTTTCAGTCTGCTCAACGGCATTCTCACTCGACTCTTCATCTGGCTCACCGGGCTGACCCTGATCGGACTGCTGCTGGCTTTCCTCGCCGGCCGCTTGCCCAATCTCGAAGCGCGCTGGTATCTGGCCCTCGAACTCAGTCAGCTGCTCTTTCCCTACGTTGTCCTGATCTGCCTCAGCGCCCTCATCTGTGGCATGCTGCAGACTCTCAGTCGTTTCCTCCAACCCGCCATGAGCCAGGTCTGGCTCAATCTCTGCATGATCGCCGCCCTCGGCATCGGCTGGTTTGCTTTCGATGGCGACAGCAATAGCCGGGTCTGGTTGCTCGCCGGCGGTGTGCTCTTTGGCGGCATCCTTCAGCTCGCCATTCCGGCCTTCGACCTCGCCCGCAGTGGCTGGCGACCCGCCTGGGATCTCGGCAAGAGTGGGGCAGTGGACCAGGTTTGGCGACTCTTCGGCCCCGGCCTGCTGGGAGCGGCCATCTTTCAGATCAACATCTTCGTATCCCGTTTTCTCGCCTTCACCATCGACGACGCCGCTGCCGGTCTGCTCTACCTCGCCGCCCGTCTGGTTGAACTCCCCCTCGGCGTGTTTGCCATAGCCATCAGCACCGTCATTTTCCCCCAGCTCTCCCGCCACGCCGCACTCCGCGACCTGACCGGCTTCGATCGCCTCTACCGCAAAGGCCTGCGCTTCATCTTTATCATCACCCTGCCAGCCACCGCCGGCCTCATTGTGCTCGCCGAACCCGTGCTCCGCCTCCTCTTTGAATGGGGACTCTTCAGCGCCGCCGACACCCGTGCCGCCGTCCCCGTCCTCATCGCCGCCGTCCTTGGCATGCCCTTCTTCGCCTGGTCCACCTTCCTTACCCGCGCCTTCTACGCCTTTCAGGACATGCGCCGCCCAATGCGCCTCGCCGCCCTCAGCCTCGTCGTCAACCTCTGCCTCAGCCTCCTCCTCATGCAATTCTGGGGCGCCGCCGGCCTCGCCCTCGCCAACGCCCTCAGCAGCGCCCTCCACTGCCTCCTCCTCCACAACCTCCTGAAAATCCACATCCCCTCACCGCCTCACCGCCCACC
>JAFIGG010000123.1 GCA_020831485.1 Opitutales bacterium
CGGACGAGGCCGAGGCGGAGGGCGGCGGCGGTCAATTCTCTGGATCCGCTGAGCTGGAGGCGACGGACCAGTTTGCTGCGCTGGCCGCGAACGGTGTGGACGGAACGGCCGAGGTATTCGGCGATTTCCTCATCCCCCAGACCGGCTGCCATGTAGGCACAGTATTCGAGGTCATTGGGAGTCAGCTGATGATACATGATGCGGACCTTTTCGCGGTCTTCCTCATAGCGACGCACTATGCCCGGCGAATAGTACTGGTGCCCACGGCAAACCGTATTGATCGCATCGAGCAGGATTGAGGATGAGGCCTCGCACTTGCCTACATAGCCGAGGAAATAAGGACTCCGACGCACTTCGTAGAGGACGTAGGGTTCATCAAAGGAGGTCACAGCTATTGACCGCAAACCCGGATTGAGGCCGTTGAGCTTGGCAGATAGCTCAAATCCGTCCATGTCCGGCAAGTCGAGGTCCAGACAGGCCAGCTGGAATTGGTTTTGTTCCGCGAGTTCCAGAGCCGCACCCGCTGAAACAGCAGTTACAACCTCTGACACCCAGGGTGACTGACGTGTGACAATCTCATACGATTCGAGAACCATAGGCAGGTCCTCCACGATTAAACATTTCATAGAACTTCGGGGGTAGAAAGAATGGAGAGAGGTTTTTCTCTATTCAAAAAACCGTTTTAACTCCTTTGCAAGTGTTTTATTGTAAAATTGACAATGATTTAACCAAAAACCCGATTCAGCTCGTCGGCTTCGAAGCAATAGCCCAAGGCTGCAGCCCTCGACCGCGCTTCAGCAAACTCACTTCCCGCAGCAACGACAGGCAGGTCTTGATTGCGAATGCGCTCACGATCAGCGGCAGCTAGAACCTGATCCACGAACAGGGCCCGGCGGTCTCCGCCCTCAAGGCGCATCAAGCGTTGAGACAACAATGCATTCAACTGGGAAGCGAGGTCGATTGGGGTCAGACCCAATTCGATCAAACGCCAGACCGCACCCGACAGCGATCGGGCGTGCACCGTGGAAACCACCAAATGCCCGGTCAGGCTGGCCGTCAGGGCCGCAGCCGCACTCTCGGGGTCGCGGACCTCACCAATGAAAAGAATATCCGGAGCCTGTCGCAACGTCGCTCGAATGCCCTCTGCAAATACCATCTTTCCGCTGGCACCAACCGTGACTTGCTGGACCCCGGGAATGCGGGTTTCCACCGGATCCTCCAGCGACAGAATTTTCCTCCGACTGGGATCCGCTGCCTGCAGCAGCGCCCGCACAGTGGTTGATTTGCCAGCTCCGGTAGGGCCCACAATCAATAGCAGACCTCGCGTCGCGGCCATCAGCGTCCGCCAGCGCTCAGCCATCTCCGCTTCCATACCCAACATTTCCAAATCCAGGGACTGGCTGCTCGAAGGCAATTGCCGCAAAACAACCGCCGGCCCGCGCAAGGCCGGTATCAATGACACCCTGTAAACCCTGCCGGCTTCCTCAAGTCGGGCTTCCTGCGGAAAGCGAATCCGGTCGACAGGCAAATGGCCCCGGTGCAGCAGGTTCGCCATCAAACGCTCCCAGCGGGCAGCCGACCACTCCCCGTGGTCCAGCATACGGCCATGTTTCCGCCGACGCACACGTCCACCTCCGGTGTCGATCGGTTCCAGATGAATGTCCGTGATCGAATCCTCGCAACTTTCCATCAGCAACTGCCGAAGCGGATCCCCAAAGACTGTTTCGGGGACCGCTTCCTCTATCCTCAGCGGCTCCACTTGGGCGGAGCCACGGCAGGGAAGCAGGGTCAGCCAGCTTTCGAACTTCCCGTCCACCAGCACGCCCTTGTCCGTAAAGGCAGCTAATTGAAGGGGATGATTGGCGATAACCTGCCAGCACTCCTCAACCTGACAAACAACCACACCGGTTTGTTCCGCCGCTTCCCGCAATTCAGTCGGCAGGCGCTCACTCCAATCCTCGTGCCAATCCTGTCTCCGCTTCCAGGGAATCGCCCACTCCGACTCGAGCAGATCCAGCACGCGCTCCCAGTTCAGTTCCCCGCGCTCGACCAGCCTCTGCAGGAGCCTCCGTTCCGAAACGGAATCCGCGCAAGCCTCCAGCTTCTCGGGAGGCAGCAAACCGTGTCGACTCAAAACAGGCAGTATAAAAGGCACAGACATGAGCATAGATAACGTTTTAAAGATTATTTAAATCAAGGAAATTCACCACCTATCCGCATTGTGTTTGCAAATACGCAGAGCGATTCATGATATTCTTCCCCTCCCAAATGAAACCCAATTACCTACTAATCCCATCCATACTTATGTCACTGACTACCCAACTCCTCGATGCCGAAACCTGGTCCAATCCGCTGGTCGAACAACGGGCAGACCCCCATATCAGCCTGCACGACGGACAGTATTACCTAATTGCAACAGTCCCCGAATACGACCGGATTGAGCTCCGTCGTGCCGACACACTGGACGGCCTGCGCGAGGCAGAAGCGGTAGACATCTGGACCCGTCACGAATCCGGCCCCATGAGTCACCACATCTGGGCGCCGGAACTGCACCGCGTAGATGGCAAATGGTACATCCACTTCGCCGCCGGCGAAGCCGAGCGCATCTGGAATATCCGCATGTATGTGCTGGAAAACGCCTCGGCAGACCCCTTCGAAGGCGAATGGGTGGAGAAAGGTCAGATCGAAACCGAATGGGACTCCTTTTCCCTCGACGCCACTACATTTGAGCACCGAGGTAAAAACTATCTAGTCTGGGCTCAGAACGACCCCAAAATCGGCGGCAACAGCTGTCTCTATATTTCAGAAATGGATACACCCTGGTCGCTGACTGGACCACAAATCTTGCTGAGTCAGCCCGAACTACCCTGGGAAATCATCAAATACAAGGTCAACGAAGGCCCGGCGGTGCTCAAGCGCAACGGTCGCATCTTTGTCAGCTATTCCGCCAGCGCCACCAATCATAACTACGCTTTGGGCCTGCTGACGGCTGAGGAAGACGCAGACTTGCTCAATCCGGATTCCTGGGTCAAGTCCCCCCTGCCCGTTTTTGCCAGCTGGGCGCCGGCCAGTCAGTATGGCCCGGGGCACAACAGCTTTACCACTTCCAAGGACGGCAAGACCGACATCCTGGTCTACCATGCCCGCAACTACAAAGAGATCGAAGGCCCCGAACTGCACAACCCTGACCGCCATACCCGCGCCCAGCCCATCGGCTGGAATCCGGACGGCACACCCAATTTCGGCGTTCCAGTGCCGGATGGGCCATTGCCGGTGCCGATGGCCGACAAACCGCTTTTCCGCGATCCGGTTTTCGACGGTGCCGCCGACCCTGTGGTGCTGTGGAATCCGCAGCGGCAACGCTGGTGGATGTTCTACACCAACCGCCGCGCCAACGTCGATGGCCTCAGCGGCTTCGCCTGGGTGCACGGCACGGACATCGGTATCGCGGAGTCGGACGACGGCGGTGCCAGCTGGTCCTATGTCGGCACGATCGTCGCCTCCCTTCCGGAGGAGCTGATTAGCGACGAGCCAACGCTCTGGGCGCCCGAAGTCATGACCGCCCCGGACGGCAAGCACCATATGTATTTGACCGTCGTGCCCGGCGTGTTCGAAAGCTGGGAACACCCGCGCCAACTAGTCCACCTGACCAGCGACGACCTGCGCCACTGGCAATACGAATCCACCCTCGACCTCGCCACCGATCGGGTCCTCGATGCCTGCGTGATCCAGCTGCCGGATGGCAGCTGGCGGATGTGGTACAACGAGGAACGCGATGGCAAAGCCGTCTACCAAGCCGACAGCCCGGACCTCTATGAATGGACCGACAAGGGCCGAGTCATCCACGACCAGCCCGGCGAAGGTCCGAATGTCTTCCACTGGCAGGAACACTACTGGATGGTCACCGATGTCTGGGATGGCCTCGCCGTCTACCGCTCGGAAAACGCCAGCGACTGGCAGCGCCAGCCCAGCGGCAACATCCTCCGCGAACCCGGCCGCGGCAAAGACGACGGCGTACGCGGCGGCCACGCCGACGTCGTCGTCCAGGGCGACCGCGCCTTCATCTTCTACTTCACCCACCCCGGCAGAGACACCGACCAAAACACCCCACCCGCAGACCATTCCGGCCGCCGCAGCTCCATCCAGGTCGCCGAACTGCAAATCAACCAAGACGGCTGGATCGAAGTCGACCGCGACGCCCCGGTTTATATGCGGCTAGTAGCGCCCGAGGAACAATAATCACCGTCCAACCGTTGGAGAACAGGCTTTAG
>JAFIGG010000034.1 GCA_020831485.1 Opitutales bacterium
CTCGTGAGCGATTTGCTGAATTGATGGCGGATCGACCAATGATTCATCTCAAGTCGCAAATGCGTGTGAAAGCTGGAGAGGGGTATATTGACTTCGTAAACGATCTCCTGGAGGGGAGCAACGTAAGATCTTTTCAAGGCTTGAGCGATTACGAATTGGTTTTCTTCGACACCCTTGATGACCTGTATGACCGATTGAAAGCGCGTGAGAGAAAATTCCAGCTCTGCCGTCTCGTTGCGGGTTATGCCTGGAAATGGACATCCAAAAATGATCCGAACCAATTCGACATAGAAATCGACGGTTTACAGCTAAAGTGGAACAAGGAGCATATCGGCTGGATCAACTCAGGAACTGCCGCTGAAGAAGTGGGCTGTATCCATACGGTTCAGGGATACGATCTGAATTATGTGGGCGTGATCTTTGGTCCGGAAATCGTTTTCAATCGCGAAAGTAGTACGATTGAGATTCTGAGACACAGATACGAAGACCGGAACGGAAAGGCTGGAGTCGAAAACGATCATGATCTAAAACGGTATGTGCTTAATATCTATCAAACACTCATGTGCCGGGGTATTCACGGGACCTTTGTTTATGCCTGTGATCCCGGTTTGAGGGAATATCTAAAGCGTAGCTTCCAAAGCATCGGAGCGGAATGCGTTGGCGCTGGAGATCCCGAAATAGCGGAGCCATTTAAGATCCTGGATCCAGAGGAATTGCGGTTTTCTCAGGGTGCGGTTCCTAAATTGGATATTCAGGCGGCTGCCGGGGGATTCAGTGCCGATCAGTGGGTCGAAGATTGTGAATGGGTCGAAGTGATTGATGAGATTCGGACGGGCCCTGATCACTTTATCGTTCAAGTGTACGGGGAATCAATGAACAGAATTATTCCGAATGGGGCTTGGTGTTTATTCCGAAAGAATCAGGGCGGGAGCCGGAACGGCAAAGTGGTCCTGGTCCAGCACCGGAATATTCAGGACCCGGACAATGGAGGCAACTTCACGGTCAAATATTATAATAGTGAAAAGGTCGTAGACCAAGACTCCTACCAGCACGTAAGTATTGTGCTCAGCCCTTATTCAACTGATTCCGCCTATTCCGAAATCCAATTGAAGGACGATCAGCTCCATGAGCTGAAAGTGATTGGGGGATTTGTGCAAGTATTGGGCAGGTAGGGGCTGGCTGGAATTTGTGTGTGGAGGGGGCGCCACACTATGTCGGATCTGGTTGGTGAGGTCGCACGCAGGGGGACCGCCACGCCTACGGAATCTTCCCATCCCGGCCACCAAATGTACAAAAATAGACAGCGCACACGATTCTCGAAAACATGCATGCGCTTCATTCTTGGGTGTGGTTTGAAATAACTGCGCTTTGGTTTGGGGATGAATTGAATTCATGGATAACCCGAAAAACATGAAGTGGGCTAATTTGCGCAGTTGGGGTAACTGGCATGGGGGGTGCAAGTGGAGGGGGCGTGATGAGATGCTTGACACAATTTATTCAATCAACCCGGAAACTGGCAGGGCTTCTGGGGGTAATTTCACTGGCTGGCCTCACGGTGCAGCCGATTCATGGGGATGATTTCCCGGAAAAACTGGAGCTGACTTTTGGCTTTATTCGCCTAACGGACTGCGCGCCGTTGATCATTGCCAAGGAGATGGGGTTCTTTGAGGACGAGTTTCTTTCGGTCAATCTGGAGTCGCAGGCAAATTGGCGGGTGCTGCTGGATCGGGTGGTAACGGGCGAGCTGGATGGCGCACACATGCTGGCGGGGCAACCGATTGCTGCGAGTGTGGGGGTTGGCCACGATGCGCATGTGGTGACGGCCTTCAGTATGGATCTGAATGGCAACGCGATCACGGTGTCCAACGATGTCTGGGCACAAATGAAGGAGCACAACCCGGAGCTTCAGGCGGAGAAGCCGGAGCGTCCGATCGGTGCCGAAATGCTGCGTCCGGTGGTGGATTCTTTCAACAGCCGGGGGCGGGACTTCCGCATGGGGGTTGTGTTCCCAGTGTCGACGCACAATTACGAACTGCGCTACTGGCTGGCCGCCGGCGGGATTCATCCTGGATTGTACCGCGGACCCAATGATACGGGTACCCGGGATGGGGATGTCACGTTGACGGTGACGCCGCCGCCGCAAATGCCTTCGACAATGGCCCAGGGCACGATTCACGGCTACTGCGTGGGTGAACCCTGGAACCAGGCGGCTGTGGCTCAGCGGATCGGGGTTCCGGTTACAACCAACTATGACATCTGGAAAAACAATCCGGAAAAGGTTTTTGGTGTGACGGCCGAATGGGCCGAGCGCTACCCGAATACCCACGTCGCGGTCGTGAAAGCGCTGATTCGCGCAGGGCAATGGCTGGACGAAAGCATTGAGAACCGTCAGGAGGCCGCACGCATCCTTTCCCGTCCGGAATACATCGGCGCTGATTACGAAGTGATTGCAGCCAGTATGACAGGGACCTTTGAGTTCGAACCGGGCGATGTGCGCGACATGCCGGACTTCAATGTGTTCTTCCGCTACCATGCAACGTACCCATTCTACAGTGATGCAGTCTGGTTTCTGACTCAGATGCGCCGCTGGGGTCAGCTGACCGAAGGCCGCGAGGACGACTGGTACCATGACCAGGCGAAGCGTATCTATATGCCGGAAGTCTGGCAGGAAGCAGCCCGCCGCCTGGTGGCCGAAGGACACCTTTCCGCAGACGATGTGCCGGACACCGATGGCTTCAAGGACCCGGACGACGGTTTTATTGATGGTGTGATTTACGACGGGCGCGAACCGAATGCCTACCTGCGCCAGTTCTCCATCGGTTACAGCGACTGAATTTCAACCCAATCCAACTATGCTCAATCGTATCATTCATACTCTGGAAAAGATCGGCTTCGGCTGGTTGACGCCGGTCATCCGCCTCTGCGCAGGGCAGGCTCCGAAGGAGCAATTGCCGCTTATTGCCAAAGGCATTCTGGTGCCAATCCTGTCCGTGGTCCTGTTCTGCCTGGTATGGGCGGCCGCAGCGCCGAAGGTGCAGACCAATATCGGCACCGTCCCCGGCCCGGGTGAAGTGTTTTCCCAGGCGGGTCAGCTGTGGGAAGACCACAAGGAACACCGCGAACGCCGCGCCCAGCACGCCGAGCGCCAGGCCGAGTTGCAGGTTCGGTTTGAGGAGCGCTTCCCCGACCGCGAATGGACTCCGCGTCCGTTCACCGGGAGCCCGAGCTATATGGACCAGATTGTGGTTTCGCTGAAGACGGTGTTCGCCGGCTTCCTGATCGCCTCGTTCGTAGCCATTCCCATCGGAATTCTCTGTGGCATGAGTTCGACGGTGTATGCGGGGCTGAATCCGATCATTCAGATTCTAAAACCGGTGTCGCCGCTGGCCTGGCTGCCGATCGTCATGATCCTGGTGGCCGCCCTCTACAATCCAGCCAATCCGATGTTTGAGCGGGCTTTTCTGAGCTCAGCGATTGTGGTCGCCCTGTGCTCGCTGTGGCCAACCCTGATCAATACCGCGATCGGGGTCAGCTCGGTGGACAAGGATCACCTCAATGTTGCGAAGGTGCTGAAGCTTGGCCCAGCCACACGTATCTGGAAAATCATTCTGCCTTCCTCGCTGCCTTATATCTTCACCGGCCTGCGCCTGTCTCTGGGGGTTGGCTGGATGGTGCTGATCGCTGCGGAAATGCTGGCACAGAACCCTGGCCTCGGAAAGTTCATCTGGGACATGTATCAGAGCAGTAGCAGCAGCACGCTGGCCTACATCATGGTGGCGGTGATCACCATCGGGATCATCGGCTTTGCCTTGGATCGCCTGATGCTGACCCTGCAGAACCTCGTGAGCTTCGAAGAAAAGCCCGGTTGATCCCAAAGGAGAGCGCTATCATGAAAGCCATTGAATTCCAGAATGTCAGCAAGGGATTTGGTCCCGAAGGTCCGAACCGCGAGGAAGTCTTGAAAGACATCAACCTGAGCGTCGAAGAGGGCGAGTTTGTCGCCATCATCGGCTACTCGGGAAGCGGCAAGAGCACCTTGATCAACCTAATAGCCGGACTGCAAAAGCCGGATGTCGGCTCAGTCCTGTTTAGGGGCCAGCCAGTGCGCGACTGTGATCCTGAGCGCGGTCTGGTGTTCCAGAACTATTCCCTGCTGCCCTGGCTCACTGTCTACGGCAATGTTGCCCTGGCGGTGAACAGTGTGTGCAAGGAACTTTCGCCCAAGGAACGCGATGAGCGAATTCGTCATTACATCGAGATGGTCAACCTCAGCCCGGCGATCGACAAGCGCCCGGCGGAGTTATCGGGCGGCATGCGCCAGCGCGTTTCGGTGGCCCGTGCCCTGGCAACGGATCCAAAGATCCTCTTGCTGGACGAACCGCTGAGTGCGCTCGACGCCTTGACTCGGGGAGTTCTGCAAAATGAGATTGCGCAGATCTGGGAACGTGAGCGCAAGACCGTGTTGCTGATCACTAACAGTGTCGACGAAGGCTTGCTGCTGGCCGACCGCGTCATCCCGCTCACCCTTGGCCCCGGGGCGACACTTGGTCCTGAGTTTGTCGTCGATCTGCCAC
The DNA here is from genome assembly GCA_020831485.1 of Opitutales bacterium. Lineage (GTDB taxonomy): Bacteria > Verrucomicrobiota > Verrucomicrobiia > Opitutales > Oceanipulchritudinaceae > JAFIGG01. The sequence goes on from JAFIGG010000034.1 coordinate 4,575, forward strand.
GGCCACGCCGGCGTGCGGATATGAATCACAACCCTGAATACATCCGCATGCGCACGGAAATCACCGCTTACCTGAGTGATCTTCGTGGGGATGCCGGGGCACAGGATGACGACAAGCTGATTCCCTTTCCGAACCTTCAACCTTTGGACCCCAGCGAGCGCAGCGCGCACGTTTTCTCCTGGGTCCGCTGAGTGGAACCGATCATGACCGAATATAAAAAACCATTTTTGGAGCTTTCGCAGATGCGGAAGGTGTATGAAACGCCGAAGGGCCCGGCAGTCATCCTGGATGACTTCAATCTCAAGGTCTACAAGGGCGAGTTCATAACCTTCATTGGCCACAGTGGCTGTGGTAAGTCCACGGCGCTGACGATGATTGCCGGCTTGAACAGTATCAGTGGTGGGGTCGCAATTCTCGACGGCAAGGAGATCACCGGCCCGGCACCTGATCGCGGTGTGGTGTTTCAGTCGCCCTGCCTGCTGCCCTGGATGACCGCCTATGACAATGTCATGCTCGGCGCCAAGCAGGTCTATTTCCACGGCACTCGCCAGCAACGGCGGGAGATTGTGGAGTATTTCCTGACCCAGGTGGGACTCAAGGACGCCATGCACAAGCGCGCCGCCGACCTTTCCCAGGGCATGCGTCAGCGCTGCGGCATTGCCCGGGCCTTTGCTCTGAATCCGAAGATGCTTCTGCTGGATGAACCCTTTGGTATGCTTGACCAGTTGACCAAATACGAACTGCAGGAAGTTTTGATCGATCTCTGGTCCCGCGACCAGAAGACCGCTGTCATGGTGACTCACGACGTGGACGAGGCCATCTACCTTTCGGATCGGGTGGTCATGTTGACCAATGGCCCTGCGGCCAAAGTTGGCGACGTTCTGGAAATTGATTTTGAGCGCCCGCGCAGTCGCCTCTCCATCATGAAGGAGAAGCGTTACTACGAATACCGCGAGCACCTGATCTCCTTCCTTGAAAACTGTGAATCGGAGAAGGCCAATATCGCCCGCAAGAGCAATTCCGAACCTTCCAGTCCCAGGCAGGGCGGATCCTTCTTTAACCGAATTACCCGTCGTAACCGCGAGAAGCCGGTTGCCGTGAATGCCTGAAAATGCGCAAGGAATCGTCAGTGGATTGGGATGCGGCCGAGGCCGTTGACCCGGTGACGCGCTACCTGCAGAAGGAGCAGCGCCTGGAAACACCGGTGGCCCGCTTTGCCGAGGCGCATGCGACTGAGTCGCTGCGGACCGAGGCGTATCGGAGTCTCATTCCACTAACCGCTCCGCAGAAGGGCGAACAGTATGCTTTTGAGGTCAACCTGGATCAGTGCACAGGGTGCAAGGCTTGCGTGACGGCTTGCCATAGCCTGAACGGATTGGATGAACACGAAGCCTGGCGTGACGTGGGGTTGATGCAGGCTGATGCACCGGCTGCCTATCAGCAAACGGTTACCAGCGCCTGTCACCACTGTGCCGATCCGGGTTGTCTCAACGGCTGTCCGGTGGATGCCTACGACAAGGATCCCGAAACCGGCATCGTTCACCACCTGGACGATCAGTGCATCGGCTGCCAATACTGCATTCTTAAGTGTCCCTACGACGTGCCGAAGTACAACAAGCGGCTGGGCATTGTGCGCAAATGCGACATGTGTCACAGCCGTTTGGCCGAAGGCGAGGCACCGGCCTGTGTGCAGGCTTGTCCAAATGAGGCGATCCGCATTGTGAAGGTGCCAACCGAGTCCACAGGCAGTGAAGAGCCGGACCCGGTTTTTAAAGGTTTTCCTCAAGGCGCCACCGAGCATGGCTATACCCAGCCAACGACGCGCTACCTGAGCAAGCGGGGTGTTCCTGAAGCGGCGCAGGCTGCCGATGCCCGCGCGCTGCGCCCGCAGCATTTGCATGGACCTCTGGTGATAATGTTGTTGCTGACCCAATTTTCGGTTGGCCTGCTGAGCGCAGGCTACCTGCTCGGAAGTCGCGAGCTCCTTTTTGCCGCCGCAGCCAGCTGTCTGGCCGGGTTGATGGCCAGTGGCGCCCACCTCGGGCGACCCTTGAAGGGCTGGCGCGCATTCGTGGGCTGGCGGCATTCCTGGTTGAGCCGGGAAGTCATCGCCTTGGGTGCTTACATGCCCTTGCTGGCCGCAACGCTGCTTCCTGCTCTGAATTTCATCGCACCGCTGGCCATTGGAGTCGGCCTGGTCGGAGTCTTTACTTCAGTAATGGTCTATCACGACACGCATCGGCGCCTGTGGCAATTTTCCTGGACGGCAATGCGTTTCTACGGCAGCAGCCTGCTGGCGATGGCCTGTGGTGGGCTTGCCTTGGGTGCCTGGGTGGGCGATGGTCGTTTGCTGTCCCTTGCCTTGTTCGGAGTAGTGGCTGCCAGTCTGTTCAAAGGCGCTGGGGAGCTCAGCTTTGCAAAGCGTGCCTTGAGTAATCCGGAGCCCAGTGCGGAACGGCAAAGTTTGCGCCTGCAATGGGGCCCGCTGCGTTCCTTGAGCCTGCTTCGCTGGACCGGTCTGGTTGGCGGCGGATTGTTGCTGCCGTTGTTTTTACTGATCGGAAACTGGGGGAGTGTGCTGCAACTGACGCTCAGCCTGGCTTTAATTATCACCTGCCTGACCGCAGAAATCGCTGAGCGCATGCTGTTTTTCCGCGGCGTCGATGCACCTAAAATGCCTGGAGGAGTTTACTCATGAGCACACTTTTAAAAGCACGTCCGCAACAGAATTCATTGTTTCGCAGCTGGCAGGGTCCTTTGACCCGGGAGCTTGTGCAGGCACCCTCGGCGCATGGCCTGGGGCGGCTGCCGGAGCGTCTGCAGCCTACTGCGACCACGGAGTCTGTCTGTGGATTCTGTTCCACCGGGTGTTCCCTTAAAGTCCACCTGCGCGACGGCGAGGCCATCAACCTCAGTGCCGATCCGCAGTATCCGGTCAACCGCGGCATGGCATGTCCCAAAGGTTGGGAAGCCCTGGCTCCCTTGTCCGCAGGTGACCGCGCCACCGAGCCCTTGCTACGTGGTGACGACGGCCGCATGCGCAGCGTCAAGTGGAACGGCGCCTTGAGCGTCATGGTCGACCGCTTTCGTCGCATTCAGGAACGCCACGGTCCCGATTCTCTGGCCTGGCTTGGCACCGGGCAGATTCCCACAGAGGAGCTGGCGCTTCTGGGATCGGTGGCCAAATTCGTATTGGGGATTCGTCATGGCGACGGCAATACACGGCAGTGCATGGCCACTGCGGTGACCGCCTACAAGGAGTCCTTCGGTTTTGATGCCCCTCCTTATACCTATGAGGACTTCGAGGAATCCGATGTGCTGGTGTTTTTTGGATCCAACCTGTGCATTGCCCACCCGATTCTCTGGCAGCGCGTGTTGCGCAATCGGCGCAATCCGGACATCCTCGTGGTGGATCCTCGGGCGACGGAAACCGCACAGGCGGCGACCCGGCATTACGGCCTGCAACCGAAGTCCGACCTCAGCCTGGTCTACGGGCTCGCCCATCTGTTGTTGAAAAAAGACTGGGTGGACCACTCCTTTATCCGCAAACACACCAATGGATTCGATGCCTTTGCTGAGTTTGTGCAGGCCTTCCACCCGCAACGGGTTTCCGCCGAAACCGGATTGAGTGTGGAGCAGCTGGAACAGTTCGCCGAGCGCATCGGCTGCGGTGGACGGGTTTCCTTCTGGTGGACCATGGGCGTCAATCAAAGCCACGAAGGCGTGCGGGTTGCCCAGGGTATTATTAATCTTGCCCTGATGACAGGCAACATCGGCAAGCCCGGCACCGGCGCAAATTCGATCACCGGCCAGTGCAATGCCATGGGGTCGCGTCTGTTCAGCAACACCACCGGACTACTGGGTGGCCGCGATTTCGAAAACCCGCAGCACCGCAACGAAGTGGCCAGTATTCTGAACATTCCCGAGGAGCGCATTCCCGATCAGAAGAGCCTCGCCTACGACCAGATCATTGAGGGCATTCAGGAAGGCCGGATCAAGGGCCTTTGGATAGTGGCGACCAACAGTGCCCATTCCTGGATGCACCAGAACGGCTTGATGGACGCATTGCGGCAGTTGGAATTTCTGGTGGTTCAGGATATGTATGCGAGCACCGAGACCGCTCAGTTGGCCGACCTGATACTGCCCGCCGCGGGCTGGGGAGAAAAGGAAGGTACGTTTATCAACAGCGAGCGCCGGATCGGGCGGGTGCGCAAGGTGCGTCGGGCACCGGGAGAGGCCCTGAGTGATTTTTCAATTTTTCAACTGATCGCTCATTACGCCGGTTGTGCCGACATGTTTCGCGACTGGGACAGCCCGGAGTCTGTATTTGAAATTCTCAAAAAGTTGAGCCGAGGGCAACCCTGCGACATCAGCGGCATCGAAGGATACAGTGCCCTCGAAAACCAGGGAGGCATTCAGTGGCCCTGCAGCGAGCAGATGCTGTCCGATGCTGGTGGTAAAGTCGCTGCCCAGCGACGCCTGTTCGAGGACGGCCGTTTTCACCATGAGGATGGGCGGGCACGGTTTATTTTCGAGCAGCCCCGAGCATTGCCGGAAGCCTGCAATGTGGATTATCCTTTCACCCTCCTGACCGGCCGTGGCACCTCCGCGCAGTGGCATACCCAGACCCGGACGGCCAAGTCCGATGTGCTGCGCAAACTGTATCCGCAGAACACCTACGTGGAACTGCACCCGGAGGACGCCCGTGCGTTGGAACTGGATCCCGGGGAAGCGGTACAGGTTCGCTCCCGTCGGGGAAGCGTTCGCGCGGTGGTCCACGTTACACCCATTGTGCAGCCCGGGCAGGTTTTCATACCAATGCATTATCCGGAGGTCAATCGCCTGACCTTTCCTGTGGTCGATCCCTATTCCCGGCAACCCGGATACAAAGCCTGCGCGGTCTGCATTGAAAAAACCTCCAGCAAGGATTTATCATGAGCACGCAAGCAATCGATTCAAAGAGTTTCAGTCCGGAGCAGCAGGAGTACCTTAAAGGCTTCTTTACCGGGATTCAGCAGCGGCCCGGGCCCAATCCCTTTGTCGGCCAAACCGCGAGTGGTCAGTTGACCGCGGATCCCTCTCAGGCCGGTGCGAACATGGCGGAGCCCAGCGTGCACGGTGTGCCGATCGAAGACCTGTGCAAAGAGGAGCGGGTCAAACACGAGCAGCACGGCCTTGATATCTGGGATACTCTGCTCGACAACGCGGCCCGCAATAAGTTTCCCGAAGGCGGGGATGTCTTTCGCTACAAGTTCCACGGCCTCTTTTATGTCTCGCCCGCGCAGGAATCTCTGATGCTCCGTTGTCGGATTCCCGGCTGCGTGTTGCGGGCGGATCAACTGACCGGCATTGCTGAGATCGCCGAGGACTGGGGTGGCAACTATACCCACGTGACGACGCGCGGCAACCTGCAGGTGAGGGAGATTCAGCCCAAGGACTCCGTGGATGTGCTGCTCAAGCTGCGTGAACTCGGCCTGACCTCACAAGGGTCCGGTGCCGACAACGTGCGCAATGTGACCGCTTCGCCCACCAGTGGCTTTGATCCCGATGAAGTTTACGATGTGCTGCCCTTGGCAAAAGCCATGCACCACTACATTCTGAACAATCGCGAGATGTATGACCTGCCGCGCAAGTTCAACATCGCCTTTGACAACGGCGGCGCGGTCAGTGTCTGCGCGGATACCAACGATATAGGATTCTATGCCACCCGGGTGCCCGCAGGGAAGGCGGAGGACGAAGGCGTCTATTTTAGAGTTCAGCTCTGTGGCATCAGCGGACACAAACAGCTCGCCAGCGACTGTGGCCTGTTGTTGAAACCCGAAGAGTGTGTGGCCGTCGCGGCAGCCATGTTGCGGGTGTTCATTGCTCATGGCGACCGGACCAACCGAAAGAAGGCCCGCCTGAAATACCTGGTCGACGACTGGGGCGTGGAAAAGTTTCTCGAAGAGACCGAAAAGTGCCTCGCGTTTCCCCTTCGTCGTTTGCCTCTGGAGGACTGCGAACCTCGGCGCGCGGTGACCCCGCATGGCTACATTGGCGTGCACCCGCAGAAGGATCCTGATTTTGGCTACCTCGGTGCAGTGGTGCCCGTCGGCTACCTCGAGCCCCGGCAGATGAAAGGGCTGGCGGATATTGCCCGCGAATTTGGCCGGGGCGAAGTCAGGCTGACTGTCTGGCAGAACGTGATCCTTCCCTACATTCCCATGGAGGCCATGGATACGGTGAAGGAACGGGTGCATGCCCTCGGCCTGCAGACCCGTCATCATCCCATTCAGAACGGCCTCGTCGCCTGCACCGGCAACCGCGGCTGCAAGTATGCGGCGACCGATACCAAGGGCCAGGCCATCGAGCTCGGCGATTACCTCAGCGAACGCGTTGAGCTGGACCAGCCCCTGAATATTCACCTGACCGGTTGTCCGCATTCCTGCGCCCAGCATTACATCGGCGACATCGGCCTGCAGGGCGTGAAAGTCAAGCGCGACGAAGAGTCGGTCGAGGGCTATCACGTGGTGCTCGGGGGCGGTGTCGATGACCGTCGCGGCATTGGCCGTGAGATTTGGCAGAGTGTTGCTTTTGACGAGCTGCCGCAGCGCCTGGAGGCGCTGTTGCTGGCTTACCTTGAGAATCGGCAGGAGAGTGAATGCTTTACGGATTTCACCCGCCGACATGAAATCGATGAACTTAAAAACATGATTGAGAGCCATGCCCTCTGTTGAACCTCCTAAAGCACCGGTACCCTTTGTTCCGGAAAACGCACCCTTCAGCACGGAGCAGCGTGCCTGGCTGAACGGCTACCTCGCCGGAATGTTTGCCGATGCGGGTGCCGGAGCCCCGCCTGCGGCAGCGAGTGCGCCCGCGCTGACCCTGCATATCCTGTATGGGTCCCAGACCGGCAATGCCGAAACGCTGGCGCGTCAGGCGGCCAAGCAGGCCAAGTCCAAAGGCATGGCTGTGGAGAGTGCGGAGCTTGACGCCTTTGACCGAGGCGCACTGAAGGACGTGAACCATTTACTTATCATCACCAGCACTTACGGCGACGGCGAACCACCGGACAACGCCCGCGAGTTCTATGACTTTTTGTACGCTGATGATGCCCCAAGGCTGGAATCTCTTGAGTTTGCGATGCTTGGGCTCGGAGATTCCAGCTACCCGGATTTCAATCAATGCGCCAAGGATATTGAAAAGCGCCTGCTGGATTTAGGCGCCAAGTCCAAGAAACCCGCATTGCTGTGTGACCTAGAGTTCGAGGAGCCCGCACAGGCCTTTCTCGATGAACTGTGGACTGAGTTGGCGAAAGCTGCCCCCGCAGCCGAAAATGGGGTGCCTGGCACCAACGGAAAAGGCGAAAATGGGGTGCCTGGCACCAGTGGCGATGCCAAAGAGGCGGAGCCCAAGGCCTCTGCCTATGGGAAGAAGAATCCCTTTGCTGCGGAGGTGCGGCACAACGAGAACCTGAATGGGGCGGAGTCGGCCAAGGCCACCCAGCATGTGGAAATCTCGCTGGAAGGTTCGGATCTCGTTTATGAAGCGGGCGATGCCCTCGGCGTGCTGCCCAGCAATGACCTACGGCTGATCGACGAGTTCATCCTCGCTGCTGGCTTCCAGCACGACGAGCCGACGCCCTTGCCGGACAAGTCCGAAGGGCCCCTCGCGGAGGCGCTGCGGAGGCATTACGACATTACCGGACTGACTCCGGCATTTGTTCAGGCCTGCGCCCGGCTCAGCAAGAATGAGGAACTGCAGGCCATTGTTCGCGACGAAGCGGCCTTGAAGGCCTATGTGGAGGGCCGCCAGATGGTGGATCCCGTTCTGCAGTATGGCATCAAGTTTCCCACGACTGAGTACCTCATTGCGCCGTTGAAGCAGATCCAGCCACGGCTGTATTCCATTTCGTCGAGCCCGAAGGCTCATCCTGGAGAAGTGCACATTACTGTCGGCGTGGTTCGTTATGAAAGCCATGGACGCGAGCGTCAGGGGGTGTGTTCCAATTTTCTCGCGCGCCTAAAAGCCGGCGGCAAGGTGCCGGTTTATATTCAACCCAACAAGCAATTTCGTCCACCCAGCGATCCCGAAGCTCCCTTGATCATGGTTGGCCCCGGGACTGGTGTTGCTCCCTTCCGCGCCTTTCTTGAGGAACGCCAGGCCACTGGAGCCAAAGGACGTAACTGGCTCTTTTTTGGCGACCAGAAATCCAGCTGCGATTTTCTCTATCAGGATCAGCTTGAAGGCCTGAAACAAGCAGGTGTCCTGACCCGTCTAGATACGGCCTTCTCTCGTGACGGAGCTGAAAAAGTCTATGTTCAGCACCGCATGCGGGAGCAATCCGAGGAGCTTTTTGCCTGGCTCGAGGCTGGGGCCAGTTTCTGTGTCTGCGGCGACGCCAAACGCATGGCCAAGGATGTTGAGCAAGCCCTGCTCGAGATCATTGCCAGCGAAGGCGGATTCGATGCCGAAGGCGCTGAGGCGTATTTGTCGCAGATGAAGAAGAAAAAGCGTTATTTGAGAGACGTCTATTGAGCTTTATCGGGGGGGGCGGACGCCTCGTCCGCCCACTGACCGCAACCTGATAGTCCCGTAGCAGGCACGTGGGCGTGCCTGCCCCCCGATAAGACACCCTCGCAGGCACGAGGCGTGCCTGCCCCCGAATTCACTTTCCCTTAACTAAACATAACCTAGACTATTATACGATGAAACGCCCAAATCTTATACGAATTCTTACATTCCTTGCTATCCTTCTTTCAGGCTCAGTATTTTTGCAGGCCGGAGCGCCGCCAGCCTTTGCGCCTGCGCCGGAGAATACCCCGATGGGGCAGGAGCTGCGTGAGCGGATGGGGGAGCCTCTGAACCAGGGGCGAATCCTGTTCAATGTGCGCGGCCGTTTTGAGTATGCCGACCAGGATGGGCTCGACAGTTCCAAGGCCTACACTCTCCGAACTCGCGCCGGCTATGAGACGGCGCGCTACAACGGTTTCTCAGCGCTGATAGAAGGCGAACACAACCTCGTGTTGAACTCGGGCAGCTATGCCGCTTATCCACCTCCGCACAATGCGGGACAGACCGTAATCCCTGATGGACGGCAGCGTACCTTGAATCAATTGAATGTCGCCTGGAGCGGGCACGACCTGCAAGCGAGGGTAGGGCGTCAGGTATTCAATCTCGACAATCAGCGCTTTGTCGGTGCGGTCGGTTGGCGGCAGAATAATCAGACCTTCGACGCCGCTCGTTTTGTCTGGAATCCGGATACCCGCCTGACCCTCAGTTATACTTGGGTAGATAAGGTGAACCGTATTTTTGGTTCTGCGGCCCCCGCTGCCAACCTCCGCCGCTTCAAGAGCGATTCGCATTTGCTGACCGGTCAATTCAGTTTGGGCGGTGGCGCCCGGCTTGGCGCGTATCTGTATGACCTGGACCTGAAACAAGCGGCCGCGTTGTCCGGACGCACGGTCGGCATTTATTTGGACGGACGTCAGGAGCTGGCGACCGAATCGGCCCTGGTTTATCGCTTGGAGTTCGCGCGTCAGGAGGATACCTCGGCCAGCGGAGCGCTGGATTTCAGCCATTCCTATCTGCACGGCCGCCTGGCATTTTCCGGTCAGGGATTCACTGTCGGGGTGGGTTATGAGGAACTCGACGGCGATGGCAGCCATGCCTTTCAGACACCGCTCGCAACCCTACACGCCTTCAACGGTTGGTCCGACGTGTTCCTGACCACTCCTGTGGACGGTCTGCGGGATCTGTATGTATTTGGCCAGTGGAATCTGCCCGAGGGCTTTGTCGCTTTCTGGGAAGCGCACCAGTTCAGCTCCGCCCGCAACAGCGACCGCTATGGGCACGAGTTCGGAGCTGGGCTGCGCAAGGCCTTTAGCCCGAATTTCAGTGCTTTATTGAAATACAGTTATTACAGCGGTTCGAGTGCTTCAGCCAGCTTTGCGGCTGCGGCTCCTGACCGCAGCAAACTTTGGATTCAGTTTGAGTTTCAACTGTAAGCCCATAAAGGTGGGTGGCTGAAAATGACTCCCAGCCTCCAACCCGTTCACGACCGCCTGCAGCGTCCTCTACAGGACCTGCGGCTGTCGGTGATTGATAGGTGCAACTTTCGATGCTCCTATTGCATGCCTGCGGAGGTTTTCGGGCCGGACTATGCATTTCTTCCGCAGGCTCAGCTGATGTCCGTCGAGGAGATGCAGCGGCTGGTGCGGGCAATGGTGGAACTCGGTGTCACCAAGCTGAGACTGACCGGTGGGGAACCCCTGCTAAGGCGGGACATTGTGGAAATTGTGCGCAGCCTGGCGGGCGTAGAGGGCCTGGAGGACATTGCTTTGACGACCAACGGCATTCGCCTCCAGCGCCTGGCTCAGAATCTGCGGGATGCAGGCTTGCAGCGTATCAATGTCAGCCTCGATGCCTTGGACCCGGACCTATTTAAGCTCATGAGCGGCGGTCGCAGTGGCCTGCGGCAGGTATTGGATGGGATTGACGCTGCGCAAGGCGTTGGTTTGGAGGTCAAGGTGAACGCCGTCATTGAAGCAGGCGTCAATGAATCAGAAGTATTGCCCCTTGCCCGGTATTTTCGCGAGCGCGGCATTTGTTTGCGCTTCATCGAGTATATGGATACTGGCAACAGCAATGGTTGGGGTGAGAGTAAGGTCGTACCCAGCAAGGTGTTACGCGGCTGGATTGATCGTGAACGCCCATTGGAACCGGTCCCGCCCCAGAGTCCGGGTGAGGTCGCCCGGCGCTACCGCTACCGCGATTCAGAGGTGGAAGTTGGCTTTATCTCATCTGTATCAGAGCCCTTTTGTGGAAACTGTGTGCGTGCCCGGGTTTCTGCGGAAGGCAAGTTGTTTACCTGCTTGTTTGCCTCTGAAGGGGCTGATGTGCGGTATTTGCTGAAGGAGGACGTAAAGCATAGCGAGCGCGTTGAAGCGTTTGCTGCCCTGTGGCAGCGTCGAAAAGACCGGTACTCGGAGTTAAGGTCTGCTCTGATACGGCGAGGGGAAGTCCACTCCAAAGTAGAAATGTCCTACATTGGCGGGTAGGGCAGGGTGAGAGCCCCGGTATCTCTGTTCCCGAAGCAGTAGCGCAACAGCGATATCCTTTAAATTCGTGTGATCTAGGCTACATATGCCCGATGATTTATCAATAAATCATATAACCGATAGGGTTTCTGCTCTTTCAGGGTGGTTGGTGACCTCGTTTAGGTGGATTGCTTTACGCATTGCTGGTTACGGTAAAGCAGTAAAGGAATCGAAGAATTCAAGTGGTATGACCTATTCTCATCCTTGTCTTACCAGACGTGGTGGTGTCGTAGTCTCTCGCTGGGCACTACCGCTGTTGAAATAACACAAACAAACATACATAAGATCGCGAATGTCTAACTGCCCTGTCAATGGTTCGCCTGGATTGAATGGAGACTCTCCAGGTGAATGGATTCCCCCGACCTCAAGTGCCGTAGGGGAATCCGGTGGCCAGATACCGCGGTTATATATGTGTCCAAACGACAAACTCTGAACACATACTCCTAGATATGAAACCTGTAGACTTAATGAGAAAATTCCTGCTTCCCTGCAGCTTGGTGGCCGCAACCGGCCTCTATGCGCAGCAAGCAGACCCAGGTGATGACCAGGTCTTTGACCTGTCGCCATTCACCGTTAGCGCCGGCGATCAGGTCGGCTATCGGGCTACGCAAACACTTGCGGGCACTCGTATTCGGACCAACCTTCGCGACGTCGGAGCATCCCTCCAGGTCGTGACCGAAGAATTCCTGCAGGACACCAACGCAACTGACATTGCCGGCGTCCTGATTTACACTGCAAATACAGAAGTTGGCGGCTTGGCCGGTAACTTTTACGGCGGTCAAAACAGCCGTGGAAGTATCATTCCAGAGCTTCAGCGTGACAATAATTCTGGTGGTGTGACCCGTGTTCGTGGTTTAGCTGCAGCGGACTTGACTCGTGATTACTTCATCACAGACATTGCGTTTGACACTTACAATACCGATGCTGTCACCGTTCAGCGCGGGGCAAACTCGACGCTCTTCGGTCTCGGCAGCCCCGGTGGTGTAGTAAATGCAAACTTGATCAAAGCTGACTTTAACGGCAATCGGGGACGCCTTCAATTTCAGACTGATCAGCATGGTACACAGCGCTTTTCCCTGCGTAGCCATCAAGAGTTGATTGAGAACCGCTGGTCGATTTTTGCCGCTGGTTTGTATTCCATGCAGAAGTTTGAGCAGGAAGAAGCCTGGAACAAGAATCGTCGCGTGTATCTGTCGACGCTCTGGTCACCAGCGCCAAATCTGCGCATTCGCGGTAGCATCGAGTATGGCAAACGTTGGGGTGCTCCTCCACGTATGGAGCCACCGAATGACTTGATATCTCCTTGGTTTGCGGCTGGTAAACCTACAGTAGCAACGCCACAAGAAGGTGGCGCAATGTGGGACGGAACGGGCGATATTGTTGCCGGTCATCCTAATTCCTGGTATATTCAGCCTCTGGGTGATGCCCGTATGGGACCGATGACGGTTTACAGTGACCCGACACGTGCCGGGCACGATGCCCTAGGTGCGCAGGCATGGATTACGCCAGCTTGGAACACCGTTGATGGTACGACTCGCGCCATGCTGAGCATGCGTGATATACACACAACGATTCGCCTGGCCAATCAGTATCCGGACGGAACGTCGATTCCAGCTGGAAGTGCTGGGTTCTTCAGTACGGGGAATGTCAGTGGCCAATTGCTCGACCGTAGTATCTTTGATTACCGCAAACACTTGCTCGACGGTGGAGCCAGTCAGTCAATGACCGACTTCCGCTCATACATTCTCAATGTCGAAAAGACATGGTGGGATGACCAGTTGGGTGTTGAGGTCTCGGCACACCGTCAGGACCTGAAGGAGGGCCAGTTCAATCAATTGCGCGGTTCTGCGTCTGCGATCGGTATTGGTATCGACATGAATGAGTTCATGGGCGTTGCTTCTCAAGACGGAACCTTCGATGGCGATCCAGTTCCGAATCCAAATTTCGGACGACCTTACATTGTTGGCCGTGCTGAAAATGCTCTGATTGACCGTGACCGCGAAGACTACCGGCTTACAGGTTTTGCTCAACTGCGCTTTAATGAATGGATTGAGAATGAGCGCCTGGCAATGATTCTCGGGCAATTGAATGTCACTGGTGTTGCCAGCCAACAGGAATATCGCGCAAACATCCGCTATTCCCGTGATGCGCCAGCTCTCAATTATCCGAACCAGTTCTCGCGGCCGATCACTGCTGATATGGTGCGTGTTCACCACTATCATGCACTGCCCTACAACACTGGGATAAATCCGTTGACCGCTAACAGTATGAGCGATTTGCGCGGAATTGCGATTGGACCTATTCCATTCGGTTCCGAGCGCACGCCTTATAACCGTGCACCAGTAAATCGCGACTACCGTGTTTGGGACCCGGACACGCAGACTTACAAAACGGTCACAACTTCGACCAATACCATTCTTCACAACAATGGTATGCCTTCGATGTTCTTTGCCCGTCGTGACCTGATTAAGACCGATTCCCTCGTTCTTGTCGGCCAGCACTACATGCTGAATGACAAGCTGGTCTTGACCGGATCCTGGCGCCAGGACGACACCTGGACTTACCGTACACCGGCTGCACCTGGCTTTCCAGGCTACCCGGATGCCCGTCGTAACATCAACGATTCCAATTACGTTATCTCGAGCACTCCTTTTGCATCGGGCAGTGGTCAGGTTCGCTCTTTCGGTTTCGTTGCCCACTCGCCGGAATTCATCAATCGTCGTCTGCCAAGAGGAACGGACTTCTCGATTCACTACAGTGATTCCGAGAACTTCCAGCCCAGCGGTGGCCGTCGTAGCATCTACGGTGATGCCCTGCCACAAATCACTGGTGAGACCGAAGAAAAAGGCTTCACTATTTCGACCCTCGAAGGCCGTTTGATCGCCAAGGTCAACTGGTATGAAACCGGTGTTTATAATCGCAGCTTTGAGAATAATGCAATTTATGCACCTCAGAGCATTCTTGTCGGTTTGGCACAACAGCTGACTCACCCAACGAATGTTGCCAATGGCTGGACCGCTGCGGATGCACAGGCCGTACTGCCACCTCAGGGCGTCATCGATCTGCAGGGTGTTCAGTTTGACTGGGCCAATGCCGATGCCTCTGCCTTCCCGGACCCAGGTCGTACGGATACGCAGGACTTCGTCACGGACGGTATCGAGATTGAGCTCTTTTACAATCCAACACCGAACTGGACCATTATGGCGAATCTAGCCAAGCAGGAGACCATTACCAGCAATTCGTTCCCGTTTGTAAGTCGTTTCCTGGAAGAGTTTGTTGAGCCCACTTGGATCAACAGTACCTTCGCGCAGAGCTATGTGATCAACACCGCTGGGGAAACTCTTGCCCAGGTCGCAACCAACAATATTCGTAACAACGTTCTGCGTGGTAAAGCACAAGACGGTGTTCCAACCTTCGAACAGCGCAAATGGCGCGCCACAATCAGCACTCAGTATTCCTTCAACGACCGCGTGGCAATGCTGCCACAGTGGTTCAGCGGGCTGACTGTTGGTGGTTCCCTGCGTTACGAGGATGAGTTGGGAATCGGCTTCGGTGTGACGCAGAACGAGTTCGGTGAGAATGTCATCGACCTCAACAATCGTTTCACCGCCAGTTCTGAGATCTTCATTGATGTTTTTGCCCGCTATGAGTGGGAACTGCGTACCGGCAATCGTATGTCGCTGCAGATGAATATCAAGGACCTCACGAACCACAATGGCCTTATCCCAGTCTACGCCAATCCGGACGGTAGCAAAGTCTACCGCATCATGGAAGGCCGTCTGGTCAGCATGAGCGCAACGCTTCATTTCTAAAACACTACTCCTTGGTTGATCGCTCGAGGAGGGGCGATTAACCGAATGATGGAGGCATGGATGCCAAGCCGGCTCCCCGCAAGGGGGGCCGGCTTTTCTATAAACCAGTAGCAATCTCGCTGATACTTATAGACTTCCGCATTGTTTTCGATGAATTCAACTCTGGGCTGAAATACCTCTCTGAACTCCTTAAATTCTCATTGTAATGATGCATCGTGCACGCATTTCTAAGCCGATTCGTGCGGCTATAATTGGCTATGGTGGCAGCGGCAAATTGGCTCACGCGTATGGGCTGCAGGCTAATAAACAGTTTGAAATCGCCGCGGTTTGCGACCTTTCCCCGGATAAGCGCAAAGAGGCTGAAACGGACCTCGGATGCCGGACTTACGATGACCTTGCTGGCATGCTGCAGAAGGAACCTCTGGACTTAGTGAGCATTATCACGCGGACAGACACCCATTGCGCCTTGACCTGTCAGTGCCTGGAGGCAGGTGTAAACGTTTTGATCACCAAGCCATGGGCTATGGATCGGTCTGAGGCCGAGCAGATTCTGTCCAGTTGGAAGCGTAGCGGCTGTGAGTTGTTTGCTTGGCTGCCGTCCTATTGGTTCCCCGAATATTTGAAGATCCGGGATTTGATCCGCGAAGGTGCGATAGGGGATGTATTTCTAATCAGGCGTTACGTCAGTCAATTCTGGCGGCGCAGCGATTGGCAAACCGAGCTGCGCTACGGCGGTGGCTATTTGCTCAACTGGGGAATGCACATTGTGCAACCGGTGATGGCTTTGGCCGGAAGTCCTGTAAAACGCGTCTTCGGACAGCTTCAGCAGGTACTCAATCCGGGCGATGCCGAGGACAATTTTCTGGCCGTTCTCGAATTTGAAAATGGAGTTCGTGGCATTACCGAATTTACCCAGGCAACCGAAGGTCTGCCGAGTTTTATGATTCAAGGAACTGCGGGGACTATCCTTTCCGATGGCAAGCAGATCCGGGTGTTCCGCAAAAACCCGAGCGAGACCGTGGAATCGGAAGTGAGCGAGTATGCGGTTGAAGGAAAAATTTATGGCGATGAAGCCGATATCTACCGGGATGTCGCTGCAACTTTGCTGGAAGGTAAGGCCTTCCCGGTTACTCCGACCGATGCCTATGAGGGAACTTGCATTATCGATGCAATTCGTGCTTCGCATGACTCCAGACAAGTGATAACTCTGGGCAGGCTTTAATGTCCTTCCTTACACAGCGTCCGATTCCAGTTCGAATTCCGGAGTGGGGGGTGGTGTTTGCCGAGAGCCGGCACCATCCCGACTTCCGTATGAGCCGGCGTACGGATTTGTTTCATAAGTTGCTGTTGGTCAAGGAGGGGGAGTTAAAGCTACTGCAAGAAGGGCAGGCCTCCCGTGTTTTGGCTGCGGATTCAGTCGCCTATGTTCCGGCGGGAACTGTTCATCAGCTTCAGGATGCCTCCCCAGCCTCGCTGTTGATTCTTTGCCTGAATCCGAATTTTCCTGAATGTCTGGCCAGTTGTCGTCCGGTCTGGGCCGAGCTTGTCAATGCGTTGCAAGAACCTCTGGCGCCTTCCGGGGTGTTGTTGCAGCGGATTGAAACGGCTTGGCGAAAGGGCATTCGCCAGCAGGGAGTCGAGGGCGTCTATAGTCCGCTGAGTCTTCAGTTGCAGGCGATGGAGATAATGGTCGCTCTGGTTCGGGCCGCTCATTACCCGCGTAAGACGGATCCGCGAATGCGCATTCGTCAGCTCCTGCGCTTAATGGAAGAAGAGTACTCTGAAGCCTGGGACATAGAACGTGCGGCAAAAATGGTGAGCATGTCGCGGCGCAGATTCTCGGATTATTTTCGTGAAATTGCCGGCCAACCTTTTGTGGAGAAACTCACTCGGATTCGCCTTGAGCGGGCCATGGAGTTCATGCGCTCGGGAGAGTATTCCATCGCCGGTTCCGGATTTTCCGCTGGTTTCAACGACCTGTCGCATTTCTACCGCGTTTTCAAGAAGCACCTTAAAAAGACACCTGGGGAGTGGCTGAAACAGCAGCAGTAGCAGGGATTTTGACATGATACAGATTCAAGAGATAGCCATTCACAAGATGGAAATGGAAACCCGCTTTCCCTTTCGCTACGGGATCGCTGAAATGCGCCGCCTGCCACACGTTTTTGTCAGGGTCCGGGTGGATATTTCGGGGGTAGAGGTAGTTGGCACCGCGGCGGATCACCTGCCGCCCCGATGGTTTAAAAAGGATCCGGACCAGCACCCGCAGGATGAAATTAAGGAGATGTTTGAGGTGATCCGACACGCGGCTAAAGGCGCCGCAGGGCAAAAGGCGGACCACGTCTTTGGCTGGTGGCGGAGCGCCTATGCGACCCAGATGGAGTGGGCTACCGAGGTTGGAGTACCGCCTTTGCTGGCCCATTTTGGGGTTACTTTGGTGGAGCGTGCCCTTATCGAGGCCTCGGCCCGGGCGGCCGGGCAGCACTTTCAGGAACACTTGCTCAGTGGGGGGCTTGGCTTTGATCCAGCCAGCGTTCACCCTGAGCTGAAGGGCTTTGATTGGCAGGCCACGCTGGGTCGACCTGCCCTTAGACAGGTTTCCCTGCGCCACACAGTTGGGCTGGGAGATCCGGTATCCCGGGAAGACATTCTCAGCGAGGAGCGCGTGGATGATGGGCTCCCTCAAGCTTTGGACGAGAGTATTCGTGCCTACGGGTTGACGCACTTCAAAGTAAAGTTGTGCGGTCAGCTGGACGCGGACCTTGAACGTCTCGCGGCCCTCAACCGTTGTTTTGAGGTTCACTGCAAGTCCGGTTTCCGGCTTTCACTGGATGGTAACGAGCAGTTTCCGGATATGGCGGCTTTCGCCAAGGATTGGGAGCAGCTCTACCGGGCGGTGCCCATGCTGCGCGAACAGCTGCTATTTGTTGAACAGCCTGTGCTGCGGACAAATGCTTTGGACGCTGAATCCGGTCGGATAGAGGGCCTGGCAGGGGATCCTGTGGTCATCATTGATGAGTCGGATGCTGGGATTGAGAGTTTGCCCAAGGCTCTGGAATTGGGGTATCGGGGGTGCAGTCATAAAAATTGTAAAGGCGTTTTCAAAGGCTTGGCCAATCGTTGCTTACTGACGAAACGGGAACAGACGGATCCGGATTCGCGGCCGCTCCTCATGAGTGGCGAGGATCTGGCTAACGTCGGTCCCCAGGCGCTGTTGCAGGATTTGTGCGTGCAGGCAGTGCTTGGAATTGACGATGTGGAACGCAATGGACATCACTATTTTCGCGGCCTGAGTGCCTTCCCCAACGCGCTCAACCAGCGTATCGTCGAGCTACACCCGGATCTGTATTTCAGCCACCCTGAGGGCTTCGCCTCACTTCAGTTGCGCGACGGCAAGTTGAGCATTGATTCCGTCAATCGGGCCGCCTTCGGGGTCGGAGCCGTTTGGGAGCTTGATTTTGCAGAGCTCGACTCAGTCTATGTTTAGTCCTGAATATAAAGGCTTTAAGGCCCTTCTGACGGTGTCAGGTCGACCTGCCTTGACTTAGCTGATACGGTTGCCTACCTTATAACTTAGTCTATTCCACTTCCTCCTCCTATTTATATGGCAAAAGCTCGCCCATCGTGTAAAACAATTGCAGAAGCCGCAGGTGTCAGCAGCATGACGGTTTCCATGGCTTTGCGGGACCACCCGCGAGTGGCTCCCGAGACCAGGGAGCGCATAAAGAAGATCGCCCGAGACCAGGGTTATACTCCGGATCCAAATTTGACCGAGCTTATGCGCTATCTGCGCAAGCGGAATATCAGCAAAGAAGAACCGGTAATAGCGATCCTGAATGGGCGCTCCCAACCTTTGGAGGAGATGGGCCACGATGCCCAGATGATTCGACAAGGTGCTAAAGAGCGTGCGGAGGAGTTGGGATTCCGGACAGAGGATTTCTGGCTGCACAAGCCCGGCATGCGCCTGCAGAGGGTCGTGCAAATTTTGGAGGCGAGGGGTATTCGCGGCATTGTGGTGCTTCCGGTCGAGGACTTGCGTAGCGTGTTTTCGCTTCCTCAGGAAAACTTCATGGGGGTAGCCACCTGTGCGGTCGCGGCAAAGCTAGGTTTCAATCAGGTGCACCCGCACTTTTATCAGTCGATGCACGTGGGCGTTTCAAATCTGGCTGAAAAGGGTTTCAAGCGCATTGGATTCTGCATCAGTGAGCCCGAAGACGAGCGTTCCAATCACCTTTACCAGAGTTACCTTTTTTACTACCAGCGGGGCATTCCGGCAAAGGATCGAATTCCTCCGTTGAACGAAAAGGAGATTACTCGAGAAAAGCTTTTTGCCTGGCTAAAAAAACACAACCCGGACGTTTTACTGAGTCCGAATGTGGAGCACTACGATTGGCTGCGCGAGGCCGGATGGAAGATCCCTGAAGACATAAGCTTTGCCGCGCTGGGGCCGGCCACTGAGGAGAAGGGGCGGATTGCTCAGGTTCAGGTTGGCTATCGAAAGATTGGAGCCACGGCTATTGACTTGCTGAAAACCAAGCTTGCAAACGAACCACTGGGCCCGACGGATAATCCTGCGGTGACCCTGATCCGCGGAGAGTGGCTGGATGGCACCAGTGTGCAGTCCCCGCTGGCTAAGGTAGTCGGCTAAGTCCGGATCGGGATTCCCTACAGGGCGGCGAGGCGGTTACAGACCGCATCGATCAGGAATTCCGGAGTGGATGCACCTGCGGTGACTCCGACGGATTGGTATTGGAGGATGGCCTCCTCATCAATTTCGTTCACCGTTTCAATATGGTAGGTGGGTAAGCCTGTTTTACGCGCCAGCAGGGCCAATTTACAGGTGTTTGCCGAGTGATGGCCGCCGATTACCACGAAGGCCTGAACACCATGTTCGAACAGGACGGCGATATCTCCCTGACGGTCTTTGGTGGCTCCGCAAATGGTGTCGAAGACTAGCAGGTTCGGGACCTTTGCCTTGAGGTAGTCGGCAAGACTGTGGAAATCATCGGTAAACATGGTGGTCTGTGAGACCATGATCACCTTGTCTCCAAGCTCTGGCAGTTGGTCGATGTCCTCGCGGCTGCGAATCGGGTGCCCACGCCCCTCTGTGTAGCCCATCAGGCCAATGACCTCCGGGTGCTTGGCATCGCCAAAAATGACGGTGGTGTAACCCTTCTTTGCGTGCAACCGGATCTTGCCGGCCACGATACCCACATCCGGGCAGGTGGCGTCCTTAAAATCAATGCCCAGGCTTTTCAGGTATTTGCGACGCTCGGGAGAGATGCCGTGAGCACGGACAACCAGCACTGAATTGTCGTCCTTCTCCAGATCGAGCTGAGTCTGACTGTGGTAGTCGCCGACCTCGCGGATTCCCTCGTCCTGCAAGCGCTCCATCATCTGGCTGTTGTGAATGAGCGGACCGTCGGTGTAAACCGGTGAGCGGCCTCTGCCAGCGAATTCGCGGGCAATGTTGATGGCTCGTTCGACGCCCCAGCAGAACCCAGCGCTTTGTGCACGAATTACTTTCATGGTGATAAGGATGTCTAATCTAGCGGGCTACTGTATGGAGTCAACCCAGTCTCGTTAATCGATTACTGGGTGGGGTGGTCTCCTTTCACTTGGTTAATCGCCCTACCTTATTTCTTCCTCAATGCCGAACACGGCCCGAGCATAGTCTTTGGCGGAGAAGGGCTGCAGGTCTTCGGCTTTTTCGCCGAGGCCCACGTAGAAGATCGGCAGTTTGAGTTCGCGGTAGATGCCGGTGACGGCGCCGCCGCGGCTGGTGCCGTCGAGTTTGGTGACGATCAGTCCGGTCAGGCCGAAGGATTCGTGGAAGACTCTTGCCTGTTGGATTGAATTGCTGCCGATACTACCGTCGACCACCAGCCAGGCGTGGTGGGGGGCCGATTCGTCGAGCTTGCCCAGTACCCGGCGGATCTTTTGCAGCTCCCGCATCAAGTTTTCCTTATTGTGGAGCCGGCCGGCGGTGTCTAGCAGCAGCACATCGCTACCACGGCCTCTGGCGGCCTGGAGAGCGTCAAAGGCCACCGCCGCTGCGTCGGCCCCGTGCTGACTGGCGATCAGCGGGACATTCAGGCGGTCGCACCATGTGCGAATCTGCTCGTTGGCGGCTGCGCGGAAGGTATCGCAGGCGGCCACCAGTGGTTGTTTGCCTTGATCCTGAAAGTTTTTGGCGAGTTTGGCGGCGGTGGTGGTTTTGCCACTGCCATTGACTCCGACCAAGGCGATGATTTCGGGTTTGTGGGTGAGTTGGTCGATGCGGCCTTCGCTGCCCTCCAGCACCCGCTCAAGCACACTTGCGCCAATACGGGCAGCGTCGAGTCCACGCAGTTCCTTGTCTTTTTTGTATGCTTCGCGCACCGCTTCGAGGATTTCTTCAGTCGTTTCGACCCCAAAGTCGGCGCTGTAAAGCGCTTCTTCCAACTCATCCAGGGAGCTGGCGTCGATCTTGCGGCCACCGAAGAGGCTGCCTGCCTTGCTGAAGGCCTTGTAGAAAGTGGGCGTGGTCCGCTTCAGACCATCCTTAAACCGTTGAAACAAAGAAGCCATAGTCTGTACCTGATAAATATTGAATCGAGAGGATGCCGCAAAAGACGACCGTCATGGCCACAATTGCCTACCGCCTACCGATTACCGTCCACTGCTCAAACCTCCGCCTGGCGCAGGGGACGATTCAAGGTCAGTTTGTACTGGTCGAGAATTCCGTTGATGAATCGTTTGGCATCGGGATTGGAAAAGCGTTTCGAGAGGTCGATGGCTTCGTTGATGGAGACGATGGGTGGGATGTCGCGGCGGAAGGCCATTTCATAGATCGCCAGACGCAGGATGGCCAGGTCGATGCGGGCAACGCGGTCGAAATTCCAGTTCTGGCTGTATTTCTGGATCGTCTTGTCGACCTCCTCCAGGTGTTCGAGCGCTCCGCGGATCAGTTCCTCTGCAAATTGGTAGGCTTCGCGTGGCTTTTCGCGATCCTTGAAAAAAAGATCAATATCGCGATTGAGGTGCTCCGGCTTGTTGATGGACCATTGGTAGAGGAACTGCATCGCTGCTGTCCGATTTTCGCGGCGCATGCTCATCGTTTCCAATCCTCTCCGTCGTCGTCTTCGTCCACCAAGTCGTCAATGAACGAATCCATTTCCTCGTAAAGTTGGCGCATTTGCTGGTCGGATTCAATCGCACGGGCCTTCAGGCGGCGGTTGAGCTCGGCCATTTCCAGCGCAGCCTTGGCAAACTCTTTGCCGCGGTTGAGCTCGCCTTCACAGCGGGCCAGGGCTTGGGCATCGTTGTTGACGACGACAATCCCGTTGATCACCGGCACCTCATTTTCCTCGGCAATGCGGTGCAGTGCCGCAGCTGTGGACATCGCGATCATCTCGTGGTGGTTAGTGTCTCCGGCCAGTACGAGGCCGAGGCCGATCAGTGCATCGAACTCTTCCCCGAGCGCGAGCATCGAGCAGGCGTAAGGGATCTCATTGGAGCCGGGCACCCGCACGGTTTCAATGTCGTCCAGTTCGACCCCCGCTTCGTCGAGTGTGGTCAACACGTTGGAAAGCAAGGCATCTACCCGCTTCTGGTTATAACGCGCGGCCACGATGCCGATGCGCATCCCGGTTCCGTCTACGATAAAATCTTTTGGCTTGTCCCTACTCATTTGCGAAAAGTGTTGAACGATGTTTCAGGGAACCGGTGGAGTCAATCCCCAGTTCTGTGGGGCTGTGGGCGGTTAGGCGGTGGGCTGTGGGCTGTGTGGAGTGGTTTGGGTTGGGCTTTGACGGGGTGGGGAATCTGGGGTATGGTTTCTTTCCACCCAGAAACATTTGCTATTTATGAAGTTATCCTGTGACCCAAACGACTTTCGTGTGCCGATTTCCGGCAAATCGGCCAAAGCGCTTCAACTCTCCGATCTACGTACTGAGGTGGATAAACTGTATAAGTCGAAGAAGGACTATAGTTCGCGGATGGATGAGTTTTCTCAGGAATTGCACGACCTTCAGCGCGTTTTGTATGCCCACGGCCGGTATTCACTGTTGTTGATTTTTCAGGGCATGGACACCGCGGGCAAGGATGGAGCAATCCGCCATGTCATGACCGGCGTCAATCCACAGGGTTGTCAGGTTCACAGTTTCAAGCAGCCGAGCCAGGAGGAGTTGGCCCACGACTTTCTGTGGCGGACGACCAAGCGCCTGCCGATGCGTGGTCACATCGGGATTTTTAACCGTTCCTACTACGAAGAGGTCCTTATCGTGAAAGCGATGCCGACTGTTCTGGCGGCCCAGTCTTTGCCGGACGGATATACCGAACAGGATCAGTTTTGGCCGGACCGTTACAGAGATATTGTCCAATTTGAGGACTACCTTCACCGTAATGGCACGCGGGTTTTGAAGTTCTTTCTGCACCTTTCCAAAGAGGAACAGCGGCAGCGGCTGCTGTCCCGTGCTGAAGAAGCGGACAAACATTGGAAGATCAGTTCAGCGGATTTGAAGAGCCGGGCTCAGTGGGACGACTTTCAAGGCGTTTATGCCGAGTGCCTTCAGAACACTAGTCATGGCTTGGCCCCGTGGTATTCCGTGCCGGCGGATGATAAGCGCAATGCCCGGCTGATCATTTCCCATATCGTAATCGAGACCCTGCGTTCCCTGCCGCTCGCTTATCCGGAACCGGATGAAAAGCAGTTGGCCGAGGTCAAGCGCGTGCGTGAAGTGCTGAAATCAGAGGGACCGAAGCAATGAGTGAATCCACACCGGAACCCTTTTTCGTTTCCCAGCCTCACTCGCTTTCGGGTGAAGAAGCCGCGCAAAAACTCGACAGTGGTCCCGAGGGTCTGTCGGAGGAGGAGGTGGAGCAACGTTTACAGGCGGTCGGCCCAAACAAACTGCCTGCCGGAGCCAAACAGGGAATTCTCAAGCGGTTCTTCAAACACTTTCACGATACCCTAATCTACATTCTCATCGCGGCCGCTGTCATCACCGCGGCCCTCGGGCATTGGATCGACACGGCGGTGATTATGGCGGTGGTTCTGATCAACGCGATCATTGGCCTGATTCAGGAAGGCAAGGCAGAACAGGCGCTGGAGGGCATCCGCAAAATGCTCTCCGCACACGCCCAGGTGCTGCGCGGCGGTGACTGGACGGAAATCGATGCCGAGGGCCTGGTGCCGGGCGACCTGGTGCGGCTGCGCTCGGGGGACCGTGTGCCGGCGGACCTTCGCCTGATCGACACCAACAATCTGCGCATCGAAGAGTCGGCCCTTACCGGCGAGTCCGTTCCCTCGGGCAAGAAGACAGATGCGGTCGATGCCAATGCAGGAGTTGGGGACCGCGTCGGTATGGCCTTCTCAGGCTCCATCGTCACCGGAGGGCGGGGAACAGGCATCGTCACAGCGACGGGCGCGCACACGGAGATGGGGAAAATCAACCGTATGATCTCTGAGGTGCAAACGCTGGCGACACCGTTAACGCGGCAGATGGCGGCCTTTTCCAAAAGCCTTTCTTTTGTCATCATCGCCATGGCCGCTGGGATGTTTGCGTTGGGTTGGTTTTTGCACGACTACGCCCTGGCCGAGCTGTTTTTTGCCGCCATCGGTTTTGCGGTGGCCGCGATTCCGGAAGGCTTGCCTGCCATTCTTACGATCACGCTCGCCATCGGCGTGCAAAGCATGGCGCGGCGCAATGCCATAACCCGCCAGCTCACGTCGGTAGAGACCCTCGGCTCGGTCACCGTGATCTGCTCGGATAAGACCGGTACCCTCACGCGCAACGAAATGACCGCCCGTCAGGTGATTACTCACCACCGCGATTACCAGGTCAGCGGCATCGGTTATGAACCGGAGGGCAAAATTACTTTTGACGGCAAAGCCGCGCCTCTCGACGCCAATGGCGATCTTCAATCCGTGATCGAAACCATGTCCGTCTGCAACGATTCGGACATTGCCGAAAAGGACGGGCAGTGGGCCGTCACTGGCGAGCCAACTGAAGGCGCACTGTGCACGCTCGGCCGCAAGGCCGACTTTCAGGGCGATGGCTATGATCGCATCGCTACGATTCCTTTTGAGTCGGACAACAAGTTTATGGCCACGCTTAACCGTCTGCCCGGGAGCGACGGCAACCGCCGGATCTTTATGAAAGGGGCACCTGATCGCCTGCTGGACCGCTGTGCGCAACAGCGTGGCGCCTCCGGCGAGATCGAGCCCCTCGACCGTGAATACTGGGAAGGCTGGATAGAGACCCTCGGTGGGCAAGGCCTGCGCATCCTCGCTGCCGCAGCCCGTCCGGCAGATGATGGAAAAACCGAACTCTCCGTTGTTGATCTCGATGAAGACATGGTCTTTCTCGGTCTTGTCGGCATTGTCGATCCACCGCGCCCGGAGGCAATTGAAGCGATCGCAAAATGCCGTGAGGCCGGTATCCGGGTGAAAATGATTACTGGTGACCATGCCGGTACTGCCTGCGCCATCGGTCGTGAAATGGGAATCTCTGCCAGCGGCCATGCCGTAACCGGAGCGGAACTGGAAGAGGCCAGCGACGAGGACCTGAGGGAACTCGTCCGCAGTACCGACATTTTTGCCCGCACCAGCCCGGAGCACAAATTGCGTCTGGTTAAAGCCCTTCAGGCCAATGCTGAAGTCGTCGCCATGACAGGCGACGGAGTCAACGACGCGCCCGCCCTCAAGCGTGCGGATGTTGGTGTGGCGATGGGTATTAAAGGCACGGAGGCGACCAAGGAAGCCGCGGACATCGTGCTGGCGGATGACAACTTTGCCTCAATTGAGCGCGCGGTTGAGGAGGGGCGGACGATCTACGACAACCTTCGGAAATCCATTCTTTTTATCCTTCCGACCAACGGAGCGGAGGCATTGGTTATCCTGGTTGCTGTCGCCATGGGCTGGGTTTTACCGCTGACGCCAGTGCAGATTTTGTGGGTCAACATGGTTACCGCCGTTACCCTCGCGCTGGCTTTGGCTTTTGAGCCCTCCGAGCCCGGCATAATGAAGCGGCCCCCCCGCGACCCCAAGGCCCGTATCCTGGGCATGCATTTCATTTGGCGTATTGGCTTCGTTTCAGTGCTCATCGGTGGCGCGACCATTGCGGTCTTCGTGATTGAGCGGCGGCTTGAAATGCCGATTGAACTGGCCCGCACCGTGGCGATCAACACGCTCGTCTGCTCGCAAGTGTTTTATTTATTCAACAGCCGCTTTATGCGGGAGTCGAGTTGCCATCTGAACCGCTTGTTCACCAACCGCGTGGTCTGGTTCGCCATTACTGCTCTGGCCCTGTTGCAGCTCGGGTTTGTCTATCTCCCGTTTATGCATACGGCATTTGGCTCAGCCCCGCTTGAGTTGCGGCACTGGCTGGTCCCGCTTGGAGTTGGACTCGCAGTCTTTCTGATTGTCGAAGGAGAGAAAGCGCTGACGCGTAAGCGCCGAAATAAAAGACAAGTGGGCTGAGGGGGCCTTTATCCAGGGCGCATATCCGGGTACCTCGGATCGCTTGACCTTTTTCGGAGGGTTTGAGAGAAATCTGTCAGATTCCCTCAATATCCTTCAAATGGCTATCACCAACAAACAGCGACTGGACCTTATCGAGAATTATATTCGCGAGCAGAAATACGCCGATTTACACACCCTTGCGACGACCTTCAATACCAGTTTGTCGACCGTTCGGCGGGCGCTGAATGATCTGGAATCCCAGGGAGTGATCCGCCGCCATCATGGTGGGGCGAGCTTGGTTGAGGACGATGTCGGCGGCGGATACGATTTCATCACTCAGGACGACACCAACGCCGCCGAGAAGCACCAACTGGCCGAATACGTGGACGCTATGGTGCAGGATGGCATGACGGTGATGTTGGACGGAGGGACGACGACTTACGCCATAGCCAAGCTGCTTTTGCGCAAGCGCCTGGTCGTGATCACGAATTCCCTGCCGATCGCCGCGCTTCTAAATGAAGTGAGTGCCTGCGAGACCATTGTTACCGGTGGCAATATTTACAACCGTCTGGGCGTGCTCTACGGGCCGACTTGTGAAGGTGTGATCAGTGAAATGCATGCGGATTTGGCCTTCATTGGCTGCGGGGGTATTACCGCGGATGGCATTTGGAACAGCAATCCGATGTTGGCCAGCTATCAGCAGAAAATGGTTTCTGCTTCCGGCTTTGCCTGGTTTGTTGCGGACGCCAGTAAATTTAACAAGCGGGCCTTGACTCTAGCGGTACGGTTCGGGTCGGGAATGGGTCTGGTTACGACCAAAACTCCGCCCCCTGAATTGGCCGGAAAGATAAAAGAATCCGGGGCACAGTTAAGAATTTGTTAGGCAGCTATTTCTCTCTCGTTACCTCTCAACTGGATAAGACTACGTAAAATACCTCAATGGAGTACTCTCTATGGCAAAAACAACTCTTGCAGCAATTGATCTCGGCGCGACCAGCGGGCGCGTCATTGTTGGCACCTGGTCCGGTTCGGACCTCGATTTGACAGAAGCGTATCGCTTCCCAAACGGATTCAATGAACTGAACGGTTCAGCATACTGGGACCTGGGCACGCTTTTTAACGAAATCAAAACCGGCCTGTTGAAGGCCCGGGAACTTTTTCCTGATCTGGAAAGCTGTGGCGTGGACACCTGGGGCGTGGACTCTGTTTTGACAAACAGGGACGGTCGTCTGGCCTTTCCGGCTCATGCTTACCGCGACGTGCGGACCAATAAAGTTGTTGATGCTGTGCGGGCCGAGGGTATGGATCGCTGGTTGTTTGACCGGTCGGGTATTCCAATGGTCAATTACAACACGAGCTTTCAGCTGGCTGAGCTTCTACAGAGTTTTCCTGATTTGGATAAGGTTGTCGATCAGGCTATGCTGCTGCCTCACTATTTTAACTTTCTGCTCTCCGGAGTAGTGAAGTCTGAATACTCGGAAGCAAGCACTACCCAGTTGCTGGAGGTGGGGGGCGATACCTATTGCCAGGATGTTTTCGAACATTTTTCGATCCCCTCGGGCTGGTTGGCGGAACCAGAGCATGCCGGGCAAATGCTGGGGCCTGTTCGGATTGATCCCCTTTTGGAGGGTGTGCAGCTCGCATTGGTTCCGGGGCATGACACTTCCTGTGCATTCGAGGTTGTGCCGCGCGAAGGCAACACCTTCATCATCAGCAGTGGTACCTGGATGTTGGCCGGGGCGATGTCAGACAAAGCCTTACTCGGTGATGAGGCTTTTGAATCGGGTATTTCCAATGAGCGCTGTGGGGATGGTAGTTACCGGCCGAATAAAATTCTACTCGGTTTGTGGTTACTGGAGCAGACCATTCCTTCATTCGACAAGAGGCCGCAGACCGATGCGGAATGGGGCGCCCTGATTTCGGCGGCTGAAGAGCGACCTGATCCGGATGTTTTGCTGAACATTCGGGACCGGGACCTCTTCAATCCGCAGAGCATGCGGGATGCGATTGATGAAAAGATTCGTAGCATGGGCGGCACTCCACCGGATGACCTGCCCGGCTACATGCGGTTGATCTGTGCCAGTCTCGGGGCCGGTGTTTGCGAGACCATGGGTATATTTGAAAACATCATGGATAAGCACTTTGACAATGTTGTCATTGTCGGAGGCGGCTCCAAAAACCGTTTGTTGTGCCAGTTGATCGCCAATGCCTGCGGCAAGGCTGTGACCAGTTATAACTTAGAGGCATCGAGCGTCGGAAATATTGCGTATCAGCTTTTGGCGCTGGGAAAAATTAAATCCCTGAAAGAGTTTCAGGATGTGTTGCGGCCTTCGCTGAGCCCGAAGGTTTATAAACCGCAGTAATCCACGATTTAGAGCATAAAAAAGGCCCGCCAGAAAAGCTGACGGGCCTTTTGCTCTTTATTTTACTCTTATCAGACAGACAACTCTTAGAAATCCATGACCATGCCGACACTGACGAAGCGGGGGTGCCCTGGGCGCGGTCCGTGTGGGAGGCGGGAGGCGATGTATTCGCGGTCGAGCAGGTTCTGAGCGCTCAGGGTAAGGGCCAGCTTGTCGTTGACCTGATAGCGGGCGCTGAGGTCGACCAGGAAGTAGGCATCGTTTTTACCGAAGCGCGCATCAGGAATCGGGCTGTTGTTCGCGCCGCCAACCGGGTTGACTTCAGCCTCGGAATTATTCGCTGAGGCATAGGTTGAAGGAATGTAGAACGTGTCCAGGTAGACTCCGAAGCGGGACCATTCGATACCGGCACCAGCTGAGATCTGGTAGCGGGCAATATAGGGCAGGCGGTTGCCTTTTTCACCGCCGGCAAAGATGGACTCGACTGCGCCACCGGAAGTGCCCGAGGCACTCACATCGCTGCGGATGGTGGCGTCGGTCCAGGTGAAGGCCAACTGGAAGGGCGTGTTGAAGTCCCAACCGTTAGTGCGGCCTGGGTCGTAGGACAGCGCGGCTTCCAAGCCGTAACTGCGAACGTCGCCCGCGTTTTCGGTGTTGCCGGTGCCGGCTCCTCCGATGTTGTCCGGGACAATCAGGTCATTGAAATCCGTGTGGAAGAGAACCAGTTCTGCGCGAAGGCCCTGATTGTCGCGGAAGCGAACACCCAATTCGCTGCCGATTGAGGTTTCCGCGCCAATCGGGTTGTTGGCATTGGTGGCCGCACCCGGGTTGGGCAGGGAAAAGCCTTTGTGCACGCTGGCGAAGGCAACCCAATTGGCGTTGATGTCGTAGAGTGCTGCAACGCCCGGTGCAAAAATGTCGAGTGTTCCCTTGTTCTCGGCGATCACCTGATTGAAGTCGGCTGAGGCCGGGTTCATACCGCGGCGACGGTCGGTGTAGCGGATGCGTTCGTAGCGGAAACCGGGACTGACTGTCCATTGGTTCCAGGAGATGTCGTCACGGGCGTAAAAGGCCAGAGCCGTTGCGAGCCCGCGGCGGTTATCCTGGGTGCCTGGCTGGCGCATGGTCACATTGACAACGTTACCATTGGCATCGACTTCGTAGTCATCCTGTTGCTGGAAGCGGTCCTCGTAGTCTTTATGCAGGCGCAGGCCTGCTTCGAAAGAGTGGCTGACTTCGCCGCCGTCGACGCGGTGCTGAAGGACGGATTCAGCGCCGTAGGATTTGTATTCGCGGTTGTTGTTGCGCACCCGCCAAATGCCTGCGGCTTCGCCACGCAGGACCTGCAAAGGCTCGCCTTCGGTTCCCGCTACTGCATTGCCACCGCTGTAGAAAGGTGACCCGGCAAGTGCTTCTGCGAGGCTCGTGGCTCCCCCGCTGAGGTTCCTGACATCGTGCAGTTTATACCATGAACGGGAGAACTGGTTGTAGTAGAGAGTCGTTGCCAGACGGGTCTGGCTGCCCAGGTCGATGCTGTGGCGCAGGTAGGTGCGCCAGTGCTCTGTGGGAATGGTGTCGAACTGAGTCGACACATAGCGACGGTATGGATCGTCAGCAAAGTCACCAGTGGAAACCCCGAGGTAGGTTTCGTCGGCGGTCATATCCGAATACCCGACCTTCAGCTCAAACTGCTGGTTAACGTTGGTATTGGGCGTCCAGGCCAGCTTCAGCATTGGTTCGCTTTTTCGGAATCCGGTATCACCGCCTTTGTATGTCGGCGAGTGGTCGATGGACTTGAAGCCATCGTTCTGGCGGTAGTAGATTTCGAGCAGGACTGCGAATTCGCCCATGTCCGTTACGAAGCGATCTCCATAGTAACTATGAAAACGCTGGTCGTTGTTGCTGCCGAAGGAAGCCCGCACCCGACCGCTGCCTTCTGCCGGCAGAGGAGTGGACAGGTAATTGAGAATACCGCCAGTGGTTTGCGGACCGTATTGGATCTGGCTGGAACCTTTGAGAATCTCAACCCCACTCATGCGTCCGCTGGTCGGCGTGTAGTAGGCGGCTGGGTTGGAATAGGGTGCCGGTGCGGAGAGCACGCCATCCTCCATGACGGTCAATTTGGTGGTCCGCATTGAACCGACTCCACGAAAACTGATATTCGGGAAGATTCCGAAGCCATCTTCCGTGCGGAAGTAAACCCCCGGAACGCGGCGCATCACCTGCTCAATATTGTCATAGTTGTGCAGGAGAATTTCGTTGTCGTCGATGTAGTAGCCCGAGCCGGGTGTGAAGTGCAGGTTCTCCTTTGAACCGATAACCTGAAACGGTGTCAGGTCAATCGGCGAGTCGGCCTCAACGTCGGCACCGAGCCCGATTGCAGCCGCAGCTGTCGCGCAGGCAACACAGGCTTTATTCACAAAGTTGAAGCGCAGAGACGGGCGCTTTTTATTGGGATTGAGTCGCATTAACATAACTAGGACTCTCGAAAATGAGATTCACTCTCACTTCGTCAATGCGAAAATGCCGATTTCCTAATTTAATTTCGGAGACAGGCCTAATTAAGTGGGGGCGGGCACGCCTCGTGCCCGCGGCGAGGCCTTGGAATGAGTGGACGAGGGCGTCCATTCCCCGGGGAAACAGCTTTCTTAGTCCTCGGCGCTGGGCTTTTCGAGCAAATTGCCGTCTGCGTCAAAGGTGTATGGCGCGCCGCCGCGCAGGCGGGGAGTGCTCATGGTGAACGGGCTGGTGGCCGTTAATTCGGCGGGCTGGATGTCGTAACCGGCACCGATGGATTCGAGTTTTGACTGCAGCTCGCCGGTGATGCGGCCGTCGGCTGGGCTGTAACCGTGGGCAACGCTGGAGACATCATTGCTGTGGATGTATTCCTGAACGGCGGCGCCGAGATAGCGGGCGTCGGTGATCATCGCGCTCTCATGGGTGCTTTCGTTGACTTTTTTGAAAGCAGGAACCGCCATGATCGCCAGCAGTGCGATAATGACGACAACGATAAGGATTTCGACGAGGGTGAAGCCTTTTCGGGTAAACATGTTCATGATCTATTTTCCTGGTCTTTAAAAATTCAGACTGTTCCGGAAGATTCCAGATGAATGGGTATCAGTTAAAAATCCCTAACTTTATTGGCAAGTCATTTCATCAATATTCATGGCCTAAAAGGCGATTGCCAACAGGATCGCCTTATCGATAGTTTTCCGGCATACCCTTTATGACTTTCGAATTTTCCGCCCGATGGACCGTCGTATAACCCCCCAGCTAATAGCTCTGATCCTGGTGACTTTGGCTTTCTTGAGCGGGGGCGGGTATCATCAGTTGACTCAGGGCATGCTATTGCTGGCTATTGGGGTCTGGGCGATGCTCAGTCCACCCAAAAAGGGCTGTAGCTATTTGCTGAGCATCGGGTGGTTGCTGGTTCTGGGCTGGGGAGTCTTTCAGCTGCTACCGTTGGGGCTGGTTGACGCAGAATGGCGGCAGCAGGCCCTCAGCCTGGGTGTTCCGTTGAGTGTATCGGCTGTCAATCCGCAGCCCTGGATGGGCTTGCAGGCGTTGGTGTGGATCACTGCGGCTATGACTTGGCTCTATTTAATGGCCAACCTGCCGGTGAACGCGGAGCGCAGGGAGCGGAGCCTGCGCTTGTTTGCGATCGTGTTTTGTCTGATAGGGTTTGCAGTTTTCTACCTGACCTTGATCGGGGTAAAGAATCCGTTGGCTCCCTCGGTGCACAATTTCGCATTTACGCCGAACCGCAATCATACCAGCCTTGCCATTGCCGCAGGGGGGATTGCGGCCTTTGCCATTGGTTTTGATTTGCTGGTGCGAGGGCGTCTGCGTGGGGGCTTCTTTCTATTGTTCACGGTTTTGGCCTGTTTGGGTTTGGGGGCTTCGCTGTCCCGTTCGGGTATTCTTGTCTTCCTGGTCGGTTGTGGATTGTGGGTTCTGGTCATGGCTCGTAAAGGTAGCCTGGCAGGTCATTGGAAGTGGCTTGGACCCTTCGGTTTCTGGATTTTGATCGGACTGTTTTTTCTTGGGGGAGCCACCTCGGACCGTTTGCGGGACTTTATTTCGTCGGGGTGGGGTTCGGTGCGGGATTTTAGGGCTGAAATCTATCGCGATGCCTTGGCGCTTTGGGCGGATTCCCCTCTAGTGGGAATTGGGTTCGGCAGCTTCGAGGGCGTTTTCCCTCAGTTTCGGGACGCATCCATCGTCGGTCAGCCGGTGTTACACCCGGAAAGCAGCTTACTCTGGTTTGCCTCTGAAGGGGGCTGGATTCTGCTCGTATTTATCGGAATTGTCGGCCTGGGACTGGTCCGGTGTATCTGGGCGAAGGATTACCAGTATGACCGCTTTCGAAAAATGGCTACCGTTGTCCTGCTTGCCTGCCTCTTA
>JAFIGG010000124.1 GCA_020831485.1 Opitutales bacterium
CTACCAGGTGACACTACTACCGTCCTTCAGTTCGACTTCAATTCGGTCGCGCTCCGAATCGTAGTGGACTTTGCTGACGACCGCTGCTTCATCGGGACTTTGGATTAACCAGATCCAGGTTGCGGGTCCAGATCCGCGCTGGGTCCAGGTCGATTGAATGCGCGGGATGCGTTCGTTGTATTGGGGACTGTAAAAGCCGGCGATTTGGGGCTGCTCCTGACCGGTGGCGTCGCTGCGGGTGGTGTTGGCTGGGCCGTGAACGAGTTGAAGAATCTGTGACGACTCTTCCGTGCTGACATCGGGGTGAAAGTGCCAGAGGATTTCCGCCTTGCGGGAGCCGCTGGCAATCAGGTGGTCTTTGACGATCCAGAATCCGGCGCTGTGGTAATGGACACTGCGCTCGTGGCGGGCGCCGCCTCTGCCGGTGGCGACCTGTGCGGGAAAGCGGTTACTTCCTTTGGCAAAGACGGTATCGTCCTGGATGTCTACCTTGGCTTTCATCGCGCGCCGCACGGAGTGCGGCTGAGGCAGGGGCCCTTCGCCATCCACCAGTATTAGATTGTGTGCTCGCGGTCCTTTGAAATAATCCCTCCAGGGGCCAGGCAGGTAGGTGTAGCGTCCGCTGTCGGTGAGCAGTGAACGGCCATTGGCGAACACGCTCAGGTGGAGGTGGTCATCGTGGTCGTGGGCTGTGCCGCGGGGGCCCAGATGGAAGAATGCCCAGTCCGCCTGTGGATCCCAGCCACTGCGCATAACGAGGTGGCCAGCCCAGGGAAAGAAATGACTGTAGGGTTGTTTCGGTCGCTGACCCTCTGCGCCCCGGCTGAGGATGTATTGCCAATCCGGGCGGCCGAAGAATTCGGGGATTCCCTCCGTATGCAATCCGGTCCATTCCAGATCCGATGCGTTGTTCAGAGGTCCACTGCCGTCGGGACGCATGACCAGGATGAAGTAGTTCCACATTGACTCTACCAAAGGACTGAATTCCGCGGCTTGTGATTGCTTTCCAGCCGCCTTCAGCAAGGCCAGCAGGCGCTGGGCATGCAGCACTGTGACCCGCTGATAGTGGTAGGTCAGTTCTTTGTGAGCGCCATCTGGATAGGTCTGGTTTTCCAGGGCTTGCTTGAGTTCCTCTACGCCTTTGTTCAGCCAGCCTTCACTGGGTTTCAGCTCAGGCCAAACCAGAGCCAGCTTAACCAGTGCAGTCTTTTCGGTGATCAGGTGATTGCCGCCCCAGAAGGATGCAAAGCGATCGAGGGCATCGCCGTGTTCAAGCAGAGATGCCAGGATTCTTACGCGCAGCTGCAAGCTGCGTGGGTCATCGTCCGGCAGGCGAAAGTAGACCTGTGGCCAGCTGTCGAGAATACGCCTGGATACCTCCAGCGGTCGCCAGGCGGCCGAAAAAGTATGGCGGGCCGGGTAGGGCTGGCTGTCGAGCCAGTCGTTCCAGAGTTTGAACAGTTGATCCAGGTAAGTACCCTCGCCTGTTGCCTCCCAAGCCTCAATCAAGTCAATGAACGACAAATGGCGGTTGAGCATCCAGGCCCATTCCTTGTCATTCGCGGGCCCATGGTAGTTCCAATCCAAGCCTCCGTTTTCGAGGCGCGGTTGAACCCCCACCTGACCTTGAATGTGATAGCGGTCCTGCAGGGCATCGCGGGCTCGGTCGAGGCTTCCGGAAGGAAGGTCGGGTGCCTCGATCAACCCTGAGGGCTTGGGCCCGTTGATGATGGAGTGATACAGCAACTGCAGGGCAGGATTTTTTTTACGCTGTTTCCACAATGCCACTGCTTCAGCCAGGTGTGGATCCGATTCTGTGTTCAGTTGATTGAAAAGACGATGCAGCTCCTCCGCATGGGCGCGGACGAATGCTTCATGGGGATCCGCTCCGAGGCTGGTGGTGACAACGAATAGAAACAATGCCAGCCGCCAAAGGCCTTGGAGATTTTCCCGCTGCTCAATCTTCAGGATCACCGTTGTTCAGGATTCGCCCAATGCGCGGGGCCAGTACCCACAAAAGGCTGCTCCACAAAAGAAGCAGCAGGGGCCGCAGCAGAACCTGGCCAAAAAAGTAGCCCAAATAGCTCGGGTCAAAATCGCGGTAACTGTCGATCAGATTGGCGAGCAGAAGGTAACTGCCCCACCAAATGCCTAAGACCGCAACGATTCGCAGAATTCGGGCGGATTTGGTGGCTGAATTGAAGGTGGAAGCGGCCATATTAGGTGCGGGAATACTCCTGTGTAACCCAGCGAAGGGCAAGTTCGTTTCAAGCTTACTGTAATTGGGCTGGAGCGCGGCTACGTAGGTGCAGCGGTCTCCGCTGCATCGAGTTGGCGCAGGCAGGCGGCGCGCAGGGACTCGATGGCGGCTGTCTCATCGCTGAAATCGATAGCGTCTGTGGGAATGGCTTCGGCGCGGACTTCAAGCCGGCTGAAGGGCAGGGGAATCAGGTGGCGGTCCCAGCAGGGCAGTCGGAGAGCGCTGCGGCAGTTGGCGTTCAGGACCAGATACGGTGCGCGGCTCAGCTGGCCGAGGGCCAGGGCGCCGCGCTGAAAGGAATACAGGGGTCCTGACGGGCCGTCGGGGCTGATGCCCACATCGTTGCCTGAACGCAAAGTCCGCACCATTTCCCGGGTTGCCTGAATGCCCCGGCGGCTGGAGGATCCGCGCACGACTTTGAATCCGAGCTCCTCGAAGACCGCCGCTTCCCAGGCCGCTGCCTTGCTTGGGCTGATGAGGCAGGCAATGCGCTCGGGCTCGAAGTAACGCTTGAACAGTTCGAGGGCGATCAGTGAGCGGTTGTGCCAGACGAGAAAGATTTTGGGTTGTGGACTGTTGCGGATCGCTTCGGCTGCGCTTTCTGTCGGCCGGGTGCGCAGGGTGGCGAAGTAGAGTTGCAGCAGCCAGACAGCTGTTCGGATCAGGTAACGTCGGAATCCGCGGATTTCGTAGACCGCCTTGCCGCTGGTATTGAATGGATCTTTCATGGCGTCTTGAAACGCAGTCCGCTAAGCGCCTGAAAGCGGCTGCCCAGATGGCTCGGGTGGAGCAATTCCTTGAGGCTCTGCCGGTCTTGAGAAAACTGGCCTGGAGCGTCGGTGAGGATCTGCTGAATCAGAGCTGTGGAGTGGTGCATGAAAAAAGCTTCCTGGGTCTGACGTTGGAGCTGACTGAAGCTATTCTTGACCAGTTGATCCTCCAGCGAGTTCCAACAGATATGACAAGTCAGGTCGCATTCTCCCGGTCGCTCGAGCAGCGCGTTGCTCTGGCGGTGACGCGAATAGCTGCGCGCGGTGCCCTCCGGGCGCTCATTCAGCAGGACCTCGCGGTCAAGGCCATAGTCCATGCAGAGCCATAGTCCCTGCCAGTCTTTCTGCAGCAGCTGCGCACATAGTTCCTCGGCCCGCTGCGGCCAGTCGAGCGTATAGGGCTCTGCCGGCGTGTAGGCCGGGAAAGGCAAGGCATCGGCATCTTCGACAGGCCTGAACGACTCTATCAGCCGATCGGATTCCACCTCTACGAAACCTTCCTGCCAGCTGCCATTCCGGAAGTGGAACCGGCGGAAGGGTTGGGCATCGAAGAGTTCATTTGAGAATACGACGCAGGGACGGTCACAGCCCGTGAATGCGTCGCCATATCCCAGGGTTTCAACGGCGGCAAAAGGGTGCTCGATTCCGTCGAGTACCCCCTTGTCCGGTTCTGCACCGATCTCGATAAAGCTGCATTCGCCCGGAGGGCAGGGCAGCAGGCTGCGACAAGCCTCAATCAGCAGCGGGCCAAACAGGCGGTCGATCGAGGAAGCCGTGTAGAAATCGCTGTCCTCACTGCGCCCCACCCGTTGCACAGGACGGCGGTAATAACCGAATTTGGGGTGGTAGAGCGCCTGTTCAACGTAGTCGTCGAAGCGCAGCGGACCTTCATCGCGGATCGCCTTCTGCAGGATGGACTGGAGCGGCATTGCCTCCATGGCGACAGCTATTCGCCGCGCTTGCGGTGGTGCTGTGCGACGGTTACGTATTTTTCGGCCCATTTGCGCAGGCCGGCCTGTTCTTCCTCGCTCAGGCTGCGTACGACCTTTGCCGGTATGCCCAGCACCATGGAACCTGGAGGCACGACCATGTTCTGAGTCACCACGGCACCGGCACCGACGATACTTCG
>JAFIGG010000035.1 GCA_020831485.1 Opitutales bacterium
TCGCACCTCCCGCGTCTACCAGTTGAACTGAACCACTTTATTGGAAATCATGCTGCCGTTGTCGATTTTCCAGAACCACAGACTACTCCCAGATAAATATCATGATAAAACCCACATTCTATATCTTATTGTTCCTGCTTATTGCTGGGCCGCTCGTCCACGCACTTGAACTAGGAAGCCCGTTTACCAGTCACATGGTTCTGCAGCGGGACAAACCTGTCCCCGTATGGGGTTGGGCACCTGCTGGTGCACCTGTTACGGTTGAGTTCGCTGGTCAGCGGCAAATCGTTTTTGCCAATGAATACGGCCGTTGGAGCCTGTCTCTGGAAAGCCTGGACACTTCAGCGGAAGGGAGGTCATTCAAAGTCAGTTCCGGCGACGACCATGTTATTCAGTTGGATGATGTCATGGTCGGTGAAGTATGGATAGCTTCGGGGCAATCCAATATGGATCAAACGGTTGCCCGAACACCGCGGCGTCCGTGGGCTGGCGTTGATAATGAAGAAGAAGAGATCGCCAGCGGTGACCATGCAATGGTTCGGCTGTTTACAGCAGAGCCTGTTCATTCCTACCAGCCACGCGAGTGTGTCGAGGGTCGTTGGCAGGTTGCGTCACCAGAGACCGTTGGAGATTTTTCGGCCATTGGCTACTTTTTCGGACGGGATCTATCGAAAGAGTTGGATGTTCCCGTGGGTGTTGTCGTGGTTTCTTACGGAGCGACTACGGCACATTCCTGGATACGGAGGGAGGCCATTGATACCGTTCCGGAACTCCGTTCTGTATTGGATCAATTTGACGAGCAAGTTAAGCAATGGAACCCGCCGGGTTTGGATGAGTGGCAGAGCTTTGAATTGGCTTACAATGAAGCCCGGGCTGCCGGAGTCCGGCCTCCTAACCGCCCCAATCCACACCCAGTCCAGAACCAGCGTAATCCGACCGTGAACTTCAACGGAATGTTCCTGGCTATTGTGCCCTATGCAGCGAGGGGGTTTCTCTGGTATCAAGGGGAGTCCATTACTTCTCCGCGTGAACTTTTTCCTCGATTTAATGAGACCTTGATTAGGGATTGGCGCAAGCTGTGGGAAGAAGAGTTGCCCTTTTTGTTCTGTCAGTTGGCAGGCTTGAGGGCTAACAGTAACAGTCCGCAGGTCAGGGCGTGGCAGGCAGAGGCGCTTCAGCTGCCCAATACTGGAATGGCTGTCACCATCGACATAGGCGATGAGCACGACGTACATCCAAAAAACAAGCAAGCTGCGGCGGACCGCCTTGTCCGCTTGGCACTCGCGCGGGCATACGGTCAAGATGTTCCTCATACCGGACCAGTGTTCGCTAGGGCAGACAGGCTGGCAAATGAGGTAAATATAAGCTTTTACGGTGTTTCCGGTAGACTTGCAGCGCCCGATGGTTCGCTCGATTGGTTTGAGCTCGCTGGAGCTGATGGTGAGTTTTATCGTGCGAATGCGGAGATTGATGGGAACAAAGTGAGGGTAAGTCATCCCAAGGTTACTGAACCAAGCGCGATTCGCTATGCCTGGGTAAACTATCCGGAAGGTGGGGGCTTGCTGTTTGATGAGGCAGGCTTGCCGGCGCATCCATTTCAAACCGATATCGATTGATGTGCAGAAACCTCAACAATTTTATCAATAGTTTGCCCCTTGAGAGCACGGACGAGGCTACTGAATTCCGTCTGGATTTTCCTATCGCTGAGGGGCCGTTTGCGCCCAATTTGGGGTCGATTGAGAGCAACTATCCAGGGGCCCCTGATTGGCTCAGGGATTGCAAATTCGGAATCTGGGTTCATCTGGGCCCACAGTCTATGGGCGAGAGTGGAGACTGGTATGCGACTTGGTGGGCCCAGCGGATCATTGATGTCATTGACCGCTATGATCCGGATTTCATTTATACGGATGGAACCGGAGACCAGCCGTTCAGCGGGGCTGATACCGGAACTGGATTCAAATGTGATGCCCTTCAACGGGTGCTGGCGCATTATTATAATCGCAGCCTGCAGACCAGAGCGAAGGTCGACGTGTTCAGTGTGATCAAGTTCCGTCCGAAAACCAACGGCACCGTCACAACCAAGGAGTTTGGGATCCCAGAGGATATCGTAAGTGATGAACCTTGGATCGCGGAGGTTCCTGTGGGCGATTGGTATTACAGGCCCGGCATTGTTAATGATTCTGGAATGGTCATTCGGTATCTGGTCGAAGCCGCTGCTCGGGACGGCAATGCTGCGGTGTGTGTGTCTCCACAGCCAGACGGTTCCCTGGACCTGGGAAGCCGTCAGATGCTCGGTGAAGTTGGGCAATGGTTGGCTGTAAATGGATCAGGAATCTATGGTAGCCGGTCATGGAAATGTCCCGGTGAGGGCGAAGTCGTGGATGGTAAATTGAAGATGTTGCCCGGCGGAAAGCTTGATCGGGAACATGCCGATTTTCCTTTTGATGAAAATGACTTCAGGTTCACGCAAGGTTCTGACGGCGCAATCTATGCATTTTGCATGGTTGTCCCAGAGCCAGGTGCCAAATTGAGGATACGTTCAATGGGGTCTTCCTCCCGACTGTTTGAAGCCGGGGTAAAGAGTGTGGAATTAATGGACGAACCCGGCCTGAAGCTGGACTGGCGTCAGGATGAGGATGCTTTGACAATTATTTGTCCCGACCAGTTCCGGTCTAAAACAGCAGTTGCCTTCAGGGTTTATTGACAGTCCTGATGCTTTAGTTTCTTTCCAATCCTATGTTCAAAAAAGCATTACTCACTTATTTTTCTGTTTCGTGTTTTACCCTTGGTCTCGCCGCCTCCGATGTCGGGCGGGTGTTCCCATCGGAAGCCAGTTCCTATGAGGATCCGGTTACCGGAGCAAAAGTTCAGGTGCTGACGCATTCGCCGGCGGTGGATGTGCGGATCTACCAGACCCATCCGCAATGGACGGCGGACGGGGAATGGATTGTATTTCGCACCGCTGACCGATCCCGTGATGGCTACCCGCAGATCTACGCGGTGCGTGAGTCGGATGGCACGCTGGTTCAGCTGACAGAGGGCCCGGGTTTGTCCTATCGCTCACTGCGCTTGTCGCGGAAGGAGAACATCCTGTATTTTCTACGGGATTCAGACGACGGTCAGGATTTTATAAAACTGGATCTGGATCCTCTGTTTGCCGACAGCGCAGCGGGTCAGATGCGGGAAGAAGGTTATGAAACCATTTTGGCGACTTTTCCATACAGCCGCGGCATGCTGACCCTGGATTCGTCGGAACGGATCATGTATTATTCGGTCGAGCACCCCGAGGCCGAAAGCGGTGAGACGGTGAATACGATTGTGGCCTTTGACCTCGAGGAGGGGACACATGAGGAGGTGGTTCGCAAACCTTTCAGAATTGGACACATTCAGGCGAATCCCCACCGCGACGGTGAGATTCTCTTTTGCCATGAAACCGGTGGCGACGCCCCGCAGCGGATGTGGATCTGGCGCGAAGGCATGGAGTCAGCCGAACCTTTGTTTGTCGAAGAAGAGCTGGACTGGGTGACCCACGAAGCCTGGGCGGACGAAGATCACGTGGTTTTCAATCTGATGGGGCATACCCCGCGTTTGCGCCAGCGTCCCACCGGAATCGCGCTGATCAATGTGCGCACGAATAAGGTGCGTATTTTCGGTCAACCGGAGCCGATCTCCGGTCTGCAAAACAACATGGGCTTCTGGCACTGCAATGTTTCGCCGGATGGCCGCTGGATCGCGGGG
Source organism: Opitutales bacterium (assembly GCA_020831485.1). Taxonomy (GTDB): domain Bacteria; phylum Verrucomicrobiota; class Verrucomicrobiia; order Opitutales; family Oceanipulchritudinaceae; genus JAFIGG01. The sequence goes on from JAFIGG010000035.1 coordinate 3,739, forward strand.
GATACCTTTTCCGGCAACGTCTACCTGATCGATATCGAAACTCAGGCCCAGCACCTGCTGACCACCGGGCATGTGATGCGCCCGGACCACGCCCATCCGAGCTTCAGCTCAGACAGCCGGCGTGTGTTTATTCAGTCCGGTCGACTGTCCGATGGCGAGAGTCTGGATCTGATGGTGGTGGAGATTCCCGAGGCCTTTAAGGAATAAGGCAAGCCATCCGATTCTGCAGAAAAAGGTAGGGCGCTTTCGCCGAAAGCGCCGGAGATAATGTAGAATCTTCCTGCCCTGAACAGCGGCTGCCTCGGCGAGGCTGCCCTACCAATGTTTCTGAGTTCGTTCGTATTCCTCATCAGTCAAAGGAATCACCGAACCATGGCGAAAATGGAAGGGGACTGAGAGCTCGTCCATCGGTTCAAATTGAGCTCCGGACAGGTCGGAAGTGATGAAGGCCTGATAGCCGCGCTGGCGGGCGTAATTATCGAGAATCAGCATCCACTGCGTATTGCCTTCATCATCTACGAGTGGGAAACATTGCGGGCCTTCATATCCGTGCAAACCGGCCAGTGAAAAATCTTCTTTGAGTGACCAGCTTCCGCCGATGGAACTCGCGGACTCCATGATGATCCGCTTGTTGGTCTCATCTTTGGTGAAACGGTAGTAGCGGTCGTTGTCCTGCACGATTGTGGTGTCGATGACCGCATGATTCTCTTCGATGTAGATAAAGGGCTCGCCGAATTCTTTAAAATCCTCTGTGTAGGCGGCCCAGATGCGGTGCTTGGCGAAGTCATCTTCGGCTGTTGTGGAGCCCCAGAAAACCAGATAACTTTCCTTCTCCGGATCGTAGATGGCTTCGGGAGCCCAGGTGCAGCCTGCTGATTCAGGGGCGACTTCGACCCGTCTGGGTTCCGACCAGTTGATCAGGTCGGTAGACTCCCAGATGATAATCGCTCGGCTACCCTGGCGCACGGCGCGACCCCAGTTGGGATTGTGATAGATGGACAGGTCGGTGCCGATGAGGTAAAATTTTTCCTGGTCGTGGGAGCGAATGAGAAAAGGATCGCGAACCCCTTGTTCGCCCAGCGTGTTGACCAGCACGGGCTCAGCGTTGTTAACCGCTTTCCATTCGAGTCCATCCTTGCTCAAGGCAAAATAGACTTGTTCGCCCTGAGGGCCGCTTTCACTCTTAAAGGTGGCAAATAGGTATCCGCTGGTTTCTGGCATTGGTATTGATAGAAGGGTGGTTGGGAGGATGGATACAGCCAGCAGCAGATTACGAAAACAATTCATCAAGTTGACAGTTCGTTCGGAGTGTTTTTCTGCCGTGAGGGGGCATCGCCGGCCCAGGACAGCTTATTGCGGAGAAGATTGTAGTGGGAAAAGGCGCGGGGAAGAATTAACTCGAACTGGTGCTGAGGATCGATCCTTAGCTCGATCGGGAATGCCGCCTCGCCGTCAAAGGCCTCGCGGCCGTCGGCCGAGATGCGGATGTTGCCCGAATCGGTGTCGGCGGCAACTTTGATTTCGACCTGTCCATCGAGAACAATCGCACGGTTGGAAAGTGTGTGTGGATTGATGGGTGTCACCAGCAGGACCGAGGCCTTGGGGTGGACGATCGGTCCGCCTGCGGACAGGTTGTAGGCTGTTGAACCGGTAGGCGTTGAAAAGATGACGCCATCGGCGTAGTATTGATTAACAACCTCGCCGTCAGCCGAAAGCTCGAGGGGTACTAGACGGGATCCATTGGAGCGGACAACGACATCATTCAGTGCAAGGCATTCATGGCCATCGTTGTCGCGACAGCGAATCAGAGTGCGCCTTTCGGAGCGGTAGTTTCCTTCCAGGATGTCGGGGAAAATGCGTTCAACCTCAGCGGCACTGTAATGGACCATGAATCCGAGACGCCCGAGGTTGATGCCCAACACGGGAACCTCGTTGAGTGATGCCGCTTCAACAATCCCAAGAATGGTTCCGTCGCCGCCAATCACGCAACATAGGTCGGCGTCATTCAAGGCATCTGTGGGAACGGGGAAATCTCCGATGATGGTGACCGTTTTGCCTTGGTCGGTGGCAAGTTTTTCGATGCGCTGAGCAAGGCTTTCTGCGCCGGATTTGCTGCGATTGACGACAATCGTGATTTTCTGAATAGGGGCCATTGAGGAGAGTTTGTTCACTAAAGTAGTTTGGCTCAAGTGGATTTCACGCGTTTCCAGCCAGCAAGGAACTCCTGATTTCCGCTCATGCCGGCTATCGGCGAGGGACAGAAGCCGCTCAATTCAGCCTCTGCCAGGTTTTGTTTTACCCAATCGAGCACGGATTGCACAATTTGGTCCCTGAGTCTGGTGTCGCGGATGACCCCTCCTCCGGCATCGGCATCGGCTTTGCCCGCTTCAAATTGGGGTTTGATCAGGGCGATCAGGGTGCCGCCCGGCTCCAGCAGGGGCCAGACCGCCGGCAGGACTGTTTTAAGGGAAATGAATGACAGATCCATTACGATCACAGGGTAGCTGGGCTCCGGCAGATCGGCGGGGTTCAAGTGCCGGGCATTTACCCGTTCAAGATTGGTGACCCGTTCGTCTGTCTGCAATTTGTAATGCAGCTGCCCGTGGCCGACGTCGACGCAAACAGCCCGTGCGGCACCCCGTTGCAGGAGGCAATCGGTAAAGCCGCCGGTCGAAGCACCGACATCGAGAATGGTTTTGCCTTCAACTGAGAGAGGGAACTGTTCGAGAAAGCCATCCAGCTTTTCGCCCCCACGGCCGACAAACCGGGGCGGCTGCTCAATCTCAAGAGGAGTGTCCACGGGATAGACCTTCCCCGCTTTGTCCAGTATTGTGGTGCCCGAGCGTACTTTTCCCGCCATAATCAATGCTTTGGCGCGGCTGCGGGAGTCGACCAGGCCCCGGTCGACCAGCAGTTCATCGAGGCGCAGCTTGGAGGTCGATTTAGCCATTGTTGAGGGTGCAGGCGGGAAGCCCGCAGGTATTCAGGACATAGTTCATCAGACGTTCTTCCGCATCGCGCATAGCGGTGTGGCTGTTTTCGTTGAGGTCGTCGAATCCAGCCAGGTGTAGCCATGCATGGATCAAGTAGAGTGTGACCTCTTCTGGAAAGCTGGTGCCATGGTCAAGGCAGGCTTCGGCCGCGTATTGGGGGCAGATGGCGATGTCGCCTGCATGCTCATCACCCGGATCCCCGGGAAAGGTCATTACGTCAGTGATGCTTGGATCGTCGAAGTGATCTTTATGCAGACTGCAGCAACGCTCATCGGTGACGTAGGCAATGTCGAGGTGGCCGGATGGGATGGAAAAGGCTTCGAATTCGTCGAGTGTCTGTATCAGTTTTTTAACTGCTGTATCGTCGATGCGGAATCCGGGCACTTCGTTCAGGATTTCAACGCTCCTTGTCATCAGACTCTGCAGGTGGGTTCATCGGCTTGGGTGGCTCGGTTATGGACTCCGGTAAGGGTAGTCCAGGGGATGAAAAACGGGAATGACGGGTCATCTTTTTACGGGCTTTCTTTTCAGATCCCTGTGCTTCTTCCGGATATTCAACCCGGGCGTGCAGCATATTGAGGAGTGTGAACATGAAGCTTTCTTTCACCAGTTTGAGCTGGCTAAAGGTCAGGGGTGTGTCATCCAGTTGTCCGTCCTCCATGCGCGCGGTGACAATGCCATCTACCAGCTCCTCGATGCTTTGAGGAGTTACTTTGCGCAGGCTCCGGCTTGCGGCCTCCAGGGAGTCTGCGAGCATGATGATAGCGCTTTCGGTGAACTGGGGCACTGGCCCTTCGTAGCGGTAGGTGTCCTCATCGACCTTGTCCAATTCGATCCGCGGCGCATTGGGGTGGATAGCCTCTTGGGCGCCTTCGCCTTTTTGCTTCTCGAGAGCTTTGTAGTAAAAATACTGGATCAAGGATGTACCATGGTGTTGACGGATTACATCCTCGATAACTTGGGGAAGTTTGAATTTGCGCGCCAGTTGAACGCCTTCCTTGACGTGGCTTTTGATCACCAGTGCGCTCATTGAAGGATTGCGTTCGATGTGCGGGTTGTAGCCGGAGCGCTGATTCTCGGCGAAATACTCCGGCTTTACCATCTTTCCTATGTCGTGGAAAAGGGCACAGACTCTGCAAAGTAGAGAATTGGCACCGATGCTTGCTGCGGCATTTTCAGACAGGTTCGCAACCATCAAACTGTGATGATAGGAACCCGGTGCCTCGACCTGCATTTTTCTCAACAGGGGGTGGTTGAAATCGGTAAGTTCCAGAAGCGTGATATCCGTTGTGTCGTTGAAAAGGTTTTCCAGCAGCGGCAGCAGGGCGACGACAATCATACCGGTGAACAAGCCTGCAAGGATTGCGGTAAGAGTCTGGCCGAATACAGTGGATGGCTCTAGATTGTCGCGGATACCACTGAGCATCGCTGCTACGGCCAACAACACACCGGCAAGGACGCCGGCGCGGACGACGCGGGCACGGAGTTGGATATTGCGGCTACAGTAGATTCCGACCAGCGCACTCAGCAGTGAGGCGATCAAAACCGACAGAGAGTTGCCTTGCATCATGGCATTGAAAACACTGATGAGACCAGCTGCAATGACTGCCGGTCCTGCCCCGACCAGAACGGTCAGGATGATCGGACCGAGGGCAACCGGGATCATCCATGGCAGCAGTTGCTGCAGCATGGGAATCATCTCAACAACCCGATTGCCGCCCAATTCCAGGATGAGTCGGGCCGCGACCAAGTTCGCCAGAATGAATCCGCCTGAGAGAATAAATACCCTGTGATTGGCTTGGATTCGGATCCGGCTGGTGCGGAGATAGAGGGCTGCGCCAAATATAATTGCAAGGGTCAGGATGAAGCGTTCCATCCAAACCGCATCGATGCGCCCGAGTTCGCGTTCTTCGGCGTCGCGCAGGGCCGCCCGGTATGCCTCGAGCTGTTCGTAGACGGCTGCGGTCACCTGGCTGTTTGCTTCAACGATCGTATCCCCTGCCTGGACCTGGACGCGAACAGGTTGGACGGCTGCCTGGGCGCGTTGGATAAGTTCCTCGGTTTTGCCTTCGTCGAATTCAAGGTTTGGCCGAATTCCGGTGCGGAGAAGCCGAAAAAGGATCAGTGCTGTGTCGCGTGGAATATCGAGGGCAAGCAGGTTGATCCTCAGCGAGCGCAGGGCGTCCTCCTCGGAGAGAATTTCAACTTGACGGATATTGCCCGCCTCGTCGAGAACGTGAAACAGGCTCATGCTTTCGGCTGTTTCATCGATGAAGGAGGCGCTTGGATCGTGAATCCCCTGGTCGGTGATTTCTCCGAGGATAATCAGCGCTTCCTGAATGGCTTCTTTGGCCCGGGTAGGGCCCAGACGATTGTAGAAGCTGGCCAAGTCAGAGCTGCGGAAATTATAAGGGTTGCCGGCGTCGTAGGTGTCCAGGAAGTGGCTGACCTCGTCGGTTTCCATTCGCACTGCATCCTCTGGCGCGTCTTCAGGCACTTCAGCGTAAGCGATGAGGTCGTTGAAAAGCTGGGTCAGATAGCTTTGATAGCTCTGCATCGCACTTGGGTCCAGACGGTAGACTGGCGGCACACGCTGACGCTGCGCTTCCATCCGCTCTCTGGTCTGGATGTCGCTCGCGTATTCGAAGCTGATCTCCGAGATCACATGTACGCGGGCAATCTGGTTCCGTTGCAGGGAAGGTCCGAGCGGGTCGAGGCCGGTGAAGCAAACCAGAATTACGGCGACAGTGAACAGCAGGTAAATTGCGAAATTGAGCAGGGAACGCCGTTCAAAAAGCGGGCGGACCAGGGAATCACGGTCAGAGCCGAGTCGTTTGACGCGGGATGATTCTGCCTGCTGGCGTTTGTTTTTGCGGATGACTCCCATGGGGGATTGGGTTGCCGGAGCGGTCAGTCTGACTGAACCTCTCGCGGTTGATGAGCGCCCGTGCGCTTTTCGTAATCGGCGTAGGCCTCAATTATGTTCTGCACGAGAGGATGGCGCACAACATCGCGGCCATCAAAATAGTGGAAGGCTATACCCTTGGTCTTCGCCAGAACTTTTTCAGCCTCCTTGAGACCTGAATATTTGTGGCGTGGCAAGTCGATTTGGGTGCGGTCGCCGGTGATGACCATCTGGCTCTTTTCACCAAGTCGTGTCAGGAACATCATCATCTGCTCGGGCGTGGTATTCTGAGCTTCGTCCAGAATTACAAAGGCGTTCGACAGCGTTCGGCCCCGCATATAGGCTAGCGGCGCGATTTCTATCCGGGTGTTGTTGCGCTCTTCCTTGCGTTCGCTGTCGAGGCCGATCAGCTTGCGGCCATCGGCACGGCCCAGCATTTCGTAAATCGCATCGTATAAGGGCAGGAGATAAGGCTGGATTTTTTCCGTGAGATCTCCCGGCAGGAATCCCAAGGCCTCGCCGGCTTCAACCGCGGGACGGGTCAGGATGATACGCTCGACCCGGTTGTTGAGCAAGGCGTCCAGGGCGGCGGCAACGGCTAGATATGTTTTGCCGGTGCCTGCTGGACCTATGCCAAAAACGATGTCGCGGGTCCGGATGGACTGCAGGTAGCGTTTTTGGTTGAAGGTCTTTGGGACCACGCTGCTGCGGCGCAGGTTGATCACGAAATTTTCGTCAAAGAGATTCTTGAACTCTTCATCCCGGCCCTCGCTGAATGCTTCCAGTGTGTTTCGGAAGTCGGCCTGGGTGATTTTCAGACCCTGCCGGCGGCCTTTTTCGAGGGTTCTAAAAAACGTCTCACCGCGGTCGAGCTGGAGATCATTATTGCCTTCAAGACGCAGCCAGTCATCGCGGGTGACCGCGCGGATGCCGAGTGCGTTTTCAAGCAGATTGAGGTTGGATTCGTCTCCGCAGTACAGCTCGGAGAGCAGGTGCGGATTCGAAAAATGGAGGGTGCGGTCAATCATTCAGGTGTTGTTTGAGTACCTGCCAAGTTTGATCGAGAGCCTGAGGCAGGACTCTGGTTTTGCCAATCACTGGCATGAAATTCACGTCGCCATTCCAGCGTGGCACAATGTGGCAATGCAGGTGCTCGGGGATGCCGGCACCGGCAGTTTTGCCGAGGTTCAAGCCGACATTGAAGGAGTCCGGAGACATTGCCCGTTTCAGCAAGTTCTGGCCAAAGACTATCAGCTCCATCATCTCTGCGCGGGCTTCGGCCGAGAGGTCTCCAAGCTCGGGAACCGCCTCGTAGGGCACGATGAGCATGTGGCCTGGGTTGTATGGAAATTTGTTGAGCACTATATAATGGGCCTCTCCCCTGTACACTATCAAAGCTGCCCGATCGTCTCCCATTTTGGGCAACGAGACAAACGGATTGTGCTCCGAAGGCGGTTTTTCGCCCTGAGATTGGACGTAATCCATTCGCCAGTATGCATTCAGAATATCCATTTAGAGAATCCTTGGATTCAGGCTGAATTGTGAAAGCTCCTGTTCAGGTGTAAAGACTGGAATTCTGTGATCGGCTGAGGGCTGTTCCGAGGCGGCGGATGCCTTCGGGGATGTCGTCCATTGCAATGGCTCCGAAGCTGAGGCGCAGGGTGTTGCGGGGCGGATTGCTGCCGGCGAAGCAGAGGTCGCCGGGGACGTAGAGAACTTTATTTTGCAGGCACTTTTGCCAGATTGATGAGCCGATTCGGGTATCGGCATCAGAGGGACCGTCCAGCCACATCAGCAGACCGCCCTCGGGACGTTGCCAGGACCAGCCCTGGGTCCGGATGTTACTGGCTTCCAGGGCAGCCGACATGTGGTCCATTTTTGCCTTGTAGACCGGACGGGTGTTTTCGAGGTATTTGCTGTAGAATCCGTCGCGAAGAAGGATTTCAACGAGTGCCTGGCAAAAATTGGCGGTGCCAAAATCCTGATGGCCTTTGATTCGGGCCAGAGCCTGAATCCAGTCATGGTTATGGCTGACGGCGAATCCGGTTTTGAGTCCGGTTGCCAGGGGCTTGGTAAAGGTCCCGGCGTAGAGCACGGGCATGCCCTGCCATGATTCCAGACTTAGGCAGCTTCGGGCAGGCCAGGGTTTGTCAAAATAGAGTTCGCGGTAGGCCATGTCCTCGATCACTGGGAGCGGTCGTTCGCGCCTGCGCAGCAACTCAGCGAGGGCGACCTTATCGGCTTCCGGGACACTGCGGGAGGAAGGGTTCGAATACGTTCCCATGAAGTAGAGCAACTTCAGGCTTTCGATTTGTCCATTTGAGTCCCATTGTTCCAGCAGTTGGGCCAGGGCTGGTATATCCCAGCGACCATTTGCAAGGGTAGGGATGGAGACGGCCTCGACGCCGAGACCGCTTAGGAGTTCGAGAAACACGAAATAGCTGGGTGCTTCGACCAGAACCCGGTCACCAGGGTTGCAGAGAAGTTGAACTGTAAGGTAGAGGCTCTGTTGGGACCCATTGCTTATAAGGCAGTTACGTGGGTCGATGTTGAGTCCTGTCTCGCCGTAAAAGCCGCGCAAGTGCTCGATTACTGCTTGGCGAAGGCCGGGTCTGCCGAGGCTGGTCCCATACTGCAGCCAGTTTCGGTCGGGCTGCTCGCTCGCAAGTTTCTCAGCGGCTGCCAAAACCTCACGGTCTGGCAAGAGGCTGTTGTCGGTGAATCCGGCCGCGAGCGAGATCAATCCTTCGGTCTCGAGCGCATCTTTCATGAGTCGGCTGATGACGGGTTCTTCGCGGTTGGCAAGTTGACCTGCCTCGGAGAATAGACTGGATAGGGCGGAAGCCATTGAACGATCTATGGCAGGCCCTTCTGGAAATGAAAACGGAAAAAAGAACTTGCCATTCATCCCGTCCAATCTACGTTCTCCGGTTTTTCTTAACGGAGATTTTATTATGTCACGCATTTGCACAGTTACAGGAAAACGCCGTGTCACCGGCAGTATTATTCACCGTCGTGGTTTGACGAAGAAGAGCGGCGGCATTGGTACGCACGTTGCCAAAGTCAGCAAGCGTACGTTTAAGCCGAACGTGCAGAAGGTGCGTGTGCGCCTCGCGAGCGGTCAAGTCAAGCGGGTTTGGGTTTCGGCCAAGGCTCTGAAAGCCGGCAAGGTTACCAAAGCCTGAGTTTTGAATTTAGCTTCTTAGCAAAAAAATCCGTCCCTTTACCGGGACGGATTTTTTTGTGCCCCAAATACGGGGTGGATAAAATATTTAGCTCGGTCCCGACTTAGGGAACAACAATGATGTCGACCCGGCGGTCCCGCTGCATATCGGACTCTGAGCCTCCGGTGTTGGCTTCAAGGTCGCCTTTGGACACTGTGTCGATGCGGTCTTCGGAAACACCGATCTGGACGAGGTAAGCTTTGACAGCACCGGCGCGGCGGTCACCGAGCGCCATATTGTATTCGGTGGTTCCGCGCCAGTCGCAGTGGCCCTCAAGAATCAGGCGGGCGGAACGGTTGTCGGACATGTAGCTGGCCACTTCCTGTAAAATCGGGCGGTCTGCCGGACGGACGAATGATTGGTCGAAGTCGAAGTAGACCGGATCGAACAGATTGGTGATGCGGCCGTCCATATCGGAGCCGAAGCGGCTATCGCGTTCAGTCAGGCCCAGTTGTTGGGCTCGGGCGATGTCTTCGGGGCTGATCCAGTCGGCCGAACCACCCCGTTGACCGCCACTCCCCGTGGCCGTCATCGATGGATCCGGAGCCTGTCGCTGGGCGCAGCCCACCAAGGCTGCCAGTGAGATCAAAAGAATTAAAGAAAATGTCGTACGAATCCCGTTCATTGCAAAAAATACCGTGTGCGTGTTGACCGTTAGAATTCCCTGACGGCCTTTGATAATCAAGGAAAATCTGGAATATTCGGTTAAAAATGAGGTGCGGCCTGAATGCGTCAGGCCCCGCCGGCCATCGGTCGGGTCGGTGCCTCGATAATGCCGTATTCGATGGCGAAGCGGGTGAGGCTGGCCACATCGTGAAGGTCCAACTTTTTCATCAAGTTGGTCCGATGGTTTTCGGCCGTCTTTACACTGATTTTTAGCTGCGCGGCAATTTCCTTGGTGCTATTGCTTTCGGCGATCAACTGGAGGATCTCGCGTTCGCGCGCGGTCAGCAGTTTTACCGCCGGATTGGTCGATGATTCAGGGTTCTTCATGACCTCTCTGAGGATATCGGCCACGTCCGGGCTGAAGTAGGTGCCGCCCGAGGCGACGATGCGAAAGCCTTTTTGCAGTTCGGACAAAGCTGAGGACTTGCCTATGTAGCCGTGAGCACCGGCTTCGAGTACTTCACGCAGCAGGATGGGGTCTTGATAGCCGCTGAAGATCAGAACCCGACAGTTGGGTAGATGACGAGTGATACGGCGCAGCAGTTCGGTGCCGCTGAGACCGGGCAGCATCATGTCCAGAATAACGAAGTCCGGCTTTTCCTCCATGCAGAGTTCAAGCGCCTGGCGGCCATCGCCACTTTCAAGAACCACTTGCACGTCCGGTTCCTGCTTAACGATTTGGGCGATCATCTCGCGCACAGCGGTTTGATCTTCTATAATTGCAACACGCTTCATTAGATTGTTTCTTAGTATTCTAAATGCATCTGCCAACGGGTAATGCGGAGAAATTGATATTTTATCGAGATTTTCAAAGAAATATGTATTATTCCCGCGGGTGTCGATGCCAATTCTGTCAGGATATGCAAACGGAGACCATTATACCTGACAGCTGTGTTTTTAAAGGGTTCCCGATGCTGGGGCTGGACAACACCGGGGATGCGTGTTCAATCGCTGCCTCATGAGTGTTTCATTCGAAAAATACCATGGATTGGGCAACGATTATCTGGTGCTGGATCCAACGAACTGGACGGGCGATTTGGACTCGGCGCGCATCGAACGCATTTGTCACCGCAATTATGGCTTGGGATCCGACGGGATTTTGTTCGGGCCCTTGGCGAGTGAAAAAGCGGATTTCCGTCTGCAGATATTCAATCCGGATGGCAGTGAAGCGGAAAAGAGCGGCAATGGCCTGCGTATTTTCGCCCGCTACCTGCACGACACAGGGCGTGTTTCCGGAGAGGTTTTTACTGTGGAAACCCTGGGTGGAGTGGTCGAGTGCACGGTGACGGATCCGCGTTCTTCGATCACGGTAGAAATGGGACAGGTTTCTTTCGACGCTGCCCGAATCCCGGTGAAAGGGCTTGAAGGAGAAGTGATACAGCAGGAAGCCGAGTGGCAGGGGCGCAGCTTCAAATACTCGGCGGCAACAATTGGGAATCCGCACTGTGTGGTGTTGTTGGATTCGGTCAGCGAAGAGCTGGCGCGGCAGGTTGGGCCTCTGATTGAAAAGGACCCCCGGTTTCCGCACCGGACCAACGTTCAGTTTCTGAAGGTTTTGGATCGGAACCGCATCCAGATCGAAATCTGGGAACGCGGGGCAGGGTACACGCTGGCATCGGGTAGTAGTTCCAGTGCTGCAGGCGCGGTTGCGCGGCGCTTGGGCCTGGTGGATGAAGCTATTGAAGTGCACATGCCGGGCGGTGTTATCGAACTGAACATCGACGATGCCTTCAACGTTCGCATGACCGGTCCCGTTACTCGGGTTGGGCATTTCGATTTGGACCCTGAAGCGCTGTGATTCGCGCGGAAAATCGATTCTGCGGTTGAGCTTCTGGTTTTTCAGGCTCAGTATCGCCTGACTATGGAATACCGACGTTTAGGAAAATCAGGACTTCAGGTCAGCGAGCTGTCTTACGGCAGTTGGGTCACTTTCGGCAATCAGATCGACGAAGACTTGTCGGAAAAGTGTATGCACACGGCCTACGAGGCCGGAGTGAACTTCTTTGACAATGCGGAGGCTTACGCCAACGGGCGTTCAGAGGAAGTTATGGGGCGGATCCTGGCTCGCTCGGGCTGGAGTCGAGACAGCTTTATTGTGTCCAGTAAAGTGTTTTTCGGAACCGGCGGGGAATGGCCAACCCAACGGGGCCTGAGCCGCAAGCATGTGGTCGAAGCCTGTGATGCGGCCCTGCGGCGCTTGCAGGTGGACTACCTGGATCTGTATTTTTGTCACCGACCGGATTCGGAAACGCCGATTGAGGAAACGGTGCACGCGATGTCCCACCTGATCGATCAGGGCAAAGTGCTCTATTGGGGCACCAGCGAATGGAGTGCGGAAGAGATTCAGGAAGCGATGCGCATCGCGGACGAACGCCATTTGATTCCGCCGACGATGGAGCAGCCTCAGTACAACCTCTTGCACCGGAAACGGGTCGAGGAGGAATATGCGCCTCTTTATGACTCCAGGACGGGTCTGGGAACGACGATCTGGTCTCCTCTGGCGAGTGGATTGCTGACGGGTAAATATGTCGACGGGATTCCGGAAGGTTCCCGCTTGAGTCATGCCTCGAACGAGTGGTTAAAGGATTTGATGATGAAGGACAGGGAAGCCTGGGAGCGCAATCAGCAAAGGATTCGCAAACTGGCTGGATTGAGTGAAGAACTGGGCCTGCCGATGGCGCATGTAGCCCTGGCTTGGTGCTTAAAGAATCCAAGGGTTTCGACGGTCATCATGGGCGCGAGCAAGGTCAGCCAGCTCGAAAGCAACCTCAAGGCGCTGGAGGCGGTTGACCGTTTGGACGACGGCCTGATGCAGCGGATTGAGTCAATTTTTTCCTGAGCCCGGATGTTTTTTTGCCCATGAAAGGACAGGTCATTGCTATTGGAGGCGGGGGTTTCACCGAGGGCCGGGATCCAGGATTGGATGCCTACGTTTTGCAACAAGCCGGCGTAAAGCACCCCCGAATTGGATTCATCGGCACGGCCAGCGGGGATTCGGACCGCAACATTGCCAACTTCTACAGCCGACATGTGCAGCTGGATTGTCGACCCTCGCATTTGGCGCTTTTTCGGCGAACGCCCGATATCGCGGAGTGGATCGCGAGTCAGGACATCCTTTTCGTCGGAGGTGGAAATACCAAGAGCATGCTGGCTGCCTGGGCTGGCTGGGGTCTGGCCGATTTGCTTCGGGATGCCGCCGCGCGGGGCACGGTGCTGGCCGGTATCAGTGCCGGGGCGATTTGTTGGTTTGAGTCTGGCGTGACCGATTCGAATGCGGGGGTGTTGGGTCCTTTGCCCTGTCTGGGATTTCTCGCGGGCAGTTGTTGCCCCCATTACTCGCTGGAATTGGAGCGCAAGCCAACCTATCAGCGCCTGCTGTTGACGGAAGCTATTCAGCCGGGAGTTGCGATCGACGATGGAGCTGCGGTGCACTATGTTGATGGCAGGCCGGTTCGGGTAATCTCCGGCAGCAAGGGCATGTCCGCTTACGCTGTGGCACCCGTTGATGGAGCCTTACAGACAAATAGGATTCCGGAAACAGAGCTTGTCGAAGTATATTAGACTCCGCTTTATGGGAGTTTCTCGACTGCTCTGCTTATGAATCCTTCCGTGCTCGAATCCCGTTCAAATCTCTGGAAAGCTATTGGCCCCGGAATTCTCGTCGCCTGCACTGCAGTGGGGGCTTCTCATTTGGTTTGGTCCACCCGAGCCGGTGCCGATTTTGGCTGGAGCCTCCTGGGTTTGGTGCTACTCGCCAACTTGCTGAAGTTCCCGTTTTTTCTTTACGGCCAGCGCTACACGGCGGCGACTGGTGAGAGTCTCCTGGCGGGCTATCACCGCCTGGGTGTTGGCTATGTGTATGTGTTTCTGACCATCAATATCCTCACGGGGGCCATCAATATTGCTGGAATTGGAATGGTCACAGGAGCTTTGTTGTCCGGCTACGGATTTCTCAACCTGTCGGTTCCTGTGCTGTCGATCGCGGTGCTGGCATTCTGCGGGCTTCTGATTCTGTTGGGGCGCTATCGCTTTCTTGACGGAATGGCCAAGGTTGTCATGGGGGTGCTGATTGTGGCGACTTTCGCGGCTCTGGCCCTGGCAGCTATGAAGGGTGGTGTGGCTGAACCGGATTTTGTCGGGCCAAGCCCCTGGACCTGGGTTTCCTTCGCCTTTCTGATCAGCCTACTGGGTTGGATGCCGGCACCAGTGGACCTCTCGGCCTGGTCTTCCCTCTGGATGTTCAGCCGGGAAAAGCAGACGGGCCACTTCGCTACGGTGAAGGAGAGTGGCATTGACTTTTACCTGGGCTATTCGATGGGGGTGCTTTTGGCCGTTGGCTTTGTTGGGCTGGGGGCACTGGTAATGTTTGGCTCGGGTGAGAGCTTCTCTGGAAGTGGTGTGGCCTTTGCCCAGCAATTGGTAAACCTCTACGCTCAGAACATTGGGGACTGGTCGCGGCCGTTGATTTTGACTGCGGCCTTTATCACCATGTTCAGCACCTCGATAACTGCTTTGGACGGCTATCCGCGCTCCCTCGCGGCCTGTTGCTCCTTGATCGGTGGCTTGTCGCACTCAGCCTTTAACCGGATTCATCAGGTATGGATTGTGATTTCCCTGGTTCTGGCATCTGGCGTTATTTTATTCTGGGCGCAAAGCCTGATTCACCTGCTTACCTTTGCCGCCGTGATTTCCTTTTTAACCTCACCGATTCTGGCAGCGATCAATTTCAAGGTCATGTGCGGCAAGAACGTGCCGAAGGCATACCGTCCGGGCTGGTTCCTGCACATCCTGAGCTGGTCCGGCCTGGCCTTTTTTCTCGTGATGACCCTGGGCTACTTGTACGTAGTGTTCTGGATGTAGGGACAGATCGGTCTGATCCGACCTGATTCCCAGTGGTCGCACTACTAGTGGTAATCCGTCAATGGCCCGAATTCGGGTTCGAAGAGTCGGCGATAGGCGCGGAGGGCCTGGCCATCAGTCATTCCCGAAAGCAGGTCGCAAACAAGGCGCAGGCGTTCGTCTTCGCGGGTGGCGTTGCGCAGCCAGGCTGAGAAGGGTTCGGGTATGATGTTCAGGCTACGGGCGTGGCGGCCCAGTCCGTGATCGACATAACCGCGAAAGAGTTTTTCGAGGATGCGTCCGCCCTTGAATTCGATCTCCTGTAAAGGAGCGGACTTGAAGATCAGGTCGATGGCAATGCGCTTGTGCAGCTGGCAGACGTCATTGACCGGCCGCTCGACGGTCAGCTTGAAACGGTAACGATTGGTTTGGCCGCCCAGGGGACCTTCGCAGGGTTGCAGTGAACAGGCGTGAATGAACTGGCCGATGCGGACACTGGCCATAGGCTCGAAACCGCCTTTGCGCGTTTCTTCTATCAGGCGCTCGAGGACTTGAAGTTGATTGTCACTCAGGCTGCGCTCGTGCTCTTCTCCCCATTCGCGCAGGCGATCCGGCGTGATAAAGCCTGCCTTGATGCCGTCGACAATGTCGTGCAGGGAGTAGGCGGTGTCGTCTGCCCAATCCATGATCTGGCATTCGATACTCTTGACAGAATTGAAGTCCTTTCCGCGAATACTTTCAGGCAACCCTTGCTCGCCGAAAACAAAGCTGCGGAAGGGTTCCTGTTCGTCGTAGAGGAAATGATTGGCCGGGTAGACCAGGCGGCCGTCGACATCGTTGCGGAGTTCCGAATACAAAGCTTTGTATTTGAGCACACCGTCGATGAAGGCCCGGGTGGGGTTCATGCCTTTGGGTTCCTTTGGGCGGGCGTATATCAGGCGGGTCAGAATGCGCAGCGTTTGCGCATTGCCCTCGAAGCCGCCCTGGTCGCGCATCAGCTCATTGAGCTTGCGTTCGCCGATGTGGCCGAAGGGGGGATGACCGAGGTCGTGCGCCAGGCCGACTGCCTCTACCAGGTCCGGGTCGATGAAAAAATCACTTCGCAGCCGCTCGCAGCTGAGGTTGAGGTATTCGGCGATCGAGCGGGCAATGCGGGCAACCTCGATGGTATGCGTCAACCGGGTGCGGTAGAAATCGTACTCGCCTGATTGAAAAACCTGGGTCTTGGACTGCAGCTGGCGAAAGGCATTGGAGAACAATACCCGGTCGCGGTCGACCTGGAAGGGATTGCGCAGATCGCTCTCCGAGCGTTTGCTCGAAGGGTGCAGGTGTTCGTAGTCGAAATCGCCGTAAAACCGATTGGTCATACTCCCTTAGGAAAGCACCTTGGCGATCGCCTGGCAAAGGCGTTCGACATTGTCTGAAGTAATTCCCGCTACATTGATGCGGCCATTGCCGATCATGTAGACTGCGTGTTCTTCACGGAGTTGCTCCACTTCCGCTGGCTTCAATCCGGAAAATGAAAACATACCGTTCTGCTCAAGAAGAAAGCCGAAATCCTTGCTAACCCCTGCGTTCTTCAGGTGCTGGACAAAGAGCTCCCGCATGCTGCGGATTCGGTTGCGCATGCCGGCGACTTCCGATTCCCACTGTGCCCGCAGTTCGGTGCTGTTGAGGATTGTCGCCACGATGTGCGCGCCGTAGGCCGGCGGGTTGGAATACATCGTGCGCACAAGCACCTGAAGTTGACTCAATACCCGTCCGGCAGCCTGGCTTTTGTCCGCAACCACATGCAGGGCTCCGGTTCGCTCCTGATAGAGACCGAAATTCTTGGAGAAACTGCTGGCGACCAGGAATTCCAGGTCGGTCGCGGCAAAGGCTTGAACGGCGACTGTATCCTCGGCCAGGCCACGGTCGAATCCCTGATAGGCGAAGTCCACAATAGGGACCAGCTTGCGCTCGCGGCAGATTCCGGCAATTTGCTCCCAATCCGCTGCACTCGGGTCGACCCCGGTCGGGTTATGGCAGCAGCCGTGGAGCAGCACTACATCACCTTCGGGTATGGCCTTGAGCGCGTTGATAAAGGCTTCGCGGTCAAGTCCATGGTTTTTCGCATCAAAGTATGGGTAGTCGTGGATCTCGAAGCCTGCACGCGCAAAAATTGCGGGATGATTGGCCCAGGTCGGCTTGCTCACCCAGATGCTGCGCTTGTTGAGCACCTGCGCAATGAATTCAGCAGCCACCCGCAAGGCACCCGTTCCCCCAGGCGTTTGCAGGCTGGCAATGCGGCCGGTTCCAGGCAACAGGGAGCCTTCGCCGAAAGCCAGCGCCTGAACCTGCTCATTGAAGGCGGGTAGGCCACTGATGGGCAGGTAGGAGCGGTTTCGGCCGGATTTGGTCAAGCGCAGTTCGGCCTCGGTGACCGAACGCAAGGCAGGAACCTTGCCAGCTTCATCCTGGTAGACGCCAACGGTAAGGTTGACCTTTTCCGGGCGCGGGTCGGCACGGAATGTATCGGAGAGACCGAGGATGGGATCGGCGGGAGCGGGAGAGACCTGATCGAATAAGTGCATTTCTAAATTTCTAAAAACCGACTTCAGATTGGTTTATGAATATCTGGATGCAAGAACGCATTTTGAGAATAGTATCCGCTTACGGGTTGACGGACCTGATTTCAGCTGCCTTTGTCACAATTTTGTCAATCAATTACTCTCATGGAAAAGACCCTAATTATCCTCAAACCGGATGCATTCCAAAAACGCAAGGTCGGTGCTACCATCGATCGCTTTGAACAGGCTGGCTTTAAAATCGTCGGGGCCAAGCTGACAAAGTTGAGCTCGGCAAAGTTGCGTGAGCACTATGCGCACATCGCGGACAAGCCCTTCTTTCCTGAAATCGAGGATTTCATGAGCTCGCGCTCGGTGCTGGTGATGGCGCTTCAAGGCAAGGGCGTGATCGATCGCGTGCGCAGCCTGGTGGGGCCGACCAACTCGATGCAAGCGGCCGCAGGGACGATTCGCGGCGACTGGGGGACCGATGTGATGCACAATATAGTGCATGCTTCCGACAGCCCCGAATCCGCCGCCGCGGAGCTGAAGCGCTTTTTTGCCGAAGGCGAAGTTTACTGAGTCTTGTACCTCGTCGTTGCCATCCTGTGTTTTCTGGGAGTGTTGATTCACATCCCGGGGATCCTGACCCAATACCGGATTGATCCAACCTCAGCCTGGCTGTGGATTGATATCGGTTTTGCCGTCGTGGGTGTCTTCCTTGCATATTATTTCTGGCATCGGCACCACCAGAAAAAGCTGGAGAAACCGGACTGACCGGCAGTGGCGGTTCGGGGACTACCGATGCATCAGCACGACTGCCTGTGCGGCAATGCCCGCGCCCTGGCCAAGGGCACCGATGCGCTCCTGAGTGGTGGCCTTGATGCCGATGGAGCTGGCTTTCACCTTTAGCACCGGAGCAAGGCGCTGCTTCATTGCCTCCAAGTGAGGTGAAATCTTTGGGAATTCGGCGATCAACGCGCTGTCGATGTTGCCGACCCGAAACCCCAGTTTGCCCGCTTCCTCGACGGCTTTTTCCAGGATTTTGAGACTGTCGATGCCTGCGATTGCAGGATCGTCGTTGGCAAACCAGACTCCGATGTCAGGCAGGCCGCAGGCGCCGAAAATTGCATCGGCCAGGGCGTGCACCAGCACATCCGCATCTGAATGCCCGTCCAAACCTTTTGGAGAGGGTATTTCCACTCCGCCGAGAATGAGCGGACGGTCTTCGATAAAGCGGTGGATGTCATAGCCGAAACCAATGCGGAATGCGGGTTGAGAGGCCGATTTCTGACCGAGCAGGTGTTCCATGAGCTTGAGGTCCGCGGGAGTGGTAAGTTTGGGGTTGGGATCCGTGTTTGCGAGCAACTGCAGTGTGCCGCCGATAGCTTCGACCGCGGATGCATCGTCTGTCAGTGTGCCTTTGGCCTCTGCGTAGGCCCGTTCGATTAAAGTTCGGTCAAACCCTTGTGGGGTTTCCATCGCCCAGAGGCGACTTCGGTCGAGGGTTTCCGCTGGCAGAGCTCCGTCGGCCGGCTGGCTGGCCGCAGGCAATTGCTTGATTGTGTCGACCACCGGATGTGCCAGAACGACTGCCGGATGCTTTGCGAGGCCTTTGCAGACCGCCTGTATGCTCTCAGCACGGATCAGGGGGCGGGCCGCGTCGTGGATCAACACTTGCGAAACTTCCGCAGGCAAGCTCGCCAGGCCATGGCGCACAGAATCTGCCCGACTGTGGCCGCCCTCCGCCCAGATGACATCGGTTGCCGGCAACTTGGACTGGATTATGTTTGAGAGCGCCCGGCGCTGGGCGCCATCGCGGTAAACGATGACCCAGGTGTGAATGCATTGGGCTGCGTGAAAGGCGTCCAGATTCCACGCGAATACCGTTTGACCTGCGAGCGGGGTCAGTACTTTGTCGCCAACCTCGCCGCGCATGCGTTCGCCGCTACCGCCGGCAAGCAGAATCAGAGCTGTTTGATTGGATCGAGACACGGTATAATTCTTTGACTTCAGGACTTGGAAAAGCAAACCTTTCGCGATGCTCATTCCTGGTGACCGTTGCCGCATTGAATCTCCAGCAAAGATCAATCTGAGTCTGTCTGTCACTGGACGTCGACCGGATGGGTTTCACGATTTATGGTCGCCAGTCTGGAAGACCCGTTTTGCGGATTGGCTTGAAGTGGAGCTGCTCGAATCCGGACAGTCGGACCGCTTGGAATGTGACGATCCGACAATTCCGGTCGACCGAAGCAACCTTGTGCTGCGCGCTTTGGACGAGATACGGACGAGGACAGAGCTTCCACATGGGTTCGCTATTCGCATCGAAAAACGCATTCCTGCCGGCGCTGGTCTGGGAGGTGGCAGCAGCAATGCCGCGGCCATACTGCGGTTTTTGGAATCCAGCTTTCCGGACCGGGTCGACCGTGGTTTAGCAGGGCAGGTAGCTGATGCCATCGGCTCAGATTGTCGCTTGTTTCTCGCCGACGGACCCTGCCTCATGTCCGGTCGGGGCGAACACTGTGAACCCTTGCCGGAATCGGTGCGGCGGCGCCTGAGTGGTCAGCCTATCTGGTTGATCTGCCCGGATTTTTCAGTTTCGACACCCAAGGCCTATTCGCTGTTTGCCCGCGGTGATTTTTTTACCCCTCTAAGCCAGGCGCAGGCGGCAGTCGAGGGCTGGACCCGGAATGCTGGCGCGTGTTGGCCTCCGGTGGGCAATGACTTTGAGAAGGTGCTGGCCCTGTGGATGCCAAGTTACTCCATTGTGCTGGAGCGACTCAATGCTCTGGAAGGTGTTCAAGCCCGGTTGACTGGCAGCGGCAGCGCACTTTTCGCACAGGTTCCGAGGTATTGTGAAGCCGCTGTAACGGAAATCTTGCATAATGCTTGGGGTGATTTAAAACTCTTGGTCCGAACCTTGCTTGAATAATGACTTGCCTCAATGGCGTCAGCGCCTTGTCTCACACTGCGTAACCGCATTGAAGCAACGAATCCATGTCCTCTACAGTATCCACCGAACGTACATTCAAAGGCATCGCCGCCGCTCCCGGCGTCGCTCATGGGCCTGCGTTTATCTTTGTTAACGGGGAGGTCGACATTCCAAAACATTCGGTGCCTGCGGAACGTTTGGAGGAGGAAATCAGCCGGTTTGAACAGGGTTTGATGGAAACCCGCAGGCAAATCAGTGCCATCCGGGCCGAAGTGCAGGAGAAGGTGGGCGAAGATGAGGCCAGCATTTTTGACGCCCATCAGCTTGTTCTCGAAGACCGCGCACTGATTGAGGATACCATCAAGGAGGTTAAGGAGACCTCGTTCAACATAGAGTATTGTTTTCAGACGGTGGCCAATCGTTACATCGATGCCTTCGCACAGATTGACGACGATTACATCAAGGAACGCGTTTCAGACATCCGTGACGTGACCCGTCGCATGCTCTGCAATCTGGTGGGGCATCAGGACAAGCAGATCAGTGAACTGGTTGATCGGAACATATTGGTTGCAGACGACCTCAATCCGAGTGAGGCCGCGACCCTGGATGTGGAAAGCGTGGTCGCCATTGTTACCGAATATGGCAGCCGAACTAGCCATGCGGTGATTGTAGCCCGCTCGCTCAACATCCCCAGTGTGGTGGGGGTGCATGGTCTGGTGGAGAAGGTCAATTTCGGCGATCAGATTTTAGTGGACGGCTTCGAGGGCGTTGTAGTCTTGAATCCGAGCAAGGAGACCCTCGAACGCTACGGCCAGATCCGCAGTCGCCGGGAAGCCAAGCTGGCGGAGTACTTTGCCGAGCGCAACCAACCCCTGATTACGAAGGATGACCGTTCGCTGCGGCTTCTGCTGAATGTTGAGGGAGTTGAAAGCGACGATATTCTGCGCAACAGCGGTGCGGACGGTGTCGGTCTTTTGAGAACCGAAATGCTGTTCCTCAGGGAAGAGAATTTTCCGGATGAAGAGGCGCAGTTGAAAGTGTATCGGCGCATTGCCGAGGCCATGGAATCAAAGCCAGTGACGATCCGGACCCTGGACTTGGGCGGCGACAAAAACCCCCACAACAGTCTGTATGGATACCAGGAGGCCAATCCTTTTATGGGGTTTCGGGCCATCCGTTTCTGCCTGGAGCACCCCAAGGTTTTTAAGGAGCAACTGCGCGCCATTTTAAGGGCCAGCGCCTTTGGCCAAGTCCAGGTGCTTTATCCCATGATTTCTTCCTGTGAGGAGTTGGTTGCAGCCAATGCCCTGCTTGAGGAATGTAAGGAGGAACTGGCAGGGAAGGGCATTGCCTTTGATCCGGCAATTCGCCGGGGCTGCATGATTGAAGTTCCGAGCGCTGCCGTCATTTCCGATTTATTGGCAAAACACTGTGACTTTTTCAGTATTGGGACCAACGACCTGGTTCAGTACCTGCTTGCAGTGGACCGCATCAATGACCGGATTTCGCACCTCTACCAACCCAATCATCCTGCTGTAATGCGTGCCTTGAGCTTCATTTTCGAGGCGGGCAAGCGCAATGGCATCCCGGTTTCGGTTTGCGGGGAATTGGCTGGTGACCCATTGTATGCGCCTTTGCTGTTCGGTCTGGGTGCGGATGAACTCAGCCTGTCCTGGAGTTCCTTGCCGCAGTTGAAATTTCTGTTGCGGAGAATGCGCATGAAGGATGCCCGCCGATTGGCGGTCAAAGTGTTGCGCAGCGAAAGTGCGGACGAGATTCAGGCGCACTTGAAAGGTTTCTGTGAGGAGGTTATGGGTTTGCGGGCAAGCGAGTTTACCTCTGTTTAGAGCATCTGTGCATTGGTTTTATGGACATCGTCAAGGACTACTTCACCTGCGATCCAGTGGTTCGCCACTATGAGAAGGCCGCCGTTCAGATCGGCCTTTGGGAATCCGAAAAAGAGGTCTTTTCGAGGCAATTCGGCCCGAATGACCGATTGATCGATGTGGGGACAGGAACAGGCCGGATCGCACTGGCGCTATGTGATATGGGTTATCGTTATGTGATGGGGATCGATCCGAGTAAGGAAATGATCAAGAGCGCCCGTCGGATTGCCCGCTTGCACGAATATTCCGTTGCATTCAAGGTCGGGGATGCGACCCGTTTGAAGTTTGAAGACAACCTTTTCGATGGGGCAATATTCGGCTTTAACGGCCTGATGCAGATCCCCGGGCGCGAGCAGCGGCGCATGGCCCTGCGCGAGATTCGACGGATTATCCGTCCTGGCGGAAGCTTCGTCTTTACCTCCCACGACCGCGGTCTCAATCGATGGAAGAAATTCTGGAAAGCGGAGCGGAAACGCTGGGACGAGGGCAGGCAGAATCCCCAGTTGCTTGAGTTTGGCGACCGCTGCGAAGAAACCGATCTCGGCCTCCTGTTCATTCATGTTCCCTCAATAGAAGAGGTGAAAGAAGATTTGGATGCAACCGGATGGGTCCTTGAGACCGAACGCTTGCGCTCGCAGATATCGAATGAGTCTTTGCCCGTCAGAGAGTTTTCCGACGAGTGCCGATTTTGGATCGTTCGCAAACCGGAATGATTTTATTTGTTTGCCCTGAAGCGAGGCTGAACCAAGATCAGTCCGCTTATCTCCGATCCGCATGCAAATAGGTGAAATGAAAATCTTAATGGGTAGTGCCAATCCGGCGCTCGCCCGTGCCGTCTGTGATTTTATCGGGACGGAACCCACACATGTCACGCTCAAGCGTTTCCCCGATCAGGAGGTCTTCGTCAAGATTGACGAGAACATCCGCGGTAAGGACGTTTTTATTGTCCAGCCCACTTGTCCTCCGGCCAATGACAACCTGATGGAGCTCCTCATTATGATGGATGCGGCGCGTCGGGCCTCTGCCCAGCGGATTACGGCGGTGCTGCCTTTTTATGGCTACGCCCGTCAGGACCGTAAGGATCAGCCCCGGGTGCCCATCACGGCCAAGCTGGTGGCAAATCTGCTGGTGACGGCAGGAGCCAACCGGATTTTGACCATGGACCTGCACGCTTCGCAGATCCAGGGCTTTTTCGACATCCCGGTGGATCACCTCTACGCATCGACGATTTTCTATGATTACCTGCGCAAGTATCGAGACGAAAACCTGATCATCATTTCGCCGGACGTCGGCGGTATTAAGATGGCTGCGGCGTATGCCGACATGCTAGGAACCGATTTTGGCTTCGTTGCCAAGCGCCGCAAGGATGCGACTAATGTTGAGGCCGTTAGCGTGGTCGGAGATGTCAAAGGCAAATCGGTCTTGATTGTGGACGACCTCACAGAGTCCGCAGGCACCCTTCAGGCAGCTGCTCGGATCCTCAAGGAACATGGCGCCCAGTGTGTGCGCGCAGCGGTAAGCCACGCTGTCCTCAATGAAAAAGGTTACGAGCGCATGCGCGAAGGTTTTCTCGATGAGTTGATCACGACGGACTCGAATCCTGTCGATTGCCGTGGGCTGCCAATCACGGTCCTCAGTATCGCCCCTCTGATGGGCGAGGCCATGTTGCGTGTGAACAATCACCAGAGCGTGACTTCACTCTTTCGAATTAAGGGGTTCTGACTTTCGGATCCAAACTGGGTCGGAACGCCGTGATCGTTCGTCCGCGACGGTCCTGCTGGACAGACCGCTTTTGTTTGAATGATTTGATTCAAAGCCCGTCCAATGCTACTGGTTTGAATTATCGGTAATTTAAATCCTATGCATATGACTCACCGTTCCCTGTTTCTTTTCACCGCCATCTGCCTGGGGTGGCTTTCATTCACTGCCTGCGCTGCCGAGGCTGAGGTTGAGGAGCGTTTTCCGATCGATCACTCCGAGTTGGATCGGACCAATACGCATACTTTCAGCAGCTACGCGGATGTTTTGGAGCCCGCGCAGAATGCAGTGGTGTCGGTTACAACCGCGCGAATTGTCGAGACTATGCGCGGCGGTCGCGGAGGAGTAAATCCAATGGAAGAGTTTCTGCGTCGATTCTATGGGTTGCCGGAGAGTCCTTCCGGTTCGGACCGGCCATCTGGAGAACGGGAAGAACGGGTTGAACGACGGGTTCCAAGCGGTATCGGCTCCGGCGTGATCATTTCGTCCGATGGTTATATCCTGACCAACAACCACGTGGTTTCTGACGATTCCGGACGTGCGGTAGACGAGATTAAAGTTCAACTGAGTGATGGCAGTCAAGTGGATGCAGAGTTGGTGGGGCGTGACCGCAGAACAGATATCGCCCTGATTAAGATAGCCCGGGAAGGACTGCCTTATTTGAATATGGCTGACAGCGAGCAACTGCGGGTAGGTGATGTCGTGTTCGCCGTAGGCAACCCGCTGGGTATTGGCCAGACCTCGACCATGGGCATTGTCTCCGCAGTTGGCCGTACGAATTTGGGGATTCTGGGTTCAGAGGGTTATGAAAACTTTATCCAGACCGATGCCGCTATCAATCGCGGTAATTCGGGTGGCGCGTTGATTGATGCACAGGGCCGTCTGGTCGGAATCAATACCGCAATTATGTCCCAGACGGGTGGGAACATCGGAATCGGTTTTGCCATTCCGATCACAATGGCCCGTCAGGTGGTCATGGACCTGATCGATTCAGGCGAGGTCATGCGTGGCTACCTAGGGGTTTCGATTCGGGATTTGGATTCCGATTTTGCCGAAGCATTTGAACTTCCCGGCACGGACGGGGCTCTGGTCGAGGTGGTGCAGGAGGGCAGTCCTGCCGCAAACGCCGGGATCCGCCGTGGGGATGTGATCCTACGGGTGGATGGGCGGGTGATCCGCAGTGTTTCGAGTCTGCGCCTGACCGTCGCCGGTCTGCGCCCGGGTAGCGAAATAGACATTGATGTTCACAGGGACGGCGAGCTGAAGACCATTCCAGTGGTCCTGGGAAGCCTGGATGATCCGGTTGCTGATTTGGATGCGCCGACCAGCCCGCTTGAAGGTGTGGAACTGAAGGAAGTGACGCCTGCTTTACGCGATGAAATGGATCTGCGCGAGGACCGTGGAATCCTTGTCGCCTCCGTGGATCCGCGCTCTCCTTACGCAAGCGCACTTTCTGCCGGTATGGTGATTCTCGAAGTCAACGATGAGCAGGTTGATGAGCTCGCCGATCTGAGATCAAAGCTCGTATCGGGGCGGGTAAATCGTCTGTGGGTTTCGTTCAGGGGCAACCGCGGATACATTGCCCTGCGTATGCCCTGACATTCCCCCGCTCTGAATCATGCCTGAATCCAAACATTGCCGTCCGTCGGTCCTGGTCACCAACGACGACGGCATCAATTCCGGTTTTCTGAAGATTCTGGTGCAGCAACTTGCCAGGCACTTTGACGTGGTTGTGGCCGCGCCAGCGGAGGAGAAAAGCTGGATCGGTCGTGCTATGACGCGTCATGGTGAGGTGTCCGTCGATTTCGTGGAGGGTTGGCCTTCCGAAGCCTGGGCTGTAGGGGGGACGCCCACCGATTGCATCAATATCGCGCTTGGTCATCTGCTGGCCCGGCAGCCGGATTTGGTGATTTCAGGAATAAATATAGGCTATAACACCACAGTTCCACTGGTTTACAGCTCGGGAACGGTGGCTGGAGCGTTGGAGGGGGCCAGTTGGGGCTTGCCGGCAATTGCCGTTTCCCAAGCTTTGGACCGGGATCATTTTCTGGCTGCGAGCGCTGCGAATGGTGAGCTTCCGGAGGCCCTTTCAGTGATGCTTCGTCAGACCGCGGATCAGACCGCCGGATTTGCACAGCGACTGCTAGAGGATGCCTCCCAAAGACCGAATACCGATCTGACTGTCCACAATATCAATTTCCCTTTTCCGTCATCGGCGGAGCTCGAGTGGGCGCGAACGGTGCCGGCCCGTGCTCAGACCAGGTGTTATTTTCAGAAAAGCGAAGACAGCGAGGGCTTTCGCTTCGCCTATCACAGGGCAGCCTGTGGCGAATCCGGGCCGCTGACGGACCGACAGGCGGTCGAGTCCGGTCGGATAAGTTGGTCGATTTTGAACTTCAGCGAAATCGGTCGGGTCTAATCGGGCATTGATTCTTTATCCGAAGCTGCTAATTTAGTCACCTTATTTCAATGAGACATTTATTCAGATACCTCTTTCTCAGCTCCTTTTTTGCCTTTTTGGTGGTTCAGGCCAATGTCGAACGCATGGATCCAGGTCCCTTCGATGGCTTCTGGGAAATTCAGGAACCCGCAGGTGACACCTTCGTGGTGATCGTTAAGCGGGGAGGCGATATTTCCGGCTTTTGGGCAGGATCGGGAACCACCCGCATTCAAAAAGGCCAGTGGGAACGCGAGGGCAATCGTCTGGTTGCCGAATGGGAGACGGGGCACCACGACATTCTCGAAATCACTTCCGAGAATGTGATTCGCCGCAAAGGTTTTGACCCGGGCGAATCGATCACCGGCAGCCCCACCTTGACCGGTCGCGGTGCCAAAGTGGATCCACAACGCCCTGGCAGTATGGCGGTTGATCGCGATCCGTCACAACGTGGCAGACAGGAGTTGGGGCCGGATGAAGATCCGCATGGAGCTCCTGCTATTCCCTTGCGCAATGCCTTTACCGGATTCTGGCGTGTTCGCGGTGGCTCCGGGATTATGGGTGGCGGTTCGGAATTTTACCTGCAGCTTCAGCGCAATGGGCGTGCCATTACCGCCATGCGCGGCCGCGGAGATGACTTCGTGAATGGACGCTGGCGGATCGACAACGAGCGGGTCATTGTTCAATGGCCGGATGGCAGTCGCGACATTATACGGGATGAAGGCGATGGCGATTATCGTTTGCTTTACTACCGCTCCAGGGATGTAGCCTCCGGGCGCCCGCGTTTCTCCCGACGCGCGGAAAAAATTCCGGCTGCAGAGGCTATGCGCTACTTTCAGATCGGTGAGCACCAGATGTTGACCGCATCGGATATGCGCGGCATCTGGCACATTGAAGATGCTGAAGGCGATGAAAAGAGTTTCATTGAAATCGAAGGCTGGGGGAACGCCTTTCGCTACAATGTCAGTCGGACCAGCCGTTCCGAGTCGGGTAACTGGCGTCTTTTGAGTGACCGAATTGTGATCAACTGGATTGATGGGGGACGGGATATTATCCGCCTTACAGACAGTGGCTTCATGTTGGAATCCTACGCGGACCGTGAGGACGAAGAACCGACCAGGGTCACATCCTCCATTTCGCGTTCATCCGCTGGTAGCAGTGGTGCTTCTATGGCGAACTGAGTCAGCGGCTTTCCAGTCATTATTTCTTGCAAAGACCATTCGGCGAAAGCTGAATGGTCTTTCGTTTATTACCTCCCAAATTCCTCAACTACCAATGAGTAAAAAAAATCCCACCTCCCATAACTCCATCCTTATTAACGCGGACCAAGCGGTCCACAAAATCGATCGCCATATCTATGGCCAGTTTTCCGAACACCTGGGCACCGGCATATACGGTGGCATCTGGGTCGGCGAAGATTCAAAGATCCCCAATAAAGAAGGCTACCGCAGCGATGTGCTCGATGCCTTGATCGAACTCAAAATCCCAAATATCCGCTGGCCGGGCGGCTGTTTTGCGGATGAATACAACTGGCTGGACGGGGTAGGGCCCCGCTCGGAGCGTCCCGTCCGCATTAATACCCACTGGGGAATGGCGCGCGAGGACAATAGCTTTGGCACCCACGAGTTCATGCGCCTGACTGAATTGCTTGGTGCGGAACCATACATTTCCGCAAATGTCGGCAGTGGCACTGCAGAAAATATGTCGCGGTGGATTGAATACCTGACCTTCGATGGTGAGAGTGAAATGGCCGATTTGCGCCGTAAGCATGGCCGTGAAGCGCCTTGGAAAATCAAATTCTGGGGCATCGGTAATGAAAGTTGGGGCTGTGGTGGCAACATGCGCCCGGAATACTACGCCGACTTATACCGTCGCTTCGCCACCTATGCGAAGAACTATAGCGGGAACCTGCTCTACAAAATTGCCAGCGGGTTCTCCGATGCCAACTACGACTGGACCGATACGGTGATGAAAATCAGTGGCCGGTTCATGGATGCACTCTCGCTCCACTACTACACTTTGCCGACGGGCTTGTGGAATGAAAAAGGCCCGTCCATCGACTTCGGTGAGAAGGAATACTTTCAGAGCATGGAGGAAGCTCTGAAAATGGATGAATACGTGGCCCGCCACAAAGACCGCATGGATGTTTACGATCCGGAAAAACGCGTGGCACTGGCGGTCGACGAGTGGGGGGTCTGGACAGATCCGCTGCCCGGGTCAAAACCGGGTTACCTGCAGCAGCAGAACACCATGCGCGATGCCTTGGTGGCGTCGATGACGCTCGACATTCTGCACCGCCACGCCGACCGGGTTCGCATTGCCAATATCGCACAGACGGTCAATGTGCTGCAGGCCATGATTTTGACTGAGGAAGAGAAGATGGTCCTGACGCCGACCTATCATGTTTTCCACATGTATCGCCCACACCAGGATGCGACCTTGCTGTCGATTAAGCTGGATTCCAGCGACTACAGTGAAGGCGACGGCTCCGTTCCGTCAATCAGCGCAACGGCCTCCAAGGATGGGTCGGGCGCGGTGAACCTTAGCCTGAGCAATATCCACGCGACCGAGTCCCAGGAAATTTCCTGCGACCTGCGTGGTATGGACCTCAAAAAGGTTGACTCCGGCCGCTTGCTGACTGCCGACGCAGTGGACGCTATCAATTCCTTCGACCAACCGGACCGAGTGGCTCCAGTTACCTTTGAGGACTACAGCCTCAAGGGCAGCCGCCTGACCATCAAGATGCCGCCGATGTCGATCGCGACCCTGCGCATGCAATAAAATCACTTGCTCTCCTGCAAAGGTAGGGCAAGCCTCGCCGAGGCTGCCGCTGAGTGGGTAGGAAGTCCGTGTATCATCGCGGCGGTTTCGGCGAAACCGGCCCTACCTCATAATTTAGAATGCAAACGGCTGGGTCGCCGTTTCAGCCACTGCACGGGGAATGCCCTGTTCGCTCAGCCAGTGGATACACCAGGCGCGGAAGCCCGGTCGCCCGCCGTCCTGAAAGGGAACCAGGACTTCCATCAACTCCGCGCTAATCCGGTTTAGTTGCGGACGGATGTCTTCGCGCAGATCCGGCGTTTCATCCGCTGGCAGTTCCTCACCTCTACGCCAATCTTCAATCCGCAGGCGTTGCCACTGCCTGGAGGCACGGAATTGAGCATCAAAGAGGCTTTCGACAAAAGCGCTACCGAGCCCATGTGGCTCTGCTTGCTCGGTGAGGCTTTTCAGCAGCTCTGTCTCGCGCTCCGGGTCGTGAACGGGATCATCGGATAGGTATTTGCTCCAAGCCACATCGGGGGCGACCTGAAGGCGTTCTGCTATCAGCCCAGCCAGACGCTCTTCTTGCGGCGTGGGCTCATAGTCAGGAACCGGCGACTCAGACTTTGAGCAGCCCGCGAGCACAATACTAAGGGAGAGGACAGAAAGAGAAAGAAACCTGTGCATTCTCTAAATGCGAATAACAATGCAATTTGGGGTCAATGGAAAAGGGCTGCGGCCTTATTTCGCAGGGTCTGCTTCTTTTTCGCAGGCTTTGCAGGTCCCGAAAACTTCGATCACGTGGTTGATCTCAGAGAAGCCGGCCCTTTGCGCGATGGATTCCAGTTCGTGGGCGGCGCAGAAATCGATGGGTTCCGCGTGGTGACAGTGGCGGCAGATAATGTGGTGGTGGTGCTGTTCGGCTTCGACCCATTCAAAGAGCTGAGTACCGTTTTCCAGAATTATGCGCTGGACCCGACCGAGCGAAAGCATCGACTCGAGATTGCGGTAGACCGTGACCAGGTCGGAGGGGCCGAAGCCCGCGTTCTGGCGGATCTCTTCGGCGGACTGGGGCTTTGAAGCCTCGTAGAGTTCGCGCAGAATGCGTTCACGAGGCTTGGTCATACGCATGCCCTGCTCGCGCATGATCTCGGCGATTTGATCGATGAACTGGTCAGTCTTTGCTTTGGAACTCATCCCTCTGTCGTCGCTGGCGCTTCTTCGATCTCCAGCTTTTCGGCTTTGCCAGAGGACGCGTTGAAACGCATGCTGATCATCTTGGATACACCTTTTTCCTGCATCGTAGCACCGTAGATGGTGTCGGCAACACTGATCGTACGTTTGTTGTGCGTGATAATGAGGAACTGGGAGAACTCCAGGAACTGCTCCAACATGTGCGTGAATCGGCCGATATTGGCGTCGTCCAGAGGGGCGTCGATTTCATCGAGCACACAGAATGGACTCGGCTTCACCATGTAGATGGCAAACAGCAGGGCGACCGCCGTCATCGTCTTCTGGCCACCGCTGAGCAATGCAAGGCTTTTCAGGCGGGTGCCGGGAGGCGAGGCGGTGATGTCGATGCCGGATTCCAGCACGTCTTCGTTGTCCACCAGGGTCAAGTCGGCTTTGCCGCCGCCAAACAGAGTGGTGAAGGTGTATTGGAAGTTCTTGCGGATCTGGGCAAAGGTATTGGTGAAGAGCTCATAGCTGGTGTTGTTGATCTCGTCGATCGCCTGCATCAGCTCTTCCTTGGCCGCCCAGAGGTCTTCGCTCTGGTTCTTGAGGAAGTCATGGCGCTCTTTCAGCTCCTTGTATTCCTCGATCGCCACCAGGTTGACCGGCCCCATTGCCTGAATTCGGCCCCGCAGGTTCTTCACTTCCTCCTCGATTTCCTTCCAGTCGGTATTGTCGAGTTGGGCCCGTTCCTCCTCGTTGGGTTCCGGGCGATCTTCTTCATCTTCAAAGTCCTCAGGGGATTCTTCCTCAATATCCACCTTAATGCGGTCTGGCAGCGATTCACCGGCCTGCCACAGTTCGTTTTTCCAATCGATCTGGCTGGGCTCTACTTCGTATTCCCGCTGCAGCTCGTCGACGATGAATTGAAGTTGTGACTGCTGCCGCGCGACCTGTACATCCAGCTGGTTCAAAGTCTTGGATAACTGATCATGGCTTTCGCGTTTGTGAGAGAATCCGGATTCAACCGTCTCGATTTCCTGTTCGACCGCTTTAAGAGCGACGCGGTTCTTTTCGAGCTCGACCATCAGCGTTTTCAGCTGTTCTTCAATTTCCGCTGCCTTCTCACCCTGAATCTGAGTCTCTTCGTCGAGCTTGCGCTTCTGCCCCTGTAAACCTTGCTTTTCGCTCTGTCGCTTGGCGACGGTTTTTTCAACCTCAGCGTTTTTGGATTTAATTTCTTCGAGGCCCCGGTCGAGTAGTTCCAGCCGTTGGCGTTTTTCGGCGATCTCCAGCCGTGCTTCGTTAAAGCTCTCGCGCAGTGTTTCGCGTTGTTCCCGAACAGCAGCTACCTGCTCCTCGCAAGCAGTGATCTTCTTCTTCTGGTTTTCGATGTCCGTCTCGGTTGCCGAAAGTTCTGCCTGTGCCTTTTCCAGGCGCTTCATGGAATCGTCGCGACTTTGTTCCAGCTTCTCCAGGTCGCGCTGCTTGTTTTCGTTCAGGCCACGGTTTTGGGCGAGATTCTTGCGGGCGCTCTCGAGTTGGGCACTGATGGTCGACAATTCCTCTCTGGTTTCATCGATCCGCTTACGCTGGTCCTCCAGTCGGCGTTCGTTGGCGTCCATTTTCCCCTGTAGCTGCTCCGCCTGCAGTTTGGCCTTTTCCTGCTGGTCGGCCAGGTTTTCCAGCTCTTTTTTGAGGGTTTTGATCTGGTTCTCACGATCGAGAAAACTGCCGTCCTTGCCCTTGCGGTTGCCCGAAATAACCATGCCCCGGGAACTGACCAGGTCGAGTTGTTCGGTGACCACCCATTCGAAATCGAAATCGGGGTTTTCGGACCAGAATGCGAGAAAGGCCTCGAGGGATTCAGCCAGGTAACAACCGTTGAGGTAACGTCCCAAAAAGGCATCCATCTGCGCGCTCTTGGAGCGTGCCACAGAGCGGGCAGCTTGAATGCCGGCTGGCAGGTCTTTGTCTGTAAATTGCTTGGGCTCCTTTGCCGATGGCGGCTGAAACAGCAGGCTGGCACGGCCAAGTTTGTCGTCCCGCAGTTTCTGGGCAACTGGCTCAATGCGGCGAAAGTCGTTGAGGTAAATACCGTCGGTGGCCGTGCCCAGCAGGCTTTCAATCGCGTGCGTCCAGCGCGCATCGACCTGTATCTGCTTCAGAAAGAGGGCGTAGCCATCGGCCTCGATGGTACCCTCCAGTTTGCCCTGGAGAATTGCGCGTGCGCCCTCTGAAAAGCCTTCGAACTTTGCCTGCAGGCCCTCGAGCACGCCGATGCGACCCTGCGAGGCGGCGTTCTGGCGGTCGCCCTCCTGAATCCGGCGTTGCAGCTCGCGGAATTCATTCAGCAGGGATTCGCCCGTCTCTTTGAGTTCCTGTAACCGGTTTTCCTGTTTCTCCCGGTCCTGCAGACGTCGTTCACGGGTGTGGTTGAGCTGCTGAACATCCTGATCGAGTAGTTCGGCCTCTTCCTTCAACCGATGTATCTCCTCCATCAGGTTGGCATGCCGGCTTTCGTAGGTTTTGAGGTCGACCTCAATAGTCGTGCAGCTCGAACGCAGGCGTGCAATTGAGCCCTCTTTGACCAGCAGGGTTTGGCGGCTGCGCGATAACTCCAGTTCTGCGGCTCCGAGTTGTTGCTGGAGTTCCGCCAGTTCGGCGCTTTTCTGTTGAAAAACTTCATCCGAATTGCCGAACAGGTTGAGCTGCTCCTGCTTTGCCTGAGTTTCACCGGCCAGACGCTCCTTGAGCATCTTCATCTGCTGTTGCAGCTCCCGGATTTCGTTTTCCAGCTCATCCTCGCGGCGGTTCAGATCTTCCTTGCGCACTGCCGCAAATTCGGCCCGGTTTTGCGCGTTTTCCTTCTCGCTGCGGAGGTTGAAGACCTGCTGTTGCTGCTCCTGCAGGGCATAGTTGATGTCGTTGCGGCGATTGCGTTTGCCGCTGAGACTTGCCTCGGCGTTGGCCAACTCGCGCTCGAGTTTTTCGACCTGTTCACGCAGCACATTGGCTTTGCGCTCACTGTCGACCATCTCGCCGTTCAATTGTGCCCAGCGCCAGGCACCCCATGCCTGATCCAGCCGTGTCAGGCGCCGACGAATGCGCTTATAGCGCAGGGCTTTGGAAGCTTGCCTTTT
>JAFIGG010000036.1 GCA_020831485.1 Opitutales bacterium
GGGGGGGGGGGGCCCCCCCCCCCCCAAAGCGAATTGGGGGGCGGTGGGGCCCCCCCCCCCCCGGGGGGCGGGGGGGGGGGGGGGCCCCCCCCGCCCCCGCGCGGGATCCTTGGCGAGACTTCCCCTTCATGGGTTCCCCCCTTTTGCTTCGGCGCGGATGCGCTCGACCCAGGCGTAAAGCTCCGGATCGTTGGTGCGGATCGAGTCGTAGAAGGGTTGCACGCTTTGACGGAAGGGTTCGAGGTCGGGTTCGATGATTTTAACGCCGGCGTCGCGGAAGCTCTGCATCGCGATAGCCTCGGCCTCCTGCCAGAGTTCGCGCTGGAGTTCGACCGATTCACCCACCACCTGTTGCAACCAGTCCCGCTCCTGCTCACTGAGCGATTCCCACAAGGGATTGCTGATCACCAGCATATCGGGAATCACCGTATGTCGGTTCAAGGTGTAGTAATTACAGACTTCATAATGCCGGGTGGTGTGAAAACTCGGTGGATTGTTTTCCGCACCATCCATCACCCCACCTTGAAAGGCGGTATAAAGCTCGCTGAAAGCCAGCGGTGCCGGCGAAGCTCCCATGGCGCGCATCAGGCGCATCGCCATGACGCTTTCGGTTACCCGAATGCGCAGGCCATTGAGGTCCTCCGGACTAAAGACCGGACGGTTCACGGTATAAATGCTGCGGCTGCCTGCATCGTAATAGGCGATGCCCCGCACCCGGAAGGGGATGCCTGTTTTAAGCAGCTCCTGACCGACAGGCCCCAGCCAGACATCCCAACGTTGTTCGGGATCCTCGAACAGATAAGGCAGGCTGAACACCCGCATTTCCGGAATCACATTTTCCAAAGTCGCCGACGACAATTTGGAAATGCCGACCGTGCCGATCTGGGTCAGCTCGAGCAGATTCCGTTCACTGCCCAGCTGCCCTGCCGGGTAGATCTTCATGTCCAAGGCCCCATCGGACACCTCTCGCAGCCGTTCCGGCATCCAGGCCATCGCCACCGACACCGGATGCGTCTCGTGCATCGCATGCGCCAGGATCAAAGTGCGCTCAGAGTCGCCATCCGACAACCTTCCACAGCCGGAAAGCAGAATGGCCAGACTCAGGATCAGGGGGTAAAGGAGCTTCATCCGGCTGAAATCTTCTTCGTCGAACAAAAAGTGGTCAATACCAGATCCCGTTTTTCAGTCAAACTGTCCAGTTGGTCGATCAAAAGCAGCCCTTTGTTTCAGCATAGGGAGTGCAGGGAATTAGGAGCTCGAGTAATGGGTTAGGGAGTTTGTGGTCGAATCGATTCCCGGTCTGAAGACCGGGACTACTGGCTTGGGGCGCAGGTTGGGGCGCGGATTGCGGCTGGTTCGGCGAACCAGCCCTACCTTATTAGCTGCAGCTGTGGTTCGTGGCGGGTGGTGAGGAGTTTTGCGTTGAGGCGGTTGCCGTGAATGCGCCAGCCGTCGGTGAGGGGTTCGACCTGAGGTGCTGCTGGCTGAGGCGATCCGTTTACCTGAGTTGCGGTCAGAACGGTCAGCACTTCGTGGTGGAGGGATTTATCGGAGTGCAGCTCGACAAAGGGGAAACGCTCGGGGTCATTGCCGACGTCCAATTCAGCGGTTCGGATGCTCAGGGCTGAGCGGGCGTACACTCTGCCGTCGAGAATGGCTTTGGGTCGCAGTATGCGAAAGCGGTGTTCGCCATCGGTCTCGACCTGGGCCTGATCATCGCGGTTGTCCGGATGAAACCTTACATCCAGGGCCTGCGGCCAGTAGCGCAGACGTACTTGATCCAGAATGATCACAGTGTCGGGCTTGGCAAAGATCAGGGTGCGCAGGACTTTGAAAATATGGTAGTTGTCGATTCGATACGCTGCGCTTGCGTCACTGGTCCACCAGACAATGTGCCCGAAGTCTTCGTAGCGAAGCACATTCGCATACGAAAGGCCGTCGTTCACACCCTCTTCACCGCGGTGATACTGCTGGCCCTTGCCGCCAACCAGGACCGTATTGTGTGCCTCCGAGAGGCGCAGAACCCAGCGCGGTTGGCGCCAGTCGTAGTCGGCGCGAAAGGGATCGTTGAGCAGGCGCTCGCCGTGAATCTTGTAGATAAAGCTGTTGCGATCGGCCTGTTCGTGATTCGCCGGACCGCCACTGCGGAAGCCGAGGTAGGCGTCGCCTTTCTTCCAGCCGGTGCGGCAGAAAATCCAATCGAGCCTGGTGTGGACATTGTCCAGGGCTGGCGAAGGCTGCTTCTCCGGCAACTCAGGTCGATACCAGAGAAAGTCCATGAAAAACAGTGGGTTTGAAATATGGTTGGCCATGAATTGGGCCAGTGGATTGCCAGTCTTGTTGCCAATATATGCCGGCACACAGGGATGGACCGCGCCAAAGGTATCGCCAAAGTTGAAAATATCCGGTTCGCCCTCGGCCGTATAGCCAGCGTGGGATGCGAGGATGAAATCCAGGTAATTGTCCAGGTCGGTTTCCTTAGCCCAGTCAATGGAACCGTCGACCCGTTCATGCGGTTCGAAGAAGGTGAAGGCCCGCCGCAGGGTGTAGCCTCCATAGCTGACCGCCTCGAAGAAACTGCCGTCCTCCTTGAACAAGGTAAAGACCCGGCGAAAGCTTTCCACCGTGCGCTCGAGCCATTGTTCCGACCGACTGTCCACGCCGCGCAGAGCCAGGGCACCCAAGCCCAATCCGGAAGATGGCGACGAGCGCAGATTATTGGCCCCAATGATCATCGGCCAGCGGCTCATATCGATGTCGTAAAAGCCCTCATGCTCGGCATCGAAGCCCCAGCCAACGACTTCATCAATGTTATCCATCCCGTAAACCGTCCGGTAACAGGCCTCGCAAACCTTGACGGCAATCGACTCGAGGATGCGTTGATCCAGTTCCTGCGAAAGGTCCTCATACACAACCTGCCGGGCAAACAGCACAACCGTTCCCGCCCAGGAGGCCCGCTGAATTCCGAGAAGCTTGTCACCAGCCTCGCGAAAATGGTCCCAAGCCGGCCGCTCAACGAGCATTTCAAGTGCCTTGATGATGCCGTCGCGGCGCTCGCTGCTGGGGTCCACCAGTTGCACCGTCGCCATTCGACCGAGCCCCATCACCGCGTTGTTCAGGTCGGTGACGATATTGCGGGTTCGGTTGGCGTGTTGAAACAGCCCCAGCACCTCATCGACTGATTCCGCCGACCACTGCCGGTAGCGCGGTCCCAACAGAGGCGTGCGGGCGTTGTCACGAATCCGCGGCAAATCCGCCTGCGTGTAAAACAGCTCCACCTGCCCTTTCCCACCATTGCCTGCCCGCGCCGCGGTCGGCATCCCCGCCGCCAGGACCGGAGCACTTCCCAGCTTAAAAAAGTCACGCCGATTGATCATACCCGACACCTTAAGGTTCGATACGAGCGGAGCGTATCCCCTAGAGGCTTTATGGTAAAAGCGGAGGAAACCGGAAGTTTTGCCATTTTGCGATTTGATCCGGCGTAGCCTAGCGAAGTCGGATCATCCTATCCGCTCCCTAAATTTGAAAATCCCCTGAATGCATCGTATCCCTGTCGGACATGGATCCACTGACTGCAATTCTTGAGACAGGCACACAAACAGATGAGTAAGGTTTTTCAAAACGCGTTTCTGGGCAGTCTGGTGGCGGATGCGCTCTCCATGCCTGTTCATTGGTATTACGACACTACCGCTCTGGACCGCGATTACGGTGCAATCACGGGCTATCAGGCTCCGCGCAACCCCCATCCGGACAGCATTCTCTGGCGGAGCTCCTACCAGCCGATCAACGATCGCGGCGAAATCCTGCATGACCAAGCCCGCTTCTGGGGGCAAAAAGGGGTGCACTACCATCAGTTTCTAGAGGCCGGGGAGAATACTCTGAATTACCAACTCGGGATAGAGCTTTACCGCTGGATCATAATGCGTGGTGGTTACAGCGAAAAGGAGTGGCTCGACCACTACATTGAAGTCATGCAGACCCCGGGCTGGCACAAAGACACCTACGTGGAAGAAGTTCACCGAAACTTCTTTACCCATTATGCCAGGGGCAAGAAGCCGATGGATTGTTCGGTAAAGGACCTGCATATTGGCGCTCTCAGCCAGGTGCCGGCTCTCATCGCAGGCCTGGATGCGCTGGGAGACCCGGCTCCTGAAGAACTGACTGAAGTTATCAAAAGCCACGTTCGCTTGACCCATAACCACCCTGAATCCATCGAAGCCGCTACGTTGCTCGTCCGCTTGCTCTGCGATTTGAATGAAGGTAAGCCGCTTCGGGAAAGCATCGCGAGCCGGGCGGTCAAATGGACCGGTGCAACCACGCTGAAAGACTGGGAAAAACGGTCGGACCGGGAGGTCGTCGGAAGCAAA
The DNA here is from genome assembly GCA_020831485.1 of Opitutales bacterium. GTDB lineage: Bacteria > Verrucomicrobiota > Verrucomicrobiia > Opitutales > Oceanipulchritudinaceae > JAFIGG01. The sequence continues at coordinate 4,368 of JAFIGG010000036.1, forward strand.
GTCTCAACCGCCTGTTACCTGCCAGAAGCAATGACTGCATCCCTGCACTTCGTCTGGAAGTATGAGCAGGACTTCGCTACAGGGATTCAGGCGAATGCCCAGGTCGGTGGAGACAATTGCCATCGAGCAGCAATTGTAGGAGGCTTGTTGGGCGGGGAACTCGGCGTCCCTGAAGACTGGCTTTTCGGGTTGAAGGCTATGGAGGCGCTGCGCTGCGATCAGGGTTTAAAACCGATTAAGGACCCGGACTTTTGAGGCCGGGTTAAGTTGCAAAATTCTTTCCAAAAACGTTCACAAACAGGAGTAAATTGACGGCGCCCAGCGCTGCGGCCGGCATCATTTGGATCCAAGGGTCGCCGACCCGCCATCGGACTGCAACACCTGCAATCATTAACAAAGTCAGTCCGGCTGAGGCAATGAGTGTGAGGATTGGAAAGTAGAATCCAAGCCAAAGCCCCAGGCCTCCGAAGATTTCGAGCAATCCAACCCAGCGCCTAAAGTTAGCTAGGCCGTAGCGCTCAAATTCGGCTTTCATTCCACCGAAACAAAGGCATGCGGTGCCATACACAAGGAATGCCAGGCCTGAGAGCGTCTGTAAAATGATAATGTGCGTTTCCATACAGGCTAAAACGATGATTTTGCGACAAACCGATTGATTCTCTGCCAATCGAAAGATAGAGTCTAAAATACTATGGAAATTTTAGCAATTGCCCTGCAAGTGATTGTATCACTTGGCCTCCTCAATGTCTGGATCCTGCGCTTCAACTGCAAGACGTCTTATCGGGGTGGCGAGGCCACTTCCATGCGTGAAGAATTCGCAGCCTACGGTCTACCTGCAAGCGTCATGCTTGCCGTGGGTGGATTGAAAATCCTCTCCGCACTGGCTCTACTGGCCGGAATCTGGCTTCCGGTCGCGGTAATCCCCGCCGCGTCGGTCATAGCCTTGCTCATGATTGCAGCCATTGCCATGCATATGAAAGTGAAGGATCCGCTGGTAAAGTTCCTGCCAGCGGCTGGCGTCCTCGTGATGACTATTGGCATTCTGGTACTCAATGCTTAAAGCACTGTCTCTGTTTCAGCCTATCCGCTCCACAAGTTTGAAAATCCCTGAAAGCACTGTAACCCTTTCGGGCATGGATACACTGACTGCAATTCGCGAACGCCGTTCGATCAAACACTACGATGCCGGGCACCGGATGCCGGACGCTGAAGTCCGCAAGCTTCTGGAGCTGACAATGCAGGCACCGACCGCCTTCAACATTCAGCACTGGCGCTTTGTGGTGGTGCAGAATCCGGAGATTCGTAAACAGATCCGGACTGTGGCCTGGGATCAGGCGCAGGTTACGGACGCCTCGCTGTTGGTGGTGCTCTGCGCCAACAAGGATGCCTGGAAGGAAGACCCGGCCCGCTACTGGAAAAACGCGCCCAAAGAAGTTCAGGACATCCTATTGCCGGCAATCGGCCAGTATTACAAAGACCGCCCTGAGGTTCAGCAGGATGAATGCATGCGTAGTTGCGGCCTCGCCGGTGCGACCCTGATGCTGGCGGCAAAAGCCATGGGCTACGACTCCTGTCCAATGGATGGTTTTGACTTCGAGCAGGTCGGGAAAATCATTCAACTGCCCGAAAACCACGTCATCTCCTTTATGGTCGCAATTGGCAAAGGCACCGAAAAAGCCTGGCCCAAACCTGGCCAGCTCAGCTATGGGGAAGTGGTGAAGACGGATCGGTTTTGAGGCTGCGAAGATCGGAGATCCGATAGGCATTGCAAGTTACGGTGCACGGCCGGTTCGGCGAACCGGGCCCTACCCTGTTACGGCGTAGAGCAAGGAAGCCGGAACCTGTCACGCCAACCTCGTAGGCAGCGCTCCTTTCGGCGCAGAAACTCAGCCTCCTTAGCTCAGAACAGCAAAAGCCTGCTTCAGCTTTTCCGGATCCTTGATACCGGGGGAGGATTCGACGCCGCTGTTGAGGTCGATGGTTTTGGCATGAGTGACTTCGAGGGCCTGGAGAATGTTATCGGGGGACAGGCCGCCGGCGAGTATCCAGTTTTTATGCTGGTGCAGGAGGGTCCAGTCCTGGAAGCGCTGCCAATTGGTGGTTTTGCCGGTGCCGCCGTGGAGATTGGGCTGGTAGCCGTCGACCAGAAGGGTATCAGCAAACTCAAGAACTTCAGGAGGGAAGGCATTCTGCTCCGGTGGAATCTTCGGCACAGCCCAGAGGCGGTCGCGTCCGACGAGTCCGCTCCAGGCGGCGATGGTGGCTATGGAGACATCCTCGGAAAAATGCATCTGGTAGAAATCAAAGCCCAGCTTGCGGGCGGCCTCCAGATCCTGAGTGGGTGTTTCCACATCGACCCGCACGCGCTTGCCCTCCGGCACATAGGTCAGCAGCTCGCGCAGTTGGGCGGCTGACACCGAACGCGGAGACTTCGGATAGACAATCATGCCAATGTAGTCGGCGCCCAGATCCAGAGCGAGGCGGATGTCTTCGATGCGGGTCATGCCGCAGACTTTGACCTTTGGCCGACTCATGCCTGCTTTTTAAAATAGGCGACCAGAGCGTCGGCCAGGGCATTGGCATCCGGTTGACCCGACTCGACGTTTACGGGAATACCTGCTGCCTTCATGGTTTTTGAAGTGATGGGGCCCAAACTGCAGAGCGCGGGAATACGCGCTGACTTTTCCAGCTTCAAATACTGGGCCTGCTCCCCGAAATTCTTCACGGCGGAGGAGCTGGCAAAAACCAAGGCGTCCGCGCCCTGTTTGCGGAAGTCCGCGGCGGTGGGGTCATTGCTGAGGTCGACACTCGTCGTCCTATAGACCCGCAGCGGATCGACGATGGCCCCGGCCTTTTCGAGTGAATCGATCAGCACCGGTCGGTTCTGGTTGCCCGTGATGACGAGAATTTTCAGGTTGTCGACGGTCTGTTCCGCCTTCAAGGCGTCCACCAGGCCCTCGGCCACGGATTCATCGGGCACCAGATCGGGTTTCAGAAAATATGTTTTCAGTGCGTCTGCGGTGCCCGGACCCACGGCACCAATACGGATGAAACCCAGCGAGCGGATGTCCGAAAAAATCCGCAGAAAGGCTTCGAAGAAGTAGCGCACCCCATTGCGGCTCGTAAACAGGATCCATTCGTAGCTGGCGAATTCCTTGAACACATCCTCAGCGCGCAAGCTGTCCAGATCCTCGGAAACATCGATCAGAGGAAGGCCGATGACCTCCGCGCCGAGGGATTCGAGTTTCCCACTGAGCCGTCCAATGGCCTCACGATTGCGGGTCACTACAATGCGGCGACCGGAAAGCGGTTGGTTCTTTTTCATAATAGCCAATCGCGGATAACAGACTCCCAGTCCGTCGACAAGCCTACATCGCCTAAGCGCAGCGTGCGGGCACCCCGCCGCTCTTCAAACAGCCAAAGCCTGCCGTTGCAGTAATGCGCCGCCGCCGCACTGTGACAGCCACCGCCCATCGCCGCCAGGGCGTGGCGCTCGATATCAACCGCGAAACGCGTCGCCTGACAGAGGCCACCGGACCAGCGATCCACTTCGGAGGCCCGGCACTGCACTGCGATGGCCCCCTGCCCTGCTGCTGGAACGGATTGATGAATGGAAAGCGGTTGAAAGCGCAGGCCTGGGGCCTGCCAAAGGTTCAGCCGCTTTAATCCGGCCATGGCCATGACCGTTGCATCCGCTTCGCCTTCGCGAATCTTGCGCAGGCGAGTTTCCACATTGCCACGGATCTCCGTCCATTTGACGGATGGGAAAAATCGTTTCAACTGCCCACGCCGGCGCGGGCTTCCAGTCGCGATGGACTGAGGCTGAGCAACGCCATCGCGGATCACCAGCACATCCTCGACAGCCGCCCGCGGCAGGTAACCCGCAAGAGCCAGGCCTTCCGGCATTTCCGTTGGCAGGTCCTTGGCGGAATGCACGGCCAGGTCCGCTTCGCCAGCGACCAAAGCCCGTTCCAACTCGGAAGTGAAAAGACCCTTGCCGCCTTTTTTCTCCAGCGACCAGTTCAATTGCTCGTCTCCTTTGGTACTCATGGGGAGGAGTTCAGGAAGGCACGCTGGGTCGAGCACAGCCAAGTGGGCCTGCACCCGTTCGGCCTGATACATCGCCAGTGCGGATTTACGGGTTGCGATCCGGAGCGGTTGAGAATCGGTTTTCATTGGGAGGCGAATATGGACTAGTCCCAACTCAACACAAGCCGCGTGTAGTATTCCGTGTCCAGACGCCTTGCCGTGGCCGATGGTGGACGGCTGTTGTAGCGGGAGTGAACACCCACCTGGAGACGCCAGAAATTACGGGCACTGATGGGGATCTCCAATCCGGAATCCTGTTCAAAAAAGAACTCGGACATATTATCCAAGGCCGGCAGATAGTTCATCCGAGAACGCAGACGAACCTTCGGATTAAAATCCCAGGTTAAAGTCATACCGAGGTCAAGACCCAGGGCATTATCATCTCCCCCCGTGCGGTAATTCTCGTAACGGTTGCTCAAACCACTGCTGCCTTCCCATTTCAGGTCCGGCTCAAAAATAAAGCGGAAACTTGCCCCGGCCGCTGTCGTGCTGCGCAGATGGATACCTTCAAAGCGATCACGCTCCAATTCCTCACGCACAAACCAACCGATTCGCCCTTGGGGAAAACTGGTGTAACGGGTGCCCATGATGATTTCATCGTCACTGCGCACACCGTTGAGGGTTCCAAAATTATAACTGCCATACAGGTCCAAGCGGTCGTGCGGCCCCTCACGTCGGGCGTTTACCCGGATAATGTTGACCAGGCGTTCGGTATTCCCGGTTCGCCCACGCAGGTCGAACGACAGCTGGAGGTTCCATTTGCGCACTTGCATGGGTTCACCCACATCTTCGTCCATCAGTGGATCCTCCGCACCCGGTCTCCAGGCGGAAGTGACGCTGCGCCAGTGAACCCGGTGGCGAACCTGCCCGTCATCAATTCGGAATCGGCCCAGAGAATCGCTGCGGACATTGCCTTCGATGACATCGCCCTGCTCTGTGCGCAGAATCACCACGCCCTGGACATCCATCTTCATGACCTGCGTACGGGGAATCCTCAAGACCCCGGCAAAGGCCGTCTGAACCTCCACGTGGGTATCATCAATCTTGACCAAGCTCCCATTGATACGCGACCCATCAAGTGTTTCCACCCAGCCTGCCTGAGCAAGTGATGTGCAAATCAACAGAGCCCATAGACTCCAAAACTTACGCTGCATAAAATCCTAACGCTGTCGCCCCGGCGACCATGAACAAGCAACCTTTCAGCATTCACCGACAAAATTCAATGGCAAAAGATTCAATCTGGAACGCTAAATTCACGTTTACCGTCATAATTACTGGAACCTTAAAGTCTTCATAAAAAGGCCAGCTGAAACGCCTTCACCCCTTTTTAACGGGGTGGATCGTCGCGCGCCCTCATGGTATTCTTAGCCGCTTGAACGCGTCGCCATATGATTCTCCTAACACCCTGAGCCAGAACCTCAAAACACTGAGGCTATCACTCGGTTTGACCCAGGAGGTTTTCGCAGAACGCATTGGGATGAAATACAAGCACTATCAGGACCTTGAATCCGGGCGCAAAAACAACCTGCAACTAAAGACCCTCGACCGCTTTGCAAACCGGCTGAAGATCCCCTCCCAAGCCTTGATTGCGAGCGAAGATTCGGCCCACCGCGGTCCCTACATTGTCCCGGAGCGCCCAAAAACCCTCAAGGCCGCCGAAGATCCCCCGCCAGGAAGACGCAAAAAATAGGCTGTCCGTGGCAGTCTGTTGAAAAATTCATTTGAAGCCTGCAGCGATGCCCTCGAATGTTGGCGCAAATGCATGAACCCTCTTCAATCCCGGGCTCCAGACTCTCAGCATTGCTGAGCCAGATACTTCGCAACGATGGATCCGACCTCACAATCGGCCTACTCATCGACCGGGTGGGAGAACGGGGATTCGGACTCCTGCTACTGCTATTGTCTCTTCCTAGCGCCTTGCCGGTTCCCGCGCCCGGATACAGCATTCCTTTCGGTATCCTGCTGTGCATTTTCGCCTGGCAGATGATGAGCGGACGGCCCTACCCGCTTATCCCCCGCCGCGCCCGCCGGGTCCACCTGACAGCTGATCTGGCCAACAAGATGCTTAACGCCACTGCCTGGTTTTTCCGTCGGATTGAATGGATGATCCGCCCACGTATGCGCTGGGTAGGCAGTCGCGGCGGACGGGTTTTGATCGGAGTTCTGGTCTTCACGATGGCCAGTATAATGTTCTTTCCAATCCCCTTCACCAATACCCTTCCCGCTCTGGTGATTTTCCTTCTCGGCATCGGCCTTACCGAGGAAGACGGCCTGTTCGCGCTTGGAGCCTGCTGCCTGGGTCTTCTAACTGTTGTCTTTTATACCAGCTTGATTGCAGTGGCAATAATCCACGGGCCTGAAGCCATTGATCAATTCATGGACTGGCTCCGAAGTTTCTATCATGCGGCCTGAATTACCCATCCAGGAAGTGCGGGCCGGGCTGCGCAAGGCGCTGAGTAAAGCCCCAAACTTCATCTTATCCGCACCCGCCGGCTCCGGGAAATCGACCCAAGTCCCGCAGTATCTGCTCGATGACCTCGGCGACCGCATCCAGGGTGAAATCTGGGTACTGCAGCCACGCCGATTGCCCGCCAGAATGCTGGCCAACCGGGTAGCCTGGGAGCGCGGCGAAAAACTCGGCCAAAGCGTCGGCTACCAGATCCGCTTCGACAATCGCCGCAGCGCGCAGACCCGCATTCTTTACCTTACGGAAGCCCTGCTCCTGCGGCGCCTACAGCAGGATCCGCTGCTAAAAGGCATTGGTGCTATTCTGTTTGACGAGTTTCACGAGCGCCACATCGACGGCGACATAGCCCTGTCCCTCTGTCGGCGGCTGCAGCAACAAAAACGCCCGGACCTGATCCTGGGGGTAATGTCGGCGACCCTGAACATCGAACAGGTGCGTGGTTTCCTGCCGGACGCCGCCTGGCTCGAATCCGGCAGCCGCAGCTATCCGGTCGACATCCACTATCACGCCAGCGGTGACAAACCCGCCTGGGAAGTCGCGGCCCAGGCCTTCCGCAAAGCCGCCGATCAATTCGACGGCGACTGCCTCATTTTCATGCCTGGAGCCTGGGAAATCCGCCAGACCATGGAAGCCATTTCCAACCTGAAGGAGGCCTCCGGATTCCAAATCCTGCCCCTGCATGGCGAACTGCCAGCCGAAGCGCAGGATGCCGCTGTCAACCCCGGGACCCGCCGCAAGGTTATCGTCTCCACCAATGTCGCCGAGACCTCGCTGACCATCGACGGCGCGCAATTGGTCATCGACAGCGGGCTGGCCCGCACTCCCGTTTACGACGTCAACCGCGGCATCAACACCTTGCTCGTGCAGCCCATCAGCCAAGCCTCCGCCGACCAGCGCGCCGGCCGGGCGGGGCGAACCGGACCGGGCATCGCCTATCGCCTCTGGAGTGAAAAGGACCACTGGCGCCGCGATGCAAACACCAAACCGGAAATCACCCGTCTGGACCTCTCGGAAACCGTCCTCACGCTCTGTTGCCTCGGTGTGGACGCGCTTGCCGAATTCGACTGGCTGCAGGCCCCGCCGCCAGCCCACCTGGATAAAGCCGTTGCCCTGCTGGAGGACCTCGGCGCCCTGCGTCTGCACGACCCGCAACGACTCACCTGCAAACTCAGCCCGACCGGACGCCGCATGGCGGACTTCCCCCTGCACCCGCGCTATGCACGTATCCTCCTGGAGGGTGCCAGGCGCAACTGCCTGCCTTCCATCTGCATTGCCGTGGCGCTGACCCAGGTCCGCGACGTCGTTATGCCCTTGCACGAGAAAGGCCAGGCCCGCAAGCGGGACGAGTTGTTACTCGACGCCGATGCCGAACAATCCGACCTAATTTACAGCATGCGCGGGTGGTTGCTGGCGAAGCGCGAGAAATTTGCCATGGGTTTCTGCCGCCAGTGGGGCCTCCACCGCCAGGCCGCCGTCGAAGCCGACCGTATCGCCGCCCAATTGATGCAAGTCGCGCGCTCAGCCGGCCTCGAAACCGAACAGGGAGAAACCGACGGCGCCACGATCCGCCGCTGCCTCCTGCATGGTTTTGCCGACCACTTGGCCCGCCGCCGCAGCCGCGCCACGCTCGCCTGTGACCTCGTGCACGGACGCCGCGGAGAGATCCGCCGCCACAGCGTGGTACACGACGCCGAGCTGCTGATCTCCTCGCAGATTGAAGAGCGTGAACACCGCGGCGACGTCACTGTCTTCCTCGGCCAAAACAGCGCCATCGAGGTCGACTGGCTGCGGGAGGATTTCCCCGAGGATTTCAGCGAACGTACCGAAACTATTCTGGAGCCCGGCGGCCGCCGTATCATTGCCCGCCGGCTGCAACAGTTCCGTGATCTCGTGATCGAATTTGAGGAAACCGGGCAACCCGATCCGGACCGCGCCGCCGCCATTCTGGCAGAAGGCGTTATGGACGGCACCTTTGTCCTGAAACAATGGAACGAAGCCGTCGAAAACTGGATTCGCCGGGTCAACTGCCTCGCCCGGCATTTCCCGGAATACGAAATTGCTGCCATCGACGACGAAGCCCGCAAAACCATCATCGAGCAGATCTGCTTCGGTGCCATCAGCTACAAGGAAATTAAAGACCGCCCCGTCCGCAGCTACCTTGAAGAATGGCTCAGCCCGGCCGAGCTGCCGCTGGTCGACCGTTTTACACCTGAGCGCTTCGAGTTCCCATCGGGTTCCCGCGTGAAGCTTCGTTACGAAGCCGATGGACGCGTTGTGCTGGCGGCGGTGCTGCAGCAATTGTATGACGTCCCAGGCAAAATGTTGCGCATCGGCGACGGCCGCATCCCGCTGCGCATCGAAATCCTCGCCCCCAGCCGGCGGCCGGTTCAGATCACCGATGACCTCGACGCCTTCTGGACCACCAGCTACCCGGCGGTGCGCAAGGACCTGCGCGGACGCTATCCGAAGCACGAGTGGAGGTAGTTTCCCGTTGCCCTCCACAAAGTGATCGGTCAAACCTTTTTCATAATCCATGTCGACCACATCTCTCATCGATCCACAGGCCGCCTATAAAAAGCTCCTCGAAACCTTGAGGGAGCACGCAAACGAGTGGTCCAATCCGGCGATTGTCGGAGTTGCCAACGGGGGCGTAGAGCTGGCTCGACGTATCCGTGACGACCTGCTGCCGGATAGCCCCGTGGGCATTCTCAACCTCACTTTTCACCGCGACGACATTGCGCTGAAGCCCATTCCCAAGGATTTCATGGCCACCGACATCCCCTTCGATGTCGACGACCGCACAATCCTGCTGGTGGATGACGTGTTCGCCACCGGCCGCAGCGCCCGCGCAGCCCTGAACGAACTGTTCGACTACGGCCGCCCACAACAAGTTTGCCTGGCAGTGCTTGTCGACATCGATCAGCGCCTGCTGCCCATCCACCCTGATTTTTCGGGTCACCAAACCCAACTCGGTGCGGGTGAAAAAGTCCATGTCTCCCTGAATTCAAAAACCCGCGAACTGCGCATCGAAATCGAACACTCATGATACAGGAACTCACCTGGAACCGCAAAGACCTGCTGACGATCGAGGAACTCTCGCGCGAAGAGATCGATACCATTCACGCCCTCGCCACGCAGTTCAAAACCACCCTCGGGCGCAGCCAGAAGAAACTCCCAACACTGCGGGGGAAGACCATCATCAACCTCTTCATCGAACCAAGCACGCGCACTCGCATCGCTTTTGAGATCGCCGCCAAGCGCCTCAGCGCCGACGTGACCCTGGTGGAAAAAGCCGCCAGCAGCCTCGTCAAAGGTGAATCCCTGCGCGACACCGCACAGGTCGTCGAAGCCCTCAACGCGGACATGATCATCATCCGCCACAGTGCCGCCGGCTCGCCCGCCTATCTCAGCCAGATTGTCGACATTCCGGTGATCAATGCCGGCGACGGAGCGCACGAGCACCCGACCCAGGCCCTGCTCGACACTTTTACCATGCGGGAAAAGCTCGGCCATGACCTCAGCGGGAAAAAGGTCACCATCCTCGGCGACATCCTGTTCAGCCGCGTCGCCCGATCCAATGTCTGGGCCCTGCTCAAGCTCGGTGCCGAAGTCACCCTGGCCGGCCCCAACACCCTGGTCCCCAAACAATTTGAAGAACTCGGTGTCACGGTTGAATACAATCTAAAAAAGGCCCTTGCCGACGCCGATGTGGTCATGCTGCTGCGCATCCAGCACGAGCGCCAAACCTCTTCCCATTTCCCCAGCCTCGGCGAATACAAGGCCCTGTATGGTCTCAACCGGGAGCGGGCCGCCTGGCTCAAACCGGAGGCCATCATCATGCACCCTGGCCCCGTCAACCGCGGCGTGGAGCTGGATTCCTCTTTGGCCGACGGCGAACGCTCCGTCATTCTCGAGCAGGTGACCAACGGCATCGTCAACCGCATGGCGGTGCTTTACCTTTGCGCCAGCGCTGCGAACCAAACGTCTGAAACTGCGATATGAGTAAACTCATTTGGATCAAAAATGGCCGCGTTATCGACCCGGCCAACAAACGGGATGGCGTCGGCGATGTCTTTATCCGTGACGGCAAGGTCTGCGCCCAGCCGGATGCGGAGGCCCTGAAAAGGGCTGAGGTCATCGACGCCAAAGACCTGATAGTCGCGCCTGGTCTGGTCGACATTCACGTGCACCTGCGCGAGCCCGGGCAAACGCACAAGGAAGACATCCGCAGTGGCAGCCGTGCGGCTGCCGCCGGAGGATTCACTTCCATCGTCTGCATGCCGAACACGACGCCGCCTGCCGACAATCCAGGCACCATTCGCCGCATCATGGATTCCTGCGAGCGCAATGCCGTGGTCAACATCTACCCCACCGGTTGCCTGACCATCGGCATGAAGGGTGAGCAGCTTGCTCCCTTTGGTTCGCTCCACGCTGAGGGCATTGTCGCCGTCACCGACGACGGTCTCTGCGTCCAGAACAACGAAATCATGCGCCGCGCGCTGGAATACGCCCAGCATTTCAATCTGCCGATCATGGATCATTGCCAGGACATGTCGATGACCAGGGGCTCTGTCATGAACGAAGGCTACTGGTCCCTGAGGCTCGGCCTCAAAGGTTGGCCAAGTGCAGCGGAAGACCTCATCATTGCCCGCAACGTAGTCCTTTCCCAGCACACCGGCGCACACATCCACATGCAGCACGTCAGCTCCGCCTACGGCGTCGATATTCTGCGCCGGGCCAAACAGCGCGGGGTTCGGGTGACGGGTGAAGCCATGCCACACCACGTTTATTTCACGGACGAGGCCTGCAAGACTTACAACACCAATTTCAAAATGAACCCGCCGCTGCGCTCCGAGCGCGACAGAGATGCGGTGATAGAGGGCGTGCTCGACGGTTCACTCGACATCATCGCCACCGACCACGCACCGCATGCGCCGGATGAGAAGGATTGTGAATTCGACACCGCTCCCTTTGGCATCATCGGCATGGAAACGGCTCTGGCGAGTTGCCTTGAAGTCTTTGTCCACCGCAAACTTTGCGACCTGCCCTTTCTGATCTCCCGCCTGACCCACCGACCGGCTGAAATCCTTGGCTTGCCCAAGGGCACCCTCAGTGAAGGCGTCGATGGCGATGTTGTCATTTTCGATCCGAACGAAAGCTGGACCGTCGATCCGCTGCACTTCCGCAGCAAGTCATCCAACTGCCCCTGGAATGGAGAAACTCTGCGCGGCCGGGTCAAACGCACCCTGGTCGCCGGCGAAACCGTCTGGCTGGACGCTCCCGGATTCACCATATGAACGAGGAGATCGACCATAACTCGCTGGGTGCCGCAGACGCGGAACAAATTATGCGTGAATGGATTGAGCAACACCCCTGGGTGTTGATCTACTTTGCCGCTCTCTTTGCCGGCAGCGTGATCAGTTTCATAATCCTGATGCGACAGGTCCTGGTCAACAAGCGTCTGCAGAAGCGCCCGGTTACGCAGTGGCCTATTCATCCGCCCGACTTTGCCCTCTTTATCTGTATTCTGGTACTTTGGTTCATCGGCTCCAGCACAGCGGTTGCACACCTGATCCACTGGCTGGCGGACGGTCCCTCCGTGGGCACCTGGGCGATGCTGATTGGCGGCCTGGTGATGCAGATCGGGATGGCTTACATCTTTTTCTGGTTCCACCACCTGCACTGGCGTGCGGACGAGGGTCCGATCAACCCGCGCTTCATGGAAACCATGCAGGCGATGAAACTCGGCTTTTTCTACTTCCTGGCGAGCCTGCCGATCATCTACTTTGTCGGCCTGATCTGGGGATTGCTGATCGATTTTGTGCGGGCCCTCGGCTTGCCCTGGGAACCGAGTCCCCAGGACTCAATCCTTATATTCCGGGGAATGGACAGCCCCTTAATGATCCTGACAATGATTGTACTCGCTGTGATCATTGCGCCCATAGTCGAAGAAATCATTTTCCGCGCGGGTATATTCCGCTTTTTCAAAGGGCGGGTGTCCTTTGTCGCCGCAATTCTGATCAGCAGTCTGGTATTTGGCCTGGTACACGCCAATATTCAGAGCTTCGCCGGACTCGTCGCTGTAGGCGCCTGCCTTTGCGTAGCCTACGAGCTTTCCGGAAATCTCAAGGTGGCCATGTTCTTCCACGGATTCTTCAACCTGAACACTCTGCTGCTCCTGTTGATGCTGCCCGAAGGCGTCATCTGAGCGCCGCAAAACATGCCGATTTTCACCGACAACGCTTCCGCCAGCATCGGTGCCTGGGGTGAAAACCAGTTTCTCAGGCATATCCGCGACTGGTTGGGTGACACCGCCCCGGCGGCACCCTCCGGCATGGGCGATGATTGCTCCGTCACCCCGCTCGAGGGCTGCAACCTGCTGACAACGGACAGCCTGCTTTACGGGCGTCACTTCGACCAGCACCTACCCGCCGAATGGGCCGGCATGAAGCTGATGAACCGGAATATCAGCGACATCGCGGCCATGGGCGGACTTCCCCGTTTCGCCCTGCTGTCGGGCTGTTTCCCCGCCCAGACAGACCAACGCTGGATGGAAGCCTTTGTAGCAGGCCTCGCCAAAGCGGCGCGCAACCACGGTATTCAGATCCTCGGCGGTGACCTCGCCCAGACCGACAAGGAGTGGATGGCCACCGTCACCCTGATCGGCAACGCCGAAAGCCCCTTACTCCGCAGCGGTGGCAGTGCCGGAGACAGTATCTGGGTCACGGGTGCCCTGGGCGGTAGTATTTTGGGTCGCCATGCACGCTTTGAGCCACGCATCGAAGAAGGCCGTTTGCTAGCCCATTCAGGCCGTGTCAAAGCGGCCATGGACCTTTCCGACGGGCTCGCCAAAGACCTGCCGGCCCTGATCGGACACGGCCTCTGTGCGGTCATTGACCCCGCGGCAATCCCGATTCACTCGGATGCCTTGCGCCTCAGCAAGGAAAGCGGACGCCCGCCAGTTGAGCACGCCGCCTGTGACGGCGAAGACTACGAACTCCTGTTCACAGTGGACAAGTCCGTGAGCGAAGAGGATTGGCAAAGCGCCTGGTCAAAAAGTCTCAAAACACCTCTGCACCGCATTGGCCGCATTGAAACTCTGGCAGGTCAGGCCCCACTGATCGACGCCAAAACCCGTCAACCCTTCTCATGGAGCGATGGCTACCAACATTTTAGATAGACTGCGTGCCGGCGTGGTCACCGACTCGCCGGAAGCAACCGAGGATGCAGGCCGTCAGTTGGCCGCAGCAATGGAAGTGGACCAAGTGCTCGCCCTGCGCGGCGACCTAGGTGCCGGAAAGACAACCTTTGTGCGCGGCCTGGCCCGCGGCCTTGGCATCGCCGAGACACCCACCAGCCCTACCTACAATATTTACGCCAGTTACAGCGGAAACCGCCAGTTGCTACATATGGATGCCTATCGATTGAACAGTGGAGACGATGTCGAAGACCTTATGCTGGAAGACTTTCTGCGCTCGCCCTGGCTCATTGTCGTGGAATGGCCCGAGAAGATCCAAAGCTGGTTGGAAGACGAATCCGTAACTACTCTCGACTTCAGCATTCTGGCAGACGGGCGCCATCGGATTCAAATGGTCTAGGTGCGCTACCTGGTCCAGCCACCCTCAAGCGACTCTTCGTAGGCTTCGAGTTGCGTTGGCGAAAGGATGCCCCGCAGCAGGTCCACCGGTTGCTCGCGACTGAGCCGCAGGCCTTCCATCGAGCCCTCGCTCAAGTCCACTGCCTGCTCATAAAGGATGCCGAAAACCGCATCCTTTTGATACTCTTCCAAACCAAGCATGAGGCTCATTCGCCCAAGCTCGACGTTTGCATAGGTCTCAGCCCGAACCCGCACCTCCTCGTTCCGGTAATCCTGCCAGCGGCCATACTGCTCGTCGTCCAGGATATCTGCCATCAATTCATTCAGCTCCGATGACGCATCCGCGCCCATGCCACCCCGCCGGCCAAAAAGCTGCTGCTCGGCCATCGTTTCCGCCAAAACCGCTTCCTGCTCTTCGGACAGACCCAGGCGATTGGCTAAAGTCCGCGCCTGGCGTCGGGCAAAGGCCGTTTGGCGTTCAGCCCGGACTGCCTCCCACCGCTCACGCCGTTCCATGCGATCATCCCCCTCCACATCCTGTGTGGAAGCTTCGTCTTCCAAGTCAACGGACGTGTAATCACGCCTCTGAAGAAGAAGACGGTTTTCATTGCGCAATCGACTCAATTCCACCTGAGCCGCGGCGAGGGAACGATCTGAGTCCCGAAGCTGCTGCCGCAACCGCTCCAACTCCCGGGACTGGACTGCAGAGTCCCGGCCACCAGCCGGTGAAGAGAAGCTCTCTTCGATAGAGCGTTGTCCCAGATAAAACCCAGTGATGCCGCCGGCAAGCAGAAGAAAAATGGATACTGGAAAAAATATCTTCATATACAGAGTTGGCCTTAGGACACCAAAGCTGACCAATAGGTTCGCTTTTCATCCCCGTCCAGCCGAATATGGCCAATTGATTCCGGAAAAGGAGCTCGCCAAATGATTTGACAGCCGGACGGTCCTGCAGATTGGATGGGAACCTTTTCAGGAAAACTCAACCGAATGGCCTGGATGCACCCTATTTTAAATCGTAAAGCACTTTTCTTATCCATTGCACTCTGGCTCGGCCTGATGCCTACTGCCGTTGACGCACAGGCACCGGAATACCGCCGCCCTCCCCCGCCCACCCAAGACGCGGTTTTCGATATCCGTGCCCGCTACATGTTCTCGCCCGATGTCAGTTTTTCGGGCCTCGGCAACATGCCTCCGCGCGCGGATTATGCCTTACCCAACGATCCGATTTCGGGGAATAATCGCTCGATTCGCTACGAGGACGGCCAGATTCTGCAGGACTACACTGTGATTGAAACCTCTGGTGCAGACTCTGTCGCGGTTCCGACCAGCGACGGCTACACAGGGAATTTCGTCTATACAAATGAGGACCAAATTCGCGACAATGGTGCGGCTCTGGCCTACCAGCGCTTAACCGCAGTAGGCGACCCCAGTCGGGAATTCGTAGGCAATGCGGACAGCTCCATTGGTTGGGAAATGAGCTACATCCGCTACCTCGACCGTTCCCGTAACCTCGGTCTCCAGATCGCTTTCAGCTTCAACGGCTTCGACAGCTCATTCAACAGCCTGATCAACTCTGATCTGGTGGTCCAGGAGTTCATTCACCGCTTTAAAGAAGGGCAAACGGCTCCGGATCTGCCGACCAGCGGCGAAGGTGATGAGAAGATCACGAATCCCTATGAAGGCGAAGCGATTCGCCCGGGAGATGGCAGCGGCACGCAGATTTCCTTCAATCCTGATGATCCCAATCCCGAGCCAACGGTCGTTGAAGACGGTGCCCGGATTCGGGCGCTAATGGAAATGCGTTCGGCCATCTACACTTTCCGTGCCGGCCCGACCTACAAATACAGCATTGGTCAGCGCATCAACCTGAACCTAGGTGCGGGTCTCAGTGCAATCTATTACACGGGTCAATTCGCGGCCCTCGAGCAACTGGAAAACGACAACGGCGAATTGCTGGCAACGCGACCACGCACTATGACCGAAGAGAGCACTACTATCTTCGGGCCCTATCTGGATGCCAGCGCCGCTTACTATTTCAACCAGCGCGTCAGCGTCTTCTCCGGTCTGCAATACCAGGGAGGCAGCGACTACAGGCAAAGAGCCGGCGAGCGCGAGGTCCGGATTGATCTGAAAAATCAGATGTATCTCCAGACGGGGCTCGGAATTCGCTTCTAAATCAAACATCACGCTCAAGCACCTTTATTACTGACCCAAGGCACCCATGCGTAAATCCCAGTATAATCGCGAAGAACTCATACGTTGCGGCAAAGGCGAGCTGATGCAGCCCGGCCATGCCAAGCTCCCACTGCCGAACATGCTCATGTTCGACCGCATCACGGAGATTACCGAAGACGGAGGCAAATACGGCAAAGGCATGGTGACAGCCGAGCTCGACGTGAAACCCAACCTCTGGTTCTTTGCCTGCCATTTTCAGGACGATCCGGTTATGCCTGGCTGCCTTGGGCTGGATGCGCTCTGGCAATTGGTCGGATTTTATATTACCTGGTGCGGCCATATAGGCAAAGGCCGGGCTCTGGGCGTCAACGAAGTCAAGTTCACAGGCCAGATCCTGCCAGAGAACCAGCTCGTCTCCTACAAACTCGATATCAAGCGCCTTTTGTCCGGAAAATTGAAATTGGCCATCGCCGATGGAACGGTTTCCGTTGACGGCAAGGAGATCTATATCGCAAATGGTCTGCGGGTCGGCTTGTTCGGCGAGGTTTCCTTCTAAGCCAGCCACGGCTCAAAAACATTCTTCCATCACTATTCATGAAACGACGTGTAGTAGTCACCGGCGTGGGCATCATCTCCTGCATTGGAAATGACAGCAAAACCGTATTGGAAGCCCTGCGCAACAGTACCTCTGGAATTGAAGCCAAAGCCGCCTATGCGGAAGCCAAACTTCGGAGCCAAATAGCGGGCACGATCAAAGATCGCGATGCCTTGCTGGCCCAAGTGGACCGCAAACTCGCCCGTTTCATGGGTGACTCTGCGGTTTATGCTTACCTGTCTATGGTTCAAGCCATTGCCGACAGCGGTATCGACGAAAACACGCTCAGCGACCCTCGCACGGGTCTGATCGCTGGCTCAGGCGGTGGATCGCCTTTCAATCAGACCGAGGGTATGGACCTGCTGCGCGAAAAAGGTGTTCGCCGCATGGGTGCTTTTCGCGTGCCGCGCATCATGTCCAGCACCGTTTCCGCCAATTTGGCGACAGCCTTTGGGATCAAGGGCATCAACTACAGCATCACTTCCGCCTGCGCGACCAGTGCCCACTGCATCGGTTCGGCTGCGGAACAGATCGCCTGGGGCAACCAGGACGTGGTCTTTGCGGGTGGCGGCGAGGAAGAAAGTCTGGAGCTTACAGCCTTCTTTGACGCGATGGGTGCCCTTTCGAGCAAATACAACGACACACCGGCAAGCGCCAGTCGTGCCTTTGATGCAACCCGGGATGGATTCGTTGCCGCAGGCGGCGGCGCCATGCTGGTGCTCGAAGAATACGAGCACGCCAAAGCGCGTGGTGCCAATATTTACGCCGAACTGGTCGGCTATGGAGCCAATTCCGACGGCGCGGATATGGTCGCTCCGTCTGGAGAAGGTGCGGTTCGCTGCATGAAAATGGCTCTTGCAGACGTCGATGGCCCGGTTGACTACGTCAACGCCCACGGCACCAGCACGCCTGCGGGAGACATCACTGAGCTCAAGGCCCTGCGCAATGTTTTCGGTAACGATGTTCCGCCGATCAGCTCGACCAAGAGCCTCACCGGCCACAGCTTGGGCGCCACAGGCGCCCAGGAAGCCATCTACAGCCTGTTGATGATGCGCGAGGGCTTTATTGCCGGCAGCGCCCATATTCAACAGCTCGACCCTGAGGCAGAAGGCTTTCCGATTATCCGCGTAAGCGAAGACCGTAAATTAAACTGCGTAATCAGCAACAGCTTCGGCTTTGGCGGCACCAACGCCTCGCTGGTTTTCAAGAAGGTCTGATCCAAAGCCGATGCCCACGCAGTCCCACAGCTTTACCTTCAGGGTACGCTATGCGGAAACAGACCAGATGGGCACCTTCTACAACGCACGCGCGTTGGAATGGTTCGAAGTCGGGCGCTCCGAGTTATCCCGGGCGGTTGGCATGCCTTACACCGAGTGGGAATCGAAAGGGGTCTTCCTGCCGCTTATCGAGGCCTACGTGCGCTATCAGGGGCGGGCACAGTACGACGACCTGCTCGAAATGACACTTTGGGGTGAAACTGTCGGCCACACCCGCATGCGCTTTCCCGTGAGCATCGTCCATGCCGACAGCCGCAAACCGGTCTGCAAGGGCCATACCGTGCATGCACTGGTCAATAAAGAAGGTCGGCCCATGCGCATTCCCGACTGGATCCGCGCCATCTATCCGACAGCGGACGAGGAGGCCCGGTAAATCCGATGGCAAACCCTCGCTCCATCCGCTTACTGACTCATGAATTTTTTCCCAGCCGCGGAGGCATCGCAACCTATGCGGAATCCACGGCCCGCGCCGCAGCCGCAAGGGGTCACGCTGTTGAAGTCTGGGCACCGGATAAACCCGGATTGGCCGAGGCGGCTTTTCCCTTTGACATTCATCCGCTGGCACTGCGCGGAAGTCAGGACTGGCCCTGCCGCCTGAAGCTTGCCAAAGCCATTCGCAGCCGGAAGGACTGGGACCGGCACACGGTCTACCTGCCCGAGCCCGGCCCTATTCGAACTTGGATGTACGCACGCCAGCTAAAGCTGCCCAAGCCGGACAAATTGGTCCTGACACTGCACGGTTCCGAACTCTTCCTGCTATCCAAAGCTCCCTGGCGAAGGCGCCGCTTTCAGCGCTTGCTCACTGAGGCAGACCGCATCGGCGTTGTTTCGGACTACGTGCGCAGGGAGCTCCTGCACCGATTCCCGGCCACCGATCCGGATCGTTGCAGACGCGTGCCCGGTGCCCCGCCGGAACCGCTGTTTGAGCTGCAACCGGAGTTTCCCACCGACACGCCCTTCACCTTTCTGTTCGTCGGGCGCATGCACCCACGCAAAGGCCCTCACCGCATCCTCGAAGCCCTGCGCTATTTCCCTGAAGAGGATCAGGATGAATGCCGCCTGCTTACAATCGGACCCACCACCCGCCAGCGCTATCTGAAACGCCTGACGCGCTACACAAGGCGCCATGCCCTCAATTGGGAGCATTGGGGCATCGTCTCTGAAAAGGAACTCAAGTCCTGTTACCAGCGCTCCCACGCACTGATCCTACCCTCCAGTCAGCACCGCCACAGCGTTGAAGGCCTCGGGCTTGTGCTGCTGGAAGCCGCTGCGGTTGGCCTGCCCGTGATCGCCAACCAATCCGGTGGCACTCCGGAAGCTCTGTTGCCGGGCAAGAGCGGCTTTCTCGTGCGTGCTGAAGACGCCAATGGCTTGGCCCAGGCGATGCTCGCACTCAAACAGAATCCCCGGCTGGCGCGGCAAATGGGCTCGGTTGGCAAGGCCTGGGTGCGCGATGCCTTCAGCTGGGAAAGGAATGTCTCGGCCTTATTCGAAGGGGACTAAAGTCGATGAACTGGCACTACCTCCGCCAGCCCACGCGGTCGTCATCAGCTCCTTCAAACGCTTAAGTTCGGTAGCACTGGACTTCGCGACAAAGCCCTGCTTGTGGGCGAAATGGACATCCGCTTCCTGATTGATGCGCCGAAAATCGAGCCGCAGGTCATCGTTGTAACGGGACAGTCCATAGCCGTCTCCACGACGATCCGGGTAGATCATGCCCACCACCCCGTCCAGTCCCTGACTTTCGATGAATCGGCCCAAGCCCATGGAAGGCTCATTGGGCAATGGATCCGTTCTCGGCATGAAAAGCACCTGGAATGACCCTCCGACATGATTCAAACTCCAGATCTGCGCATGGGCTGCAATGAAGTCGAGACGCTGGCGCAAATTGCGAATGTAATCCAGAAGGTCTTCGCCGATCATGCGCATCACCTCCCACAATGGATTGCCCGGGAGCAGTTCGGTGTGCAACGCAAAGCGGCGCAGTAAGGTCACATCAATTGGTGAATTCAGACGGGTCAACGCATCGCGCTCAACCCCCATCCATTCCGCGGTCGCCACCGGCCCACGGCAATCAAACCACTCTGCCGGCTCCAACCAGTCACAGAATTTCAGCGCATCCTGGTAAACCCCCAGGTGCTGCAGAACCAACGACAGGGCACAGGTCGGCGTCTCGTCTTTGGAAAACTGGTGATGATCGAAATTGTGCAGCTTCGGATCGTGTGAATTCCCCACGTCCACCACTGCCACCGCGGCATCTGCCAGGTCCCCCGGCTCCGGTTCCTGGCGAAAAACAGCAACAGGGTGCAATGCCAGCAGCACCGAGCATGCGAGGAAATCATCCTTGTGAGCCCCACCGGGGTGAGTGATAATCCGTTCAATCGTCATCGCCCTTTTAAGCCTTGCCAAACGAGGCTGTCGATACCTTTTCCTGAAATCCGCAATCTAAAAAGGACGGACCGGGGCACAATACTGCACCCCGGTCCGTTGAGAGATAGTTTCAAGTGGTCTCAATATCAGGACTTACCCTGCTTACTAAGCCATTCGTCTACTTGCTTTTTGGCAGCTTCACGGGTCAGGCCATAACGCTCCTGCACAACACCGACCAGACGCTCCTCTTCGCCCTCAATTTGGCTGAGGTCGTCTTCAGTCAGCTTGCCCCAGGTCTTCTGGGCACTGCCCTTCAGCTGCTTCCATTTGCCTTTAATAATGTCTGTATTCATTTTTAAATCCAATTCGAGGAGATCAATCGTCTCCCAGATCTTTGTACGCTTCTTGCAGGTCCTTCCAGGCCTCTTCCACGCCTTCCTTGGCGGCATCCCAACCATCGGATCCGGCGTCAGCGGCACGGTCGAGTTGTTCTTCAAGGGCCCGGCCTGCTTCGCGGAAGCGTTCAGCAGCTTCGTCGGTGACGTCATCGTTGTTTTCGATAACATCTTTGCCCCTGGACTTAACAGCATCATAGGCGTTGCCCATGGTCTCAACAAAGCGGTCGCTTTGATCAGAGCTGAACTCTGCAACATGGCTCCAGGTGTCAGAGAACCAGATACGAGTCTCCTCACTTGCGTCCCGAACTTGAGAAGCAGCCGCTTCGTAGCCGTCGGCCACGTCGTCGCGGGACTCATCGGAGCAAGCAACCCAGCCGAGACCAAATGCCAGTAAGATTGATGAAATAATCAGTTTGTTTTTCATAGTATCAATAATCGATAGGTGTTTCTTTGAATAGCTCGCAGCAGCAACCCTCAAACAGGAGGGCGACGCCCACGAGTAGCGCCGGCAACTACTGAGATTAATAGCAGCACCAGGAAGATAAAAAATATGATTTGAGCAATTCCGGCAGCTGCGCCAGCTATGCCAGTGAATCCGAGTGCACCTGCAATCAGTGCTACGATGAGAAAAGTGAGGGTCCAGACCAACATGATATAATCCTTTGATACGGGGTTAGTGGTTTTGTCAGGAAGACTCCAACAAAGGAATACCAAAGGCTATGAGTGTCAAATTTCAGACCTTAACTTCACATTTTATTCCAATTTTACTCAACCTCACGACCAACAACCGAGCGGTATCCCCCAGGAAGCATTCAGAGACCCGAGTTCAGGCGAAGCAAACCCCCTACTCAATTCGAGTGCGCGGATCGCTTCACCCCTTGGATTTATATATTGACAAAAAAACCTCCAACCAAAAACATACCAACCAGTTTGTATGTCACTCCGCTCAAAAAAATCCACACCGCCCACCCGGGAAAAACTGCTGGACGCAACCATCCGGCTCATGCGCCAGCAGGGCTACACAGCCACAACCGTCGACCAGATCTGCGCGGAAGCGGCAGTGACCAAAGGGGCCTTTTTCCACTATTTTAAGACCAAAGAGTTGATTGCCGAAGCCGCCATTGGCAAATGGTGCCAAAACCGGGTTGCCGGCTACATGGCCGACATGGGCATGCCTGAGGACGACCCGCTGGTGCGGCTCAACCGCCTTATCGACGGTCTCATCGAAAGCGTCCAGCAACCCCCCGACGGTCTGATCGTCTGCCTGCTGGGCATGGTTTCCCAGGAAATGGCTGGCAACAATGAGCGCATGCGGGCCACCTGCAGCGGCAGTCTCCAAGGCTGGACCGGCCTGGTCGCACAACTGCTCCAACAGGCAAAAGATCTGCACCCGCCCAAAGTAGACTTCGACCCACAACAGATCGCCTGGATGCTCAACAGTCTCTGGCAAGGCTCACTGCTGGTCGGCAAAACCTGTGACGACCCAAAGCTCGTCGCCCACAATTTCAATCACATCCGCAACTACATCACCAGCCTCTTCAGTCTCCCGGAGTCCCACGTTAAAAACTAACCCGAACAATGCGATGTCTGTCTCTCAACCACCGACTCTCTCAGAACTCAAAAGCCACCCAGTTGTCTCCAGCGAAGAATGGCTGGAAGCACGTCGACGACTGCTCGAAAAAGAAAGGCAGGTCACACGCCTCAATGATGAATTGAGCACCGAACGCAGAAAGCTGCCGTGGACAAAGGTCGATAAAACCTACGTGTTTGAAACGACACTTGGCCGCCAGACCCTCGCCGAGCTTTTCGGGGGACGCAGTCAGTTGATTATCTACCACTTCATGTTTGGCCCTGGCTGGAAAGAGGGCTGTGACGGCTGTTCCTTTTTGTCCGATCACTTTGACGGAGCCAACCTTCACCTTGCCCACCACGACGTCACCCTGCTCGCAGTCTCACGTGCGCCGCTCGCGGAATTCCTGCCCTTCAAGAAACGCATGGGCTGGAAATTCAAATGGGTGTCCTCTCATGACAGCGATTTCAATTTCGACTTTCATGCTTCAGCGGATCCGGAGAGACAAAGCAAGGCACTCTATAACTACGAGGAAATCGACGCTGCCGATTCCGGGGGAGAACACCACGGCATCAGCGTCTTCTTCAAGGACTCGGACGGAGCGATTTACCACACCTATTCCTGCTACGCGCGTGGCGTCGACAGCCTCTGCACCACTCACAACTTCCTCGACCTGACACCCAAAGGCCGAAACGAGCGGAGCACCATGGACTGGGTCAAACTGCATGACCAATACGAATCGGAAGAGGATACATCCGGTTGCAGATGTGGAAAATAAGTAAAAAAATCCCATTTCCCGGGAACCGATGAGTCAAACCTCCAACTAACTAACAATGGTCTCTCAACACTCGCTGTTAACTACTGAAGAAGAACAGGTCCGCGAACTTATCGAAATCCAGGCCAATGCCATTCGCAACAAGGATGCTGAGGCAGCCATTTCCATCTTCGATCGAAAGGACGTCGTATTGTTCGAGATTGCACCTCCCCTGCAGTATGAGGGCCCGGCAGCCGTAACCAAGAATGAACTGATAGACTGGTTTGCATCCTTCTCGGGGCCGATTGACTACGAGGTGCAAAACCTTCGAATCCACACCGACAATGGCTTGGCAATCTGCCACTCGCTGAATCACCTTAAAGGCCAAAGGACTGATGGCAGCTTCACCGATATCTGGGTTCGCTCAACGACGTGCTTTAGAAAGGCAAACGGGACCTGGAAGATAGTGCATGAGCACACATCCGTTCCCTTTTACATGGACGGCAGCCTGAAGGCGGCCGTTGACCTTAGACCGATTCAAAAAACAACCCAAGTCCGATTCGAAAGGAAATGAACGATGAGTAGATATGTTATTCTGAATTCGTTCTTCAACCGACGAACGGCACAACCAAACTCACCTGGCGCATGACCTGCAAGGCCAACTCCTTCTTCATGAAACTGATGGGCCTCTTTTGGCGGCGAACCTCTTTCTGGCCTTTGCTTGTCGCAGCCATTACCGGGGTCTTTGGTCCAGCCGTATTTGATTCTATTCACTCGTAGCGAAGATGCGACAGCTCTTCGGTCATACCTTATTCCGGTAGAGATAGAGCGTAAGCGGTGCGAAAACCCCGGTGAACGCCGCGGATGCGAGCAATACTGTAATCACTTGCCCCAGGTTAAAGGTGCCATGCATGAACGCCCGCATTGCCGTGGCCAGAGAGGAGACTGGGTTGACATTCACCCACCACTCCAGCCACCCGGGCATTGTCTCCGGCTCTACAAAAACGTTGCTCATAAAGGTCAAGGGAAACATCGCCATGAATCCCAAATTCATCACTGCGTTGGGAGTTTTCATCCACAAGCCCATCGTCGTGAACACCCATGACAGCGAAAAGGCGAACACCAGAAGCAAAGACAATCCCGCGACGACTCCAATCACGCCACCTTCCGGGCGAAAGCCAAGCAGCATACCAAAAGACAAACCCACCAGAGCAGCCATCAGATAGCGCACGGAATCGGCCAGCACCGATCCTACAAGAGGGGCCGAGGACCAAACGGGCAGCGATCGAAAGCGATCCGACACCCCTTTGGTCACATCCGTGTTGATGGTCACGCCGGAGTATACCGTGCTGAACAAAACCGTCATCACCAGAATACCCGGAAGTAGAAACTGCAGGTACTCTGTCGGCGAACCCGCCAATGCACCCCCAAACAGGTAGGTAAACATCAGGGTAAACAGGATGGGAGTCATTGTGACATCAATCAACTGCTCCGGGATGTGTTTAATTTTGAGAACCCCTCTCCATGCGAAGGCAAGCGAAGCGGTCCAAGCGCTGGCTTGGCCAGGTCGAAGCCGCGTGGACAGTGCACGGTTCAAGGCCTCGTTGGAGGCAAACCGTGAAGGGCGATCAGGACTTACATTCATTGCTGTTCTCCAATCTTTTCTTCGCTCTCAGCAGGATGCCCTGTGAGCGCCAGAAAGACCTCATCCAGGCTCGGCTGGCCCAGAGAAAATTGCTCCAACTCAATCCCCGCCTGACTCAAAGCAGCCAACGCGTCCGTCGCTTTTGAAGTATCTGCCAAACGCGCCATCAAGGTTGCGGGATCTGCCTCCGCAACCACCGGCGCATTCAGCACGGCCGTCAGGATCCCCTCCGCCTGCAAGAGCAGCGCCGGGTTCTTCAGGCGCAGGTGCAGAGCTCCGCTGCCAACCGAGGCTTTCAACTCGCCGCCCGTGCCCTCGGCAATCACCTTGCCGTGATCAATCACCGCGATTCGGTCGGCCAATTGATCCGCTTCGTCCAGATACTGAGTGGTCAACAGAACTGTTGTGCCTCCGGCCACCAGAGCGCGAACAATGTCCCACACCTGATTGCGGCTACGCGGATCGAGACCGGTGGTCGGCTCATCCAGAAAAATCAGGTCCGGCGTCACCACAATGCTCGCGGCAATGTCCAGACGCCGACGCATACCTCCCGAATAAGTCCGCACCTGGCGACGGGCTGCGTCCGCCAAGTCGAAGGCCTCCAGAAGTTCCGCCGAACGCTCCTTCGAGGCCCTTCTTGAATAGCCGAGCAGGCGCGCCAACAAAACCAGGTTCTCTCGTCCGGTCAGGTCCTCATCGACCGACGCATACTGCCCAGTGAGGCTCACACAGCCGCGCACCGCACCAACGTCCCGGACAAGGTCATGCCCCATCACCCAGGCATGGCCGCCATCGGGCTTCAGCAAAGTTGAGAGCATGCGTATCGTCGTCGTCTTACCCGCTCCATTCGGGCCCAGGACTCCGTAAACCATGCCTCTGGGCACCAACAAGTCTACGCCGTTGACCGCTTTGGTCCCGCCAAAATGTTTAATCAGACCGTGGGCTTCGATCGCAAGTTCTGTGTTAGGATTGCTTTGCATGAGACGTCGTAATTATGAGAAAGATTCTGGCTATTTTACTACCCCAAGCTTACCTGAGTCCACGGTTTTGACTAAAAGTTCATGCAATCAGATCAATTTCCGCAGATTGCACAGAAAACCAGAACAGAGCCTAGATGGATCGGGGCCCTCCACCATCGATCCATTGAAGGGCCGCCAAATGCCCACTGTAAGTTACAATCCGAAACTACGAACCAAGCACCAACAACACAATCCCGGCCATCGCGACAACCAGGCCGATGGTCTGGCGGCGGCTGAGGATTTCGCTGAGAAAGCAACGGGCCAGCAGTGCCGTCAGCAGAGGTGAAAGAGCCCCGGCCACGGAAACGACGGACACAAGGCCATCACGCACAGCCAGGGCAAAAGCCAGAAAGCCAAAGCCCTGACCGAGGCCGGCTGCAAACAGTGGAGCAAGACTGGAAATGCATAGGCGCGGAAACAGACGGGACCGCAACTGGGAAAACAGAACGGGCAAAATCGAAGCGGCCAGCAACACAGAGACCGGCCAAAGTGGATTCTCGGCCTCGCTCTGACCCAGAAAAATAAATGAAAAGCCAAAACAGACCCCTGCAAAGAGGCTGTCCGCCAGCCCTTTGACCGGCATGCTGCGCAACTTCTGCCCCCGCTTCCGGGTCACGAAGATCAGCGAGCCAACGACCGTAAAGACGCCAAAAGCTGCTAGCAATGTGGGCCGCTCGCCCAGGCCAACCCCCACCACAAAGGGAACCAGAGCGGACAACATCCCGACCAATGCTGCGACCCAGCCCATAATTCCGCAGGCAAGGCCACGGTAGTAGCGCACAATGGCCAACCCGCCCATAATCCCTGCCGCAGCGGACCAGAGCAGGTCTCCGCCGCCTACCGGACCTCCCCAAAGCAAGGCGATCAAAAACAAAAAAATCGCAGCAAAAAACTGCGAATACAGTGCAGCCGTCAACACCGGCAAGCGACGGGAAGCCAGACCGCCAAAAAAATCGCCGGCACCAAAGCCCACCGCCGTCAGAAAACCGAAGAGCAGACTCGTCATACTGCCCGTCTCCCAAAACTCCGAATCCAGAGCGGTGAGTTTAATCGACTTGTGCTTAACATAAAGGGCATTCGTTATCAGACTCGCAGAAAAGCCTCCACCTTTAAAAAGCCAGACTCTGCAAGTTCACGCCCCCCCCCTCAGGCTGCCGATACGGCCTTCTTCCAGAATCGAACAATTGAGAATGGAAACCGTGGCCTGTCGGACAACCGCTTTAAGCGGATTGCACGGGACCTCTCCTCAACTGGGGAGCAAGCAGGACCACCAAAAGAACCAGGGGCCAGATATTTCCGCCTTCAAAGCGATACTGGGCTAGCAATTCGGGCCAGGGTTTCTGTGCTACCAGTCGGCCGAAAGTGAATTCAAAAACCACCGTCAGCGCCAGCCAGTAGCAACCGATCCGCCAGCGGTTGACCCGACTCAATTGGCCACACCAGGGCAGCGTCCAATAGGCAATTAACAGGATGAAAATTGAGAGCAGAAGGCCACTCAAGAGGAGACTGGTCACCGAACTCAAATAGCGGTCCAGAACGGCCTCGCGAAAGATACCGTTCACAATAGCAAGCACCAGAATCGTCAACCAGATCAGACTGACCTTAATCCAGGGCATGGTTGGCTCAAGGCTCAGGGTTCAAATCGCTGATTGCTGAATGCGGGGCGCTCCGGGCGCTGCATCTGAATGTAACCATAGCCGGTATTGGCATGGCAGGCATTGCAAGCGTTGATAAGCATGTCGTAGTGCCGCAAAAAGCCTTCCGCATCTGCCGCATCGACGACTGCCTCCAGGTCGTCAACGACCGGCATCATCATCGATTCGATAAGCGGAGTCAGGGGTTGCTCGTTTTTAACCAGATTGGCCATCATCATGGCCTCGGCTGTTTCCTCAATTTCGTGCAGATAAAAATCGGCCAGCGGCCAGTTCTCGGCAGTGCCCGAAAAATAGAGCTTATCCATCCACGTCTGCAGCTGGTTCATGCCAATTGCCAGTTCGTAGTCGCTCTGCGCCGCATCGGCAACAACGGTCTGCAAACGGTTGATCTGCAAGGTGACAACGACTCCGAGGATAACAATTGCCCCCAAGAGCACTGAAAGAATCCATTTCTCAACTTTCATAGTATCTACAGATTCTATTTCATTTTCTCGAGCTGGTCGAGAAATTCCTGACTGCAAACGGGGCAAAGTCCATGCGAGAAGCGAGCCTCAGTGCGCTCTTCCATGAAGGATTCCACCGGGATCCACTCATCCTTGTCGTTGCGGATTTTTTTACATTCCGCACAGATTGAAAGGAGTCCCTCCAGTGTGTTGATCTGCTGAAGCGCAGACTCCAACTCCTCGTTTCTGGCCTCCAACTCACGCATTTTCAAACGCAACTCCATGGCGGTCATAACTTGGCGAGCCAATACCTCCAGAGCCTGTCCTTCACTTTCAGTCAGGTTGCGCGGCTTGTAGTCAAGCACACAGAGGGTCCCGAGCGGGTAACCGTCGGACGACTCAAGAAGCGCACCCGCATAGAACCTCAAGTGGGGTTCCCCGGTCACCAGCGGATTGTTCTTAAAACGATCGTCCTCCCGCGTATCAGGAACCACAAACAAACCCTTCTGCAAAATCGCATGCCGGCATATTGAGACGTCCAAAGGTGTCTCACGAACCCCAAGACCACGCTCAGATTTGAACCACTGACGATCCTCGTCAATCAGGTTGATCACGGCAATCGGGGCCTTGCATATCTGGGCAACCAAGGCCGTAAAATCATCAAAATCCTGCTCCACCGGCGTATCCAGAATCTGATAACGCCGCAGGGCATTTAAACGATTGCTTTCATCTGATCGATTAGGGGTACAATCCATTCAGGTAATATCTGAAAATACTCCGACTTTTGCAAATGTTAAGAGGTGATTACAAGTCCGGTTCAATCGGGAAGCTCGGCACCCTCCAGGAGTTCCAACACCTGTTCCGGAGCCAACGGTATATTTCCCGCAAGCTGGTGCATGTGTTCGCCAAGCCAGCTGAACAGCCGGTTTCTACGCTTTACAACTGTTTCCAGCAGAAAGCTGCGCAGCCAGCGTTCGCGCCATTTTTCCGCACACTCCGCCATGGCTGTTTCGCGCTCCGTCGCGTCGCGTCCGCGCACCAGACAATCCACCCAATCGAGTGCCGCACAAATGCCATTGTTCATGCTCAACATACCTGCCGGCGGCCCAGTGTGAGCCGCATCCCCGGCAATCCACAGACGACCGGCCCCGAAACGGTCCGCCAGCCGGTTTTGAAACCTGACAACTGTGCGCCAGCGAATCTGCCCAGGCTTGAGCTTGAACCATGGAGCGTTCTCATCCAGTAGAGCAGCCAAATGCTTGGAATCCAATAATGGATAAGAATAAGGCCCTTGCTGGACCAAGGACTGCGTCCCTTCCCGCTGGCCCCGCAGCAGATGGCCTGAGGGCACCTGAAAGCTCCAGCGACAATAACCATCCGGCATCGGCCAAAACACGTGGGTCTTATCATCCGCCAGAATCAATCGTAACTCCTGCGGCAGTTCACCATCCACCTTGAACTCAAACACCGCATATTCCTGAGCCGGACCCTGTTCATAAAACTCAGCGCCCAGCAGCCGCCGCACCGAAGACTCAAGGCCATCGGTGCCCAATACATAATTCAGGTCATAATTGTAGGTCTTATCAACCTGTGTTGCCCAATGGGCAACTGCGTAACCGGTTATACCCGTATACAGCCGGTCTACCTCCAAGCGCATGCTGTCCAAAAAATCGGGCCCCAGCCGCCCCCGATGGTGCCAAAGCGGTGCGTGGCGACGCTGCTCCAGAGCAGTCGCCAGAATCTCTTCGAGGTGATTCTGTCCAATCACGGTGATAAAAGGGTAATCAACAGCCATTTGAGAACAATTCAGCTCCAGCTTACGTTCTTCCCGATCGTAGACTGCAATCCGCTCCACCCTTAAAGCATGCGCAAGTATCCGCTCGCTCAAACCCAATCCATGCAGGCGTTCCATCGTATTCGGATGCAAGGCCAGTGCGTAGCTATGGGAATGCACGCCTCCCGCCTGTTCAAACAGACAGTGTTCCACTCCGTTGGCAAGCAGCCCATGGGAAGCGGCAAGGCCGACAGGCCCCGCACCCAGAACCGCGATATCGGTTGAGCGTTTGTTGAACATGATCTTTTGGGGTAAGAGTAAAAAAGCAAGCGCTGCTAATGATGCGCCTGCAAACTATCAGCGTTATAGACCTTTATTCGGTGGCAGTCAACTAGAAGCATAGTCCAAAGCACCGAATTGCAGAATCCCATGGCGGATGGGCGGAAACGCTTCGCGAAGAACGCCAGTTACACCCTGGCGAAGGGCTGTCGCCCGTCCGCCACAAACATTGTCTGACTGTCATCTCCCCCCTTCATTGGAAAGCTCTACTCCTTTTGCAAAACTACTTGGATGCTATCCCTAATACGCAGCATTACCCCTTTCTTTCTCCTCATTCCTGTATCCCTGTTTGCTCAGAACACAAACTGGGTTCACACGAAAGCCACCGAATCCGCCTTCGCGCTGGTCTCCGGTGAAAAGGCCGCCACCCTCGTCTTCGAAGACAGTGAACACAGCGTGATTGAAATTGCGGTCAAGGACCTCGCCAAAGATGTGGAGCGAGTTACCGACCAGCGGCCACGGGTGCAAAGCTCCACGGAGGGCATTGAAGGCGCCGTCGTCCTCGTGGGAACTGTCGGTCAGAGTGCCTGGATCGATGCTCTGGTCGAAGCCGAAAAAATTGACCTGTCCAAAGTCGAGGACCAGTGGGAAACCTTTCTTTTGCAAACGGTAGAGGCTCCCCTTCCCGGCGTGGATAAGGGTTTTGTCGTCATCGGCAGCGACCGTCGCGGCACGGCTTATGGGGTCTACGAACTGTCGAAGGCGATCGGCGTTTCTCCCTGGTACTGGTGGGCGGATGTAACCCCGGGAAAAGCGGAAGCCCTCTACCTTGCAGGAGATACCCAGATCCACGGCCCCCCTTCGGTCAAATACCGGGGCTTCTTCATCAACGATGAGGATTGGAAACTGCACCCCTGGGCGATGCGGACCTATGACCCGGAACTGGGCGACATCGGCCCCAAGACCTACAAGCGTGTCTTCGAACTGATGCTGCGGCTGAAAGCCAACACGCTCTGGCCGGCCATGCATGAGGTGACCAAGGCTTTCAATATTTATCCAGAAAACAAATACCTTGCCGAGCGCTATGCAATCGTCATGGGCTCCTCCCACGCCGAGCCGATGCTGCGCAACAATGTCACGGAATGGACCGAGCCGCATGCCGACTACAATTATGTCACCAACCGCGAAGGCGTGCGCGAATACTGGCGCCAGCGGGTTGAAGAAAATGCGGACTTCGAGAACATCTATACCATCGGCATGCGCGGCATCCACGACAGCGGCATGGTGGGAGCGGACAGCGACGAACAGCGCATCGAACTGCTGGAACAGATTTTCGCTGATCAGCGCGCCATGATCGAGCGCTATGTCGATGCCCCGCTGGAAGAAGTCCCGCAAATGTTCAACCCTTACAAGGAGGTCCTCGACCTTTACCACGGCGGTTTGAATGTTCCGGACGACGTCACCATCGTCTGGCCCAACGACAATCACGGCTACATCCGCTACCTGCCGGACGAAACCGAACGCGCACGTGCGGGCGGCTCCGGCATCTATTACCACATCTCCTATCTGGGCGCGCCTTTTGCCTACCTCTGGCTCTACACCACCCCACCCTCGCTGGTCTGGTATGAGATGAACAAAGCCTACGATTACGGTGCCCGCGACTTGTGGATGCTCAATGTGGGCGACATGAAAAACTCCGAAATCGGCACCGACCTGTTTCTGCAAATGGCCTGGGATATCGACCGCTGGAATCTGGACACCCTGCCCGATTTCCTGTCGCAATGGGCCGCCCGGGAGTTTGGCACAGAACACGCGGATGCAATTGCCGGGGTGATGAGCGATTATTTCAAGTGGAACCACAAGCGCCGCCCCGAGCACCTGCAATGGTATTTGCCGCACGGGCGCTTTGCCCAAAGCCCGCTGAGCAACGACGAAACCCGCGAGCGCCTGCTGGCCTTTGAGCAGATGTCTGAAGACGCCAAGGAGCTCTGGGAGGCCGTTCCGGAGGAACTGCAGGATGCCTTTTTCCAATTGGTCTACTATCCGGTCCGTGGCTCAGCGCTGGCCAATCAGCGCTACTTTGGCATCGAGCAATACCACCGCTTTTTCAACAGCAACCCACCGCGCGCCCGCCAGTTCGGCGCCCTCGCCCGCGCGGCCGAGGACGAGCTGAACGCGATCACCGCCTACTACAACAGCGACCTCGCCGACGGCAAATGGCGCCATTT
>JAFIGG010000037.1 GCA_020831485.1 Opitutales bacterium
GCTGACCGCGACAAATGAGGGCCCAGGCGACCGATTGGTTGTCGTCCTCCCAAGCCAAAAGTGTGTTGGCAAAGGGTTTGGACAAAATATAGCGGAGTCGATCTTCGGACAAATAGGCCGCGCCGAATCGGGTTACCATCCAATCGGTGACTTGGTGAATCCAGGCTGAATCGCACAGCTCCATGAGTCCGTCACGATCGTAAACCCGACGCTTTAGTGCTGTCATCGGAGCCTGCCGCTGCAGGTAGCGGCGTTTCTTGCTCAACTGGAGCCCGGGCAGTGGCAAACGCAGGCTGCGGGCCATGTAAAAGAGCGAACGCGGGTCTTCCGGCTCAGCGGAATAAGGCAGATATCCATGAGCGTAAATTGGGTCGATGGAGTCGCCAGCTTCCAGTTCGCAGAAATTCCCGTAGGCGAACCGGTAGTTCGCATAGTCGACGGAGTACTCGCGACTGAAATAGCGCATGATGCTCAGAGCGAAAACAAAGGCCGGCCTAAATCAAGGATGGAATCAGTACCGCATCCATGCCGGCACGTTTTGCGCCTTCGACGCCGAGCGGGCTGTCTTCGATGACCAGGCAGTCTGCGGGTTCAATGCCCATTTCTTCAGCTGCTTTGAGGAACAGGTCCGGGTGTGGTTTGGCGCGGGCCACATCGTCCGCGGTCACAACCACCGGAAACAGCTCAAGCACACCGATTCTGCGCAGGGTGTCGATGACATCCGGGCGCGAGCCACCGGAGGCGACGCTCAGGGCTGCACCTTTGGCCAGGCATTCGCGGGCGAATTCAATGACGGGCTCCAGCCCCACTATGTCATCGAGATTGTTGTGGAAATAATCCATTTTGGCCTCGATAACAGTTTCGGGTTTCATGGCCAGTTGGTGTTCCTCATTCCAGTGAACAATGGTCTGCGACATAGACATGCCTGCCACCTGAAGGAAGTTTTCACCCTTCAGCTGGAAGGGTGCACCGGCAGTTTTCAGTCCATAATTCCAGGCATCCAAGTGCAGAGGCATGGAGTGGGCGAGGGTGCCATCGCAGTCGAAAATGTAGGCCTTGTAGAGGCGCTCGGGACGTGGGAATTCAAACATGGCGGAATCGGTTTGTGGACGCTTCCTCAATCCTGTTCAAAGAAGTCCGGATCGGCATACCAGGATTCGCTGTCGCTGTCCCAACGAAATACAACCCATTCACCGGTGCTACCATCCCAGCGGTGGCTAAACCATTCCTCGGTCCGGGTGTCCCAGAAAAAGCGGTTATCCGGAGTGGATTCGACCACATGATAGACCCAGGCATCGTTTTCAATACTGTAAAGCCAGGGCCAGGGCGGACGAGCGGAGGTCAGGGTGGCGGCATTGGAGCCATAGAGCCATCCCAGGATGTTGTCCTTAATGTAAACTCGATTGGAACCAATGATGCTCTGGCCATCCGGTCTCAGACGGCTGATCCAGATATTGCCCAGGGATTCATGGTAGAGGTAAGGGGAATGGATATCAAAAAAGGTGCCCATCACGCTGTGCGTGTAGAGATTGCCGGGAAAGGCCTCAATGGAGGGGTCGACGTGGCGCCCGACTTCGGGATTGTAGGCGGCGAGGCTCCAGAAGAACTCGCGTTCCTGGCCTTGGTAGGAAGCCGTAACGATCAGCGTCGCAAAACCGGTGTCTTTGCGCTGAACACTGAGGATGCCGTCGTTGTCGATGCTGATGTCGAAGCTGTCGCGGTCCGGCTCGATTGGCTCCGGAGCATCTTCGTCGTCCTCATCCACCTCTTCCTCGAAAAACCTCCAGGAGAGGCTGATTCCGTCGGTGCTTCCTTCGCTGGCACTGAAGCGCTCAAACTTCACAAAACTGCGCTGCGGATCACTTAGGTAATACATGGGCGCGAAGAATGGGATATCGGTCCAGGATGGCTGTGAATTAGTGATGCTGCCAACGATGGCGCGACCCAGGTCTGTAAGCACTTCCAAATTGCCGGATACCAGCTCCCCAAAGGAGGCATAGGCTTCTCTCGGCAGTCCGGAGTTGCTCAGATTAATGAAAAACTGACTCGTTGCTGAATCCGGTTGGCCGGTGTTCGCCATGGCCAGGGTTCCTGCAATGTTGTCAAGGTTCGGCTCCGTGGGAATGTTTGTACGGCGAACGATTCCTTGCGGAAAGTTGTGATCTTTGAACTGATATCCGCCTGCTTGCAGAACATTTGGGTTGTTGACCCGGCGGTGGATGATCGTCCGGTCGAAGTCGCCGCGCTTCACATAGCTAAGAAAATTGGCGACCGTCATCGGTGAATCTTCTGCATGGAGCTCGAAAACGACTTCGTGGTCCTCCCAGACAAAAATGTCAGGATGTGCGTCAAGAATATGGTCGTAGCTTTGTCCTTCCACGGTCCGATAGGTCCATATGGACTGTAGATTGGGCGACTCGGTGTTCTTGATCGGGTTTCCGCTAGCATCGCCAGTGACCGCCAGGTCGATCTGGCGTACCTGGTCCAGCACCGGCGAGGTGAATTCGATGGTCAATCGAGGTCCCGGTTCCGGATAAACCTGAAAGAAATCCTTGAGGTCGAATGTCCGCACTTCGTTAAACGCGAAGTTGGTGCGGTTGTTTTGGCCGGGACGAACGTCCGGCAAATTGGTGATCGTCAGCACTTCCCCGGCCACTGGAAGGGTCGGAAGGCATGCAACGATGGAAATAAGTGCGGTTTTGGCAAGCTTGCGCATAGGGCTGTGGTAAAATTGGAAAACGGTGGTTTTAAGCGGAATCCTTATGCCCTGTAAAGGGGCAAATACCGCTCCTGCAGGTAGCGGACAAGAAAGCGCGGTGAAAGTTCCTCGCCGGAAATTTTCTGCACGAGCTCAGGAGTGCTGTGCAGGCGACCTTTGTTATGAACCTTTTGGCGCAGCCATTCCAGGATTGGCTTACAGTCGCCGGAGGCGAGTTGTTCGTCGAGTTTCGGCAATTCCGACCTCAGTTGATACCAGAGTTGTGCGGCGATCATATTCCCGGTGCAATAGCTGGGGAAATAGCCAAAGGCACCAGTTGCCCAGTGCACATCCTGCAGGCAGCCTTCGCTGTGGTTGGCGGGTTCGAAGCCCAGGAATTTTTTCGACGCCGCGTTCCAGGCTTCCGGCAGTTCACCGGCTTTGATTTCTCCGCTAAAAAGCTGTTTTTCGAGCTCGAAGCGCAGCATTATGTGCAGGTTGTAGGTCACTTCGTCTGCATCGACCCGGATCGGCGTCAGGGCGACCCGATTGACCGTCCGGTAAAGGGTGTCGCTGTCGACCGCACTGAGCTGTTTGCTGAAAAGTTCCCGGTAGCGTGGTTCCCAGTGCTTCCAAAAGGGACGGCTTCGGCCAATCTGGTTCTCCCACAGGCGGGCCTGGGACTCGTGCACGGCCATGCCAACGGCCTGGGCCATGGGGGTGTCGAGCCAATCTTCGGGCAAGCCTTGTTCATAGAGTCCGTGCCCTGTTTCGTGCATCGCGCTGGAGAGGGAGTCGAGGGGGTTGTCAGGATCGAAGCGGGTGGTCATTCGGCAGTCCAGAGGGTGTCCGCTGCAAAAGGGGTGAACCGCTGTATCGATGCGGCCGCGATCGAAATTGAAGCCCATGGATTTTACCACTTCCCGCAAAAAGGTTTCCTGACTATCGACAGGGAATCCGCGAAAGGTGTCCTGTGGCAGTTCAACATCAGCCCCGGTGATGGTTTCGACGAGGGGTTTTAGCTCCTTTAACAGTGGAGTGAACAGGGACTGAATTCGATCTGCAGTCATGCCAGGGTCAAAGCGGTCGATCCAGTAATCGTAGGGATCCTCAGCTTCCAGATATTCGGCCTCCAGATGCGCAAAGGTCAGCTGGCTTTTCAAGTGAGGAAGAAATTCTTCAAAATCACCGGATTTCCGGGCAGTCACCCAAGCGTGGTAGCTGCGGCTTTGCGCTTCCTCACGACGGCGGACAAAGTCAGACGGAATTCGCGTTGCCCGGTCAAAATCCTTGCGGGCTTCGCGCACTACAACCTTCTGCTCCGCACTGAGGTATGAAGCGACTTCCCCGAGCACGTCCAGGCACTCACCAATTTTAGGATCCGAGGCAGCACGGTGGGTCGCCTCACCCAGAGCTGCCTGCTGTTGAGCCCGCAACTCCGCCGAACCTTTCGGCAGGTTGACCTGCTCGTCCCATCCAATCAATGACCCGATCGAGCCCAGTTGGGCTGTGCGCTTTTCCAATTCAATCAGGGTTTCCCATGCCTCTTGCCATTTCATCATATCTATTCTGCTAATAGAGTCGTGTATACTGCCAATGTTCAATCATCGAATGTGTTCGGTCCTTTCGGCGAAAAGGACCGCTACCTGCGTTGGTCGAGCACCTGCGTGTTGATTAAAAATTCAAGTGGTCTTTCCATGTGCAGACAGTGGCCGCAGTTCGGCAGGGAAAGATGCAGGGCATTGGGCAGGGTTTTCTCCAGGCGGTTGGCATAGTCGACGTATGTTGCGTCGCGCTGGCCGGAGAGGATCAGGGTCGGCTGATGAATCTCAGCCAGTCGATCCCAAAGCACCGGCAGCAGCCCGGGCGAGAGGGACTGGATGGCATGTGCCAATCCGATTGGGGACTGGTGTCTGCGCCGTTGTTGCCAAAAATTTAGGGTCGCGGCAGGCATGCAGTCCTGTGCGGCGATGACGGGCTGTTGCTCCCAGGAGTTTGCGAAAGCCTCGAGCCCCTTGCTGAGAATGAGTTGTGCCCAGCCTGCGTCCCGCCTGCGGCGGTCTGCGCGGATGTTTGCCGACTCAATGCCGGCCGTGCCGCTGATCAGGATCAGGCGCTCAAAGAGGTCCGGGTAGCGCAGGGCAGCGTACAAAGCGAGGCGGGCGCCCATGGAGTAGCCGACCAATACGCGTGGATGACCGGGAAAGGCCAGAGCCGCGCGGCGGAGTCCTTCCAGTTGCCAGTTCAGGCCGTAGACTTCGCCAACCGCTGGCGCACTGCTCGCTCCATGTCCGATCCAGTCGGTAGAGACCCAGTTGCGGTCGAAGTCGCCGTTTTCAGTGCGCAGGAAATCGCAATCTTCGCCGGATCCGGCAAAGCCATGGAGGTAAAAGTAGAGCGGAGCTCCGGGCGACAAATCCCGCCAGATTCGGCCTGCGAATTGCAGCCATCCCAGATTCACATGGAATGGACCGGCGGCTGGCATTGGGAATCAGGCCTCGATGCTGGCTTTGAGGATCTTCTGTTCCTCAACCGGTTTATCGCCGGCACCTACCTTGCATTGCTCGATCTTTTCGACGACGTCGTAGCCTTCGATCACTTCGCCGAAGATCGTGTGTCGGCCATCGAGCCAGGGAGTAAGCGCCGTGGTGATGAAGAACTGGCTGCCGTTGGTGTGCGGACCCGCGTTAGCCATGGCCAGCAATCCTTTTTTGTTGAAGCCCAGCTTCGAGTCGA
Organism: Opitutales bacterium; assembly: GCA_020831485.1. Taxonomy (GTDB): domain Bacteria; phylum Verrucomicrobiota; class Verrucomicrobiia; order Opitutales; family Oceanipulchritudinaceae; genus JAFIGG01. The sequence continues at coordinate 5,435 of JAFIGG010000037.1, forward strand.
ATTCGTCTTCGAAAGGACGGCCCCAGAGGGATTCGCCGCCCCGGCCGGTGCCGGTCGGGTCTCCACCCTGGATCATGAAGTCCTCAATGACCCGGTGGAAAATGATGCCGTTATAGTAGCCCTTTTCGATCAGGCCACGGAAGTTTTCCACTGTTTTCGGAGCCGACTCCGGAAAAAGCCGGAATTTAATCTGGCCTTGATTGGTCTCGAAAACTGCACACACTGTTTCTGCGTTACTCATAATAGGGTGTTCAAGTGGTCATCATCGGATGGCAAAGTCAAGGGCGCAAATAGCTCTCCCCCTGCAATTCTGGCATAATATAAGCGTCGGATTCAGTGGAGTTAGCTTATTCTTGCAATGATTTTGCCTTTCTTCCTACTAGCCAGCTCTTTTATGTCTCATTCTGTCGAAAATAGAACCATGTATAACCATTCCAAGCGTGCTCAGGGCCTCTATGACCCCTCTTTCGAACACGACGCCTGTGGCGTTGGTTTTATCGCCAACATTCACGGTAAAGCCAGTTACGAGATTCTGGACGGGGCCGTGACGGGGCTGAAAAATCTGGCCCACCGTGGGGCGATCGATGCGGACGCAGTGACGGGGGACGGCGCAGGTATCATGACTCAGATTCCATATGCCTTGATTCGTGACTTTTTGCAGGAGCAGGGCATCGCTGCGCCCAAGAATGAGGACTTGGCGGTGGGTATGTTCTTTATGCCTTTAAATCAGCCGGAGGCGCAGGAGAAGTGTAAATCTGCGGTTGAAGCGGCGGTGGCGGCCGAAGGCCTGCAATTTATCGCCTGGCGCCCGGTGCCTATCGACCACAGCTGCCTTGGACGGAAGGCAGAGAATACCCGCCCTGAAATTTTACAGGCTATCATCGCCCGCGATGCGGAGATCACCGACGAGGCCTTCGCGCGGCGCCTTTTGCTGGTACAGAAAGTCTGCACCCGGCTCGCCGCCCAGGAAGTGCCGGACTTCTACGTGGTCAGTCTCTCGCACAAGACGGTGACCTACAAGGGCCTGCTGAACGCTCCCCAGGTGCGTAAGTTTTTTGTTGATTTCAAATCGAAGGATTACGTCACGGCCTTTGCCATTTTCCACCAGCGGTTCGCAACCAATACCTTCCCGGATTGGGCCAAGGCCCAGCCATTCCGTGTGCTCGCGCACAATGGTGAGATCAATACGATCCGCGGTAACCGCAACAACATGCACGCGCGTGAGGCTTCCAGTTCCTATGGGGTCTGGGGCGACCGCTACAAGGACCTGATGCCAATGCTGCAGGAGGACATGTCGGACAGCGCCAGCTTCGACAATTGCCTGCAGTTGATGACCGTCGGTGGCCGATTCATTGCCGGAGGGGTAGAAATAATGCTGCCGGCAGCCTGGGAGCTGAAGCGCAACATCCCGCAGGAGCTGCGCGACTTCTACCGCTACCATGCCTTGATGATGGAACCCTGGGATGGCCCGGCCGCCATTGTCTACAGTGATGGCCGCTATGTTGGCGCTTCCCTCGATCGCAACGGCCTGAGACCTGCGCGCTATAAGGTCTACGAAGACGGCACTGTGATTCTCGCCTCGGAAATCGGCTTGATTCCGCACAAGGGCAAAGTCCTGCAGACGGGACGGCTGGGACCGGCGAAAATGCTGCTGGTCGATATGCAGGAGCACAAACTTTACAACGACGAGCAGCTCAAGAGCCAGCTGTCGAAGGCTTTCGACTACGGCACCTGGTGCAAGGAATCGATCGTCAAGCTCGATGAGATGGTGAAGAAGCCGGGACAGCGGAAAAAGGCGACAGTGTCCGGGAAGGCGTTGCCATCGCTGCGGGTAGCACATGGCTACGACCTGGATGAAGAGGAAGTGGTCCTGCGGCCAATGATCGAAAGTGGTAAAGAGCCGATTGCATCGATGGGCGACGATACGCCTTTGGCGGTGTTCTCACGCCGCCCGCGCCTGATCTACAGCTATTTTAAGCAGCTCTTCGCACAGGTGACTAATCCGGCGATCGATTCGCTGCGCGAGCGCTCAGTGATGTCTCTGAAGGGTTTCATCGGCGGGCGTCTGGGGCTGTTCAATAACCTGGTTCCGGACCAGCAATACGTCGAGATGGACTCGCCGATTTTGCTCGATGAGGAATACGATGCCCTGCTGAAGGTGGAATTTCTCAAGAAGCGCACATTGAAGCTGGATACGGTTTTTCCCGTGAAGGAAGGCCCGGTCGGGCTTGAGAAAGCGCTTTTGCAGCTGCGCGAAACCGTGCGCAAAAAGGTCAAGGACCGCTCCAATCGCCTGATCGTTCTGTCCGACCGCAAAACCGATGCCGCACACGCTCCAATTCCGATGCTGTTGGCCGTCGGCGCCGTTCACTCGGAGTTGGTCGAGCGGGGCCAGCGCATTCACTGCGACATCCTCTGTGAAAGCGCCGAGGTGCGGGATGTTCACCAGGTGGTGTGCACGCTCGGCTTTGGAGCCAATGCGATCTATCCATACTTTGTCCTGGACCTGATCCGTTCGTTTGTCGCGGAAGCGGCGGACAAGGGTGAAGAAGGCAAAGCGCCCTTGTCTCTGGAGGCCGCTTTGGGGAACTACCGCAAGGCCATCGACGCGGGTATTCTCAAGGTGATGTCCAAGATGGGCATCAGCACGCTTTTCAGCTATCAGGGTGCCCGCATCTTTGAGGCTCTGGGTATCGATAATCGGGTGATGGACGAGTGCTTCCCGGGCACGCCTTCGCCGATCAGCGGCATGAGCTATGTGGATCTGGCAGAGGAGACTTTGCGCCGCCATAGCGAGGCTTATCCCGAATCGGGTTTTCCCGAACTCTGGCACGAGGGTAATCTGGTGGTGAATAAAAAGGGTGGGGAGTACCACGCCTGGAGTTCGAAGGTGGTTTCAGGTATGAATTCTTTTATCCGCAAAGGCGGCGACTACAAAGCCTATCAACCTTATCGCGATGCCAGTGATACCCATTTGCCGGTGACCATTAAGGATTTGATGCGGCTGGATTTCAAAAAGGGTGTCAGCGTGCCTTTGGATGAGGTCGAGCCGATTGAAGATATTCGCCGCCGTTTCACCACCGCCGGCATGTCTTTGGGGGCCATTTCTCCGGAAATGCACGAGACTCTGGCCATTGCTATGAACCGGATCGGCGGGAAGTCGAATTCCGGGGAGGGTGGCGAGGATCCAAAGCGTTTTCGTCCTTACGAAAATGGCGACAACGCCAACAGTGCGATCAAACAGGTTGCCAGCGGCCGCTTCGGTGTAACCGCGGAATACCTTGCGAATTCCAGAGAGATCGAAATCAAGGTCGCCCAAGGTGCAAAGCCCGGAGAGGGCGGGCAGCTGATGGGCTGGAAAGTCAGCCCGCTGATCGCCAAGCTGCGTTATAGTGTTCCCGGAGTCACCCTGATTTCGCCGCCGCCGCACCACGATATTTATTCGATTGAGGATCTGGCCCAGTTGATTTTCGACCTCAAGGAAGTCAATCCCCGCGCCAAGGTCACTGTGAAGCTGGTGTCCTGTTCTGGAGTCGGAACAGTCGCCGCCGGCGTTGCCAAGGCCTATGCGGACGTGATTCTTATTTCCGGTCATGATGGGGGCACCGGTGCTTCGCCAATTTCTTCCATAAAACACGCTGGCTCGCCCTGGGAAATCGGCCTCTCCGAGGCGCATCAGGTGCTGATGATCAACGACCTTCGCAGTCGGGTTACTCTGCGCACGGACGGTGGCATGAAGACTGGTCGCGACATCGTTCTTGCGACCTTGCTGGGTGCGGAGGAATTCAATTTTGGCACCTCGGCCCTGATTGCCGGTGGCTGTGCGATGTTCCGGATTTGTCACCTGAACACCTGCCCGGTCGGCGTTGCGACCCAGCGCGAGGACCTGCGGGCGAAGTTCCGCGGCAAGCCGGAATACATCATCAATTATTTCAATGCCATTGCCCAGGATGTACGCATTCTGATGAGCAAGCTCGGCTTCCGCACAATCGATGAAATGGTTGGGCGAACGGACCACATTCACCAGCTCAGCGATCCGCACAATAAGAAGACTACCTTTGTTGACTTCAGTCGTATCCTGCATGCTGTCGATCCCACTTGGGAACAGCCACGCATCCATACCCGTGAGCGCAATGACCGCTTTGGCAATGAAGGCAACCTTGATGACAATGTTCTGCAGGATGCCAAGGAAACTATCGCGCACAAAAAGCCGGTGTTTGAAGCTAAGTTCAAGATCGGCAATACCTGCCGCAATGTGGGTACCAAGATTTCCGGTGAAATCGCTTACCTGCACGGGAACCAGGGCATGGAGCCCGGAACTCTGCGCCTGCAGCTCAAAGGCAGCGCCGGGCAGGGCTTTGGCACCTTCCTCGTTCAGGGCGTTCGCCTCCACCTTGTTGGTGAAGCCAACGACTACGTTGGCAAAGGCATGGCCGGCGGTGAAATTATTGTTCACCCCGATACCGATGGCGGATTCAACTGGCATGAGAACACGATTATCGGCAACACCTGCCTCTACGGCGCGACTGGAGGTTACCTGTTCGCCGCCGGCGAAGCGGGCGAGCGCTTTGCGGTTCGCAATTCCGGTGCGACAACGGTTATCGAAGGCATGGGCGACCACGGTTGCGAATACATGACCGGAGGAACCGTCGTCAGCCTGGACCGCGTTGGCGAGAACTTCGGTGCCGGCATGAGTGGCGGCGTTGCTTTTGTTTACGATCCGGCAAATGAGCTTGAACGTTTCGTAAACATGGAAATGGTTTCGATCGCGCGGCTTGATGATCACTCTGAGATCATTTCACTGCGCAAGTTAATAGAAACCCATCTTAAGTTAACCGGCAGCCCCCGGGCCGCTGATATTCTGAAAGATTGGGGCAAGGCTTTGAATCACTTCCAGCGTGTTGCTCCGAACACCGCGCCGGAGGTCGATCGTCCGGTCTATGCATTTGACAACGGTCTCCAGCAGATCACCGTCTGATATTCCTGTTTGGAAAACACACCATGAGCAATCCAACATTCCAACTCCCCGACAATGCACCTTTTCGTCACGAGCAAAAGGTCGCACTGGGGGCCCTTGTTCCAACTCTGAGCGCCCAGCAGGCGTCCTGGTTGAGCGGCTATTTTGCCGCCGTTGCCCAGGCCTCCGGGGATGTCGTCACGGCGGCTGCTCCCGCTCCGGCTGCTCCCGCCGCTCCGAAACCGACCGTGCCCTTGACGGTTCTGTATGGCTCGGAATCCGGTAACTCCGAGGCCTGTGCCCAGGAGGTTTTAAAGGAAGCGGTTGCCGCCGGCTTCAAGGCTGAGGCAATCGATATGGGCGATTACAATCGCGAAAAGCTGGCCAAGGAAAAGCACCTGCTGGTCGTTGTGAGCACCTGGGGCGAGGGCGATCCACCGGAAAACGCGACCGATTTTTACGAGTTTGTAATGGGCGATGCCGCGCCGAAACTGGATGGACTCAAGTTCTCGGTTTGTGCTTTGGGCGATACCAGCTATGCGGACTTCTGCGAGTGCGGAAAACAGTTCGACAAGCGTTTTGAAGAGCTGGGAGGTACCCGCATTCTTGATCGCGTTGACTGCGATGTTGATTACGAAACACCTTTTAAGGAGTGGCTCAAGGCAGCGATGCCGAAGATGGTTGAGCTTTCCGGAGTCAAGGAAGCGAAGGCCGAAGCCGACGCTGCCGCGGTGGCCGCGATGCCCGCCGTTTCAGTCGTTTCCGAAGGTCTGGCGACCGTTCCCACTGTGGAGCCCTATGGCAAAAAGAATCCTTTCCAATCAGAGCTGAAGAACCGTATTCTGCTCAATGGCCGAGGCTCTGCGAAAGAAACCTACCACCTTGAATTCTCGCTCGAAGGCTCCGGCCTAAGCTACAAGCCCGGCGATGTTCTGGGCATGTTCCCAACCAATTGCGAAGATGTGGTTGAGGCTGTGGCGCGGTCTGCCGGTTTCCGCGGCGATGAGATTCGCGAGGATGAAAGTGGAGAGGTTCGCTCAATCCTGGAGATCCTCGAAACAGACTACGACATCACTACGCTGAATGCGAACCTGTTAAAGAAGTACCAGCCGACGGCTAAGTCCAAGGCACTCGACGACCTGCTGAAGCCCGACCACAAGGATAAATTGTCGGCATATCTTCACGGTCGTGAACTGCGCGACATGTTTGCCGATTTTCCACCGGCCGATGTGCTTTCGATGGATCAGTTCCTGGGCCTGCTGCGCAAAATGCCACCCCGGTTGTATTCGATCGCTTCGAGCATCAAAGCCCATCCGGACGAAGTGCACCTCACAGTGGGTGTTGTGCGTTACGAGACTCATGGCATAAGCCGCAAGGGGGTTTGCTCCTCCTACATGGCGGAGCGCCTGGCGGTTGGCGATGCCGCGCCGATCTATCTGCACCACAACAAGAATTTCTTCCTGCCGGAAGATCCCAACACCCGCACAATTATGGTCGGACCGGGTACCGGTATCGCCCCTTTCCGCGCATTTATCGAGGAGCGGGCGGAGATCGGGGCGAAGGGCGACAACTGGTTGTTCTTTGGAGACCAGCACTTCAACAGCGACTTCCTCTATCAACTGGAATGGCAGGACTACATGAAAAAGGGAATCCTGTCCCGAATGGACGTGGCCTTCTCGCGCGACACCGATGAAAAGGTCTATGTCCAGCACCGCATGACGGAGCAGGCGAAGGACCTCTACACCTGGCTCGAAGAGGGTGCTTACTTCTACGTTTGTGGCGATGCCAGCCGCATGGCCAAGGATGTGCATGAGGCCCTGATTGGCGTTTATCAGACTCAGGGCGGTTTGTCGCGTGAGGCGGCGGAGGACAAGGTCAAACAATTGCAGAAAGACAAGCGCTACCAGCGCGACGTTTACTGAGCCAATGGCTATGCATCGGGAACTGGCAGCGGTGGTCCATGAACTGAAGCGTTTGCGGCGGCAGGGCGTGGATGCCATTCCGATTTCCGAGGAAACCCTTGCTCAGCTGCGCAAGCGCTTCCCAATACGGCCCCGGACAGAGCTTTCCGGGGCAGGGGGCGCCCCGCCCCCTGTTGCAGCCAGCTCAGGCCTTCCAGCCACCACAGCCAAACCCAGACCCAGTATTGCCAAGGCAAAGCCCCCTGAGCCGCAGACGCCACCGCCTCCGGTGGTAACTCTGGCGGGCGACGATAAAAAGCCGCAATGGGAGTCGCTGAAAGAACAGGTGCTAAGTGATGCCTTTTGCCGCTCGCAGTTGAAGCCAGGGAAGAACCTCGTTTTTGGCGTTGGGTCGCTGGATGCGGATATCTTCTTTTGTGGCGAAGCCCCCGGAGCAGAAGAGGAGGAACAGTCAGAGCCCTTTGTCGGCCCAGCCGGCAAGTTGCTGACCAAGATCATCCAGGCAATGGGTCTGAGCCGGGAGAAGGTTTACATCGGCAACATCATGAACTTTCGCCCGCCATTGCCGAGCGCGGTTGGCAATCGGCCGCCAACCCCCGAGGAAATGGCTTACTGCCTGCCTTACCTGAAGGCTCAGTTGGCCATCATTAAGCCAAAGGTCGTTGTGGCATTGGGCAAGACTGCTGTCGACGGTCTGCTCGGCCCGGATCCCAAGCGCCGCATGGGGCAGATCCGGGGTCAATGGCAGAGCTTTGAAGAAACCCCTCTGATGGCCACCTATCATCCCAGCTACCTGCTGCGAAATGAGTCCATGAAAGCCAAACGCATGGTCTGGGAAGACATGCTGCTGGTCATGGAAAAAGTCGGCCTGCCCATTTCGGAAAAACAACAGGGGTATTTCAAGTAGCTGCAGCGGTCCCCGCAGCAGAACGGCGGGATAGGAAGGGGCCTGGAAATTCCGCGCCCTCGGGACGGGCGCGCCTACTCGATCGCCAACAGAATCGGATACTGCGAATCCGGGACGTCGACCTTTTGAAAGGGCAGTCCGTAAGTACTTTCGAGGATTTCGGGCTCCAGGACCTTGGCGGCATCGCCTTCGGCGATGCATTGGCCGTCACGGAGCAGGACACAGTAATCGGCAAAGCGACGCGCCAGGTTGATGTCGTGCAGGACCATGATGACGGTAGTGCCCGCATCTGCTTGCTGGCGACACAGTTGGAGCACTTTGCGCTGGTGGACCAGGTCGAGGTTGTTGGCCGGTTCATCCAGTAGCCAGCAGGTTTCGGTCGGATCCTCGGCGTGCTGAATCTGGACCAGTGTGCGGGCGATTTGGACCCGCTGTTTTTCACCGCCGGACAAGGTGGTGTAGTCGCGCTGTGCGAGGTCCTTCAACTCCAGTTGCTCAAGGGCCGAGCGGGTGCGCTGCCGGTCGCTGGAACCCGCCTGTTTTCCGGAATGGGGCAGTCGGCCTAGTAAGACCACTTCCTCGGCACTGAAAGAAAAATCCAGATGGGTTTCCTGGTGGAGGAAGGCCCGGTGCCGCCCCAGCCATTGCACCGAAAGGGAATGCAGGTTCTGTTCAGACCAGAACACCTCGCCGGAACTGCTGTCCCATTCCCCTGAGAGCAGTTTGAGCAGACTTGATTTGCCGGCCCCGTTGGGTCCCAGTATAATGCTGACCTTGCCCGGTGGAAAGCACAGCGAGACATCGCTGAGAATGGCCTTCTCGCCCTTGCGCAGATGAACTTTACGGGTTGCTAGCACAGCTTCAATGATCCCAGGGCATGCGCACCTGCTCACGCGGGAAATCCCACACTTCGCAGGGTTGGAATTGTTTGTCCGGGTTCAGAATGCCATTTGGGTCCAGGGCATTTTTGATTGCCTGCATGGCACGGATTTCCGCCGGCGAATGTTGCAGTTCAAGGAAGGGGCTTTTGGCCAGGCCGATGCCGTGTTCGCCGGTGATGGCTCCCCCCAGTTCAATCACTTTTTCCATCAGCAGGCGGATGCCCTTGCGGGCCCGCTCACACTGATCAGGAGTCGAGCGGTCATACATTATGTGGACGTGGAAATTGCCGTCCATCGCATGCCCAAAGGTGGGCGTAGCGAGCCCCGTTTCGGCCTTCAGGGCCAGGGTGTAGTCGAGCAAGGCCTGTTGTGAGCCCACTGGGACAACGATGTCTTCGTTCAGCTTGTCCGGCCCCAGTTGGAACATCGCCTGCGAGCAACCCCGGCGAATTGTCCAGAGTGTCTCGGCGGAATCGGCGCTTTCGGCGCGCAGGCAGGCGCCGCCCCCCTGGCTCAGCAAATCTTCTATCCGCTGCAGATCCAGCTTCACCGCATCCGCCGGGCCATCGACCTCGATTAGCAGCAGTGCCGGTGCCGGGTCCGAGGCGAGTGCCCGCGCCAACGGATCCGGCAGGGCCGCTAGCTTTTCCGGTGCCTGCTTTTTCCAGAAGGCGTGGGTGCAGGCCAGCGTTTGCTGGTCGAGAAACTCAAGAATGCTCGGTTGCACCCGGGCTCGAAATAAGGATTGAACCGCTGCCAGTGCCCCAGCGTCGTTGTTAAAACTCGCCACCAGCACCGCACTGGTCGCCGGACGTGGAATCAAGCGCATCACTGCGCCGGTGATGACCCCCAACATGCCCTCGGAGCCCACCCAGAGGTCGCGGACGTTGAAACCTGAGACGTATTTGCGCAGGTCCGCTCCCCAGCGCACAAATTCACCCGTTGGAAGGAAGCCTTCGAGGCTCAGCACATAGTCGCGGATAACCCCGTATTTGGCGCCCCGCAGTCCGCCCGCATTTGTGGCCAGGGCGCCGCCTATCGTGGCGTATTTTTTGGAGCCCGGATCCGGCGGAAAAAAGAGGCCCTCCGCTGCCGCCGCCTGATCTATGGCCTCAATCGTGACCCCCGGTTGAACATAGACCATTTGTCCAAGGGGATCGACCTGCAGTTCCTTCCAGCCCGACAAGTCGATCACCCAGCCGCCGGTCACAGGTGAGGCCGCACCGGTGGTTGCCGATCCCGCACCGCGAACCGTAACCGGCACGCGGTGTTGGTTGGCCAATTCGAGCACACAGCCCACTGCTTCTTCGTCGACCGGTGTGATTACCGCTGAGGGCAGGCGTGACAGGCGCAGATTGTCCATCGACGCGCGGTAGCGATTGGCCTCATCGGTCCACACCTGCCCGCTGCCCAGGCGGCGGATCAGGTCTTTGGTAGCGGCTTCGGTATTCATGGAAGGTTTCAAGATGGAAAGGGAAACCGCCTTCAGCAACAGCGAATTTAGCGTGAAGCCCTGCAATCTCTTGACCATTGCTGGAATCAAGCCTTTAAAACAGTCGCATATGAAAGTCTTTCTGAATGGTTCCTTTGTCGATCAAGCGGATGCGAAAATCTCGGTTTTCGACCACGGTTTGCTGTATGGAGACGGTGTGTTCGAGGGGATTCGTTTATATAAAGGCTGTGTGTTCAAGCTTGAGGAGCATCTGGAGCGCCTGGAGAAATCCGCCAAGGCCATTCTGCTGAAGATGCCCTGGAGCCGTAAAGAGATCTCGGATGCCGTTTGTGCCTCCTGTCGCGAGAATGGTCTCAAGGATGGTTACATCCGTTTGATCGTGACCCGTGGCGTCGGCAACCTGGGCCTTAGCCACAAAAATTGCAAAGACCCCCAGTTGATCATCATCGCGGACAAAATTACCCTGTATCCGCAGGAATTTTATGACAACGGCCTGAAGATTATTACGTCTCCGACCCGCCGTATGAATCCGGCTGCCCTGCCGCCGATGGTTAAATCGCTGAATTACCTCAACAATATTCTCGCCAAGGCCGATGCTATGCAGGCGGGCTGTCTGGAAGCCATCATGCTGAACGATCAGGGCTACGTAGCGGAGTGCACTGGCGACAATATCTTCATTCGCCATGGCGACCGCTGGATGACGCCTCCCTACCATGCAGGCGCGCTGAAAGGGATCACCCGGGGCGCGGTGCTTGAGTTGATGGCCGACATGGACATCACGGTCGATGAGGTCAACCTGACCCGTTATGAAGTCTGGACCGCAGACGAAATGTTCCTCACTGGAACCGCCGCTGAAGTCATTCCGGTGGTCGATGTGGATGGACGTGTTATCGGAGATGGCACGCCAGGTGCTGCGACAGCAAAACTGTTGGACGCTTTCCATAAGAAAGTCTGTGTCGACGGCACCATGATTTAATCGGGTTTCCACACCCATTTGCTCCGTGCCTGCGATCAGGCTGGAAATTTCCGTGGAAACGAAGTAGATTCAAAATATGGCGAAACCCAAAAAGTGTCAGCATTGCGACAAGCCTGCGACGATTCATTTGACGCAGATCGTGAACAACACCGTTCACAAGGTCGATTTGTGCGAAGATTGCTCGTTCAAGCACAACGTGACTGATCCAGAAGCCTTTTCTCTGGCCGACTTTCTGATTCAACCCGAAGGGATGCACAAGCTGGAGAACGCTCCGGACAACTGCCCCAGCTGTGGATTCAAACCTTCTGATTTCAAGAAGACCGGTCGCTTCGGGTGTCCGGACTGCTACGAAACTTTTCGTGAGATGATTCAGCCGATGTTGGGTAACATGCACAAAGACGTTGTTCACCGAGGCAAGGTGCCTGAAAAGGCGCTTGAGCGGGTTGGCGTGCAACGGCGGGTCGATGAAATGGAGCGCGAACTACAGGACGCGATCTCAGAGGAAAACTACGAGGAAGCAGCACGCTTGCGCGATGCCTTGCGTGACCTCCGTGAACGGGTCGAGGCAGCGGCCAAGGCTGAATAGGGCGAGTCATGAGTATCCAGAACCTCATCTCCGCCAAAGCCGAATTGACCGATGGTGGCTTGCCGGCGGAACCCATCGTTTTGAGCACGCGCATTCGCCTGGCCCGCAACCTGAACGCACATCTGTTCCCCGGACGGGCTTCGAATGACGAGGCCCGTGCAACCTACAGCGATTGCGTCAGCGCACTCGAGAAGCTGGATGCGCTCAAACAATCCTACATTCTCAACATTTCACAGATGGAAAACCTGTCGCGACAGGTTTTGGTGGAACGCCGCCTGATCAGTCGCGAATTAACCGAAGCCGGGGAGGGCGCGGGAGTGGTCATAAGCCGCAACCAACACCTCTCGGTAATGATCAACGAAGAAGATCATCTGCGGCTGCAGGTGGTTCGATCCGGTTTTAACTTCCGCAAGACCTGGGCTGAGATAAATGCGGTCGACAGCGAGCTTGAGAACCATCTCGACTACGCCTTTTCACACGATTTTGGCTACCTGACCGCTTGCCCGACCAACCTCGGCACGGGCATGCGCGCTTCGGCGATGCTGCATTTGCCCGGTCTCGTCATGGGCGAGCACATGGAAAAAGTGGTCCGCATGGTCAACCAGCTCGGGCTGGCCGTGCGCGGCTGTTTTGGCGAGGGCTCAGAGGCAACCGGCAGTATCTTCCAAATTTCCAATCAGCAAACCCTGGGAGAGGGTGAGGACGCGATCATCAACCGACTGATCAATATCCTGCACGCCATCATTGAGCAGGAGCACAATGCACGGGAAGTATTGCTTGAGCAAAAGACCGCCACAGTCTTCGATAAAATTGGTCGTGCCTATGGCGTTTTGACGCATGCGCACATGCTCAGCTCAGAGGAAGCCATGGCCTGGTTGAGCCTTATGCGACTCGCTGTTGACTTTGGAATGCTTCCAGACGATAGTCGCAGTTTGATAGACCGTTTGATGATGGAAACACAGCCAGGGCACATCCAGTATGCCGCGCATTCGGAAATAGAGCCGGAAAAGCGTGACGTAACCCGTGCCCGAGTTATCCGGGAACATTTGCGGGCTTTGCCCGATCTCAATTTTGATATTCGTAAATCCGAAAAAAACTGAATTATGGAACCCATGAACAATTTTACTCCGAGGGCACAGCAAGTGCTGGCGCTCGCGCGGAAGGAAGCGGACCGTTTTCACCATAACTATGTGGGGACGGAGCACTTGTTGCTTGGGTTGATCAATTTAGGCCAAGGGGTTGCAGTGAATGTGCTGCAAAAAATGGGCCTTGATTTGGAAACCGTACGCACGGCCGTAGAGAAGCAGGTTGGCAAGGGTCCGGCAGCTAAGCCTTCCGGCAACATCCCTTACACCCCACGCGTGAAAAAGGTCCTGGCCCTCGCTGGGAAAGAAGCCAAGGCCCTGAACCACAGTTATGTGGGGACCGAGCACATCCTCCTGGGGTTGCTGCGCGAGGGCGATGGCGTTGCTGCACGTGTTTTGAAGAGCCTTGAGGTAGACATCGAGCGTTGCCGCGATGAAATACTCGCCGAGCTGGATCCAAACTTTGCCGGAGAGCCCGGAGATCCCGGTTCCGGACCCAACCCGGCTGGAGCCGGTGGCACAGGAGCAGGCAATGTTCCTGAAGACAAACGCGAGCTGAAGACGCCCGCTCTGAAGGCTTTTGGACGGGATTTAACCGAGTTGGCGCGCAATGGAGATCTCGATCCGGTTATCGGTCGCAAGGCCGAGATCCGCCGCGTGATTCAGATTCTCTGCCGCCGGACAAAGAGCAACCCAGTCCTCATCGGTGAGGCGGGCGTCGGTAAGACAGCAATTGTAGAAGGCCTCGCATTGGAGATCTCCAATGGTCTGGTGCCGGAAATTCTGGCAGACAAGCGCCTGATCACGCTGGATTTGGCGCTGATGGTTGCCGGGACCAAATACCGTGGCCAGTTTGAGGAGCGAATCAAGGCCGTAATGGACGAGATTCGCCGAGCTGGGAATGTAATTATTTTTATCGACGAGTTGCACACAATTGTTGGTGCAGGCGCTGCTGAAGGCGCTATGGACGCGTCGAATATTTTCAAGCCTGCATTGAGCCGGGGTGAGCTTCAGTGCATTGGTGCAACCACGCTGGCGGAACACCGCAAATATATCGAGAAGGACAGTGCCCTCGACCGTCGCTTCCAGAGTGTCAAGGTGGATGCTCCGTCATTGGAAGACTCCTTGTTGATTCTGAAGGGCATTGCCCCCAAATACGAGGAGCATCATAAGGTTCAATTCACCGATGCAGCTCTGGAGCTCGCAGTTAGACTTTCCGACCGCTACATTACAGCGCGGTTTTTGCCGGACAAGGCCATTGATGTGCTTGATGAATCCGGTGCCCGCGCCCGCATCAAATCGCTCAACCGACCACCGGAGATCGAAGACCTCGGCAAAGAGATCGAAAAAGTCTGCGGCGAGAAGGAAGAAGCGATCAGCAAGCAGCAGTTCGAAGATGCTGCCCGCTTCCGCGACCGTGAAAAGCAACTACGTGCCCAGCGTGAAGAAATGATCGAGGACTGGAAGAAGAACCGCGCTGAGACAGTGATTACGGTGGATGAAGATGACATGCTTCAGGTCGTCAGCGACTGGACCAAGATTCCTCTCAACCGCATGGAGCAGAAGGAATCCGAAAAACTGCTGAACCTCGAAAAGGAACTGCAGGAGGTTGTTATTGGCCAGGATGAAGCTACGGTGGCTATTTCGAAGGCTCTGCGCCGCAGTCGCGCCGACCTGAAGGACCCGCGTCGTCCAATCGGTTCATTCCTGTTCATGGGTCCGACCGGTGTCGGTAAAACTCACCTTGCCAAAAGCCTCGCTGAAATGATGTTCGGCGATTCGGATTCGATCGTTCAGATCGACATGTCTGAGTACATGGAGAAATTTGCAGTCAGCCGCCTAATCGGTTCGCCTCCGGGCTATGTCGGTTATGAAGAGGGTGGTCAGTTGACCGAAACGGTCCGCCGCAAGCCTTACTGTGTGGTGTTGTTCGACGAGATTGAGAAGGCTCACCCGGATGTGGTGCAGATTCTGTTGCAGGTGCTCGAAGAGGGTCACTTGACGGACAGTCTGGGTCGGAGTGTGGACTTCCGCAATACGATCATTATCATGACCTCCAATGTTGGGGCGCACATCCTGCAGAGGAATCAGCACCTTGGTTTTGGTGACATTGATGATATCGATGAGAACTTTGACAAGACCAAGGGTAAGATCATGGAAGAGGCTAAGCGGGTCTTCAAACCCGAGTTCCTCAACCGGATTAACAGTATCATTGTCTTCCACCAGTTGCAGCGCACTCACCTCCGCAAGATTATTGATATCGAGCTCAAGGGTGTCATCAAGCGTCTGGCCGACAAGCATCTTGATCTGGTGGTGACACCTGCGGCAAAGGATTTCCTGATCGATCAGGGTTATGATGAGAAATTCGGTGCCCGCCCACTGCGTCGCAGTGTCGAACAGAACCTTGAGGATCCACTGGCAGAAGCCCTGCTGCGTGGACAGCTCAAGGAAGGCGATCCGATCAGTGTTGAGGTGAATGAGGCCGGAACCGCCCTGGAATTCAATCAGCACAGCCCGGCAACAGGCAGCGTATCGGAAAAGTGATGCTTAGGGCGCGTTCTATCGCTGTTTCGCTACACCGCTTAGTCCTGCTCCCCCTTCAGTTCACTACGATTGTCTTCAGGTTGGTAAATGCCCGAATGCCCTCGGCGCCCAGTTCGCGGCCAAAGCCACTCTTGCCGATACCGCCGAAAGGAAGTCGTGGGTCGCTTTTGACCTGGCCATTCACGCTGCCAAATCCGGCTTGAATTTCGTCGCGAATAAGGCGTTCGGCGCGGTCGCGGTCCTTGCTGAAAATGGCCGCGCCTAAACCGTAGTCCGAGGCATTCGCAATTGCGATAGCTTCGGCTTCACTGCCCGCAATGAAAAGGCTGGCGACTGGGCCAAACAGTTCTTCACTGGCTGCCGGTGAGTCTGCAGACGGATTCAGGAGCAGGGTGGCAGGGTAGAAGAATCCATCGCCCTGGGGGATCTCTCCGCCCAGTAAGCATTGGGCACCCATTTCGATGCTCTTAACGACCTGTCTGTGCAGGGAGTCGCGCAGATCGCTGCGCGCTATTGGTCCTAGTTTGCAGTTGGGTTTACTGGGATTCTCTGGACGATAGGCGGCCAGTGCATCACGGAAGCGCCCCGTAAACGCTTCCGCCACCGACTCGAGCACAATCATCCGCTTGGCCCCGATGCAACTCTGACCGTTGTTGTGCAGACGGGCGCGTGCCATCGTGCTTGCTGCCAGGTCAAGGTCGGCATCCTCCAGAACGATGTAAGGGTCGCTGCCGCCCAGTTCAAGCACGCAGGGTTTTATTGAGGCCCCTGCCCAGGCCGCGATTTTTGATCCCACATTGGAGCTGCCGGTGAAAGTTACTCCCGCAATCAATGGGCTTTTGATGAGCTCGGGAACTGCCTCATTCTGTACTGGTAAATGCACGCAGAGCTGTTGGAAATCTTCTATTCCGGCAAATACATCGCCCATGGTCGCGGCGCACAGTTGGACATTGGGCGCGTGTTTGTAAGCAAATGCATTACCAGCCAACAAGGCTGGAATACAGGCACGAATCGTCTGCCAGACTGGAAAATTCCATGGCAGAACACCCAGAATGACTCCCAGAGGTTTGTAACAGCAATAGCTGGAAGGCGCCTCGGTGGGTATTGCGTTTGGCTGCAGAAACTGCTTCGCGTTTTCCGTGTAGAACTCTATCGTTCGGGCAGATTTTTCGATTTCGTCCAGTGATTGCTGAATAGGCTTACCCATTTCTCTGGTGATCAACATGCCCAGGAGACTTGCTTGCTCCCGGAGCTTGTCTGCCAGAGGCCGGATCCTTGTGCAGCGTTCGCCAACGCTGAGCCGGGCCCATTGTCTTTGCGCGACTGCGCTGCGTTTTAGCTGCTCAATGCCAGCCTCAATGGATTTGGCCGGAGGATTGTCGATTATCTTTCCCAGTGCGGGGTCGACGGAAGTGAAAACCCCGGCGGAAAGCTCCGCATCGGATGCTTTTGCTGTCATTTCAAAAATGTCCTTCCGGAAACTGTGATCAGGTGTTCGGGTAGCTGCCAAGCAACTTGAAGAAAGGACAGGCGTCACGCAGTTCAGCAAGCGCTTCGCGTACGTCCGGTTCGTCCTGATGGCCGATGATATCAACGTAGAAATAGTAATCCCAAACCTTTCGGCGGCTCGGTCTGGATTCAATTTTACAGAGGTTGATATTGCGTGAACTGAATGGGTGTATGGCCTTCATCAAAGCCCCGGTTTCATCGCGAATTGAAAACACCAGGCTGGTCTTGTCCTGTTTGTTCCCCAGAGGCGGTGTCGGCTGTTTGCCGATAACCAGAAAGCGCGTAATGTTGTTCTGCTTGTCGACGACGTTCTCCTGCAGGATGGGCACATCATACAACTGTGCGGCAATCGAGCTGGCAATCGCCGCTGCATCCCGGTGCTCAGCGGCATAGCGAACGGCAGCAGCTGTGCTGGTTGCTTCGATCAGCTCGACTCCGGGAAGTGTATTCGCCAGCCATTGCCGGCATTGGCCGAGTGCATTGTCCTTCGAATGGACCGTCTTGATTTCCTTAAGCGATTGCGCGTGTGAGATCAGGCAATGGGAAATATCGAGGTGAACCTGCGCGATAATTGTCAGGTCCGTTTCTGCCAGCATGTCCAGTGCTGCGATGACGGTTCCCTGGGTGGAGTTTTCGATCGGTACAACCCCGTAGTCGGCTTCTCCGCGCTGCACCCGGTCAAAGACATCAGGGATGGATTTGAGCGGTACGTAATCAATGCTCGAACCAAAGTTCTTCATTGCAGCCTGGTGGGTGTAAGTGCCCTCTGGCCCAAGGTAGGCGACAGTGGTCTGCTTTTCCGAAGCAATCGCAGCCGAAATGACTTCACGATATATCGCCCGGATCGCTTTATCGGTCAGCGGTCCGCCGTTGTTGGCTGCCAGTTTGCGAAAGACCTCCTCTTCCCGGCTTGGCACATAGATCGCTTTGCCTTCTTTCAGCTTTAGATGGCCGACTTGTTGAGCAAGGCGCACCCGCTCATTCAGACGGGAGATGATTTCCTTGTCGATCTGGTCGATTTGGTCACGCAGTGATTCGAGGTCCATTTAGTTTTCAGGTTGTTCAGTTGCCGGTTCTTCCGCAAGCCCTACGTCGCGGTCGGATACGACCTCTTCCGGCATGGTCGCTTTGCGGATCCATTCCGTTATCTGATTGGGAGAAAGTACGTCGCTGGCAGGCAGTTCTTCCAGACTGCGAATGCCACAGAATTCGAGAAAAGTGTCGCTCGTTCCGTATTGCAAGGGCCGTCCTGGGAGTTCGGCACGGCCGATGATGAGAATCAATTCCCGTTCCAGTAGACGACTGAGTGCGCTGTCGGCGGAAACGCCGCGAATTGCTTCAATTTCGGCGCGTGTGACCGGCTGACGGTAAGCGATAATGGCGAGGGTTTCGAGCGCCGCCGGACTCAGCTTCTGCGGCCTCGGTTCTCCCCGCAGCAGGCGCACCCACTCGGCGTAATGAGGAGAGACCACAAGACGGAATCCATTCGGCCCCTCTTGCATGCGATAGACGGAGTCCTTGTCCTTCAAATCCGTTGCGATCGCATCCATGGCGTCGCGGATCTGGGCCGATGTCAGAAGGGAGGGTACTTGCTCCATCAAGGTGCGAAAGGTTGCCTGACCATCTTCGCCCGTTGCGCTTTCACCTGCTTCATCCTCGTCTTCCTGGTCGTTTTCTGCCTGCTCGTGGTAACGGGTTATAACCGCTTGAATGTCTTTCACCGAGAGGGGCTCGTTGGTCGAAAAGAGTAGTGCGAGAAGGGTCTTTTTGAGATCGAATTCCATTGGACTGAGAAACGGGGAGATTGAGCGTACCGGCGGTGGAAAGGCAAACCCATTTAGCCAAATGCTGCATTCCCCTGTCCAAATGGGGTGTAAGCTACTCGGAAATGATGACTGGCCCGGCTTGTTACAGGCATTGGCTTCTGAAACAAAGCAGAGACAATGAGGCGTAGACGCACCCAACCCGAAGAGTCCTTCCAAATGGCTCCGATGATTGACATGGTTTTCCTTCTACTGGTCTTTTTTATGACGGTGGGAACACTGGCCCAGGATGCCCGACCTGATCTGGATCTAGCCGAATCCGCGACGGTTTCAAAACCGGATGCCCAATTGCCCAGGTCGATTTTGACGGTGGCGGGAGATCCGCAAGCACCTGACTTGTATATCGGTGCGCTGCGGGTGGATGCCGATCAGGCGGAAGCCTGGGTTCGTCGGTCGGTGGAGCAGGATCCGGCGGTCGAGTGGGAACTTCGGGTGGCTGAAGACACTCCCTACCGGCTGACCCGCAGCTGGATGGAACGCTGTACGGAGGCTGGGGTGGTGCATTTACATTTAAGCGTTTTTGAGCAATGAGCCAGAAACGCCGTCAACGGGCTGATGACCAGCCGGATATCCCCATAGCGCCAATGATTGACTGCGTGTTCCTGCTGTTGGTCTATTTTATGGTTTCGAGCTCCCTCGACCGCGAGGAATGGGCCTTGCCGGTTGCCCTGCCAGCGAGTGCTGAAGGTCTTTCTATGGAGCTCCCGGAGGAGCAGGTTCTGGTGATTGGCGTCGACGGCAGTGTGCGAATGAACGATGCCCAGTATGATGAGCCGGACTGTGGCAAGCTGCCGCAATTGACTCAGGCCTTACTCCGTTTCCGCGAGCTTTGTGCTGCGGCTGGAGGCGAGGCGATGATCACGCTGGTTCCGGCGGAGACGGTTCCCCATCAACGTATCATTCAGGTCTTGGATGCCCTTCAACGTTCGGGCCTCGAGCGCGTCTATTTTGGACAGGATCCTTCAGCGGCCGATTCTGCCTGGTAGATTCTGTTCACGCTTGACGAAATCGGGCCGTTGACCTCAGCTAAAGGCGTTCATATACCAACTCAAAGCTGAAGGACCATTGTGAATCAACTGAAACCCCTCATCGAGCAGCGTGCAGATCCTTTTATCCATCGGCACAGCGATGGATACTACTATTTTACTGCCTCGGTGCCTGCCTACGATGGTGTCGAACTGCGTCGCGCAAAATCGATTGGAGGCCTGGCGGAGGCCAAACCGGTGATGGTCTGGAAAAAGCCGGAAAAGGGTCCCTACAGCGACCTAATCTGGGCGCCGGAGATTCACTTCAACGAAGGCGCCTGGTATGTCTATTTTGCGGCTGCTCCCAATCGTGAGATAAAGGACGGCCTGTTCCAGCACCGAATGTATGCGCTGCGCTGCAAGGATGAGGATCCACTGGCTGGAGAGTGGGAATTCATGGGCCAGATCGAGACCGGGATGGACAGCTTCTGTCTGGATGCCACCACCTTTAAAAACAAGGGCGTCCTCTATTATGTTTGGGCGCAGAAAGAAAAGGGCATTCCCGGAAATTCGAACCTCTATATTGCGCCAATGAAAAGCCCCTGCGAAATCGAGGGTAAGCCGGTCCGCCTGACGGTTCCTGAATTCGACTGGGAAACGCGCGGTTTCAAGGTCAATGAGGGACCGGCGGTTTTGATTCGCCATGGCAAAGTGTTCATTAGCTATTCCGCTTCGGCAACAGATGAGAATTATTGCATGGGTTTGCTTTGCGCGAAAACGGATGCGAACCTCCTTGATCCCAAGAGCTGGAGCAAGTCGCCAACGCCAGTGTTCACGAGCTGCTACGAACACGGCATATATGGGCCGGGGCACAACAGCTTTACGGTTTCTGCCGACGGCGAAACAGACTTGCTGGTCTACCACGCCCGCACTTATACGGAGATTAAAGGCGACCCTCTGTGGGATCCCAACCGCCACACCTTTGTGAAACCCATTCGATGGAACGAACGCGGTATGCCGGTGTTTGGGCGTCCGTCCATCGAAGAGTCCGAATAATTTCAGCTTTTGGACATATAGTATAGGACCGGCACGGCCATCCGGCTGAGCAGCAGGGAAGCAATTTCACCAAACAGCAGAGAAATAGCTAGGCCCTGGAAAATCGGGTCGAACAGAATCACCGAAGCGGTTACAACCACTGCGAGTGCGGTGAGCAGCATTGGACGAAAGCGCACTGCACCGGCTTCAACCACCGCGTCGCGCAAGGGGCGACCATGGGCCACCCGCAGTTCGATGAAGTCGACCAGAATAATGGAGTTGCGCACGACAATGCCTGCTCCGGCCATGAATCCAATCATGCTGGTAGCCGTGAAAAAGGCACCCATTCCCCAGTGGGCTGGAAGAATTCCAATGAGCGAGAAGGGTATCGCCGCCATGACTACAAACGGAGTGACATAGCTCTTGAACCAGCCGACCATGAGCATGAAAATCAGGATAAGAACCGCAGCGAATGCAATTCCCAGATCGCGGAAGACTTCCAGTGTGATGTGCCATTCACCGTCCCATTTTATGCTGGGTTGGTGATGATCGAAGGGCTGAACCGCATTGTAAATCCCGATGGGGCCGTCGACGCCGCCGAAGTCGGCTGCGTTCAACTGGGCAATAACCCTGTTCATTTCAATGATGGAGTAGGCGGGACTTTCGGAACCACCTGCCACATCCGCCAAGACATAGGTCACCGGTTTTAGGTTTTTGCGGTATCGATTGCGTTCGCCCAGGCTCTCTTCAATGTGAACCAGTTCCCGCAGTGGAATGAGACTACTTTCTGGCCTGTGGGGCGAGCGAATCGGCAGGTCCAGAAAAGCCTCCGGATTATTGCGGAATCCCCGTGGTAATTCAATGCGGATTGGCACATCCTCGCGCTCACTGGGTGAGTTTAGCAGGTCGATCTGGTGCCCATTGACCGCCATTGCGATCGTTTGCCCGACCAGCTGTTCGTTCAACCCATGCAGCGCTGCTTTGTCACGGTCGACCCTGTAGTGTATTTTGGGCATGAGCTCTTCGACATACCAGTCGACGTCTACGACTCCCTCGGTTTCCTCCATGATATTCCGAATGGCTCTTGCCAGCGCGAGGCGGTCCTCGTCCGTAGGGCCGTATATTTCTGCGACCAAGGTTTGCAGTACAGGCGGGCCGGGAGGTACCTCGGCAACGGCCAGGGTGGCTCCGTGACGCTCGGCAATCTCAGCCAGTGCGGGGCGCACACGCAGGGCGATGTCGTGGCTCTGTAGTGAACGCTCATGTTTCTCGACCAGGTTGACCTGAATGTCCGCGACATTCGGGCCGCTGCGCATGAAATAGTGCCTGACCAAGCCATTAAAATTGAAGGGTGAAGCCGTTCCAACGTAGATCTGGTAATCCCGAACGGTTTCTTCGAGGGCAAGTGAATCCGCCATTTCAATGGCTACCTTTGCAGTCTGCTCAAGCGTGGATCCTTCCGGCATGTTTAGAATCACCTGGAACTCCGACTTATTGTCGAAAGGCAACATCTTGACCGTGACCTTGCCGAGCGGAATCAGTGCCATTGCACCTAACAGCAACAGCATCAGACCACCCAGAAAAGCCCAGCGCACGATTGGGCGATCCAACAGTGGATCCATTATCCAGTGATAAACGCGGGTAAACCAATCGTTTGGCATTTCATCATCGGGGTCCCCGGGAGCTTCTGTGGAGGGGTCCTTGGCAGCAGCCTCTGCGGCCTTGGCCGTTTTCTCGCGAGTTTTGCGGAGGTGGCGCCCGAGTACTCGAATCGCAGCCCAAGGCGTTACAGTAAAGGCTACGATCATTGAAAAGATCATTGCGGCGCTTGCACCGACCGGAATTGGTCGCATGTAGGGCCCCATCAATCCACCCACAAAGGCCATTGGCAGGATTGCGGCAATGACAGCCCAGGTTGCCAATACTGTTGGATTTCCAACCTCGTCCACTGCATCCAGGGCGATCTGAACTAGAGACTTGTGGCGGCTCGACGGAAGCCGTACGTGACGAACGATGTTTTCGACGACGACGATTGCATCATCGACCAGGATGCCGATCGAAAAGATCAGCGCGAACAGGGTGATCCGGTTTAAAGTGTAGCCGTAGAGGTAGAAGACCAGAAGAGTCAGGGCCAGTGTTGAGGGGATGGCGAGCAGGACCACTATCGACTCCCGCCAGCCCAGGAAAAACAGAATAAGCAGAGCGACTCCAAAAATCGCAATGCCCATGTGGAGAAGGAGTTCGTCCGACTTTTCTTTGGCCGTGAATCCGTAGTCGCGGGTGACGGTCAGGTTTACATCCTCCGGCAGGAGTCTGCCTTCGAGGCTTGCCAGCTTGTCCATGACACTGTCGACAACGTGGATCGCGTTTGTGCCCGGGCGTTTGGCGAAGCTCAGTGTGACCGCTGCTTCGCGCTCTTGCAGTCCACCACCGTAGCCGAAAAGGACGTAGTCCGTGGCTTCCTCGGGGCCGTCATAAATGCTTGCGATGTCGCGCAGGTAAACGACACCACCGGGACTCGCCGATACAACCACCGATTCCAACTCTGCGGCATTGCGGATGAAATCGCCGGTTTCGATCAGGAATTCAGAATTAGCGAAGGGCAGTGAACCCGCCTGAATCCGATGGTTGGCGCTCTGGAGCATGGGCACCAGCTCCTGCAGGCTGAGATTGTGCGCAGCCAGGGCGCTTGGATCCAACTCAACCCTGAGTGCACGGCGCTGTCCGCCGATGATCATGCCCTCGGCAATGTTGGGCAGACTCTTTATTTCGTCCGCAAGGTCGGCGGCGAGGCGTCTGAGATTGAAATGATCCTGGGTCTTACTGTGGAGCGTGAGTGACAGGATGGGTACATCATCAATTGTGCGCGGTTTGACCAAGGGATGACTGACCCCTTGAGGGATTCGGTCGAAATTGGCCCTTAGCTTTTCATTTAAACGGATCAGTGCATCTTCGATCTGGGTGCCGACTTCAAAGCGGACAATGGTCATGCTGCCGCCCGGAGAAGATGTCGAATAGATGTATTCGACATCGGGGATTTCCCACAGCAACTGTTCCATCGGTCGGGTGGCGCGGTTCTCGACTTCTTCCGCACTGCGTCCTGGCATGCTGACGAGCACGTCGATCATCGGCACTTTGATCTGCGGTTCTTCTTCGCGAGGCAGCATGACCACGGCGAAGGCGCCCAGCAAAATGGATGCAATGATGGCGACCAGTGTCAGCTTGGAGTCGATGAACAGAGCGGCCAGTTTACCGGCAAAGCCGTATTGCTTCGTGTCCTCCGTGCCTTGCGGAGCGGATGGGTTGTTGGGTTGTTGATGGGCCATGATCAGTTGCTCGTCGTTACTGGTTGACCGCTGCGGAGTGAGGCTGAGGGGTTGAGCACCAGGACTTCGCCGCCCGCAAGTCCAGCCAGGATTTCGACGTGCTCACCGTCGGTATTGCCAAGACGCACCAGGCGCATGCGTGCCTGTCCTTCTTCGATAATGAAAACCTGATCCATTTGGCCAAAACGGCGGATTGCCGCTGTCGGGATCTGAACGAGATCCCGGGAGCTGAGAGGCAGGTGCAGACGGGCAAATGCGCCCGGGCTCAAGTCTGCTTCCTGCTCAAGCTTAAAGCGGGCTTGCAGGGTTCGACTTTGTGGGTCAGCACGGTTGGAAATCTCAGTCAGCACGGCTGTGATTGTTTGACTGCCGACCTTTACCGTGAACTTCTGTCCAGTCTGAATGTCTGGACGCAGCGATTGGGGGAGTGCAGCTTCGATTTCGACGGATCCCCCGGCGTCCAACTCAAGCAGGGGATATCCTGGGCTCGCGAGCTCTCCTGTTTCAACATAGAGTCGGCTGATAGATCCGGCGAAGGGTGCCCGAATCTCTTTTTTTGCAAGCATGGCCTCTGCTTCCAGATACTGTGCTCGACTGGCAGCGACACGATCCTCGAGGGCCTGAATTCCGACGTTTGTGGCCGCGCCGCGATCCAGCAATGCCTTTTCCCGTTCGTGGTCTCTTCGGGCCTGATCGTAGGCGACCCGAGCCTGTTCGACCCGTGCTTCAATCTCGGGCGCGTGCAAGCGAAGTAGAATCTCTCCGGCGTCCACCTGCTGCCCGAGCTGCAGGTTTTGGTGTTCAATCCGGCCCATGATTTCCGCCGCAATTCGGCTTTGGGTTTGGCTCCTGACTGAAGCTGGGATTTCGATGACATGTGGAACCGAAATGCGTTCAACCGACAGGGTTTTTAACGGATTCGGGTAGGGCTCGTGTGTTGCAGAGCTGCTTTGGCCATCGCTGCAGCCCGCGATTCCCAGAAGCAATCCCAGAGAGACTGTCAGGGCTTTCCAGCGGTTTTGATACGCTGCAGTGGAAATGGAGGTGCTAATAGCTTTCATGTCAGTGGGATGCGAAGGTTGAAGAGGTCAGGGGAATTCCGGAAGCGCGGTACCATTGGGCCACGGCCATTTGTTCACTAAAGCGGGCAACGGACTGCCTTACGCGGGCTTCGGTGAGTCGGCTTTCAGCGGTCAACAGCTCAGTGACGAGCAGGTCTCCGGCTTCAAAGCGGGCGCGACTGATGGACGCGCTTTCCTCTGCCTGTGCCAGCATGCGTTCGGTCGTCGCCAATTGTTTACGGGCCAATTCGTGATTCAGCCGGGCTTCCTCAAGTTGAAGCTCAAGTTGAAGCTCCAGCTTGCGTTCCTGCGCACGCGCTTCGGAACGTTCGGCCAATGACTGGCGGACCCGATTGGCGCTGAGGTGGCCGTCGAAAAGGTCCCATTGCATGCGTAGACCGGCCATCCAGCTGTCACCATCACCACTGCGCCGCCAGCCGCGGTCGTATTGGTAGCTGGCGAAAGCATCAAGCCGGGGTCGGCGCTGGCCCCTTTGGCCATCGACGGCAGCATCGGCAGCAGCGACGCGTTCCGCCATTGCAAGTTGCTCTGCCCTGAGCCGTTGGGCGTCGTCAGGCGGAGGCAGCGGTTGTGGATTACGGGTAACTGTAAGGGCATGGTTCGGCGAAAAGCCCAGGGTTACGCGTAGCATGCGTTCGGCAAGCTTCAGCTGATGTTCGGCACTCAACAATTGATTTTCGATTTCTGCGACACGCAGTTCCAGGTCTAGCACGGTGTGTTTTAGCAGATCTCCCCGTTCATAACGTGCCTGGGCCGATCTCAGCGAGCCTTTGACCGCAATCTGCGCAGATTCGATTGCCCGCAGATACTCCCGGGCTTGCAGAACCTGATAGTAGGCACGTACCACGGCCAGACTGAGTGCTTCAAAAGCAGCCTCCTGGTCGAGTTCAACGGCCCTTTGATTGGCATTTGCGGCGGCGCGTTGGGCGGTTGGCGAGCCGCCTGCATAAAGGTTGTAGCCGACCGTAGCAGTCGCATTGAAATGGTCCAATTGCCCGGGGCGATTGAAATCAATCGTCTGGTCAAAAGTTCCCGTGTTGAGAATGCTGCCAAATCCCATCATTGGCTGATTGGTTTGATGGTAGCCAGCCTCAACTTGGAGATGCGGGTACCAGGCGGCCCGGGACTGGTCGGCCAGAGCGTGTGCTGCTTCGACCCGGCTGCGCAGGATCTCGGCGTCCGGACTGTCCCTGCGAATCGAATCAATTGCACGTTCCAACGTCCACTCTTCGGCTTGCAGTGGTATTACTCCAATTAGAAGCACAAGAATCAAAGATCGCCTTCCAGACTGAAGACTAGTGAACCAGGATTTTAGAAAATTCATGATCGAGAAATATCGCTGAATTAGGATTTGAGCGCGGTCAGACCGAAGAGAAGGCCAATGAACCCACCGTAGAGGGCCCCTCTCCACCAGGTGGCGGTGAGGGGGCAGGTGCCTGAGCTGCACTGACCCCAGTAGCCAAGCCCCGCGCCCAGCACAGCGCCTATGGCAACTGCCAGAAATATACGGGATATTGAATCAGCCATGCTTTGAATCCTGGGTTTGATGGACGTTTCCACAGCTGCCTGCTTCGATTAGGCCCGTGCGTTTGGCGATGATTTCAGCTGGACAGAATCTGGTAAACGCCGACTGTATAAGGTTGATGGCGACGAAGCATGTCAGCAGCAGCCACCAGGCGCTGAACAAGAGGGTTAGGGCAACACTGATTAGAATCATGGTGCCTGCGAGAATACGGATAAAGGGTTCTGCTTTCATATTGACAACTGGGTTTAAGTTTGTATGACTAAATACGCATATAGTAATTGAGATGTCAAGCAATGATAATGAAATAAAGGTCAAGAGGACCTTGTCGGACGAAGCGTTGGAATTGGTTGCACGGCGTTTTGGCGTGTTGTCTGAGCCGATGCGGCTGCGATTGCTGCATCATTTGCTGGATGGCGAAAAGAATGTCACTGCATTGGTGGAGGCGACTGGGGCGGGTCAGGCGAATATTTCGAGGCATTTGCAGAATCTGGCACAGGCTGGGTTTGTCAGCCGGAGGCGTGATGGCTTACAGGTTTATTACAGCATTGCGGACGAAGAAGTGTTCAAGCTTTGCGATATTGTTTGCGGCAGTTTGGAAAAACAGTTGTCAGCACAATCGAAAGTTTTCCCGCGCTGACCCAGGGTGTAGGGGAGTCTGCCCAGTTTGTCGTGAACTTACAAGCCAATAGAGGAAGCCATTCGGATAGGAAAGGAATTCCTCGGATCGTCTTGTTGATCGAATCCTCACGTGGGTCCGGCCGCAGCCTGATTCAGGGCATAGCCGAGTATCTGAGGGGGCATGGCCCTTGGTCCTTCTACTGGGAACCCCGGGGCATGGAGACCGCATTGCCGGTCCTGCGGGAAATGGATGTGGACGGCATCATTCTGCGCGATACTGACATGCTCGACCATGTCCTTTCTTTGAAAATCCCCGCGATTGTGGTGGGTCATCACCGCAGTGAGGTGCCTAATTTCATCAATGTGATCACCGATTCCCCAAACATTGGCAAGATGGGGGCGCAGCATTTGATAGGCTGCGGCTTTCGTCACTTTGCCTTTTGTGGTTTGGAGTCGCTGTCGTGGTCCGATCAGCGCCGCACGGCCTTTAGCGACTGTATCCGGCAATCCGGGTTTGGTGAAGTCTTCTCTTATTCACTGAGTTTGCATCCCCACCACAATCCGGCGAATACCCGGCAGTGGGAATCCGAGCGGCAACAGATGGCGGAATGGTTGAAAAAGTTGCCGAAGCCGTTGGGCCTGATGGCCTGCAATGACGACTGTGGTGCGGAGGTCATGGAAGCCTGCAAGTTGGCCAACTTGCAGATCCCCGATACGGTTGGGGTTCTGGGTGCCGACAATGATGAAATCGTTTGCGGGCTGGCGGATCCCCCCATGTCGAGCATTGTGCTGAATTTTGAAAAGGCCGGATTTGAATCGGCACGCATCCTCGATGCCCTGATCCGCAACAGAGATGCCGGCTCGCGGCGGATTGATGTGGTGTCTTCCCATGTCGTTGCGAGGCGTTCCACTGATTTTGTTGCCACTGAAGACGCCAATGTAGCCCGCGCACTCCAGTTTATCCGGGATGAGGCAGTCCGTGGTCTTTCGGTGATGGAGGTTGCGGAGCACGCAGGAGTGTCGCGGCGAGCTTTGGAGCGTCGATTCCGCAGCTTGCTGGGGAGGTCTGTACTGAAAGAGATTCGCCGGGTGCGGGCGGAGCACATCGCCAATTTGTTGGTGGAAACTCACATGCCCATAGGAGAAATTGCCGAATTAATGGGGTTTTCGGATCCCCAGCACATATCCCGCTATTTCAAGGCGGTTAAGGAGATGAGTCCACAGGCCTATCGGAAAGCGTATTTGGAACGCTGAGGAGATGTCGCAAATTGGTTACTTGTTTGCGTGAAGTGGTGTGGACCTTTGAGTCCGTTTAGGGCATACTCCGGGCACCAAAAGACCCACTATCTAAACCAGACTCTGGTAAGATTCTGTCATCCAACCTACCAATCTCTGGAGTCTCCCAGCTCCGAGAGCAATAAACACACCGCCAATACCCCGGGCGGTGTGTTTCGTTTAGCGGGGTGGCGCACCACTACAGCCACTTGTTGATCGTCTGCAGGAGCTTCTCTGGCTTCAAAGGCTTGCTGAGGTAGTCATTCATGCCTTTGGCCTTGAACTTTTCAGCGTCACCGATCATCGCGTAGGCTGTCAAAGCAATGATGGGGATTTCCGGTTTTCCGGAACGTATCTGTTCCTCCCGGATTTTACCGGTCGCTTCCATCCCGTCCATTTTGGGCATTTTGATGTCCATCAGGACAATGTCGTAGGTCGCATGCTTTAGTGCCCGCAGAACTTCTTCACCGTTGCTGACCATATCTACCCGGGCTCCCATTCTTTCGAGCATCAGCGCCAGCACGCGCTGGCTGATCAGATTGTCTTCAGCCAGCAATATATGCGCCTCCCGCTTCAGGCGTTTGCTGCCATTGTTCGCTTCAGGTGCTTCGGCAGGGTCCGTTTCGGAGTCGACACCAGGTAAAGCGAAAGGCAATTCGAACCAGAATGTGGAGCCTTCACTGCTTCCACTGATGACTCCGATTTCGCCGCCCATTCGCTCAACCAGTTGCTTGCAAATAGCCAGGCCAAGGCCTGTGCCGCCGTGCTGCCGGGTTGTGGTCGTGTCGAGCTGGGAAAAGGTCTTGAACAACCGATTCTGCTTGTCGGACGGAATGCCCGGGCCTTCATCGACAACGGATATCCGCAGCCGCACAATATCCTCACTCCGTGTCAGTAACTCAACAGAAGTGCGAACCGTTCCAGTTTCCATGAATTTGATAGCATTGTCCGTCAGATTGGTCAGGATTTGACGAACACGTCCAGCGTCTCCCCTGAGCATTTGCGGGATTTCTTCATCGATAGTGTGGACCAATTGAATGCCTTTTTTCCGGGCAGGAATTTCCAACAAAGCCTGCAAGTCGCTCAACAATTCGGCAAAGCTGAAGTCAATGGACTGAAGCTGAATCTTGCCTGCCTCAATCCTTGAAAAGTCCAAAATTTCATTGACCAGATTCAGTAGATGATCAGCGCATTCCTGGACGGTTTCAGCGTATTCAGTTTGCTCCTCTGACAGTTCAGTATCCAGCAGAAGATTGCTCATGCCGACAATGCCATTCATGGGCGTGCGGATCTCATGGCTCATGTTCGCCAGAAATTGACTTTTAGCCCCATTCGCCAAAGCCGCCTCGGTTGCATGCTGATTCGCTTCTTCAATGGCTTCACGCAAACGTTGGTTTGTGCGCAGGAGTCGCTCCTCCATTGTTTTTCGTTGGGTGATGTCGATGTGCGATCCCGCTACAATCAGTGGATTGCCCGATGGGCCCCTCTCGTAGATACGTCCGCGGTCCAATACCCAGATCCAGTGTCCGTCCTTGTGACGGCGCCTGAATTCACATTCGTAAAACTCTAGTTCGCCTGTCAGGTGCTTTTCCAGCATGGCTTTGGCCGTTTCCAAATCGTCAGGATGGAGCGACTGTTCCCAGGTCTGAATCGATATTGGCTCTAGTTCGGAAAGGCGCGATCCTACCATTTCCGCCCAGCGATCGTTCAAATTCAGTTTTCCTGTTGAGACCTCCCATTCCCATGTTGCCGCTCCGGTGCCTTCGATCAATGCAGACAGGCGTCGTTCGTTGTCTTTGATCGCCTGGTCCGCCTGGTCTCGCCGCAGTCGGCCAATAAGGAGCATGCCCAGAATAACGGTGCCGATTGGGTAGATAACAATGACCGGCAGCGCGACAACTTCCAAAACCATCAGGCCTCGCTCCCAGCCGAGCGTGAACATCAACAGCAGCATGACAATGTGAACGACAACTCCCAGCAGGTAGAGTTGTTTCCAGCTCAGGTTTTCTGGCTTTTTGCTGCAAATATGGCGGGCGCCCATGCCGATCAGCCCTGAGCTGAGGATTGTGAAAACACCGGTCCAAGCTGCTGCGCCGCCTTCGTAGAGTCGATAAACAGCCGTCATAAGCATCAGCATCGCCGTAGGGACCAGTCCAAAGAAGAGGCCACTGATGGCGAGCAGGACGGATCTTGTGTCGAAAATAATGCCCGCCTGAAAAGTGTAGGGAACCAGCATGATTCCGATGCCGATCAATCCCAGGCTGAATCCGAGTATCAGCTGTCGCCACGAGCGCCGGCCCGCTGGGTAGTAGCTGATAAACAGGTCGTAGATCAAAACGGCGGCCAGCAGGAGGGCTATGTTGTGGAGGATGGCAACAGAAACCATGATGTGTAGGGGCTTGCCCCTCTGAATTCACTGAGAAGATTTTCGTAAAGCAATGCACTTTTGGCAAGATCGATATATTGCTGGGAGAAAGAAGAAATTTCATCCCGAATTTTTGAGTAAAGCAGAAATGTTGCCGAATTGTAACCTAATCGCCCTTGCCAAACAGTGGTCTGTCTTTTTTAAAGGGCTATGGCAGAAAATAACCCGAATCCTACATCTTTGAATCGCCGTGGTTTTCTTAAGCTGGGGGCACTTTCATCTCTGGCCCTGGGTTCCGGGGTCGGTTTGTCCAGCGCTGGCGCCGCAGCCCAAA
>JAFIGG010000125.1 GCA_020831485.1 Opitutales bacterium
TTTGTCGGCTTTGGGCATGGTTTTGGTTTTTAAACAGGATAGCGGATTGAGGCGACAGAATAAGTCGCATGGCCGACGCTTTTCAGAATCCCAGTTTTCCGCGCGGGCCACCGGCTTTCAGCTGGCACTCGTTGAGCAGGGCCTGGAGGAAGGCCTGGGCATCGGGGAATCTGCGGAAGCGGTGCTGGCGGGCGACGTTGGCAAAGTCTCCGGGGGTCAGCTTGGGCTCGGCGGCTATGGCTTCGAGGGCAGCTTTGTTGACTCCGGACAGGCCGAGATTGCGGCAGTGGCTTTTCAGCAGCTGCTGGGCTTGTTGTGGACTCAGGAAGCCGAAGCTGATCTTGAGGTCGAAGCGGCGCAGGGATGCGGGGTCCATGCCGTCCATGAGGTTGGTCGAGGCGATGAAAATGCCCTGAAAGCGCTCCATGCGGGTGAGCAGTTCGTTCACCTGGCTGACTTCCCAGGAGCGGACGGCCTGGCGGCGGTCGCGGAGAAAGCCGTCGACTTCGTCAATCATCAGGATCGCCTTGGCATTCTGTGCTCCGATGAAGGCTTGAGATATCTGCTTTTCGGTTTCGCCCAGGTAGGGGCTCAGGATGTCGGAGGCGCGTTTGACCTGCAGCGGCATTCCCAGCTTGCGTGCCAGCCAGTAGCCAAAGGTGGATTTGCCGGTACCCGGAGGACCATACAGGCACATCCTGCAGGAGGCGTCCGGCTGGAGCTGTGCGGAGATTTCCGTCAGTGGCTGGTCACTGTTGAGAAAGGCCAGGTCGTAGACCTTGGGGATGGTGTCCTTGTCGGCCTCGAGTTCGCTGGCCGAGTGCCCCTGCGACTGCAGGGTCTGGCCGACCAGGTGGAGCAGTGCCCGGCCCTTGTCGGAAGCCGTTTCCTCCTTGCAGGACCGGGCCACGACCGCATGGGCCCGTGCGACCACTGCGGGTGTGAGCTTGTCGCAGTCGGCCAGGCGCTGCAGAACCGATTCGGACAGCTCCTGCGAACAGATCCGCCGAAGGGTGCGAATGCGTTGGTCGGGTGGGGGTGCAGGGACTTCGAAGATGAAGTCGAAGCGCCGCAGGAATGCCGGATCCACTCCACGGCAGGCATTGGAAAGCCACAGCGTGGGTACGGTATTGTTTTCCAGCATGCGGTTGATCCAGCCCTTGCGTTCGGCGGCCACGCTGCGGCTGAAGAGGGAACTGCTGAAAACATCTTCGGACTCGTCGAAGGCCAGCAACGCCCGCTGCCTCGCCAGCAGTCCCTGCGCCAGCCGCAGGGCCCCCAGGCGACGGATGCCACTGATCGGGTCGCCATCGGCGTCCTCACTTGCCACTTCATACAGAGTCGCCCGCAAGTCCCGGGCAATGACCCGCGCCAGCTCGGACTTGCCTGTGCCCGGGGGCCCGTGCAGGTAGATGTTCACTCCGTTCAGCTTGTCCCGCAGAGCCGACCTCAGGTAGCGCCGCATGTAGCCAAGCGTCTCTGCAAGGTATGGGTAGTCGCGCAGGGACAGGCTCGGGGCAGGGGCCGGACTGGCGATGGCGCGAATGGCGGACTGCGGCGAGAAAGATTCGCTCAGCAGCGCTTCCGCAACCTCGCTGTGAACGACATCGAGGAAGTCTCCCGTCGTCCGCTTGTCCCACTTGACCAGGCCACTGCTCATCAAACGTCCCTTGCCCGACAGTGCCTTCTGGACCTCTGTCACGGGCAAGTCCAGCATGCGCGCGATCACTGCAACGCGGTTGTTGCGGCGGTGTCCACGGAACAGATTGAAAGCATCCCGCAGCACCGGATCCACATCCTGCACTGCCGCGACCAGAAGAACCGCCTCCTCGACGGATCCCAGGTTCAGCAGCTTTCCAAGTTGTTGCAGGTTACTGCGCCAATGCCTTGGCGCGCGGATACGCTTGCTGCGCGCCTCGAGATCCCGACTCAATTCCGTGAAGGCTTTCTGCGCAGCCAGGGTATCGAAAGGTTTTGCGTCCTCATAAAGCCTCGCGGGCATCTTCAGGAGCAAGGCCACATCCAAATCCGCAAAACCGGAATCGCCGATAAAATGCCTCAAAGCCCCAGCAGTCCGGAACATCCGGCATATCCACAAGCGCAGCAACTCGGTCGAATCTGTATTGGAAGCTTTCATGGCTGCCATGATACGGCAGGGGAGCGACAGAATGTGTCGGTGGGTTGTCCGAGCTGCGCTCGGAATTCGTAATTCTTAATTCGTAATGGAGTGAGGTGGGTTTGGTAGAATTGAGGAGCTGAGGAGCTATGGAGCTGAGGGGCTCGTTGGAGCCTGGCCTTTGGGCCGAAAAGGGAGGTATGGAAATCGGAAATCGGAAATTCGGAAATCGGAAAAATCGAGCGATGTATTGATGGCTGGGTTACGCGGCACGGGACCCGGAAATAATAGTTCCGAACCTGTAGCCTCTACCAAAACCAACGCACTTTGTTTCCGATTTCCGGATTTCCGATTTGCTTCGCCATCTACGCTGTGCTCCGTCTGCTTTCTGTCGAGTTGTAGCCACGTGCTTGGAGTCGCGAGTGTTTTTGGATAGGATCAACAGGATTGGGAAGCGGATGTTCTGGGGGCCGAGCTGCGCTCGGAATTGTTGATTCGTAATTCTTAATTCCTGATGGAGTGCGTTGGGGGCTTCTTGATCTTTTTCTTGGGTTCCGGGTAACCGGCGGCGCTACCCGGAATTAAGAACCAAGATCAAGAATGGTGATGCCAGAAATCCTTCCTCTTGTTCTTTTTCTTGGGTCTTGATCTTGATCTCAAAAGGTCACTTAGGGCCCTACCTTTTTAATAGGGCGGCAAAAGGCTTCCTTTTGTTAGGAAAAAGAGTAGATCCTATTTATATCTCTTATGAAAGATAGCTTACTTTTGTCGCGTCGGTCCCGTTTGGAAGTGTGTTTGATGGTCTTTGCACTGATTGCTTGTGCGGTTGCGCTGTGGTGGGTGCTGGGACGGGAGGGCTTTGGGGAGTCTGCTGAGGGGGGCTTGTCGGATGGGTCCTTGAAGCCGCGGGAGGTGGATACATACTGGGTTTACGATGTGCAGGACATTTTGGAGGATGGGTCCGTGGTGGTCGAAGAACAGCGCAGCGAGCGCATTCTCGAACACCGCACGCTGGATGGGAAAACGCTTCAGTTGATCCAGTTCGAGACCGGGTCGGCTGGTGCGTTCCACACGGAATACCTGTGGGAGTTTGAGGATGCGACCGGGATTTATTATTGGTTGGATCCCAGTGATTCTCCTGAGTTGCCCGCGGATCTATCTGAATTTGAGCTTTATTTCCCCTTGAATGCAGCCATTGGAACGAAGGTCGAGACTCCGCGAGGCTACACAGAGCTTTTAGCCACAGGCACTCAAATTACCGTTCCGGCGGGTCGGTTCTTTGTGAACGTGGCACAGGTGACCTTTTACGAAGAAGACCTTCCGAGTTTTCGTGAGCGCTATAGCATTGCGCCCGGCATAGGCCTGGTGCAGTTCGAATACGATGAGTGGGTGGATGACGAATGGCTCCTGGTCAGTCGCGAGGTGTTGCGTTCTTTTGAGGAGTGAGGTGTCGGTTTGTCTGAGGAGCTGAGGGGCTGATGGGCTGAGGGGCTGAGGGGCTCGTTAGAGTGCGGCCTTTAGGGCGAATTGCGAGGCATGGAAAGCGGAAAAATCGAGAGATGTATTGAGGGCCGGGTTACGCGGTGCGGAATCCGGCAAGAATAGATCCGAACCTGTAGCCTCTACCAAAACCAACGCACTTTGTTTCCGGATTTCCGCTTTCCGCTTTCCGAATTCTTTCGAGCTGTAGCCACGTGCTTAGAGTCGCGAATATTTTTGGACAGGATCAACAGGATCGGGAAGCGGATGCCCGGGGGTTCTGCTTGGGCGGCGGGTTCAGGCTGAAGGGCTTGTGCTCCAACGGGATTGGTCAGTGGTTTCCGCCTTCGGCCAGCGGCTGTCTCGGCGAGACAGGCCCTACCTGGCTTCGCCATTTCAAATCTCAAAT
>JAFIGG010000038.1 GCA_020831485.1 Opitutales bacterium
CTCAGGAACGCCTCTGGTTTCTCAACCGCATTCATTCGGGCGAACCCGTATACAACCTCTACAAGGCCATCCGCTGCAGCGACTTTGGGAACGAGGCTGTGCTCACAAAATGTCTGGACGCCATTGTCCAGCGGCATGAAAGTCTCCGGACCAACTTTGTGGAAGTGGATGGCAGGCCTTTTCAAAAGATCCACAAGCAGCGGATTATAGCCCCAAACGCAATCGACCTGCGGCAGATCCCTGAGGCGACAAAGGATGCAACGATAGAACAATACCTGAGAACAGAGGTTCAAAAGCCCTTTGATCTGGAAATCGACCCACTGTTGCGCGTATCCGTCCTGAACCTCGCTGACTATGAGTGGATCCTGCTCTTCAGCATGCACCACATTGTCTCCGACGAGGAATCCCTGGACCTGCTTTTCAATGAACTGAACATTCTTCATCGACACTTCAGCCTCCAGCCAGGTCCAGTTCGTGCCGATTCACCATTGTCGCTGCCTGAGCTGCCCGTTCAATTCGGTGACTATGCATTGTGGGAACGTTCAGCTGAGCGAGAATCCAACTTTCGAAAGTCCCTGCCCTACTGGCGAGCACAACTCGGGACAGACAGGCCCAATCTGGACCTGCCGACCGATTTTGCGCGGCCAGCAATATCTTCGACCCGTGGCGCTACCCGCAGCCTGCAGTTTTCAGGCTGTTTGAGCAAGGCCCTCAGAGCTCACGCCAGGTCCACAGGCGGTTCACTGTTCACTCTGCTTTTCACAGGATTCCAAATTCTGCTTCACCGCTATACGAAGCAAGCGGACATCGCGATCGGAACGACAAGCTCCAGCCGAACCCAGATGGAGCTGGAAAACCTGATTGGCTGCTTTACCAATACATTCGTATTGAAGTCGAAAATACGCGGGACACAGAGTTTCAACCAGCAGCTGAAAGATTCACGCAACAGCTTTCTAGAAGCGATGTCCCACCAGCACGTTCCGTTTGAAATGCTGGTCGAGGAACTAAAACCCGAACGGGTTCCTGGAGGCAATCCGCTGTTCCAGGTGATGTTTACCCTCCGCCAGCAGACAGGAGACGATTTCAGAGATTTGAACAGCGGAAGTTCAAAATTCGATTTAACCCTGTCGATGACGATTGGCGCCGATACCATTCGTGCGGCGATGGAATACCGCAGCGAGCTATTCAAAGCCGCAACGATAGATCGCATGCTGCGGCACCTTCAAACTCTATTGGAAGCGATGCTGGAGTCGCCATCCATCCCAATTCAGGATCTGAATTTCGTCCCTCAGGAAGAACGTCAGCTGTTTAAAAGGTGGAATCAAACCGAGCGGCCCTTTCCCCCCAATCGCACCGTTCACGAACTGATTGAAGAGCATGCGGCAATGAGCCCCGCAGCCATCGCCGTGAGTATGAACGGCGAGCGCCTAAGCTACCATGAGCTCAATTCCCGAGCCAACAGGCTTGCGCTCAGACTTCGCGAGAATGGGGTCGGACCGAATCATAGGGTCGCATGTTGTCAGTTTCGCTCGGTCGAACTGGTCATTTCATTGTTGGCAGTTCTTAAATCAGGAGGCGCCTACGTCGCCCTTGATCCGAAGTTTCCATTAGCGCGGCTCGAAACAATCATCGCAGACACAGACTGTTCTGTTCTGTTGATCGATCCAGCTACATTTGACCGGCATGGCGAATCCTTTAAAGCGATTACAGAAGCCAATGACTCAAAGCTTATTCGAACCGACACATTCAGACAATCAGCTGCCCCAGTCCCCGACTGTCCGAATCTCCCACCCCTGGCAGGGTCCGAAGATCTTGCCTATGTCTGTTATACATCGGGTTCCTCCGGTAAGCCGAAAGGGGTCTGTATTCCACACATTGCTATCCAACAGTTGCTGTTGAATACGGATTATATCAAACTTGGACCGGGCGATGCCATCGCGCAGGTCGGAACTTGTGCTTTTGACGCCTCCACCTTTGAACTGTGGGCACCTTTGCTACATGGGGCCCGCATGGTCATAATTCCGACAGCCACTGTTTTGGACCCCGGTGCCTTCGCCACAGCTCTCCGCCAGAACGCGATCAGTGCTATGTTGCTGACAACCGCTCTGTTCCACGAACTCGTGAACATTTCTCCCGGAATATTTAAAGGTATTCGCCAGCTGCTGGTCGGCGGTGAAACCATGCACCCGGGTAGTGCCCTGAAGGTGCTGCGGGCAAGCAAACCTGTGCGCTTGCTCAACCTCTATGGACCGACCGAAGCCACCACTTTGGCAAGCTGGTTTGAGGTCACAGAATCGGCAGCCCTTGAAGACGCAATTCCAATCGGTAAGGCCGCATCCAATACCCTCCTCTACGTCCTCGACGCCAACCGGAAGCTCGTTCCGATTGGCGTCGAGGGAGAACTTTATATCGGCGGAAAAGGTCTTGCCAGAGGCTACTGGAACCAGCCAGAAATGGATGGTCGGAGTTTCGTTTCCTATCAGTCCGCAGGCAAATCAATCCGCCTCTATCGAACCGGAGACCGCGTTCGCTGGCGGGCCGACGGAAACCTGGATTTCCTTGGACGCATCGACGATCAGGTCAAAATCCGCGGCTTCCGGATTGAACCCGAAGAATTACGCTTGATGGCCGAAAGCCATCCGCAGGTCGAGCAGGCTTTGGTCACCACCTTCGAACAAGACCAGAGTCTATCCCTTGCCGTTTATGTAACCGGACATACTGACCTCGACGAAGATGGCTTGAGGCAATTCCTGAAGCGTCGCCTTCCCGACGCGATGGTGCCTGCCTTCATTACCATTTTACCGCGCTTCCCAATCCATACCAACGGCAAGATCGATCGTTCCGCGCTGCCTGAACCAGCGTTGACAAAAACCAAGACCCCGACCGCAAAAACCGAGTTCGCAACCGAGACCGAACGCCGACTGGCGCAGTTGTGGATGGACATTCTCAAGGTCTCGCCTTTGCACCCTGACAGTAACTTTTTCCGTCTGGGCGGGCATTCGCTTGCGGGTGTGCGGCTATTCTCAGCCATCGCCAGCGAGTTTGGCAAAAAACCACCATTGGCCCAACTCTTCCAGGCACCAACAATCCGCGAGTTGGCCGCTACAATTGATAAAACAAGGACCGAACTCAGTCCGGGCTCACTGATCCAGCTGCAGGCGGGACGCGACCGAAGACCCCTGTTTCTGATCCATGGAGCGGGAGGTGGCAATCTCTGGACTTATTCCAACATTGTGCCCTACCTCAGTCCCGACCAGCCTGTCTACGCCCTCGAATCGAGGACAACGAGCGGATTGCCGGAGTTTATCAGTATCGAGGATATGGCTACCGCCTACACAAAAGAAATACGCCGCTTTCAGCCGCAGGGACCTTATTCCGTCGGCGGCTACTGCTTCGGCGGCAACGTTGCCTACGAGATTGCCTGCCGACTCGAGGCATACGGCGAACAGGTGGAACTGCTGGCCCTGATCGACTGCGCCCCTGCAAACGGCAGCTACAACCAGATCCCCTGGTCGAATCCCCGCTTCTGGCCGCGGTTTGCCGTCAATACTGCTTATTGGCTGAAAGATTTCGCCAACCAACCTGCTCGGGATCAATTGCGTTTCTGTGTTCGCAAGTCCCAGTCTTTCAAACGCCGCATCAGTGAAACCCTTCGCGGTCGTCCGCCAGCCACTGGCGGAATCGACCTGGAGCGAAGTATAGACACAGCGCACCTTGGCCGCGAACGGATCTCCGTCTGGAAAAGCCACTTAAAGGCTCTGCGCGCCTATCATCCGGGCCGCTACGGAGGTCGTGTCACCCTCTTTCGCACCCGTGGCCAGCCACTGTTCTGCTCGCTTGAGCCCGACTTCGGATGGGGTCTCCTCGCAAACGGCGGCGTTCGCATAGTCCCGCTCTCCGGAGCCCACGAAATGATTTTCAAGGATCCCCATGTCCAAACTCTCAGCACAAAATTGTCAGAACACCTGGCCTCTAAATACTAAGTCAACCAGCCTTCCGGCACTTACAATCGAACTATTCTCCCATGACACTGCTTAAATTTCTTCTCAACAAATGTCGCTTCATGGTGGTCATTATGGTCATTGCGGCACTGCTCAGTGGCGTGGCCAATGCTGCGATGCTCGCGGTCATCAATCAGGTGATCAACAGTCGCGAACACACCACACTGCTGTTCATGTCCCTATTCGGCGTGCTGGTGATTGCCAAGCTGTTGACGGGCTTCCTCTCGCAGGTCTGGTTAATCCGTTTTTTTCAGCAAACCATTGCGGACCTGCGCCGGGGCCTGGTCAAAAAAGTGCTCGACGTGCCATTGCGGCAGTATGAAAAGATCGGACCCGGCCGTATCATGGCGGCCCTCACCGATGACATAAAGAGCCTCACATCGGCCTTGTTTGCCTTCCCACTGTTGATGGTCAACATCTCTATCCTGATGGGTGGAGCAGCTTACCTCGGTTGGCTGTCCTGGCAGATTCTGGCAGCAATGGTCGTTTTTGCACTACTGGGCGCGGCCTGCTACCGCCTGATTATTTCAAAGGGATTTCACTCCCTGCGCTTTGCCCGTGAAGCGGAAGATCGACTATTTGGACACTTTCGCTCGCTCACCGAGGGCCTCAAAGAACTCAAGTTGCACCGCGAACGCAGACAAAGTTTTCTCAGCGATGGACTGCATAAGGTCACAGGTGATTTCCAGCGCCACAGCGTATCGGCGGAGACCCGCTTTCTAATTGCCCACAGCTGGTCCAACCTGCTGTTTTACCTCTTGATCGGTTTAATTATCTTCCTGATGCCGGTCTACAGCCAGATGGATTTTAAAACCCTGACAGGCTACGTCCTGACAACGCTCTATCTGGTTGGCCCCCTGGGTGGTGTGCTTGGAAGTATTTCCGTCTTCACGCGGGCCGAAGTTGCCTTGCGCAAAATCAGCAGCCTCGGCATCACTCTGGACTCTGAGCGTGTAATCCGTTCTGCAGTCCCAACAGCAATCGAAGATGGCTGTGGCTTCGAGCAGATTGAGTTCAATGGTATCTCTCACTCCTACCCGAATGAAAGTGGCGATGACCAGTTCGTGCTTGGACCTCTCGACCTGACATTCAAGGCGGGTGAACTCGTTTTCATCGTCGGCGGCAATGGCAGTGGCAAATCAACCCTGGCCAAAATCATCACCGGCCTGTATCCACCGGAAACCGGTGAGATATTGCTCGATGGCGTGAGCATCGACGACGCCAACCGCGATGACTACCGTCAATTGTTCTCGGCTGTGTTCTCTGATTTTCACCTCTTCGATGATCTGCTCGGCCTCAAAGCGGACGATCTCGATGAACGGGCCAATGCCTACCTGGGCAAGTTCCATCTCGACCACAAGGTCAAGGTACTGCACGGAAAGCTGTCCACCACAGCGCTGTCGCAGGGACAGCGCAAGCGCCTGGCTTTGCTTACCTCCTATCTTGAAAACCGATCTTTTTACATGTTCGACGAATGGGCGGCCGATCAGGACCCCTATTTCAAACACATCTTCTACAACCAGTTGCTGCCTGAATTGAAAGCAAGGGGAAAAACTGTATTGGTTATTACGCACGACGACCAGTATTTCGGCGTGGCCGACCGGGTCCTCAAGCTTGACTACGGGCAACTGGTGGAAACGCCCCTGCATGTGTTTGAACAAGCGAGGGCATCGGCTTACTCAAAGTAATCCTCCAACAACATGACACACGTCGACCAGCTGATCAGCAATGCGCCCCGACTAAGGGATGATGGCTGCATTGCCTGGCCAGAGGGTCCGACGAAACCCGTCCTGACCGCTTCAGCCATACACATCTGGTGCGCACGGCTCGATACTGTATCGCAGCAACTGGACGGCAGTAATGCACTCCTTAGCAGGGATGAGCTGCGCTGTGCCGGCAGTTACCACTCAGACCTGCACCGGAGTCGTTTCGTCGCCGCCCGTTCAATGCTCCGTCAGTTGCTTTCAATCTACTCGGGAATTGAAGCCCGTGCTCTCCGATTCCACTACGGAAAGTATGGCAAACCCAGCCTTGCGGATCCGGATCCATCGCTGAAACTGGAATTCAATCTGGCGCATTCCAACGGCTTTGCTCTCTACGCATTTAGTCTGAACCAACCGCTTGGAATCGACCTGGAGCGCATCCAAGCCATCCCGGACCTGATGGATATCGCCAGCCATTTCTTTTCAAAGGCAGAAAACGTTAAACTGGGCCGACTGGATCCAATCCAACGCCAACAAAGATTTTTCCAATACTGGGCGCGCCGGGAAGCCGTGGGGAAGTGCGTGGGTGAAGGCCTGACCGAATCCGGGTTGAAGACCGGGGTTTCAAGCGCACACGTTGAGGACCTGTTCCCACTTTCTGGGTATGCAGCGGCGTTGGCAACAAGCAACTCACAGGCGACTCTAAATCAATGGGGTTATCACCTACCATAGAAACCCTTGCAAAGGCAGGCATCAATAAACAGACTACAACGATGGTAAAGCTCACAGCCACCAATTGCATCCAGCGCACATTGAAATAGTCCCGAATAATGAAAGCCCGAAAAGGAACCGCCAAAGACCTCAAGTCCGAATCATCGGGCAAAACGAAAGCTAAAGAATCCAAAAGAAACGACTCAGAGACCGGATTCCGCGTCGTCGGGATCGGCGCCTCGGCTGGTGGGTTGAAGGCGCTGAAGACTTTACTGGAACACATCCCGGCCGATTCTGGCGTTTGTTTTGTCGTGGTCGTCCATCTTTCACCCACGCATGAAAGCCGCTTGGCCGACCTCCTTCAGCCCTTGAGCAAGCTGCCTGTGACGCAGGTAACTGTAGCGACAGACATCGAGGCAAATCACATTTATGTAATACCGCCAAACGCAAACATTGAGGTTGAACAGTACAGGATAGTTCTCTCGGAACTGGAACCGGAACGCCAGCTCCGGGCCCCCATCGACCATTTCTTCCGTTCACTCGCTGAGGTCCATGAGGATAAAGCGGTCGGCATTGTGCTCACCGGCACCGGTTCCGACGGAACGGCCGGCCTCCGCCACATACAGGCCCACGGCGGGCTGACAATTGCCCAATCGCCCGATGAAGCCGAACACGACGCGATGCCGCGCAGCGCAATCTCCGCTGGCGTTGTTGACTTCATTCTACCCCTCGAACAGATCCCGGACCGCCTGTTGCAATTGAATGGGCTCAAAACTTCTGTAGACGTTGAAAGGACTTCCAGTCCGAAAGATAGCTCTGCTGCTACTCTGAACAAGGTGTTGGATAAGGTTCGGGTGGAAACCGGTCACGATTTCAGCAATTACAAACATTCGACGGTGCAACGCCGCATTGCACGGCGCATGCAATTGAACAGGACACCGACCATTGAGGCCTACCTCAAGGTTCTCGCCGCCGAGCCCAAAGAAGCGTCCCTTCTTTTTGAAGACCTGCTGATAACCGTAACAGAGTTCTTCCGAGACCCCAAAGTTTTCGAATACC
The DNA here is from genome assembly GCA_020831485.1 of Opitutales bacterium. Classification (GTDB taxonomy): domain Bacteria; phylum Verrucomicrobiota; class Verrucomicrobiia; order Opitutales; family Oceanipulchritudinaceae; genus JAFIGG01. Next base: position 7,475 of record JAFIGG010000038.1, read on the forward strand.
TTGAGCAATCCGTCATGCCAAAACTGTTCGGGAACAAGAAGGAGGCCGAACCGATTAGAATCTGGAATGTTGGCTGCTCTTCAGGGGAAGAGGCTTTCTCGTTCTGCATGCTCATGCAGGAAGTAAACAATCGACTGAAGAAACCTCAAAGACAGATCCAGATTTTTGCAACCGACCTGCATGAACCGTCTCTCCGGCGCGCCCGAGAAGGCTTTTATCCAGCGACGATTGATAGCAATGTCTCGAAAGAGCGCCTTAATACTTTTTTCAGCAAAGCAAATGGCGGCTATCGCATTCACAGGAAATTGCGCGAACAGATCGTTTTCGCCTTGCACAATGTACTCCAGGACCCTCCCTTTTCCCACCTTCAACTGATCAGCTGCCGAAACGTTCTTATCTACTTGCAGCGTGAAGTTCAGAACGAACTCATCAGCCTTTTCCACTACGCTCTCGACGGCGACGGCTACCTGCTACTGGGTACAGCCGAGGGAATCGATACCGATTTATTCCGCTGTGTGGACAAACATGTCGGCATCTACCAGCGACGCAGTGTCCCCAATCGACGCCTGAAGCCCTCCGCCTTTCCGCTCACATCCAGCCAGGGCCGCAGCAACGGCGATGAGGTTCCCTCAGCCAGTTACGGCATTCTGCACGAACAAGTTGTTGAACTTTATGCACCGCCCAGTGCGCTGATCAACCCGGAGGGTGAATTGGTGCATTATTCTCAGCGTGCCGGGAAATACCTGAATTTCCCCGGCGGCAAACCGACCAACAATATCTATCGCTTACTAGCCGAACCCCTTCAGTTTGAATTGCGCACGGCTATTCGCTCTTCCGAAGAGCGTTCCGGCGAACACCGTTCCAAGCCGATCGAACTGGAATTAGGTGGCCATAAGCAGTATTTAACCCTGCGCGTGCAGCCCATCAAAGAAGCGCAGATGGAAGGCTTCTTTCTGCTTATTTTCGATGAAATCGACCCCAGTGTCGGCGAGATCGAATTGACGAATGAACCTGCTGTAACGGCAAGTCTTAAAGAGCTTCAGACCGAACTGAATCAGGCCCATAGGCAAATGAAGTCCATGGCTGAGGCGCATGAAGCCAGCCAGGAGCGGACGCAGGCCTACAATGAAGAACTGGAAAGCACCAACGAAGAGCTGCGCTCGGCGATGGAGGAACTCGAAACCTCCAAAGAAGAAATGCAGAGCATGAATGAAGAGCTGCAGACAATCAACCAGGAGAACCTGCAGAAAGCGGAGGAACTTGATCAGTTGTCGAGCGATCTATACAACCTTTTGACGGCAACCCACATTGCCACAGTCTTCCTCGACAAGAACATGCAGATCATGCGCTTCACGCCCAGCATGGCGGAACTCTTTAACATGCGTGACAGCGACCGCGGTCGATCCTTGGCGGATTTGACTCACAGCCTGGCTTACGACCAGCTCCACGAGGATTTTCGCAAAGTGCTGGCGAACCTTTCTCCGGTGGAAAGGGAGGTGGAGAGCGAAAAGGGCCTTTGGTACCTGGTTCGGTTGCAATGCTACCGAACATCAAACGACCACATCGATGGCGTCGTAATTACCTTCATAGATATCACCGACCGCAAAGAGGTCGAAAATCTGGCTGCCAAGGAAAAGGAAATTGCCGAAGTCACCCTTGAGACGGTCCGTATACCAATGCTTGTATTGAAAAATGATCTTTGCATTCAGTCGGCAAACGAGGCATTCTGTACCTACTTCGGACTGACACCGAGAGAGGTCAAGGGAATCTCACTTTTTGAGCTCCAGAACCGACAATTTGATATCCCCAGCCTCCGCAAATTGATCGGCGAGATTCTGCCAGAATCGCAGTCCGTTGAAGATTATGACATTGAGTTTAACAGGGCATCCGACGATGTTCGCCACCTCCGCCTCAATGCGAATCAGATCGACCATATTCAGCTAATCCTTCTAGCCTTCGATGATGTAACCGACGAAAAGCAAACCCGGCAGACGCTGGAAGAGTCTCAGTCGGAGCTTGAGCAATTGGTTGTCCGCCGAACCCTGGCCCTTCGAAAACAGGCAAAGCGACTGCAGCACCTGGTCCACGAACTCAGCGCCACCGAGCAAAGGGAGCGCAAACGCATGGCATCAATACTGCATGACGACCTGCAGCAGTTGCTGGTAGCGGTTAAGATTCAGCTTGAAATGGCCCGGTCCGAACTGGAGAATCCGGAAACCTTAGAGAAGATTGACCGCGCCATCAGTCACCTGGACGATTCGATTGAGACCACACACACCCTGGTTCGGCAGACCAACCCTAAAACACTTTATGAAAAGGGTTTGTTTCCAGCACTGCAGTCACTCTGTGGCGAAATGTCGGAAAGGCATGGTCTAAGCGTCAAATCCGTATTCTGCGAACAGGAGCCTGAACTCAGTGACAATCTAAAAACGGTTCTCTTCGAAGGCATTCGGGAGCTGCTGTTCAATATCGTCAAACATGCCAACGTCGATGCGGCCTCACTGACGATTGAAAGTACCACGAAAACATTGAGCGCCCATGTGGTCGATAAAGGTCAGGGATTTGACCAGGAAACGATCTCGAAAACAAAAGACCAAAGTGCCTTCGGCATGGAATCGGTGGGCACCCGGGTCAAAGCACTCGGTGGCACATGGAAACTCAGCTCACAACTCGGAAAGGGAACCAATGTGCACATTACTGTTCCGGTGACTCAGGTCGGCAACCAACAGGGCACTATTCCGGCTGCTTCGTCCAGACACGGCCCGAGTGGAGGCGATGCAAGCGGGCGCAACGTCTGTCGCATTATAGTCGTCGATGACCATGCTTTGGTGCGGGACGGCATTACGTCCATATTGAACCGCGAACCGAACTTCCGCATTGTCTATAATGCCGCGGACGGGGTCGAAGCGCTCAAAGCAGTTCAGCAGCACCAGCCGGACGTAGTCCTGATGGATATCAACATGCCTCACATGGATGGGATTCAAGCCACGAAAGAAATTCTCAGCCGTTGGCCGGAAATCATGGTGATCGGCCTGACCATGCAGGACCTGGACAGCAAGGAGGCTCGGGATATAAGCGCCGCCGGAGCAGTGACTGTGATCCGCAAATCCGACGATTCATTGAGAATTATCGAGACGATTCTGAGCCTGATGCACTCCGATTGAGCCAGATAAATCTGCGGGCTTTAGAATTCTTCACCAGACTCTTCACTGTTATCCCCCTTGACAGAGGATTTTTTCATCATTCCCCGAATCGCTTCGATCAACTTATCCGTCGTATCTACTTTTTGAATGCATACTCTCGCACCTGCGCGGAGCGCGCTCTCCAGAACCGAAATATCCTGACACATCGTATACACAACCAGTGCAACCTCCGGATTTAAAAAGCGGATATCCCTGATTAGATCGATACCACTGCGTTTTCCCAAGGTAAGGTCCACTGAAATAACATCGACCTGGCAATCACGCAAAAGCTCCAAGGCCTGCTCAGCATTTCCGGCTTCACCACAAACAGCCATATCCCCCGCGCGTTCGAGGGATTCAGCAAGTCCATAGCGTACGACAGGATGGTCATCGACAAGGAAAACACGGATTTTAATACTCGCAGCAGTGCCTTTGGACTTCAGCGATTTTTGTTTCTTCCGGATAGGTTTGAGAACGATTGTAGCGGCCATTGACTTATCCTTCTATAGAATCGGTGTGGTAAAGATAGATGTGCATGCTCGAAGTCTACACTCGTGCAGTCACTGCACAAAGGGGGCATTGACCCCAATATTGGAGAAGCAAGGGAGCCATCCAGCGAATACTGCTCCGTTCGTTTCAGCGAAAATTCTGCCAGATATAGCGATATGCGGAAACATAGCCTTTGAAGGAGTTCGCCTCCGTGCGCAGCAATCGTTTCAATACTGCGTGACGGGGGTCCTCGGTCGATGTCAACCGGTCCCAAAGCAGGATCGGCAAGGCACGGTAGAGGCGTTCTCTTGGATAGCGCAGCGCCTTTGAATCCAATAGACCCGAGAGACCAAAACGCCTGAAATTGATCAACCCGTTGCGCACGGCACCTGTTTCCGGACACTTGTTCTCGGGGCCATCAACATATTCCGCGAAGGTGTCATAATCCCGCTCCAGACGCAGTGACTCCAGCCAGAGCCAAACGCGCCCAGCCAGCTCGGACAAGCTCTCGAAATCCTGTAGCAAGGCGGAACGGGACGGCTCCGTAGGCTTTGGATTTAGCTTGAAATCGACCCCGCGCTCATGCTGGGCAAGCACAGCACCGAACCAGTCCCAGAGGGGATCTACCGGCAAACCATTGATTCGCCGGGAGCGCTCTCTACAACTCCAGTGATAGCGGCCTTTCGCCACGAGAACCGCGTCGCCCAGCGCCAGCCGAACCTTGGCCAGATTGCGCCCAATGTTATCGGCATCCTCATCTGTAAGTTCCCGTTTCTCCAGCGATTCCATCGCAAACACCAGACCGATGCAGCGGTTCATCAATAAACGGGTAGCCTCGGCCATCGGGATGTCTTCGGCCTTGCGGTGGTGTCCGCAAACGTCGATCAAGGACTTGTCCCCCATCAGCAATTTATGGCCCTTTATCAGGTCATAGGTGAACATGCTCACCGGTTGGCGCCTGAGCGTTTTCGGACCAAGAATCTTAAACTCAACTTCGACTCCGGCCAGACTGGACAACTCATGCACCAGCTTATCGAGCACAGGGCCCATTCGACGTTCATTGAGGATCGGATTGCCCTTCACGATCAGGTAGAACTCAAGGTCATTGTAGGGTCGGTCCTGCTGCTCAGTCCGAAATACCCCGCCCTCGCCTCGGCCATAGCCACCCCCCAGTAAAACGCCCTTTAAGCGTCGCCCTTTAAGGTTCTTCTGCAAGGCGCTTTGCACCTGGTCGCAAACCTTTTCGAGTTGGGCTTCGAGACCGGCGTCTCCATCGACGGTAAAGCGTTTCGGATTTGGCTTTTGCTCATCCGAAGCAGCCACAGGTGAAGGATTCTTCAAAGTCATTTTTTTGGATTTAGGTAATGCAGACATTAAATTGAAAGTTTTCGTTCACTGTCAGGGAGCCAGACTGGCGGAAGGATACTTGAGTCCTGACTGTTTTCGCGAAATCGTTTCCAGCCGCTGCGAAAGCCCTTCAAGCGCGCGCTCCGCTGCACATAGCGGATGTACAGCCCATAGGGCCATTCCCGCATACGTTTATTGCGGTAACAATACATCAGGTCGCGGCGAGCATCCTTAACACAGCCCAATAGCACCGTGCGGAAAAAGTTCAATTCCCGAGGACTTCCCTCCCACACCATGGCCAGGGCAACACCTTCACCGTGCTGACGCCGGGCCGCCTGGCGGGGACCGTAATTGTGTGAATGGGTAACCCCGGATTCCGGGACATAGACAACTTTATAACCCATTGCCCGGCACCAACGGGTGTATTCATCGTCTTCCGAAAACTGCATGCGCTCATTGAAACCGCGCAGCGCCCAGATATCCTTACGGATGCCGCTGCTGACCATGCTGAAAAAGTTCTGCAAGTGCGCCGGAGCCCCCTCGTTACCAAAGCAGCGATCGTAGTCGGCTGCGTATACTGCATCGCAATTAGGCCGCGCAAACTGTCGCCCAAACACAGCCGCAACCCGTCGGTCCTGCAAGCTCTCGACCAAGGGCCTCAGCCAGTTGCGGCCGATCGGTGTGGCATCGGCATTGAGAAAAATTACCAGATTGGAGCGGGCCAGGCGCATCCCCTGGTTCATTACCCGTGAGGGATTGTAATCGGCTGCTTCGATCTGGATAAAGTGCTGAGGCTTCGCCTCTTCAATAAGGGCCTTCGAGCCATCGCTTGAGCCGCCATCGATGACAATCAACTCCCAATTAGGGTAATCCTGAACGCACAGAGCGGCCAGGGTCTCGCCCAGAGCCCAGCCCTCGTTGTAAGAACGAATAACAATACTGATCAATGGTGATTCTTTTACCATGGCTGCATTCTATTAATTGAGCCGCTCACACTCCATGGGGTGGTCGCCCCTATCCTTTCGGGTCCCGAACCCCATGCAAAAGTCTACGGCCATCCGCTAAAATTTCCCACATGTTAAACAGCTATGCCAAAACCGGGATCGTATCAGCACCCGAATCACCGGTATCGGTATCCATCGGCCTGCTGGCCCGCAATGAGGCCGAAGGCATTCGGGAAACCCTCGATTCCCTCTTTGAGCAAACAATCCTGAATGAAGCGAACAGGCGTAAATGCCTGCTGGAAATCATCTGTATCGTGAATGGCAGCGAAGACGCAACCGCATCGCTCGTCAGCGAATACTTCAAACAAAACCCCTTGAGAACAGGATGCACCGCACGGGTCATAAATCTATTTGAAGCGGGCAAAATCAATGCCTGGAATCAATTTGTCCATAGATACTCAACCGAATCGGCAAAGTATTTGATCCTTATGGACGCTGACATCGTCTTCGGGCACCCCGCGACCCTGTGGAACCTCTGCAGTGAACTTGAAACGCAGCCGAATGCAGAAGTGGCAACCGGAGAGCCCGTCAAGGACCTTTCTCTCAAGCCCTCGCCTTCCCTCCGCGAAAGGTTATCGTTGTCGACATCCAGAATGACACAAAAGAGTGGAGCCCAAATGACTGGTCAGCTCTACTGCATACGCAGCGAAACTGCCCGCAGAATCCATCTGCCACGCCAACTGGCTGCCTGCGAAGACGGTTTGATTAAATGCCTTGTGTGCACGGATTTCGGTAATGTGACGCCGCAACCCGAACGCATCGTGAAAACGGACCAGGCGAGCCACGTGTTCAAAGCCTACGTTACATTGAATGAAATCCTACAAAATCAGCGCAGGCAGATGATTGGGCAGACCTACATCCACGTGCTCGTCGACCAATTCATCCCCAGCCTCACAAGTTATCAGCGATCAGATCTAAAAACAGTGCTTACGCAATTGGATGAAGATGAACCGGATTGGCTTCGGAAACTCATTAAAGCCCACCTCGCCAGAACCCGCTATTTCTGGCGAATGTTCCCTGGTCTGACAACTTTTCGCATGCGCCGTCTGAACGCCTTGAAAAAGCGGGATCACCTGCGTCACATGCCAGCTGCCATGGTCGGTTCGCTGTTTTCTCTGGTTGCAGCCTGGATGGCCGCATCGAGTCTGCGCAAGGGCGAAACGGACATCTGGCCCAGCAAAGTTCCAACAAACTTAAAGTCGGGCAATTAATTCCGACCTGACGGGTCCGCACAGCACAGCTGTGCACCCCTTTACCCAATGACTGATCTTCCCATTTATTTTGAAACGAAGGATTGGATCGGGTTACTGATTCTGATCCCTTCATTCATTCTGGCTTCAAGCATTCTGATGACCTCGCAACGTCTGCGGGAACTTGCCCTGTTTCTGGTTATCACCGGGACCGTTTTTGCCGTCCGCCTGGACATCAGCGTCTACGGAGCGCACTGGTACCGGGGCACCACCAGAGGTTTTGAAATCACATTCATCGATGTCCTCGCCGTATCCCTCCTTTTCAGCACAATCCTGATTACAAAGGGAAAGCGCTTCTATTGGCCGGCCAGCTTGTCGCCCATGCTTCTGTATTTCTTCTTCGCGGTCTGTTCGGTTGCCTTCATCGAACCACGTATTTTTGGATTCTATGAACTACACAAGATGCTGCGCGGCCTGATGTTTTTCCTCCTTGCAGCATTCTGCATCCGCAGCAAACGGGACCTCAGCATTGTCATCGCGGCGCTTTGTGTTGCTGTATCCATCGAGGCTATCTGGGCGCTCAGGCAGCGTATATTCCTCGGAATCGAGCGCACGCCGGGAACATTGGAACATGCCAACAGCCTGTCCATGTATCTGTGCATGGTCACTCCCGTGTTGGTAGCGGCCGCGACCTCCGGGTTGTCCCACTGGTTGCGTTGGTTCTGCTGGATTACGGTCGCTGCGGCGACCATGGGCATGGCCCTGACCATTTCTCGTGCGGGCATACCCATTTTTATCACTGTCGTTGGTGGTGCGGCCATCTGGTCGATTTCCTGGAAGCCAACAATCACAAAGGTAACAGCCATTGCAGTTGTCATATTGGGTTTCGGCTTTCTAACACTGCAATCCTGGGATTCGATTCTCGAGCGCTATCAGGAAGCATCCTTTGAAGATGAATACCTGGATGAAGAAAACCTAGGCCGCGGCTACTATTTTCGTCAGGCCGATGTGATCCTGACGGACAGGGCATTTGGCGTGGGTCTAAACAACTGGTCTTATTGGGTGAGTAATGAATATGGGCGTCAGGCAGGCCAGCTCTACCACAATTACGCAGCGGTTGTTTATGATCCAAATGAAGATTTTATAGACATCTATCGCTTCGCCGCGCCCGCGCACAACCTCGGACTGCTGACCGTCGGTGAACTGGGATGGGCCGGTCTGGCCCTGTTCAGCATCCTCTGGCTGCGCTGGTTCCATATCGGTGCAGGATTCCTAAAGCGACGTGTCAATGAAAGCGCCTACCAGATCGGCTTCGGCGTATTCGTCGCAATGATAGGACTCTTCCTTCACAGCTTCACGGAGTGGACCTATCGTCAGGCCGAGATATTTATAACTTTTAATCTGCTCTTGGGCATGCTGGTGGCGATACACCACTACTACAAAACCCGAGACCACGAAGATTCAACCGTCAATTTAAACTGAAAGTGCATACATGAAAACAGCACAAATACTGAGAAAATACGAACCCAACGAATGGGGTGGAACAGAAAGTGTCCTGCTGGCATCAGTCAAGGGACTACAGCTCAATGACATCCAGTCCGTTGTATTTTGTCCTAAATTTACCACAACCCCGAACAATACTCCGAAAGCCAACGGCAGCAACGGCTCCTTGGATCCATTGTTGGACACTGGATGTCAGTTCCAGAGATACGAGGCCTGTGTCCCCGTCTGGGGTCTTTCAGCTGATGCCCGGAAAAGAGCCCGTGCCATCGGCGGCAACCTGTTTTCGTTCGACCTACCCGGCTTACTCCAATCCGAGCCTAAACTCGACATCATCCATACCCACACGCTCGGTCGCCTGGGAGGTATTGCCCTAACCATCGCAGAACGCCGTCGTATCCCCTTCGTGGTCACAATACATGGAGGCGTTCTGGACTTGGACAGTTCCATTGCCAGGCAATTCAAGGAATCAACCAGTGGCGGCATTGAATGGGGAAAACTTTTCGGCTGGTGGTGGAACGCCCGCAGCGTTCTCAGTCGGGCCGACGCTATCCTGACCTGCAACTCCAGCGAGGCAGAACTGCTGCGCAAAGCCTTTCCATCCAAAGAAATCATCATTCAACCTCATGGCATTGATTGTGCCGCGTTTAACGAGGATCACCGTGCCACTGCCCGTGAGGCCTTTCCAAAGATCCGGGGACGGCGAATCCTCATCAGCATCGCCAGAGTTTTCTACGTAAAGAACCAATTATGGCTCGTCCGCCAACTGCCCGAAATCCTCAAACGCCATCCGGACACACTTGTGGTCTTCGCTGGATCCTGCACCCATCAGGATTATCGGGAGTTGCTGGATAAAGAAGTGGAACGACTCGGTCTCGAGGATCATGTTCTCTTTACCGGCGGCCTGCCCCCGAGGGACCCCCGCCTAACCGGCCTGCTGCAGGCTGCGGACGCAATGGTGCTGCCTTCCACAGCGGAGACCTTTGGCATCGTCTTCCTCGAAGCCTGGGCAGCCGGCACACCGATCGTAACCACCCGTACCTCTGGAGCACTTTCCCTAATTCAGGACAAAGAAAATGGCTTTCTTTTCAACCTGGACGAACCCGAAGTGTTCCAGTCCACAATCGATCGCATCCTCGACTCCCCGGAATCCATCCAACCCCAAATTAAAGCCGGCCTACGGATCGTCCGCGATAATCATGACACGGTAGCCATTTCCGCGCAAATACGTTCCTTGTACGCGAAACTGATTGAACAGAAGAAGCCACAAGGATTTCCCCTCCGCCTGCCCCTGCCTGTGCGCTCTGCGCAAACCGAAAAATCGCTAAAGGCTAATTTCTAAAGACTAAACGATTAAGGCTAGCGCGTCACGACCGCTTCAACACTTCTGCTCTCAACAGCACTCTCGGATTTATTCGCTACATGTGCGCGAGAGGCGCCGTCGACCATCAGCTTGTAGATGTGCGGTATGTCCGTAACAGTGGCATCGAGGTTTTCCACATTCGTCAGCATGGATGCATAGCTTTGGGGAGCGTTCGGGTGATAGCCGTGCATGCCGCGGAGTGGGCGTTCGCCCATGTCGCTGGGAACGATCAGGACGCCTTCGTCGGCGAGGAAAATCATTTCGCCAAAATAGCGATCGGGGAAGAGCGTGCCGAGGGATTCCAATTCGGCATCACCGAGGATGCGGCCGTTGTTGACTCCGTCGAGGCATGCGGTGATGGCGGCGCGGGCAGTATCGTTGGCAAACCAGAACCGGGCCATTGTCGAATCGTAGACCACGGTGTAGTCCTGCGGCATGCGCAAAGACAAGGCATTGATGCGGGCTTTCAGGTCCAGCAGGTGGTCACAATTGGCCATACCGTGGTCGCTGAAGACGTAAAGCTCAACATCTTCATAATGATTCCTCGCTGTCGCCATCAACTGGTCCAGCCATTTTTCGTATTCGCGGAGCTTGTCTGAAATACGCGGAGACTGGTTGCCTGTTTCATGCATCAAGCCGTCCAGAGCCGGCCAGTAGAGAAAGGCGAAGTCAATGGCCTCGCTTGCAATATCGGCATCAAGCGCCTGTAGGTTCTCAAATTCAGGCCGCGTTGGAACGCTGACATGATAAGGAATCCCGGCATCCGTAAGATGATCGAAAATATTCGGCCCCTTGTTCAGCCCCTTGGGCTCAAGAGGGTTCTTCTTTTCGGTGAAGTCGAACAAGCCGATGTGGCGAAAGGGAATATTATAGAGATCGAAATAGCCGCGGAACTTCAGTGGCCCACGGATGAACTTCGACAGCCATCGACGGAAAATCCGCCGACTGGTGACAGCCCGCGGCAGCCAACCAAGGGATTTTAGCGAACGGAAGGGTGAATTTCCGGGATCACGGACAAAATAACACCAGTTACGGGTGTCAACCGGCCAGCGACCTGAAAGGATCGAAGGGATGCAGGCCGAACTGTAGCCAAAAACGGATTTCAATTTCCGCCGAAAAGGTGCCTGCTGATCTGCGAAAGGGTCTTCCTTTAAGATCTCCCAGCCACAGGCATCCACAAAAACAAACAATGGCAACAATGCCTTTTTCTTCCTTTTCTGTTGCGGATTGGAACCGTTCACGATGGTAAAATTTCTTTCCATCCGTGTCAGCCGGAGCATTTGCATGACCGGGGCCGAAGGCTTAATCAGGTGCAATGAAGGGTTAAGGTTTGCTTGCTTGCGGATCGCCTTTTGGATTGAAACGAGCTTGCTCAAGCCTGTTCCATCGACCGAAGTAACCTGCGAAAGGTCGATCTCGACTCGAACCGTTGCCTTTGGCAGCTCCTCAAGTATTTGACGGTGGAGGATGCTGCCCCCCTGTTCGTCCAATTGCTGGACATGAGTGACAAGCAAGACCTGATCTTTTAAATGTATTTTCATTGTAATTTTAATTCGGTTTGCCCAAGGCCTCCCTGGGAATGGCATGGCCGCGGTTTTGACTTGATTGCTTTGGGTGTTTGCAGACTACCCAGCAGGAATGCGTCTGTCACATGGATCGCGGAATTCATCTGCCAATCAATTAGCAGGTTCCCAAATACCATAGAGTTGAATACGTATGCAGAGCGCCCAACAATGCTTTCAGGACCGATCAGACTGTGGCTGAGTTGCGCTCCTTTTTGAATGATTCCTTCGTCTTCGACTACTACCATTGGGCCAATCTTCAGACCGGAACCAAGCCGCACATTCGAACCTATCCAACACGGCCCAATCAACAGAGCGTCCCTTGGGATATGGGTGCCTTGTCCCACAAATACATTGGGACGAATTTCTCTCACACCGATTCGATCCGGTGTGAGCGCAAATGATATCCACTTGCAGAGTGCATCGAAGCAGGATTGATAACTTTCAAACAGTGGCACGCTGCGGTCCCCCGGCAGTTGGTCCATGACAATCGGTTCCACCGATTCTCCAAACCGGCTCATCGCATCCCTGACGGAGAATTCATACGGAGTCTCGATCAACTCCACTTCAAGCCCCCAGCGTGCTCCGTTTCCAACAACCGCGCGGATTGATTCAATACGGTCGCTGGACAAAAGGCGGACCTTCCGCACTCCCGACCCAGCCAGATGGACCAACCAGGATTCAACGAGGGTTGTTCCAAGCACGGCTAGCAGCGCGAGTGGCAGTTCATCGCCCAAATGGCGAACAACCGGACGCGAGTCCGGACAAATAAGTAAGGCATTCATAAATCAATAGGCTCCAGAACCGGACATTACCGCCGGTACCGTTTTTAAAATGATCCGCAGATCTGTTAGCAGTGTCTGGGTTTCAATATAGCGGACATCGAGTTCCACTTGCCCTTTAAAATCGATTTCGGCCCGTCCTGAAATCTGCCAGATGCAGGTAATACCGGGTTTAACCTGCAGACGCCGCCTGTCAGCGATGCTGTAAAGCTTCACCTCTCTCGGCACAGGCGGTCGGGGTCCCACAATAGACATCTCCCCACGTAGAACATGGTAAAACTGTGGCAGCTCATCGAAAGAAAACTTCCGCAACCAACGACCTACACGGGTAATGCGCGGATCGTCCTTCAGCTTAAATGTCACGCCTGCAGCCTGTTCATTCATGCCCAGAAGCTCTTGTAGCCGCGCCTCTGCATCGGGACGCATCGAACGAAATTTGTACATTCGAAATGGTCTTCCGAAGCGCCCAATCCGGGTCTGAAAAAATAAAACCGGCCCCCTGTCCTCGAGTTTAATCAGTATCGCCAGGACGAGGCCCAAAGGCAAGATGCAGGCAAGCGCAAGAAGGCTGACCAGAATGTCCAAAGATCGCTTCGGAAACCCATCGCAGCGGCGCACAAAGCGGCGCCAATGACGCCCTGTTGCCGTGGCCAGCAACAGGTATCCGTGCTCAAAACGGTTCGACGGTAAGACTTGATATAGATCGGTAGAATTGGATGCTTTCATCCTTAGTGCTTTCTCGGGTTGTGGTATTTTAAATTGCGGTATGGATCCGACGAATCCGGAGTCTTTCCGGGTTGAATACGGCTCACGCTTAAATTGAGGATCTGATCATACAGATTGCCTACGTCGGCATCGCTGATCGGTTGCGTCAGCACCACGTCGGCGAATTCAATCTGGGGTTCGACAAATTTCTCATGCATCGGCCGAACAACCTCATCAAATACCTTGCGAACGGTTGAAAGACTGCGGCCACGCTCGTCATGATCCCGTTCCAGACGGCGTTTCATCCGCAGAGAATCTGGGCATTCGATATAAACCGAATACTGGAAGTGCTCGCGGACGGACGGATCATGCAGCAGCCAGAGACCGTCCACAATTACGATTAGACTGCGAACCTGTGAGCGGGTGTCGCTCTGCCTTGAGTGGGTGACAAAATCATAGCGAGGCACCAGCACACCCTGACCCTTTGCGCATTCGGCCAGAACCTGCTTGAAATAGCTCCATTCGATGGCATCGGGATTGTCGAAATTGAGGTAATTCCGCTGGTTCTCGGTCAGGTCCGATCGATCGCGATAGAAGTCATCCAGCGAGATCCTCCCGGCAAGGTCACCGAAGCGCTTGAGGAGTTGTTGACTGAGCCAGGATTTTCCTGAGCCGCTGCCGCCGGTTATGGCGACGAAAGTTGTAACATGTGGGGAGGTCAGGCGCATACCAGTTTTCCTTGTGATTCCTTGAAGACCGAACTGAACAGCTGCTCAAGGTCATCGATGTACTTTTCAAAGCCGAACTGTTCGAGGGCAATCCTGCGGCCATTTTGACCCATGCGGAGTGCTTCTGCTTTGTCTCTCAGAAGGCTGTCTATGCGTTCGGCATAAAGCGTATGATCCATCCATGGAACGAGGAACCCGTTTTCGCCGTCCTTCAACCATTCGCTAATACCACCGGCATCGAAGCCAACGACCGGCAATCCGCAGCGCATGGCTTCCAATCCGGTCGCACCAAATGGCTCTGGCCAGACCGAACTGACGACAGCCAGACTGGCATCCTGATAAATGGAAATGAGTTCTTCTTGAGGAAGGTAGCCAAGAAAATGAACCTTACCGCCCAAACTCAACCGGCTGGCCAGAGTTTCGCAATAGGCTCGATGGTGGCCGTCGCCAACAATTATAGCTACAAATGGGCTCTTTACCTGCGCCAGAGATTTAAGCAACACATCAACGCCTTTACCGCGAACAATCTGGCCGGCATATACAATACGATTGCGCACACTAAATGACGGCACAGTCGTGGTTTCCAATGCCGGAGGAACAGGCGCATGCATCTCAATCCGGTCGGATTTAAATCCGTTACGGATCAATTCATCCCGCATGTACTTACTGGCGACAATGACCCGGTCGAACTGTTTATTCAGCTCCAACTCTTTTACTTTCTTGCTGTAACTGACCCATTCGAGACGGTTCCGCTGTTCACTGTGACGCCGAACAACCCCTCCACAGGGGAAGACGCAATAGGGTCCAAGAGCCCGGGTACAGGGGCGACGACTCCAATGTGGATACTTGCAACCCCTCAGGCAGAAAAGGTTGTGATCATGAACCATGCGAATAACAGGCATCTCTCCTTTCGCCAATGCTTCCAGCAGCGATAAATCAGAAGTGTTGTGCAAATAGACGAGGTCCGGCTTGAAAGAGGAGAGCGCCTTTGCGGCGGCAACCCTCATCCCCGCTCCCGTTATAGGGAACCGATACTTGAAAAGCTGCTTCCATTTCTCCTCTCCTGTATTCGTGTTCATTTCGTACATGATTCCAACCGTGTGGCCACGCCGCTTCATTTCGCGGGCGGTATGGTAAAGGTTCGACTCAGCCCCGGCCTGGGCTCCGAATCGATCATGTGCAAATAGTAATTTCATAGGCTTCTGTCGTGTTCAATGTGAACGTTTGTCAGTGTATCAGCGTTCCAATGCGCACACAGTAGGTGAAGACCCACAATGAAGCCGGATTTGACCACCCCGTGCCTAGAGTTCAGATTCGACATAAAAATCAAACACCGCAAACACGCGTCGACCGTCCGGCCAGTGAGCTTCAACCTCAACCCACTGGGGTCCGGATTCCTGCGGCACGTATTCCAATGTGCCACCAGAAGTAGGCTCCTGTCCTGCAGCCTCCCAAACGACTACAGCGCTATTAGGATCGAAGCCTTCCGGCTCTTTGAAGCGAAAGTTCAGCATCTCGCCAAAAGCGACCGATGAATTTTCAGGACCGATGATTTCAGCTTCCGCAGAGTGCCATGCCTGCTCGCTGAGCTCCGTTCGTGCTGCGAGAAATGCGAGCCCAGCCAATCCGCGAGCCTGATTAACGATGGTGGGTTCTGTCGGCACGTTATGAGTATCCGTCCAACGGTTATAGTAGGCATAGAGCCCAGCCTCACCACTATCCAATGGATAGGAATGCACCGACAGACTCTCGGCATAGGCCGGTAAATGTGGCAACCCAGCTTGAATATTCCCGATCGGAATGCCGGACAAGGGAAGCTGGCGACGGTCGTTTTGTGCGTAATGGTGAACAATGACGTTCGCACGATAGTGGCCAACCCCAGTCAGGTAGGGAACATTAACCGGATTGGTTCCGGCCTCAAAATTCAAATTGGCAATAAAGGCACGCAAAAATTCCGGCCTGGGGTCTCTGGATTGAGGATAGTCCAACTGATAGGCCACCACCAGATCGAAAGCCTGATCCAGAGAAAAGTACCAACCGCCACCCCGGACCCGTTTCGTTTCCACCGGAAAACTGGTCCCATAGGCATTTTGATCCGAGCGCCGAAGCACATCCATTCCCGCAGCCACTATCTCATCTTCAGAGGCACGCAGCATTGACTGATTCAAACGCGTCGGTTCCAGTCTTCCACTGCGAGTGGCAAAGGCATAGCTGCGGATGGCATTACCGTAGGACTCAGCAAGCCGCCACCATCCCCATCGACGGGTATCCGAATTACTTGGATCGAACCAGTCTAGCAGTTGGCGATGGTAACTTTCCTCACCTGTTGCCAGAAACAGTTCTGTAGCCAGCCAGGCGAGTTCATCATCGTGCATGAAGAGGTCGCCATAGTGCGTAATCCGCTGGTAGGCTCCATCCTTGCCATGCTGGTCGATGGCTGCCTGCAGGAATTCCCATCCGGCAATTGCCTGTTCGAGGTAACGTTCCGCGGCCTCCGGGTAGTTTGCTTTGAAAGCGGGCGATGAAGCCGCCTGAGCGAGGGCCGCACTGGCCGCTGCCGTTGCCGCAGTGTTTTTGGGCCAGACAACTTGAGGATCACCTTCGTCCGGCAGCACATCGTGCTCGTAACGGCGGTTCTTTGGGTAGACAAGAAAGTAGAATCCGCCATCCGCATCCTGCATGCGGGCGAGAAATCTCAACTCCCATTTTGCAATCTGCAGCAGATCCCCCACTCCATCGCCGCTTTCGGGAATTCCCAAATTGTCCAGCTCGGCGACACCCGGCAACGAATCCACGGCAAAAATGAGGGTATGAATGAAGGCGGCGCTGTTCAGGGTATATTTGCTGTAATCGCCGGCATCGTGGTGGCCGCCCTGAACATCCACGGGCCCGTCGTTCACAAAGGGGAAGAGCTGGGCTTCCATCTTGTTCAACTGCGCTGCCGTGTGCCTGGGATTATCGGCGTAACTTGAGCTTTCCTGAGCGATAATGCGCCAGGTAAATGCATCGGATTCGGTAACTGGTATGGTAGCGGGTGCCGTATGGCAGGCATCGTGAACAAAACGCGTATGTGGCAGGGAGTTTGCACAACCGCACCGTTGATGATACAGGCCTAGAGCGTAGAGCCGGGTGAAGTTGAGAGCAATGCCTTCATCGATTCTAAAGGGCTGCGAGACGCCCAGTCCCGGAACCATCAGGCGATAGCGCCCGGGCTTCTTGAAGGCGCTGAAATCGGCCTGCAGAACTTCCTGATAGGGCAATGGACTTATATTGTAACCCTTGTCCGGTCGCGACTCCAGAGACCCTGTGTAGGCAATCGAATCGTCGGCGAGGTCGATCAATTTAAAGTCCCTCAGACCAGCGCCTTCCATCTCCCCCAGACAGCCAAGGTAATAGCCGACCATCGCCTGTTTAGGGTATTTCGGCAGATAGCCTTCGTGATTGACATGAATAGCCGGACTCAAGCGAAAGGGATCATAGTCAACCCTCAAACTTGAAGCTCTCAGACCCTTTGCCAAGTCATTTGAATCCCTGACTCTGATCCCGACCTGCGCCCCCAATTCCAGCTCGGTTTCCAAGCGAAGGTAAATATGACTGGCGATTCGAAGATCGTGCTCGTGCAGTGCGGCATAACTGACCCGGCGCTTGAATCCGTAAGATTCAACCTCCAGCCTTTCTCCGTTTGCGGTGACCTGTAACAGATCGGAATCTTCTGCGAAGGCTGTTAGCAAGACTGCCGGATTGCTGCTTTCAAGTTTCTCCTTCTCAGGCGGCAACAGTTGCTCTACCCATCTCAGCTCCAATAAATCAGGGGCAATGACACTGAGAACCTGTGTGCCCGGTCGTTCGGGGATCAACTGTGGACCCTTCGAGTGAAGTTCGGTCGCGGACATCGGTTGCGACAGGGGAGCCAACACCAGTCCACACACGAGAAACACGAAAGACCGCCGGATCCAACAAGGATTTCGAGAACTTTGTAAAAATAATCTGGCTGGCTGCATCCACACAGCTAATCAGTATTGAATAACAACGACTATAGGGGCTATCCCTGCCTTTGGCCGAAGCTTTAACGTCTATTTTCGTATGTTAGGGCGAAATTTAACGCACAAGGGAGGTATTCACCTATTAGGCATGCAGCTACTTTCATGTTTAGATATAAAGAGTTTTCCAGAGCATGGCTCAGGTTTACACTACGAAAAATGAGCCATTGCCTTCCGGGGTAAGCTTGTGTAACATCCATATTTCTAGGGCATGTGTATTCACAGGCCCAATCAGTTAACTCGAATACATCCAAAACATGGCTAAAATAACAGTAATACTCGCCGACGACCATACGGTTGTCCGCCAGGGATTGAAAGCCCTGCTCTCAGCAGAACCGGATATTGAAGTCGTTGGAGAGGTCGAAACCGGACGGGAAGCCGTCGAAATGGTGGCTAAACTCCTACCCGACATCGTCGTTATGGATATTGCCATGCCGCAACTTAACGGCCTGGAAGCGACCCGGCAGATTCTCAGCCAGACAACATCCACCAGGGTCATCATCCTGTCATCCTACAACGATGAGGAGTATGTTGAGCAACTGACCAATGCCGGGGCAACGGGCTATCTGATCAAACAAACAGCCGCTAATGACCTCATTCGAGCCATTCATGAAGCCAAGCTTGGCAATGCCTTTTTCAGTCCTGCGATCGCCCGGCGTATGCTCGACCATTGCAGACGGGCATTTCTCGACGGCAAACCACCCAGCAAAAAGGCCGTTTCGCTAACGACTCGTGAACGCGAGGTCTTGCAGTTGATTGCAGAAGGCATGACCAACAAGGCCATCGGTGGCGAGCTGTGCATCAGCATCAAAACCGTTGAAAAGCACCGCCAGCAGGTCATGAACAAACTGAACATACATGACATCGCTGGATTGACACGCTATGCCATCTCCAGAGGTGTGATTGAATCGAAATCCGCGTTAAATCCTGTCTAGAACCTATGCCAACACCGTGCTAACCCCACAGCACGCGCTAACATGCGGTATTATAGCTGAGGATTGGTAGGCATTAGCCCTATAGTTTTCGGGTTTCGCAAATGTATAATGAGCCATCACATTTGCCGATCTGTGCAATGATCTCACGCGACCCTCTGTCGCAGGGATAATCGCATAACCCGAATCAATCCACTCATGCATTCAACAATCCAGCTACTCAGGATCGCCACAGCAACTGCACTGCTGTCTCTAGTCCCTCATTCCATTCATGCCGAAACCCACAGCGACCAGGATCCTGAAAACGGTCTGACTGAGGGTTGGAATTCCTATTGGTTCGGTAATTTCAATACCGAACTGTTTTTTGAGTACGGCTGGATCTGGCACCACGAACACGGCTGGGTATTCCCTCTTGAAGAAAACTGGTCTTACAACCCTGGTTTGGGATGGATATGGACCTCCGAAGACATCTACCCCGTTGTCTTCCGTCTCAGCGATCGAGCATGGCTGTGGTATTTTCGGGGTACCACCGAACCACGGGAGATCCACAACTACAGCACCGGCGAGCTGGAATTCCACTAGCGGCTCGTCTGGGCCGATTTGTAGGTCATCGCCACCAGCGCGATGGTCGCCACAGAGCTGAGTGGCATCAGAATCGCGGCCAGCAGTGGATTCATCCAGCCCATCAGGGCGATGGCGGCAACGACAATGTTGTAGCTGACGGAAAATCCAAATACACGACGGGCCGCACAGGCGCGAACCTTGGCGACGCGGAACAGGGCCAGGATGCCGTTCAGGCCGCTGCCGCTGAAAAAGAAGTCCGCCTTGCTGTCGAGAATACCGCGCTCCACCACAGGTGCTCCACTGACACCGGCCAGATCAAAGGCGAGGCTGTCATTGGCACCATCGCCGACGTAGAGAACCGACTCAGGATTGTTTCGGCGAATCCATTCGGCTTTGGATTCCGGATCCTGTCCTCCAAGGGCATTTTCTGGATCGAGGCCGATGCGCTCGGCAAGTTGGCTGACCTTTTCCGGACGGTCGCCACTCAAAATATACAGAGGGTATTTACGCCGCAGCACGGCAAAGGCTTCGCGCGCGTGCGAGCGCAGGGCTTCGGCAAAATGGAAGTGGGCCAGCTCGCGGTCCTTGTAGGACAAAGCGCAGTCGCCGGGCGATCCCGATTGGGGGCGTCCGAGTTTCCAGCTACCGTCATCGGATTGCATCCCCTGCCCTATGACTTCGCGAACCGGCCAGTTTTGCCGCTTCGCCTGACTGCCGTCCTCGGGAATCCGCCACAGCATCTGCCGCAGGGCACGACTGTAGGGATGGGCGCTTTCAGCCGTCAAGCGGCGCAAGGCCTCGCGCGCCTCGGCATCCAGCCCCTCCAGGGCTTCCGGATTGGTCAGTTGCGGTGCTTCAAGGGTCAGAGTTCCGGTCTTGTCAAAGACCAGTTTGCGAACGCCATCGAGACGGGCAAAGACAGAGGCCTCGCGCACGAACAAGCCAAACTGCCGCAGCCTCAATACCGCCCATTCATGCGCCAGAGGGGCGGCGACGCCGAGGGCGCAGGGACAGGAGACGACCAGCACCGAAAGCACAACCTGAAGGGCTTGGGTAGCGTCTGCGGGAGGACCATAAGCCCAGTAAATGCCCCCGGCCGCGGCGACAAACAAAACGACCCATAGGTAAACCTTGAGCACCTTTTCAAACAAGGGGCTGCGCGGATCCGCGCGGGACTCCTGCAGAAGCTTTTCCAGCAGACTACCGCCCCAGGCTTCCCGGCTTTCGACAATGATCGCCTCCTGGCCGATATTGATAGCACCACCGGGAATAACCTGATTGCCCTTAAAAGTCTGGCTTTCGGACTCGCCGTTGATCCATTCCAGACTACAGGACGCCGCCGGACTCAACAAACGCGCGCCGACCGGAATCAGGTCGCCGGAAGCAATGCGCAATTGCATGCCCGGCTCAACCTTCGCCAGGGGCAGGGTTTCGACTTCACCTTTTTCGTTGAGCAGCCGATCGACATTCTGCGGCCGTCGGCTGCGGGCGATGAGGCGGTGGCGGTTGAACTCCAGTGCCCTCTCCTGGACCCATCTGCCGACGAGCATCAGAAAAGTGAAAACGCTGACAAAATCAAAATAGATGAAGGACTCCCAACCGCGGATCCAGCCATACAGCGAACCGATGTAGGCCAGGCTCACGCCCAGGGCTATGGGGAAGTCGATGTGCAGCAGGCCACTGCGCAGGCCGGCAATGCTGCGCTGAATAAAATAGGAACCGCCGACGGCCATGCTCAGGGACGCAAACAGCAGGGTCAGCCAGTGAAACAAACGGGCGAGTTCGAAGTCCGGTTCCATGCCCAGGTAGCGGGGCAAGGTAAAGAGCATGGCATTCAGGGCAAAAGCCGCGCACAGACCCAGCCGGATCGTCAATCCGTGGGTGGTATTAGCGGTACTGCGCTGACCAGCCGGACTCAGCAGGTAGCCGAAGCGCTGTAATTCACGCGCGAATTCCAGCCACGGGAAGAGACCCGGACGCCAGGCGACGCGGATTTGCCCCAGCTGCGGATTGATCTCGATGCGGTGGCTGCCCGGATAGCGTTTGAAAATCTTTTCGATCAGCCAGACACAGCCGAGACAGGAGACCCCTTCGAGGTCGAGGTCCATCTCAGCTATTTTCGGCGAACTCTCCCCGGCTTCGTTGACCGCCTGTTCCAGCCAGCGGTAATCGCGCCGGTCGAGCGCACCCGGGCGAACCGGTGAGATGGCCGAATCTCGCAGTTCGTAGTAGCGGTCCAGCCCCTCGTCGTGAATGAGGTGGTAGACGTAGGAACAGCCGTGACAGCAAAAGCCCTCTTCAGCACCTGAATGGGCGGGTATATCCGTCCCGCAGTGTCGACAACTCTCGCTCATGACCCACAGAAAAAGCCGTCTGCACTGGTTTCAAAGAGATACAGGCGCCAAGCAATGACTGCCGCCACCAACAAAGCCAGACTACGCTGCACGAGGGCGATTTGCCTGGGCGAAAAACGTCCCTGTAAGCGCACCCACTGCGACTGAGCCAAGGCCAGCAGGGCGACTGTTCCGGCCCCAAAGGCGAAGAGGAATTCCGCTCCCTGAACCGGCGATTGGGTCATCAAAGCCAAGCCGAAAACCGCATACAGCGGTGCACAGGGCAAAAGCGGGGTCAGGCTACCCATAACCGCGCTGGCCGACAGCCGGGGCATCTGCTGGACCCTGTTGCGAACCTTAAAAAGGCGCATCGCCGCCCAGCGGGATTGCGGAATCCAGCGGTCTACGCGAAAGGCAATGGCTAGAAAAAACAGCACCAGCGCCCAGGGCAGAAAGCGAGCAGGCGTCAGAGTATAGCTTTCCAGCCAGGAAAAAGCCAGCAGCCCCAAGCCTCCGGCGAGCGCGCCGATCAGGGTATAGCTAAGCACCCGCGTGCCGTGGTAGACCGCAGCCGCCTGCAGCAGCGTCACCGGTTCATCCTTGCGCGGCGCCAGAAAACAAGCCAGCGGCCCGCACATTAATGCGCAGTGCAAACTCGTGACCAATCCGGCGACAAACGCCGTCCCCGGACCCGTAATGGCCTGAATGCTATCCATTGCGCCGAAACAGTGCGACGGTAACTCCCAGAACAATTGCCCCAAGCACCATAAAAATCCACAAGGCCGGATAGAAGGCGGTCACCCAAGACTCGCCTTCCGGCAGACTCGCGTAATAGAGCCCAAAAGAAACGTTCGGGAACACCAGCGTGAACAGCGCCAAACCATTGCGAAAGCGCTGCAAAGAGCGGTCAGGCGAATCGCGAAACACCACTTCAGCAAAGAACCACGCGAACACAAACGCGATCCCGCTCATCATCAGAAATACGAACACCAGGAAAAAAGGCATATGGCCGACGAAATTGGATAAGTACGTCGCCTGTCGCAATCCTTATCGGAAAAAGTAGGTAGCCTCGCACGATAAACTCGCGCACAGTGGCCCGTCACAGTAGCCCGTCGCTTCAGCGTCGGGACCCGCGCCCAGGGCCGATCTTTCCAGAACCACACTTCCCCTGCATCAATGCAGAGGCCACGCCTTCTAACCTGAAAGATGAAAGGAAAACTGATAGCGCTTTTCGCTCAGCTTATACTTATCCAGGGTGTCCGGTCCACAGCTGGCGGTGCCGAGGCCGCGATGGGCGTGATCGAGGAAAAGTTGAGGCTGGTCCAGATCGACAAGTTCGTAGCGGTGACGTGAGGCATAGAGGTTCTCAAGACTGAAAGGGCTGGCCGTAAAGCCGAAGGGAGCTCCTGCGTTGATGCGAAGGCTCTTGCCTTCTGCTCCCTGGATTTCCAACCAGCGCAGATCGGTTTTGTGGCCACTCTCCTGCGGCATCACGTAATTCACCGCCTGATCGTGGACGCTGCCTTCGTAAATTCCCAGCAGAGCGGAGGCCTTTCGATCGGGATAATTCTCCCAGGGCCCACGGCCATACCAGCGCAGGCGGGACTTGGCATGTGCCAGGCCTAAGCCCAATCCCACGCGGGCCAGGTCCGGAATATCCTCCCCAATATTGAGGTCGGTATGAATGCTGAGGCCAGCGGCAGTCCAGACGTAGCGAATACTGCACTCAAAATCCTGCCACTGCTGGCGGCCGGAACCCTGCCAGCGGGTTTCCACCTCCACGTTGCCTTTCTTTTCCTCCTTCAGGTCCGCTGAGATAAGCCGCCATTCAATCCGGTTCAAACCGGCAGCGAGCCAGCGGCCGAGCGGTTTGTGGTCTTGTCCGGAGCGAAGTTTGATGCCGTCGTTGTCCGTTGCAGCCCGCCACAGCGCGGGCAACACTGCGCCTTCAATGAGCGGAACTCCGGCGATCCCATGGCGCAGCAGGTTGCCTTCGCCGAGGTCGAACAAGGACCACATTTCGCCGCATTGAATCTGCAGGCGTCCGCCATCGCGCTCGACTTGGATTGCTTCAGCCGACAAAGCCGAGCGTTTCCGAGAGGCCTTGGCTGCTGCCTGAAGCAATAACTCTTCACTGGCGATCAGATGGCCTTTCGGCATCCAATTGGACTGCTTGAGCGGACGGTAATGTAGCCGCAGCACACGCTCCGCTTTTGACTTAGCCAGTTTCGCGGGCCAACCGCGAAGGTCGACAACTTGTGCCGCGCCTGGCAGGATGTTCGGGCAGGACAGCCTGCCCTTGTGCGACACCAGGCCGTCTTCGAGCAGTTCCCAGTCGATCTGCAGATCACCCAGATCGGTAAATGCACGTCGGTTTGTGATCCGCAGTTTGCCCGCCTTGCGGTTCTGCCAAACCGCGGTTGCTGGACGGGCAAGAAACTGGTGCTCGTAACAGGCAGGATGTGGCTCACGGTCGGGTCCAACCACGCCGTCGCAGACAAAGTTTGCATCGTTAGGCTCGTCCCCAAAATCCCCGCCGTAGGCAAAGAAACTGTGACCGTCTCTGGTTTTGCAGCGAATTCCGTGGTCGCACCATTCCCAGATAAAGCCACCCTGCAGGCCTTCTTCGTGGTAGCGCTCAAAAAGGTCAAAATAATCCGCCAGGCAGCCGTTACTGTTGCCCATCGCGTGGGAATACTCACAAAGGATTACCGGGCGCCTCGGGGTATCCCTGCGGGCCTTCATCCAGCTTTCGATCTCTGCCACATCGGGATACATCGGACAAATCCAGTCGGTAACCGCATGGCCGCCATCCCAGTCGCGGGCGCTCTGCCAACGCGAAATCGCCCCTTCATAGTGCAGCGGGCGCGTGGGATCGTAATGCCGAATCCAGCCTGCGGCTGCATCGTGATTAGGTCCGTAACCACTCTCATTGCCAAGTGACCAGGCAATAATGGATGGGTGATTCTTGTCCCGGATCACCATATTCATGCACCGGTCCAGAAAAGCCGCCACATAACGCCGGTCCTGGCAGATCCAGTTATGGAAGGCATGAGACTCGATATTTGCTTCGTCCACGACATACAGGCCGTAACGGTCGCACAGCTCATACCAGTAACTGTCGTTCGGATAATGCGCCGTGCGCACGGCATTGAAATTAAAACGCTTCATAAGGCGGATATCCGCTTCCATAGCCTCCCGCGAAACGGCCTTTCCGGTATCAGGATCGTGTTCGTGTCGATTGACCCCCCGCAGGCGCACCTTGCGCCCGTTAACCCACAGGCATCCGTCGCGCATTTCAACGGCGCGGAAGCCAAAGGGAATGACCGTGCGCTGCTTTCCGGCGGCACTTATCAATTGCAGCTCAATCGAATACATTTCCGGAGTCTCATCGCTCCACCATCGTGCTTGTGGAAAATCCTGCTCCCAAACAACCCGACCCCGCTTGCGCGCAAGTGTACCCGCTTCTGCCTCCACGGCCAGGGTCAAAGGCTTTGCCAGCAGTGCCTTGCCCTCTGCGTCGCGCAGCTGAATCTTCAGTTTTGCCCCCGGCTCTGGTGCGGCAGGAAAGCGCAGGTCCGCGGTCAGTTTCAAACGTCCGCCAGCACCGCTCTTCAAATCGGGCTGCGCATCGATATGAACATCCCGCAAGTGGATCTGTGGAACGGCATACAGTTCGACCGAGCGAAAGATACCACCCATCCACCACTGGTCCTGATCTTCGACATAGCTGGCGTCCGACCATTTGACCACAACGCAGACCAGTGTATTGGTTTTTCCCGCACGCAAGAAAGGGCTGAGATCGAATTCCGCAGGCAGGCGCGAATCCTTACTCATGCCAACTGCTTCCCCGTTGCAGTAAATGTAGAGCACACTCTCGGCTCCGCCCACCCTGAGAATGATCCGTCGACCGGCCCAGTCGTCCGGTATTTCAAAACGCTTGCGGTAGACTCCCGTCGGATTTTCTGCCGGCACGCTCGGCGGCTCGGCCTCAAAGGGCATTTGTACATTGGTGTAGTGAGGTTTGCCGTAGCCCTGCATGGTCCAGTTCGAAGGCACTGGCAGCTTGCGCCATTTGCCCCGCCCGGCGCCCCGGATCCAGTCCGGCTCAACCGCCTCGGGCGAGTCAGCCATGCGAAAATCCCATTCTCCATTGAGATCCAGGCGGTCCTTGCCCTTCGCCGCCTGAAAATCAGCCCTCGCCGGCAGTCGATTGATCTGGGTCAGCTCAGGATTCTGCCAGCGGGGTTGTGCGCCCTGAAAAAGGAGCGGAATTTCATTTGAGGAGGAGGAAAGGGTTTTGGCCTTCATCGCGAGCTATCCCAATCGCCTGCAAACGCCAAGGGCGAGCAAAAAGGCTCAATTCAGGGCTTGCGGTCGAGGGAAACCGTCGGCCCCAGGCGGCCCCGCCAGCGTTCGATGCTGTGCTCCAGCCCGTAACAGAACCAGTATGCGGGGATGGCAACAGGAGCCATGATGCCGCCGAGCACCGTCCACCAGAATTTATCATCATTGCTGAATTCCGAAGACCACAGATCGATCAGAATCAGCAAAAGCCCCGAAAAGCCGAACACTGCAGGCAACCCACCCCATCCATTCAAACGCTCTGCAAAACCGTCGTACCCCAGGTAGCGCCCACCGATATAAAAGGGCAGCCAGACTGCGGCGAAGCTGCAGACAGCAATTTGAAAGCTGATCCACGTTCTGTTCATGGGGTTTCAATCCTGTTTCTAAAGAAGCACGCGTGAAAAGCAATGCATTTAGGAGTTTACCCGATGCGAAATCGTCGACTTCCTGTTGTCATGCCAACTACTGATGCAAGTACTGAATTCAATGTCCGGAGCTTCGGCGCGGAAGGCGATGGAATCAAGCTGGACACCGAGGCCATCCGCAAGGCTATCGCGGCCGCCGATGCCGGCGGCGGAGGCACCGTTCGCTTTCCGGCCGGTCGCTATGTTTCGCACAGCATTCGCCTGGTCAGCAATTTGCGGCTGGCCTTCGACCCGGGTGCGGTGCTGGCGGCCGCGCCGGCACCAGGCAATGAGGGCGAACCTGGCTACGACCTGGCGGAACCCAACGAATGGAGCACGGTTCACCGCTTTCAGGATTTTGGCCATAGCCATTGGCACAACAGTTTGATCTGGGGTGAGGGCATTGAAAACCTCCAGATAGTTGGCCCGGGCCTGATCGACGGCACTGAGCTCGGCAAAGGCCTGGATCCGGCGACCTCCGAAGCCCTAGGAACCGCCAACAAGGCTCTGGCACTGAAAAACTGCCGTCGAGTGACCCTGCGCGACTTCAATATCTACCGGGGAGGTCACTTTGCCTTGCTGGCTACGGGCGTCGACCAGTTGACAATCGATAACCTTACCGTGGACACCAATCGCGACGCGCTCGACATCGACTGCTGCCAGTTTGTGCAAGTCAGCAATTGCCGAATCAATACAATCAATGACGATGCGATTGTGCTCAAGACCTCTTATGGTCTCGGCTATCTGCGCGCGACTGAAAACGTGACCATCAGCAATTGTGTCGTCTCGGGTTACGACATTGGCAGCGTGCTCGATGGCAGTTACCGAACAAAGGACTACTTCGCGCCGGACCGCGATGGTCCGACCGGCCGCATCAAGCTGGGCACGGAGTCCAACGGCGACTTCCGCAACATTACAATCAGCAACATCGTCTTCGACCGCTGTCGCGGCCTGGCACTGGAAAGCGTGGACGGCAGCTGTATCGAAAATGTCACCGTAAGCAACATCACCATGCGCAACCTGTCCAACTCAGCCATCTTCCTGCGTCTCGGCAACCGCGCCCGAGGCCCCAAGGGCACACCGGTGGGCAGCATTCGTGGTGTCTCCATCAGCGGCGTTATCGCCAATGGCGTGGACGGCCGCTTTCCAATTCAGTTACAGGGTTTGCCGGGGCATCCAATCCGCGATGTGCGCATCAGCGACGTCCGGATCGAATCCAAAGGAGGCATTACCATGCAGGAAGTCGCCGAGCAGCCCAAGCACTTGGTCAATGATTTTTTCCTCCGCACCCAGCCCGACGAAACCGGCGTCACCGGTCCACGCGATCCCTTTGTCGTCCCGCTTCGGGAAAAGGCCTATCCCGAACCCAGCATGTTCGGCCTCCTGCCTGCTTGCGGTGTCTACGCCCGCCACGTCGAAGGCCTCAGTCTGCGGGACATCGACTTTTCCTTCATCGAAGCCGACGAGCGCCCCCTGATCCTGCTCGACCAGGTAAACAATGTTCAGATCCGAGCTCTCAACAGCGGTCGCCCCCTCCCCCAGCATCGCTTCCGCCTGCAATCCGTCACCCGATTCAGCGCCATCGACTGCATCGGCCACGACGACCAGTGCAGCGATTCCGTCGAGCTTGAAATTCTCTGA
>JAFIGG010000136.1 GCA_020831485.1 Opitutales bacterium
ACAGCGGCCTGATCACTCTGTATGCCTATGAAAGCATCACGGTTGGCGAAAACGTTGAGATTGAAACCGCCGCCGACATCAGCCTTGAAGCCGAGACCGGTTCCATTGAGCTGGATGGAACGGTCTGGATTGAAGCCACCGACAGCACTCTGCGCCTGGATGCGGAAGGGGATGTCATTCTCGGGAATTTGGTTGCTGCCAATGTCTCTCTGCTTTCCTGGAGTGGGGCGATCGTCAACGCTGACGATACAACGCTGAATGTGGAGGCTGACAACCTGCGCATCGAAGCCCACGCCAGCATTGCCGCCTCCGGCCGTCACCTGAGCGTGGACGTGGATACTTTGACGGCTGAATCGAAGGCCGGATCCATCTTTATCACCGCTGAAAGTGGAGTGACCGTCGGAACCGTAACGGTGACCGTCGATGAACTGACTTCCGAAGCCGGAACCGACAGCTCGGCCGATGACAGCCAGTCCGGTCTTACAACCCTCAGCGCCGGCGACATCGTTCTGGTGGCCCTGGCCGGTGATGTCGTGATCGATGATCCGGTCAGCGCAGACGGCGAAGGCCGGATTCGCCTCGAAGCTCAAAGCGGTTCCTTGTCGGTCGATGCCAACATCACCAGCGGCAGTGGCTGGATTACTCTTTATGCTGAGACGGACCTCAACATCAGCGAAGCCATTAGCATCGAAAGCGCCGCGGACATTCGTCTGGACGCCAATACCGGTGAGCTCGTGATGCACGGGACCACCGTTGTGGAAGCCACAGACAGCAACCTGCGCCTGGCCGCGGAGAACGACATTGTGGTCGGCAACCTGCTGGCGACCAATGTCTCGATTCTTTCTGTAAGTGGCGCGATCGTCAACGCCGCCGACTCCAGTCTGAATGTCGACGCGGAACAGCTCCGTCTGGAAAGCGCCGGTGCCATTGCTGCTGCGGACCGCCACCTGAGCGTGGATGTCGACAAGGTCGCAGCCCTTTCCGAGCAGGGTGGGATTTTCATTGCCTCAGAGAGCGGCCTGGCTGTGGGCGATGTTGAAGTGAGCGTTTCCGGTCTGACGGCAACGGCAGGCGAAATCAGCCACACCGATGAAGAGGTGTCAGGTCTGACGACTCTGGACAACGGCGACATCATCCTGGTCGCCCTGACCGGATCCATCGAAGTGGATTCCGACGTGAGCGCCAATGGCGAGGGCCGCGTGCTGGTGTCCGCCGAAGCCGGTGCCTTGACTGTGAACGCAGACATCCTCAGCGACACCGGACTGATCACGCTGCAGGCCGAGACCGCAATCGAAGCAACCGAATCGGTCGTCATCGAAAGCGCTGCCGACGTCAGCCTCGCTGCGCAGAGCGAGGGCATCACCCTCGACGGCACGGTGAATATCACCGCCACCGACAGCAGCCTGCGCCTGGCCGCTAAAGGCTCCATCGAGTTGGGCAACCTTTCTGCAGACAACGTATCTGTCCTTTCCTCCACCGGCAGCATCTCGAACGCCACTGGCTCAACGCTGAATGTGGACGCTACACTGCTGCGCCTTGAGGCGGCTGACACTATCGGCGTGGCGGATCGTCACCTGAGCGTGAACGTGGATACCCTGACTGCGGTTTCGAGCGAATCCTCCATTTTCCTGACTGCCATGGATGCGGTTATCGTCGGCAGCGTTGAAGTCACCGTTACCCGCTTCACCGAGACCGCGGGCACCGAGACGCAGACCGATGAGGACCAGTCCGGCCTGACCACCCTCGAGCACGGCGACATTGTGCTCGTTGCCGAAAGTGGTTCGATTGTTGTCGATGACATTGTCGACGCCCATGGCGAAGGCCGGGTGCTGATTACAGCCGATACGGGAACTCTGTCCATTGAAGCCCATGTGCTCAGTGGCAGCGGCCTGATTACTTTGCATGCCGATGGAGATCTGGAAGTCGGCGAATCCATTCAGGTTGAAAGTGCCGCCGATATCTCTCTGAAATCCGTCACCGGTGGCATTACCCTGCACGGCACCGCCACTGTAGAAGCCACGGACAGCAATCTACGCTTGGCCGCCGAAGGTGACATTGTTCTGGGCAACCTGATCGCAGCCAATGCCTCGATCGTATCGCACGACGGTTCGGTTCTGAATGCGGCTGAGTCGATGCTCAATGTCGAAGCCCAGCAGCTGCGCCTTGAGGCCCATGCCGATATCGGTGAAGCCGGTCGTCACCTGACCGTCGACATTGACACGCTTACGGCGGACTCGAGCGAAGGCAGCATTTTCCTCAGCGCAGTCAGTGGCGCTACCGTAGGCACGGTTGAAGTGACTGTATCCCAGTTCAACCGCACTGCCGGAGTCGGGACTGAAAGTGATTCGAGCCAATCCGGTTTGGTTACTGGAAACGAAGGTGACATCATTGTCGTAGCCGACAGCGGCAACATCACCGTCAACGACATCGTGAGCGCCGACGGCGAAGGCCGGATCCTGCTGGACGTGGCTGCAGGCGAACTGACGATCAACGCTGCCGTATCCAGCGACACCGGCCGCATCACCCTGACCGCTCAGGGCGAGATCGAAGTCACCGAATCCATTTCCATCGAAAGCGCCGCCGACATCCACCTTAAATCCCACGAGGCAGGAATCCTGCTCGACGGCACTGCAACGATCACGGCCACCGACAGCAACCTGCGTCTGGCCGCCGAAGGCACGATCCATCTGGGTAACCTGATCGCTGCGAAGGTCTCCGTCCGCTCCCACGACGGAGCCATCACCAATGCTGAAGACTCAACTTTGAATGTATCGGCCGACGAACTGCGCCTCGAAGCGCAGGGTAGCATCGCAGTCGCCGACCGTCACCTGAGTGTGGACGTGGATACCTTGACGGCCGAATCGAAAGCCGGATCCATCTTTATCACCGCTGAAATGGGAGTCGTCGTCGGAACCGTTACGGTAACCGTCGAAGAACTGACTTCCGAAGCCGGAACTGACAGCTCGGCCGATGACAACCAGTCCGGTCTGACGACTCTGGACGACGGCGACATTGTTCTGGTGGCCCTAACCGGGGATGTTGTGATCGACGACGCGGTCAGCGCCGACGGCGAAGGCCGCATCCGCCTCGAAGCCCAAAGCGGAGCCTTGTCGGTCGATGCCAAC
This sequence comes from Opitutales bacterium, assembly GCA_020831485.1. Lineage (GTDB taxonomy): Bacteria > Verrucomicrobiota > Verrucomicrobiia > Opitutales > Oceanipulchritudinaceae > JAFIGG01. The sequence continues at coordinate 3,126 of JAFIGG010000136.1, forward strand.
ATCACCAGCGGCAGTGGCTGGATCACCCTTTATGCCGAGACCGATCTGAGTATCGGCGAAGCCATTGAAATTGAAAGTGCCGCGGACATTCGTCTGGACGCCATAACCGGTGAGCTCGTGATGCACGGAACCGCTGTGGTGGAAGCCACCGACAGCAGCATGCGCCTGGCAGCGGAGAACGACATCGTTGTTGGCAACCTGCTGGCAGACAACGTATCGATTCTTTCTGTGAGTGGCGTGATCGTCAACGCCGCCGACTCCAGCCTGAATGTCGACGCGGAACAGCTTCGTATCGAAAGCACCGGTGCCATCGCCGCCGCCGACCGCCACCTGAGCGTGGATGTCGACGAGCTCGCAGCCCTTTCCGAAGAGGGTGGAATTTTCATTACGTCAAACAGCGGATTGACCGTGGGCGATGTTGAAGTGAGCGTTTCCGGCCTGACGGCAACGGCAGGCGAGGTCGGCCACACCGATGAAGAGCTCTCGGGACTGACGACTCTGGACAACGGCGACATCATCCTGGTTGCCCTGACCGGATCCATCGAAGTGGATTCGGATGTGAGCGCGGACGGCGAGGGCCGCGTGCTGCTGTCCGCCGAAACCGATGCCCTGACCGTGAACGCCGACATCCTCAGCGACACCGGACTGATCACGCTCTATGCCGAGACTGCAATCGAAGCAACCGAATCGGTTGTGATCGAAAGCGCTGCCGACATCAGCCTCACTGCGCAGAGCGAGGGCATCACACTCG
>JAFIGG010000126.1 GCA_020831485.1 Opitutales bacterium
CCAGTATGACCGCTTTCGAAAAATGGCTACCGTTGTCCTGCTTGCCTGCCTCTTACAGGTTTTGGTGGATGTGCCCTTGCATCGGCTCGGCACCTTCATGTTGCTGGCATTTATATACGGACTTGCCCGGGTCTCGGTTCGCAGGGAGGTTGCTCCACTATGGTTACCGCCACTTGTATGGAGAGGTATTGGCGCGGCGCTTGCGGCCATCGGATTTATCTGGCTGATTGCTACGGTGCGTCCACTGCCCGTCCATTACGAGTCGACCCGTGAGGCGGCGTATGGAACAATGGAGCTCGCCGAGTTGCGGCGGTCGGTTGACGAGAGCGATTGGCGGGCCGTGCGGGCTTATCGTGCCTGGGCCCCTTTGAGCTGGGAAGGCGCATTCATTGAGGGCCGCCTCTACCTGCTTGAGGGCGATCTCGACGCCGCGCTGGCTTCGTTCCGGCAGGTTCGCTTTCTGGAACCGCATCTCGGCGCAGTGACCATGGCCATTGGCTCATCGGTCTTGCCATACAGCCTGCCAGCGGCGGTGGATGCCTACCGCGCATCTTTGTCGGGACGGGTTTTTCTGGAGGATGACCGCGTGTTTTATTCGATCCACAGGAGGCTTTCGGCCATCCCGGCGGCAGAACCGTCCCTCGACCAATTGAGCCGGATTCGTCCGGTCTACCGGCAGGAATACCTTTCAAGACTGAGCCCGGTGTTGCTGCACGAAGCCATACAGGAGGAGTTTGCCAGCGGTGAGCCTTTTTCTGGCTGGGCAAGTGGATGGGTTCGGCGCGTTCTCTGGCGCTACGTGCGCTCGGGGTATGCGCAGGCAATGCTGGATGCCTTTGAACATTATCCGGAGATGGCCGAGGAATATTGGTCGGTGCGGGCCTTTGCGTGGTCGGCGATCGGGGATTACGATCGGACCTATACCTTGATTCAGAAGCATGTTGAGGAGCCCGAACGGCCTGAGTATGGGACCGGGCGCAGCACGGGAGCCCTGCGGGGTCTACTGCGAATCAATCCTCAGGACTTTGCCGCTGCATCCGCTTTGGTTATCCGTTACCAGGAGGAGGGGCAGCCTGAGCGGGCGCTGGAGATCCTCGAGCAGATTCCGGAGTTTAACCGCGCTCCGCGCTTCTTCATTTATTGGCGCGCCCGCCTGTTGTGGGAAACCGGTAGTTATCAAGCGTCCTGGCGCTACTGGGAACGCTATATCGGCGGTTGAGAATTCCGCTTTCCAAATGGGTGTGGATTTGCTTGGCTGGGCGGATGTTTGATTTGAAATTCTTTCGCGAGAACGTCGACACGATCCGTGCCGGAATCGCCCGCAAGAAATTTGCCTGTGATCTGGACGCGGTTCTGGAGCTGGACAACCGGCGCCGGGCTGTGATTCAGGAAGCAGAGGAACTGCGTGCCCAACAGAAATCCGCCAACAGCGATATGGCCCGGTTGCAGAAGGGCTCCGACGCTTTTATGGCCAAGGTCGCGGAGATGAAGGACTTGTCGACGCGGGTGAAGGAGCTGCAAGCGCAGCAGGCGGAAGCGGAAGAAGCCTGGTTGCAGGCCTATTTGGCCATACCCAATATGCCTCATGCCTCGGTGCCCGATGGCGACAGTGAAAGCGACAATGTTGTGGCGCACAGCTGGGGCGATCCCGAAGGCGTTTCGGAACATGCCAGGCCTCACTACGACCTGCCCGCATTTTCCCGTTGGGTCGATCTGGCCCGGGGAACCAAGGTGACAGGTGCAGGTTGGCCGTTCTTTGTTGGAGATGGTGCCCGTTTGGTGCGTTCGCTGATTCAGTTCTTTCTCGATGAAAACACCAGGGCCGGCTACCTCGAAGTGAGTCCGCCCCTTTGCGTGAACCCGCAGAGCGCGACCGCTACGGGCCAGTTGCCGGACAAAGAGGGCCAGATGTACCATGCGACCGGTGAGGATCTGTATTTGATCCCGACCGCCGAGGTTCCGGTCACGAACCTGCTGCGCGATGAGATTTTGGATGCTGCTCGGCTGCCGATCAAGGCTTGCGCTTATTCGCCCTGCTTCCGGCGCGAAGCGGGAAGTTACGGCAAGGACGTGCGCGGCCTGAACCGGGTCCATCAGTTTGATAAAGTGGAGTTGGTTGAGTGGGTCCATCCAGACCACAGTTTCGATGAGTTGGAGCAACTACGCCGACAATCGGAAAGCCTGATTGAAAAGCTCGGATTGCCCTACCGCACGCTGTTGATGTGCAGTGGTGATATCGGCTTTCCCCACGCGAAGCAGTATGACCTGGAAGTTTGGGCTGGTGGTCAAAAACGGTGGTTGGAGGTGTCCAGCTGCAGTAATTTTACTGATTTTCAGGCACGCCGGGCAAAGATTCGTTACCGCGACAGCGAGGGCAAGCCTCAGGTGGTGCACACCTTAAATGGCTCTGCCCTGGCCATTCCACGCGTGCTGGCGGCTATACTGGAGAACAACTTGAATGCCGATGGCAGCATCACGGTTCCGGAGGCATTGCGCCCATGGATGGGCAAGGACCGGATTGACCCGAACCCCGATTACTTTGGCTGAAACCTTGCCCAGTCCAGCGGCGATTGTGCGGGAACACCCGGATTGGGCTTTGCTTGAATCCCATTTCGCGCCGGTTTGTCGACCCTTCCTGCCGTTGGCGGACAAATCGCAACCCGTTTTGGTCGCCTGTTCCGGAGGCTGTGATTCAGTTGCCTTGCTGTGCCTTATCTACCGTATTCTGTCGCCCGCGGAGCGGCATCGCCTCGAGGTGGTACACGTCCACCACGGAGTGCGCGGAGCGGCTGCCGACGAAGATGCGGACTGGGTGCGGGCGGCGGCGGAAGCGCTTGATTTGCGGTTTTATCTGCGTCGCCTGGAACTGGGGCCGGGAAGGGTGAAGGAGGCGGAGCTGCGCGCGGGCCGATTCAGGGCGATTGAGTCCTGTTTGCGGAACATTGGGGCTGATGCGGTTTTTCTCGGCCATCACCTCAATGACGTTGCGGAGGGCATGTTGCTTGCACTCGGCCGGGGGGCGGGCCTTTCCGGGCTGGCATCACCCCGTCCGGTGCAGACTTTTAAGGACTCGTCTGGCCTCCGCTACAGCCGGCTGCATCCGTTGTTGAGTGCGCCGCGCTCGCTTCTGGCTTCAGTGCTCAAGAGCAGTGGCATCGGCTGGCGGGAGGATGCCAGCAACGCCTCGGAGGACTTTGTGCGCAACCGCATTCGCAAGACGGTCTTACCGGCATGGCAGGCGGCTCTGCCGCAGCCGGTTCTGGAGAATGTCAATGCCTCCCGCGAGTTGTTGGAAGAGCTTGAATGCGGGCTTGAACAACTGCTGGATACTTTGCTCCCGGAACCCCAGTCCGGTGTCTGGCTGGACGCCGGTTGCCTGCGCGGGCAGCCCCGCATGCTCTGGCGGCGGGCGTTTTACCGCTGGGTCAATCGGGTGCATCCCGGGCTGGAGCTGCGCCGAAATCTGGTGGACGGCTTGCTGGACAGCTGGACGAACGGTGGCTTTGCGCAGCGGGATCAGGCTGGGCAGCGTTTCACAGTCGATGGCTACTTGCTACGCTCGGAACCATTGCGGGACCCTCCTGTTGAAATTGAATGGGATCCCGTTCAGCTTGTAGTCCCAGGCAATTTACTGCTGCCGGACGGGGCCTTTTTGAGGGCGGAGAGGGTTGAGGGTGCTGTCGCCCTCGATCGAGTGGCCAGCAAGCGCGTCGATTGCCGTTTCGAAGCCTTTATTCGCGCGCGCTTCGATACTTTTCTGGTCGGACGCTGGAGTCCCGGAGATCGCATGCGTCCGCTCGGCGCTCCGGGAAGTCGCAAATTGCAGGATATTTTCACGGACCGTTCAATAC
>JAFIGG010000134.1 GCA_020831485.1 Opitutales bacterium
ATCGCCGTTCGCAATCAGATAAATCTTCTTTCCGGAGTTTTTGGTCATTGTTTTTAACAGTCAGGGTTCTAAATGAAAGAGTTACTTCCGCAGGATTTTGCCAGTCCACAGTCTGACTTCAAAACAAAACGGCACCAAACAGTCAAAAACTGTTTTCACAATCTGAGAGGTGAGAAAAACGTGATTTCTCAAGGGATGGATTCCGTCAATTCCGGAAAAAACGCTAACAAGTCAAGGTCGTCGGCCATTTGCTCTTGTTTTTCGATTAACTTTGCAAACAAATGGTGAACCGTTGGCCATTCGGCAGGGTTACTGGAAAGGTCGTCGATTTCCTGGGGATCCAGCCTTAAATTAAAGAGACGAATGCGTTTTGCCTCCGGATAAACGATGAGTTTCATGTCCCCCACCCGAATCATCCGTTGCTTGGTCGCCAGGTAGCAACCGTAAATGGCATCGTAGGCACTCTTTGCCTGTGGGTTCGCGATCAAGGGCATCAGGCTGTTGAATTCCACATAGGCTGGCTTGTCCATTCCAGCCAAATCAAGCGTCGTCGCCATAATGTCCTGTAGGTAAACCAGTGCTTCGCGCTTTTCATTTTCAGGTACATCTGGCCCGACAACGATCAATGGAACCTTCATGCTGTGATCGTACATGTTCTGCTTTCCGAGAAAGCCATGGTTTCCGCAAGCCAGCCCATGATCGGCTGCAAACACAATATAAGTGTTATCACGCTTCCCCGTTTTCTCCAATGCCTCCAGGATGTGGCCAATCTGCTCATCCATATGGGTAATGATGGCATAATATTCCTGGCGATGAACCTTTACGGCATACTCAGTGCGCGGAAAAGGGGCAAGGGCTTCATCACGCAGCAAGGGCGTACAGCCTATGGCGTCTTTATAGGGATATTCGGGCAGATAACTGGCCGGCACCTTTATCTGCTCAACCGGATACATGTCCACAAATCGTTTGGGAGACTGGCGGGGATCGTGTGGAGCATTGAAAGCCAGATACATAAAGAAGGGTTTGTCACTGGCGGAGGCGTGCTCAAGAAATGCAGTCGCATCATCGGTCAGCACTTCGCTCCAATGCTTTCCACCTTCCCAGAACCCACCAAACGACCTCGCATACGGCGACCAGGCATCGGGCTCGTTTTTCATTGGCCGATTGTAATCGGGAAACGAACGAATAGACTCCAAGGTTGGGCTGCCACCTGCATGCAACATGGATATCCAACTATCCAGAGGCATTCCCGGCCGTTCATTGACCTGATGATCAAAAACAGCTTCGGGCTCGACCTTAACATGCCACTTTCCGGTAAAGTAGGTTTCGTAACCCGCCTGACCCAGTAATTGCGGCCAAAGTTCTTCCCGCTTGGCATACTCATCCAGATGAGCCTCTGAATCACGGGCTCTCCATACCGTCCTGCCGGTAACCATCATAGTCCGTGCGGGCACGCAGACGGCACCAGTCCATCCACCCATATTATAGGCGTTCATAAAACTTACGCCTGACTCTGCGAGTCGGTCTAGATTCGGCGTATAAACCTCCTCATTACCGTGAGCCGCAATGGCCTCGTAACTCTGATCGTCGGCAAAGATAAACAGGAAGTTCGGTCTCTCAGAGGCAAGCAGTGCGGTGGTCAGGAAAAGCAGGCTTGCCGGGCATAATAGTTTCATTTCTCTACTATTTAAAATTCGTCGCATCATAAAGCATGATTAGGAATTTAGGAATGGCAGTAATGGCCTAAATAGAGGGTGATCTTGATTACCGATGCAGTCGGATCCGGCAGAACATCCGGCACGTTGATGTAGACGGTGCCTTGATTTGATGTCATTTTCAATTCCTCACCGGTGGCCAACAGGATGGCTTTTGATTGAGAGGAGAACCCATCGGGTTGCGGAATATTAAGCCAACCATCAGGCCACACGGGGCGCTCAAATACAATAGCATAAAGGGCGTCTTCGGTGGCGGTATAGCGACCGTTCCAGTCCGGTTGCTTGAAGGGGCTGGCTTGGGTGCCATAAATGGCTTCGCCGTTTACTTTCAGCCACTCCCCGATGACTTGAAGGCGCTCAATTGAGGGACGCGGAATATAGCCTTCAGGAGTTGGACCTACGTTGAGCAGATAGTTGCCGCCCTTGGAAACGATATCGACAAGGTTGCGGATCAGTTCCTCGGAAGATTTCCAGTTGGTGTCATTGGATTTCCATCCCCAGCTATCATTCATCGTCATGCAGGACTCCCAGTCGACGCCTTCAAGACCCGTGTCAGGAATTTCCTGTTCCGGGGTTCCATAATCACCGGCAAACTCACCCTCACGGTTAATCCCAGCCATTCCCTGGCGGCCTTTGTCGACCCGGTTATTGACAATAATTTCAGGTTGCAGGGATCGGATATAGGCATCGATCTCCTTGCCCATTTCCGTCGTATAGTCTGCAACCCACTCGCCATCAAACCAGAGTATGCCGATATCGCCATACTCGGTGAGAAGCTCCCTCAACTGCGGTTTCATTTTACTGTCAATATAGCGCCGGAAATTCGGATTACTGAGAGTGCGACTATTATACGATGGATAAAACGCCGCCTGGGCGTCCGGATGATGCCAATCCATTATCGAGTAATAGATGCCCAGGCGTATTTCATGCCTGCGACAGGCCTCGGCCAGCTCTTTAAGGAGATCCCGACCGTAGGGTGAAGCATTCATGATATCCCAATCACTTACCTTGGAATCCCATAACGCAAAGCCGTCGTGGTGCTTGGCAGTTATGACAATATACTTCATTCCGGCATTTTTTGCGATACGGACCCATTCATCCGCATCGAAGAACTTCGGATTGAACAGCTCTGCGTAGCCTTCGTATTCTTCCACAGGGATGGCGGCAGATTGCATGATCCATTCGCCGATACCGGGAATCTGGGCTCCCTTGTAAGTTCCAGCCAATTCGGAATAGACACCCCAGTGAATGAACATTCCAAACCTCGCTTCCTTGAACCAGGCCATACGCTGGGTTCGTTCCTCAGGGCTCTCCTTCCAGGTCAAGCCTTCCGCGAATGCCAACAAAGGGCTACTAAAGAAAGCTAACATAATAATCAAAACGGGAATGCGTGAAGGGTATTTCATCTGTATTTGGGTTTACGGGATTTTCTATAAATAGGCTCATCCGCTATTGGTCGCACCACTAGGTTAGCCAGTTAGCACTGACTTCAACGCTGGTTTGAACGGATTCCCCCTCCTTTACTCCAGTTTATCAAAGGACATACCTTCATTAGCGTAGAGCATTACCACTGTGAATAAAATATTTCACTCATCACAAGTTTTGATTCAGGAACGCCCTTAGCGCAGGTCGCAGGTCAACACCCTCCACCTTGAGGGAGTATGTATGGGGTGCATTTCTAATACGATGGTACTCATGTGGAATACCCATTGCCCTCAAAGCATCAACCAACCGGTCGGAATGCCGAACGGGAACTGTTGTATCACCTGTTCCATGTGTCACGAAGAACGGTGGCGACGTAGGACTTAAATGCTCTACAGGAGAGGCCAAAGCCCAGGATTCAGGATCTGATGCGATCCATTCACGTGTAATTCGCGTACGCTCACGGCCTGAAGAATCAACCCATCTCTGCGGATCGAATCCCTCCGGATAGTCCATAATAATGTGACCACCCCATCGCCTCACATCCGGAATTCCATAGAAACTGACAATAGCCGAAACTTCATTACTTTGTTCGGTGTACAGCCCTCCCCGATTCAGGACATCGGAATCAGCTGTGAGTCCTGCCAACATCGCCAGGTGACCACCCGCGGACCCTCCCATCATTGCGATACGCTCCGGATCGACTCCAATCGAACTTTGGTGGTATCGCAGGAATCGCACTGCTGACTTTACGTCATATATGTTCTGCGGAAAGGAGGAACTGAGCCGTCGCGTTGACCAGACTGCCCCTTCATATTGCGAAAGCTTATAGCTGATGCTCGCGGCAATGTAGCCCTCATCAACCATAAAGTGTGCAAACTCAACTTGACGCTCTCCTCGCATATTGCCCCTGGCCCAGCCACCTCCGTGAACAATTACAACTGCTGGTTTTAAAACATCATTCTCAGATACCGGAACATAAAGATCCAACTTTTCACTGCGATCTGCACCCAGGTAGGGAACATCGCGTAGTAGATAGAATGAGGTACCCGTCTGGGTGGATTGGACTTGGGAAGAAACGCCCAGAACTGAGTCTACGGGATTAGCGCTAACTAGACCGGAAGTTGCAACAAACGTCGCCAGAAGTGTCCAAAGGCACTCTACATTGAGACACACAAAAAACCTATTCACAATATTTCCTGAAAATGTAATCCTCAACTGGAGCTCAAACTAGAAGTCGTAGCGCACAGTGAGCCGGTAGTTGATTGGCAGTCGGTAGTAGTAACCATTTGGTGTGTTAACCCTTGCAGGTGACGTGATATCACCCTGTGGTGGTCGCAGCCGAGTGTCGTAATACAAAGGATCTTTGAAATTGAAAAGGTTATCAATTGACAGATTGACCCTTACTCGATGCCCATTCCGCAAACTAAACGGATAGCTCATAGTCATCGTCGAAGTGTACCAAGACCCCTGGTAAACGGGTGTAAGAGCATCGACAGAGGGGTCATTGATGGCTGAGCTGGGGTCATCCGGGTCGACAATAGTATCTGCACCGCGCCAGCCGATAACTTGCCTTCCCCTAAATTGCATTCCATAACCCATTCGCAAACCCTCAAGAGCACCTTCCTGCATGGTATAATCGGCAAAGAAATTGGCAGTGTAGAGTGTATTCCGAAAGAGTGGCTGCCGTCCGGTAACCCAGTTGGCTCTTGCGCCTTGAAGAGCGTTCCATGCACTGGCTGCCGAAGCTGCATCCGGTGAGCGGTCAGGCAAGTCCGTTCTCACAGTGGCCACACCTTGTTGATTGATCGCTACTCCCGCATCTTCCACGATAAGTCGCAAAACAGCATCATTTTCATCGACCCAAGCCCTTGTCTGTCGGTAAGCGTTGAGCTGAGCTGCATCTGCGGTGCCAAAGTTAGCGGTGACGCGAAGCCCACTCAATGGATTGGCGGTTAATTCGAACTCCCAACCGCGGGTCTCACGATCAATCTCGTCACTCCAGAAAGGTGGGCGGTCAGCAATATTCCGTTGATTTCGTCCATCGAAACTAAAATCTCCAACCGCATTGGCCTGAAGAATTATATTGATGTTCGAATATCCACTTGGTTGGGACACCTCGGCATTCTTCTCTCTCGAATCATATCGACTGAGTGACACATTAAGTTTTGGTCCGATTGAATAGCGGATGCCAACATCTGTGCCCCTGGAAATCGAATGCTGAGGGGTTCCGAAGTCAATAGTTGTCCTGCCAAGCTCTGATGGATTGAATGTTTGAGCGTGGTTAGCCCAGAGGGAAAAGCCCCATCCAATATTGTAAACCATGCCGACGGCTCCGGTACTCACACGTGTTCTCACCGAAGGTGGATTAAAATCATCTTGAAACCGATCGTCGGAATAGACCGGAATTGCAACCCCGTCACCATCGCGAGGCCTGCTCACAGCCGGCTGCTGAACATCAGCAGGATTTCCCATCGAGTCTTTCGGAACATAATTAAGTTCCCAATAATCCTCGGGTGCATCCGGGCGGAATCGAAAGCTGTTGCCAGTAATAACTGTTCCTTCAGGATGATCCATCGCTGCAAGGAATTGTCTCCGGGCACGCTGAACATCATCGAACCTGTAGGCACCAAACAAAATTATTCTTCGATCAAGGAAGCCGAGGCTAGTGGATCCCTGGATATATCGTGTCTCGCTGGTAGCTTCCAATGTTGCATCGGTTCTGTCCGTCGCCAAGGTCCAGAGCGGTCGGTATTGCGCCTGTTCACCACTTATGGGATTCACCACAGTGACTTCATCGAACTCTGGAATTTCACGCTGCTCCTGATCCCAGTAATACCTGAAAATGATAGTCTGCGCACGACTTCCTGAAATGTGTCCCCATTGACGTGAGTCTGGATCAACGGGCAACATATAATATTCCCGCTTCCGCAATTGATTCACATTCTCCCAAGCCATGATCAGGTTGGAACGCACATCAACCCAGCCAAACTCATCTTCATGCGCAAGTGCGAAACGGAGCGATTCGTTAACAGAATCAACAAATTGGCGCTCGGGTCGAAAAAACTCATTATACGGTTTCAGAAAATTCGGATTCTCACGCCCATCAGGCAACTCCTCATTCAGATCAATTTGAACTTCCGGGAACCCGTTGTTCACAAAATAGCTGATCAATCCAAAAGTTCGGTCAAGATTACGATTGCCGGACAGCTGAAGATTAAGGTTCTGGTTAACCCGGTGATCCAAATAGAAAGTTCCGGTTCCAAACTTGTTGTAACTAGTCCGATTGGGCCCAATTGCATTAAACGAACGCGCCGGCATAACAAACTCTGACCCTTCCAAAGCTGCATCAAAAAGGCCTTCCGGCTCATACGGGAGATTGAGGATAGGCGCTCTGTTTAATCCTAACTGGTTGTTGTCGAGAGGGGTAACGCCGTTTAGAGGGCGCTGCCCGAGGTATCCCTGAGTGCGCATCATGCCCTCATAGTTGACTATAACATTGTCACCTGCTCCTGATGTTGGCGACCAAACAAATGATGAACGTCCATACCGCCTAGCCCCAAAAGCGGTCTGATTCGTGTTCGGTTGAACTCCACTGTAAGTGGTAACGCCGTCCCAGCCAGAAAACCCGTTGGTCAACATGGTCATTCCTCTTACCATGTCCTGTTGGTAAAAATCACCCATAACTGTAAATCGTGTCCTGTTGTTTATCCGCCAGGAAAAACCCGGAGCAAATCCCCTACGCTTAGTACCTTCAAATCGCCGCCATGAATCTGAATCTGACCATTCACCTGTTACCCGAATCGCGAAATTGCGGCCCACACCTCGATTCACATCAAAATTAAACCGCTGTAAATTCCAGGAACCAATCTGATAGCGAACGTTTCCCTGATCAGTTTGCATCATCGGTCTCTTTACCATTACGTTGGATGTTCCGCTTATCGATCCAGTTCCGAACAAACTCGAATTCGGACCCCTCGCATAGTCCAGACGCTCAACATTATAAGATGCTGCATTGGATCCCCCGGCAAAAAAGTTTCTGTTCTGATTGTTGGTCGAGACCCCCCGGATTGTGCTTGAACCTGTGCCTCCGAACAACTGGCCCTCTCCGGCATCGGGAGTTGTCGTTGCGTTGACTGTCCAGTCCAATGCCTCGTTGACATCAGAAATATTAAGGGCATCAAGAAATTCCCTGGTTTGCACAGAATAAGCAGCGGCAGTTTCAGAGAGCTCGGTTGACATCCGTCCACCTGCCAAAGAAGTGGCTGCAACAAAACCATCATCACGGTCAACCTGGACCTGGAACGGATCCAAATCGAAAACCTCTTCCGGCTGATCCCCTTGCGCAGAAACTGTAGATACAGTAAAAATCTTTGAGGCAATGATCAGGAGCGTTAAAAACGTAAGTTTTTGGGGGATTTTATTCTTATATCTCATGACAGTTTGTATTTGAATGAATGTTCTATTTGGAAAAGGTTTTTGTTCTATTTGATATCTTGACCAGCCTGTTGGAAAACTCGCGGGCGACCGGATTATCAATGAGCGTATCGATTAATTCTACTTGGACTATACGCCAACTCCCATTGCAGTCCGAAACCTCGATCGCTGCAGGGATATAGTCCCACGGAATAGACCAACCTCCATTACCTGAAAGCAGGACTGGATCTGATTCAGGACAATCTATGACGGATTCAAGGATAGGAGCGACTCGCTTTTTGGAATCGTGATACCAGAAACGAAAATCACTGGGCTCGAGCCCTGCAACAAGAGGGTGTTCAGTTGCAATCGAGACAAAATGCCGAGGACCCATCCCCGCCTTCACGATACGGACCGATTTATCACCAAACTCATAGTTTCCTATTGGCAGTTTCAATAGCAACGCTGTAGCTCCGCTTTTGACGGCCCTCTCTGTAAGTTCACGATTTTCCTGAAAAACCTCGTAATCGGCGTGACAGATAACATCAGCCATACTCGCGTCGGTGCAGAGTTCGGCACCCAGACTCTGCAAGAACTTTTTTGCACGGAGATCACTGTCCGGACAATAAACTCTAGCAGACAAAGGCTTGGGAGAAGGAAAGGCCGAGAAAGTGACGCTATCGTCGTGAATGACATTGCCTTCCGCGTCCATAAGACTGACGCCCAACTCAATATCTCTACGCTGATCTACATGAGGGATTTGTATTTTTGTCGCACCAAAACAAAGGGGAGAACATGGATCAGCTTCGCAACTACTTTTTGCTGACCGCACAAGGCGACCATCCATTTCAAGGTCAAATTCCAGACTCAGGTTCTTCAGCCTTCGCGGGAGATCGTTGCAGATCCAAACTTCCACTGGAACAGATTCTCCCGAAAACACCTGATTCCGATCACAACGCAAGAAAACTGCGACAGGAGAAAGTGCGTCACGGTAAGCATACCATGCCTTTTTCGGCTTACAGCGAACGTCCATTAGAGATTTCATCCAACCCGCAGGCCAAGCGTCAATGAAAAGATGTACTGCAAAACTATTCATCCGTTTCATCCGGCGAAAAGCCTTTGTCATCATACTAATAACCCATTCTTGATGAGACTGACTGGCTTCAATCCACTCAGAAGCCGTGGAGGCTGTTGGATACCAAAGAAAGTGAAATTTATATGATTGAGCCAGATCGATCACGCTTGGACACCAAGCTTCATCTGGTCCCTTGGGTTTCCATTCATCTGGATAGTCCTCAGACATGACCTGATATGAATCCAGTCCTTCAGCCCCGAATTCTCCGCAACCAAAATGCCAACCGGGTTTCACCGGTAACCATTGTCCACTGTGCAGTGCGCCGAGATCGACCCCATGACCAATGTACCATCCACAGTAGACATGATTGTCGGGCATACCGGAACGAGTTGGGGGATCATAATCTCCATCCACATATTTAACCACCCGGTCCGGATTATGGTAATGCACGGTTTGCTCAGAAATTTCAAATAAATTTTCCAGCTCTTCCCTGTTTATGAACCGATGCGGTTTACTGGCACTTGCGGGACGTGGTTCATTTATAAACGAAACCAGGATGTTTGAACAATGCCCCCGGACATGGCGTTCCATGCAACCAGCCTGACGGACAACTTCGGAGAACTGACTCCGTCTTACAGTTGCAAAAAGCGGCAAATCTGTTTGCAGCATCATGCCCAGGCGATCACAGTATTCGTAAAACTCCTTAAATACTGGACGCTGAGTCATCCGCAAGAAATTCATATTAGTCAGTTTCGCTAATAGAATCTGGTCGATCAAGCCATCATAATCATTTTTCATGATACACCGCTCAAAATTACCCATGTTGTTGGCGCCTCGCAGACGGATCTCATCACCATTTAGATAGAATTTCCCTTTTGGATCTGAATCTAAATCCTGCCTGAACGATCGCATGCCAAACTGCCCAGACCGGGTGTCCAGTAGTTTATCAGAGGCATCGAACAGTTTAACTTGTATTTGATACAGCCAAGGCGTTTCGGGGCTCCAAACTCTAAAATCTTCAATCGGCAAACGAAAACTGATAAAATTACGACCACCACCCATCAGGGACGGCGTAACCTTGTTGTAGCCGTGGTCAAGATCACCAAACCCACGAACAAACGGAGCACTGGCCGTGTATTCGTGAGCCAGATAAATCACTTCTTCGAAGTTCTGTCCAAACACTGATACTTCAAAACTTACAGATTCATTAAAATTCTTACCAAGGTTCTCGATCTCAATATTAACCTCGATCTCTCTGTCTTCTAGAAGTGAACGAACCCAAAGGTCATCGATGAATATCCGGGAAGTACCTACGAGCCTAACATAATTCCAAATGCCCATACCAGGAGGGCAATGATGCCAACCCAGCTTTGGATCATCGTATCCAAGGCCGGTGGCGGCGTATATCTTATCACCGTCCGGGAAAGAGATCCCCGCTCCATGGCCCAACATCGTGTAATCATTTTCAACACGAATAAGAAGAACGTTAACACCATCCTTGAGTGCATTATCGCAATTTAAGCGAAAGCATTCAAAAAAGCCCTCGTGACTTCCCAAACAGATTCCGTTCAAATAGACCTGACAACGGTAGTCAACTCCTCCGAAACAGAAGCTACACTGATCGTAGTCCTCATACCATTCAGGCAACTCAAATGTGCACCTGTAAAAGGTTGCTGCCTTACCCAAGGGAGGCCCATAATGCGGTATTTCAACAGACTTCCACTCTCCCAAACCATCCAACACATCCGAAAAGGACTTGCGGTCCTCTGGCCGCTCGATGCGCCAATCGAAACTACTAAATTCCATTACTGATCTAACATCCTCAAGGTCTGGAGCGTAATTATTGAGAAAGGGAAGGTACTGTTCACGCAACGATCTCAGCCCTAATTCCAGTTCCTCCTCGTTAGTAATCTTTTTGGATTTTCTACGCTTCTGAGCAGGATTCTCGTCCCAACTGAAGTCCAGATTGGAGATTTTCGGTGTTTCTGGCAACTCAAGTTTACCACGTGATTTTGTGTTTTCAGAAAGCGCTATTTCCGCAAAGAAATCGCTGTTCGATTGCTTATTTTTCATACTTGAAATAATTTTACGTAGCCAAAGTTACTCCCGGAATTATCTATTCTGGTCTGCGTTAGTATAGTATAGGATATCTTCCGATTTATGGTCTTTTTAACAATGAAGCAGATTTGTTTCCTATGTTTCATTCTTCTCTTACACGATCGACCATGTAAAAAAGACTCTTTTCTTCTTGAGAAAACGAATCGATAAAGGATTCCATGCTATCCTCAGGAAACTTTTCTGAACCTACTACGGGTGTCCATGATTTCAGATCAGAGCTTCTCAACAGTCGATATTTCGTTCGGACATCGAGTCCATCGAGTGTCACTATAAATCCATTATCATCCAGAGCTACTTCGGTTACCTGAATCGGATTAAAACCTGTTCCATCACCTATCAAAGGTCCAAAAGTCGGCGTCCACCGCACCACCCCATTCTCATCTATCACCCTCCAACGTGCATAGTAGATCTCATCCTGTGAAAGATCCATTCTCACCTGGACGAATCCTGAGTTCTTAGGCCCCCGCGTGACTATCGAATGAGACCACGCGCCCGACTCCGACCCACCATCCAGATCGCCGTAAAAAAGCACAACACTCTCGATTTCTCGATCCGATTCAATCAGCGCACTGAGAGTCATTTGCCCGGCTCTTTCATCTAGCGGCATTGGCCAATCACGAACGTTAAGTGCGCCCCTTCCAATCTTCCCAAATGGTATCTCCACAAACCCTGGAATTGCGAAAGCCGGGGAATCAAAATGCAGGGTGAAATCCCCATTCTGCGGGTCAGCAAACATCGGATCTGAGCCCATAAGATTATCACTAAGAGATGCATAATAACTGAGAGGATTTGCTGCTCCCGAGTAGAGCCGTTCACTGATGTCTTCAGTATTATTCCAGAGAATATTACGCTCAAAGATCGTATTCTGTGGAGCTTTAGTTTCGTTTGTCCACAAGCTGTAATCGTCAGGAATTGCAGCAAGTTCAGGGAACGCCGTCGACCACGGAGGCTGCTGGTATCCAACATCCCTCATTGCAGTAAGAAAATCTTCATTAACCTGGATCACTCCCATTGTAGTAGTGTAATGACCTACATCTGAATCAATTATGTAGTTGTTGCTCCAAACATTATCCCTTCCACCATTGTTGGTGGTAGCCCGATCCTGAATTCCCTGAAGTATATTCCCGATCACGTGGGTTCCGGACAATGCGTCATCCAAGTATATTCCCGTCACCTTCGGGCGGCCGCTTGCGATATCCTGGATGTGGTTATACCTTATAATATTTCTTCGCCGAACCCATGAACGGCCACCATAGATCGCCGCAGAATCACCACTCCAGCGAACCACATCGTATATGTGGTTGTATTCAACCAGGGAGGCAGTTGAACGCAGGAGAATAGCCGAGTGCGGGGCATTGAAGATCTCGTTGTGGCGCACGATCTGTCCGACTCCTCCGAGACTCACAGCCGGCCTGTAAGTCCAGCTGAGTCTGGAAAAGTTATGAATACGGCATCCCTCAACAAAATTCCCGCCTGGCTCGAGGGAGGAGAGATCGCCGCCCTCTAGAAAAACTCCAACCCCGGCAAGATTCTTCAACTCACAACGGTACAGGCCGTTATTCCTCCCTGAGCCGTCAGCTCCCATCTGAGGATTAATCGAAATTGCAGTATTTCCGGCATGCATGAGGCGACAATATCGAAAGACAACTCTCGTGCTTCCACCAACAACTTCGACCAAACGTGTTCTGCTTGCCTCTAAAACTAAGCCCTCAAAGGTAATATCTGAGGCACCATTTGTCCGAATGATTGGACCGGAACTACGTTTAGTGAGCAAGATTCGGGCGTTGGAAAGATCTCTGTCTGGCCAAAAATACAAAATCCCTGTGTCTCGATTTATATAATATTCACCCGGTTCATCAATCTCCTCTAACAGGTTAAAAGCAAAATAATACTGGTTGCTGCTTATCCCATACTGTGTCGGTGATGAAGTCATTTTAATCTGCCTGGCATTCAGGTCTATATCAGCCACTGCCCTGGCACCATCAGCCCAATCACGGCCCCAGATTCCGTGCAGCCACGGATCTTCCGCTTCGGTCCATCTTTCAGGGCGATTACCGCTATACACAAACGTTCGTGAATCCACCCCACTGGCTACGAATGAGAATTCATCGCCATTAGGATAGCGACCCAGTTGCATCATCTCGTCGTCAACAACCAACTCCATGTGACCATCAGGCATCGACTGGTTGAAACCCCTGTTCCTCAGGACGCCAAAATCCGAAATCCCATACGAAGACAGATCAAGCTTCAGGAGATGCCCTCTCGCCAAAGTGTCAATTCGATCCCAAACGTCCGAAGACTCATCTACTAGCTCAAAAGAGGAACCATCAACCCTTACACCTCCAGTAAAACGGGGCAAACTCTCACCCGCAACCGCGCGGTATACTGTCTTCCTGTCCTCAGATCCAAGCGTGAATGTGGGACGGGTGCGATAATCATAATCTCCACCATGCACCCATACGACCGCAAGACCTTCTTCACCATCACTTCTACGAGAGCGAATCGCATTTCTAGCGCCTTCAAGGTCCGGGAATGGATCCGCTACAGTCCCTTCTGCATCCAACCTTCCATCAGGTGCCACGTGGAACTCAATAGCTACTGGTTCGTCAAACAAACCCGGCCCCCCTTCAACATCCTCGCCGAACGAAAACACAGCCCACGATGACAACATAAGCAAAAACGTTACGAAACGGCCGCACAACAAGACCAGCAACCGACAACCGCTCATCCAATTTTTCAACATGCGACGTTTTTATTCCGCAACAACTGGTAGTTGCAATGAAAAAAAATTATTTTTCTGAAAAAGATTAATTATGATTTCAGGAGCAATGCATAAAGCTTCAAACTCTATGATGATCGCGATTATGCTACATATGGACAGAAAAAGACCCTCTAGCCTACGATACATTGCCAACACCCCCAAGGCAGCAGAGCCCTCAACTCTAGCAGTAAAAACACAAAACCCTTGACGTTTTCGATGAAAACTTAACTGCAAAAAAGCTTTTTATTTTGACAAACCATCTTAAACCCATGCAATGAGCGTCGAAATTCAGATAGGAACAAATTTAAAATACCACCCAAACTCAGGCATAACGCCACGTATAACTGTACACCATCATGAAAAATACATCACTCTGTAAACGCACTCTAAATGCGATAAAGTTATCCCTCGTATTGATCTCAATCACATTTTTCCCAGTCATAGCATCAGGGTCCCTGCTGGCCTATGAAGGCTTTACGGCGGGAACAGATTCAAGTCAGGGCGAGTATTTGGCAGACAACGGATCAGACCCCTTACGCCACCTGCTCACAAATCAGAATCCCGCCGCCACCGCAGGAACTTCATTCGGATTCAACGGAGCCTGGAGCGAGGCCTCCGGCGGACGATTTGAACTGGGCGCGGAGCCTCTCCCCAGTCTTTCCTACAATGATGGCACTCACTCGCTGCTGACGAGTGGTAATGTAGCCTATCGCAGATTCGAATTTGGCATCTCCTCCCGCGCACTGAACCCATTGCCAACCTTGCCCGGCGACAACCTCTACATCAGTTTCCTGATGAAGCTGGAAAACGCAAATACCCAAGGAAGACTGGAATTGGGTCCCCAGGCAGAGACTTCGACAGGAACCGGCTTAAGGATCCGCGCTCAGAACGGAAATTTTGTTGCTAGCGTTAGAGGAGCAAACACAACGCTGGCACCCACTGACACAGATACACATTTGTTCGTGTGGCGCGTGAATTTTGGTGCTGGAGGCGCTTTCGATTGGGGACTTTGGATGGATCCAACGGATCTGACATCTGAATTGGCACCCGATTTTACTGGCTCTGGATCCGACTTAATTCTGGACCACCTGGTGATGCAGCGTGACACCGGAGGAACTGACGGTATCGGTTTGGCATTTGACGAGCTCAGAATTGGAGAAACCTGGGAAAGTGTCACACCAATCCCCGAGCCAGCAACGTATGGATTAATTGGAGGCCTGCTCGCACTTGCTGCCGTTTTGCGCAGAAAGTTTGTCGGCTCAAAAAAACAATCCAATCCAGCACTATAAAAAACTGACGATCCAGATGTAGTCACACAAAGTCCGTTAAAAGAGCAACAAGACCTTGAAAGAGCAAAGACTTTGAGTTTGAAAGTCATTGCTGCACAACTCTCTTGCTCTGGGACTATGCTGGCAGTGCGAATCCGCGATTTCCCTGAGTGCGGGCGCATAACAGTAGGCACATAATGGACAAACAAGAGCAGGCATCTACAACGTATATCAGGTAAGATCTCATGATGGGTTTACATATTATCGACCTTGCGGTTATCGGGGTCTACTTTGCAATTGTTGTCTATATCGGCTTTCGGGTCATGAAGAAGGTCAACACCCAGGAGGACTTTTTTTTGGGTGGACGCCAATTCAATCGTTTCTACCAAACCTTTTCTCAGTTTGGGCAAGCAACCAGCAGTGAATCTGCCGTACAATCGGTAGCAGAGGTTGGAGCCAACGGTGTCCCCGGTGCACTCCGCCAGTCAATCCAGGCCGGCATGGGCTACCCGATCAACTGGCTATTTCCAAAATGGCTACGTCGGAGTCGCTTAATGAGCATGGCTGGATATTTCAACGAGCGGTTCGAGTCTAAAAATCTGGCTACCCTCTATTCGGTGGCGCAGATATCTCTATTCCTTATGATTGGTGGAATGGGCCTGTACGCCACCTCCACAACAATCATGGCCATAACAGAAAAGCCACTGGAGGAATTAACAGTGGAAGAACGCATGGAATACGAGCAGGCAGAGCGGCTCAGTTATCTTTCGCGGCAACCAGTGGAGCTGATGACACCGGACGAAATTGAGGAACTGGAGATGTTGCGCGAGCTCAATCCAAGCCGCTTGCACAGCTACCTGAATCAAAACCTGCTAATTCTCTTCATTGCATTTATTGTCATTCTGTATGCCGCATCCGGGGGGCTAGAGGCAGCAGTCTATACCGATACCATGCAGGGCGTTTTCATACTTGCACTGACCGTAATGCTGGTACCTTTCGGGATGATTCAGCTAAATGCCCTGCACGGGACGACGGGGCTATTGGGGCCGTTTGAGGCACTTCATCGAACGCTACCGCAAACCATGTTCGAAATATTCGGCTCACCGACATGGGCTGAATTTACGTGGTACAATATCCTGGCGCTGGCATTCATCAGCATGGCCGGAAACATTGCTTTCTCCAATAACCTCGTTGTCGCCGGAGCTGCACGAACTGACAAAGTCGCGAGCTGGGGTGGGCTCAGCGGCCAATTGACCAAAGGCGTGGGCCAAGTTTTTTGGATATTCCTGGCACTTATCATTATTGGACTTTTTGGCGAACAAACGACCAACCCGGATCTCCTTTGGGGTCAAGCAGCCCGAGCTCTACTTCCAATTGGCCTGCTGGGACTGATGGTAGCCTGCTTGACAGCTGCTTACATGAGCTCGGCTGATATGCACATGATGACAGTTTCCGGATTGTTGACACATCACATATACAAACCGGTAGTTCAGAACAAGTCGGAATACCACTACGTTCAGGTAGGTCGACTAATGACACTCGTTTATATCGTCGGAGCTGTGTTGATCGCCATGAATTCCGACAACATATTTCGAATGTTCAAGTTCATGCTGTTGATAAACCTCTGTTGTGGCCCCGCTATGCTTATGGGTTTCCTGTGGCGGCGAACGAATACAGCAGCCGTTTGGGCTTCGATGGGGAGCGCTCTTGCATTAACACTCTTGATTCCGCTTATGGTCATGTTATGGCCGGGATCCCGCTACAATGAATCTCTCCTTCTTGCGTCCCATTCCCCCCATGTGGAAAAACAGAGTATCGCCAGTGAACGGGATGTGAATGAGCGATTCGAGCGTATAGAAAACTGGAAAAGACTGGAAGCAAAGGGCCTCGCGACTACAGTTCGCCCCGAACCACTTCAGTATGGCGAACCCTTTATCCAAACCTTTCTTCCAGCTGCGAATCCGATTTTCTGGGATGGGAATTTCGATCGCAACGACTCCGGCCAACGTTACGCGCGAGGCTTTTTCAAAGCCGAACTCTACCTACTGCATCTCCTCGGCGTTGACTTCACAAGCCTCACACCTTCACGTGTTGAATTTATCAGCTTGATGTTTCGGCTTTTCTTTCCATTTGCCGCGGTCCTCCTCATTGGCATGCTGACTCCACCAATAAATGAGAGGCATCTGAACAGCTTTTATGCCAAACAGCGTACGCCGGTCCACCCAGACCCAATCGAGGATCGCAAAGCAGTTGAAAAGGTGATTAATGATCCTAAGGAGATAAACAAAGGGAAAATATGGCCTAACTCTAATTGGGAAATCGACCGCATAAACAGTTATGACGCCAAAGGCATCAGTGTTGGCGCCTCGGTGGGTGTCATTTTGGTCCTGCTCATTGTCTGGTTAACCACAATCGGCCGAAGTGCGGCCGGAATGTAGAGAGATCCGCAGGATTAAAATCCCGCCCTACTAATGGATGTAGATATCCCTGTGTCATACTTGAGTTCGTCGAGGAGAGCCAGCGTATGCCCGAAAATCATAGCCCCTCCGATGGGGAATTATAATTGTCGTTGACCAATCAGGCCCTGAACCCCGTAAAACGAGACCTGTCGGCATCCAGGTGCTAAAGGAGGTAACCTCAAAAAAATATGTAAGCCCGGAGCACAAACGACGAGCAGTCTCCATGGTCCTTGAAAAGGGGCTGTGCTCACTGTGTCGGGCTTGTCGGTATCTCGACTTGAGTCGGTCGAGTTTCTTTTACTAGGCAAAGCAGCGCGAGGATTACGAACGCTTATCAACCCAAGCGCAAGCGGCCTCGGCTGGGCGAATCGACCCAGGCAAAGGCACCGGTGGCGCTTGAGCCCAACGATGTCTGGAGCTGGGACTTCATCTTCGATACGACTGAGCAGGGCAAAAGCATCAAGATTCTGAGCATTGTAGACGAAGCTACACGGTTCAATATTGCGCTGCGTGTAAGCACGCAGATGTCATCGGATCAAGTCTTGGACATCATCATGGACGAGGTCTGCGAAAGCTATGGCGTGCCCAAGTGCGTTCGCAGCGACAATGGGCCTGTTCCGAGGAGCCTTGCGACGACAACAGCGCAGCGTTCATTCGCCTCAAAGTCGATCCAGAAGTGGGTCGAAGACCGCGAGGTGAAAACCTTGTATATAGAGCCGGGATCTCCCTGGAAGAACAGCTATGTGGAAAGCTTCCACAGCCGGTTCCGAAACAATTACCTAAACCGGGAATGGTTCATTAACGAACTGGATGCAAAGGCGATCATAGCCGACTGGCGGGAACACCGAAAATCGGATTAGTGCAACCCAGTTAACGAAAGGCGACCCCACAGCGGCATTGACTACCTGTCACCAGCTGAAGTCTACTTCAACCGGATACCCGGTTCCGATCGGGCTACGCCCTCTCTCCACCGGGTATCCCTCAAAAACCAACAAACCATCACAAACCAAGAACCTTCCCTGACTAACATTTAGAGTGGTTAAGCGCTGGGGTCCCTCCACACCCCAAACTCAAAAAGACTCAAGGCTCTGATGAACGGCGGAGCGTTCCTTCAAACAAATCCGAGTCCCATGCAGTAGCGATTCGCAGTTCATCGAAAACAATGCCATTCTCGGCAGTTCCTCCCTCGAATCGCTTAAAGACCAGATAGTTGATATCGAGGTTACGCACAACCCTCTGGAAGATAGGTTGATTATTCTCCTCGGCTGACAGATCGTCTGGGTTCAGCCACATTGTGAATCGACTGCCAGCCTCACTCAATTCAAATTTGATGACCAGAAGATTTGTCTGGTCACTTGAAGGAATCGTGTTCGGGCTGTTCGAGAAAGCCCCAAAAGGCGTGATTCTACCTCGCTGAATACTGTTGAAATCCAACCCCACTCCATTGCGACTCGAGTCGGCAATCCGGCTCAACTCGAATCTCCCCTCAGCCGTGGGATCACTGAGCTGGAATAACATGCTGAGATACAACACGCGAACCCCTTCTCCGCGAAAGACATTGTCAAACCGACGATACGACATGCCTTCTGCCCACCGCCGCGCAACTGCATTTCCCGTGCTGACAACCCCAGGATACTCAAGCGAAGGTATCGGAGCCACGGCCAGCGGCGCACCGAAATCCCAAGGAGCTTTTTCATGTTGCCAGCTGCCAGTAAAACCCGGGATGTTTGGGTTCTGCCCTTCAGTCAATCGATACCGCCCTTCGGTATCCGCACCGGGATTCGCAACATACTCACCTTTCGAGAGGTCTTCTCCCGCAACAAAGCCATCGTAATACACCAGCGAGGCAAGCGCCAAGGAATTGAAAGCCGAAAAAAGGACCAACGCAATAAAGGCTCGAAAAAGGATGGAAATATTTAAAAATGGATTTTTCTGCATGACATTTTCTTTCATTGTTTCGCTAGTTACGTTAACCGGACATGTTGGACAAACGTTGCGATCCAACTGGATGCCCCCGTCCGGCAGGTACTTCAGGGTTAAAACAGAATTATTTTCCTGCAAAACTTTTGGAAAGTAAAGCTTTATTCCTGCAAATTGCCTTATTTTTCCGCATTTCCAGAATATAGCGAGCAATCAGGCTACTGCCCTTAAAAATGCATCCGACAGGGATAATCAGCAACTCTCTGCAGGAACAATAGACGGGACGACCCGAACCATCTCATATGGGAGCGAATCGCGCACCTCGAGCCGCCTTATCAACATCTCAACAGCACGACGGCCAATATGTTCGGCCTGAATGTCTATAACCGCAGATGGCTGCGGGACAAGTGAGTCCAAATAAGGACGCTCATTGTTGCAACTGATAATAAATACGTCTCGGTTAATTTCCAAACCAAGCTCCGCCAGTTCGGCATATAGTGCGGGAGTGACAATGTCGGCCAGGGAAAAAATCCCGATTGGCCGCTTCCCACAACCGCTCAGCGCTGGCGACAAGTGCTTGGAGATAACCGACCGATTGACCTGATGCATTCGATTGCCTCCCCTAACTATATCCGCAAGCTGCAATTCGACCAAAGGAAGACCGCTTGCTTGAAGACTTCTGCGAAAAGAAACCGTTCGGTGCGTGTAAACATCCTGGTCACCTCCAATCGCGATAAAAAACTCACAGCCCTTTTCTTTCAGAAACCCTGCCGCGCAAGCACCAGCAACATGGCCATCGGGAACTACCCTGTCACAAGGAAGGCATTCATGCAGCCCCATAAAGGCCACAACCGGATACTTAGATACGGCATCGGGTAGCTGATCCCGAATATTTGTCTTTAACACCAGATACCCATCTGCGCTCTTTTCCTCAAGAATCTTCATAAGGTCATCCGCGCTATTAGCAGCCACAATAGCCCTCTTCAAACCATACTGCCCCAGTCGCTCATCAATCCCATGGAGCGCATAGGAATAAATCGGCGCATAATTGGTTATCCACAGCGAATCATAAGGGCCAAAAATGACAACCTTAACCAGCTTGTGCTTTAGGTTATGAAGCGAATCTTTCCGAACGCCCTTTCGCTTTCCACGCGGCTCCGGTCGATAATCCATTTCCTCAATCACCTTTTCAACTTTCTTCCTAAGCTCCTCAGAAACAAGCGGCGAAGAGTTGACAACGCGGGAAACTGTACTGACAGCTACGCCGGCCCTCTTTGCGACATCCGTCAATGAACAAACTTTCTTGCTTATCTTTGTCATTTTTATAATTGAAAATTACCTGAAAACTTGGATTATTCTCATTGGAACCATGACAGGCAAGCCCAATTGAGAGAAAATAGGCACCCGACCACAGGGGGGGACCGGTTTTCTCGCTCTTTCTACAACCCGTCCGCGGCAACGAACACAGCTATCGCCCGTTGCGGTCTTTTCAGGCGGCATTCGCCCTCAGATTGTATGCACTGGATGCTCTACATCCTAAAAACCGTCCTGATTCACTCTATAAATTACTGTCCTGATGGGGTGCTGCGAACGCGCCACTGCATAAAACGCGTGTTGGGCGGTCCTTCAGAAACCGACTCACGTACCTTTATTTTGGAAGAACTGTTTTCCAGAAGCCTCATGCCCTCACCTCTCTCCTCCCAATTGGACAAATCTATGGCCACCTCCACGACCCAATCCAGCCCTATTGCCTCCGAATTACGGTAAATGGTGAAATCCAAATGTCTGCCGGCATCTCCTGGGTGGAAGGAAAGCTCAGGCAAGCGAACACCAAATGGACTGGACTCATCTTGAGATAAAGCAAAGCGCATTAAATCCGGCATACCGGTTTTGTCAGCGTTGACCTCGGGTTTTCCAGCCGCACTGACACCAAAGCGTTCGCGCCGCCACTGGGTATAGGCCAAATCGACCGGCCGATTCAGACTCAGTGAAAAATTATCCAAAAAGTATAGAAAATTGCTACTGGACCAAGAGCGCATCACAAAGCGCTGCAAGTGATCAACCGGGTTTTGAAACTCCTTGTCCCGTAAAGCGAAAACGGCCTGAGCTTGCTGCATTGAGGTGTCCCAGCGATAAACATTGAGAGACGATCGTTTGTTGAGCACGTCCACATCGACCAGATCGAAGCGATACCAATGGCCGGAGGAAAAGGCATAGTCAGAATCATTCGCGGTGTCGCCGTCCCAATAGCGTAAAAGTCGACTATCGCCCCTCACCTGCAACTCAGTTCCAACGGCGTCCGCCATATCCTCCAGAGTCCACCGAGGCTGACTCCCAAAGCTTTCCGTAAAAAAGTCCCACTTGACGCGATAGCCTGAGGCCCTGAGCAAGAAACCCGGATGGCCACCGGTCTTGTAAGACTGCCCGGCTTGATTATGGGTTACCGGGGTAAAATTGAATCTAAGATTACTCTGAGCGGTTGCGCCCTGAAATCGGCCAAACGCGATACTGTTGCTGCCGCAACCGGGCCACGGCGATGCTCTATAATCGCTAATGATTGCACCAATATCTACATCGAAAGCGGTAACATACCAGCCACGCTCCAATGCCGGCGTTTCATTGATGTTGTTGCTCCAGGTTGAAATCGATCAAGGGGTGTCCCGCTGAAACGAATCACTAAACGGCGGGACGCAATGAATTCTTTTACCCATCGCATCTTTTTGCAATAAAACCGGTGGCTCGACATGAGACGGGTCCAAGGGAAAAATAGGTTCAGCAAGAAGGGAGGATTGCCCGTCTTCACCAAATGAAACGGTTACCTTCCAAAAACTATTAACCGAAGCGGATTCCTTGATAAACCAACGGTCAAGATTGGCCGCACGAGTGCCAAAACCATTCCCAATATAAGTCACGCCATTTTCATAGTCGATGGTTTCATTGCGGATTGGATAGGTTCTGCTGTGAAGGTGATCATGGCCGTTGATAACAAGATCGACCCCATATCCTTCGAATAGCGGCACCCAATGTGCTCTTATTTGACGTTCGTCGAATCCGTTCGGATCTCGGTTTGAAGGATAGGGGCTGACATGAAACTGAACAACGATCCATCGACTGTCTTGATTCGCCTCCAGAACCTCTTCCAACCATTCAGTCTGCTCACCGGATATAGCCGCGCTATGCCCGGAATTCAACGTGATAATGGTTAAATTTGGACCATAGTTCATTACATAATATTTTTTTTGCTCCGGCAAAGGGAATCGGCTGTAAAAAAAAGGGGCGCCGTCATCATTACCGTCATGATTGCCCTCAGCAGGCACAATGGTAATACGCCTTCCGTCCGGCGCGATCATAGTGGATTCTAGTTTATCCAAAAACGCATCGACAAATTGGTCCACCGGAGTGTCTACCAAGTTCTGGGCATCGGCATACCACAAGTCACCAACCAGCAATGTGAAGTCAGGACCTTCAGCAGCCACACTGCTTAGAAGCTGACGCTGTTGCGAGGATGGACTCAGGCTTAGGCGATGGGTGTCCGCAATTGCTGTGAAAACGATACTGGAGGGGTTATTCAAAACCGTTCGGAAGATAATCTCTTGCGGGTGAGTTGGATGCGGAATAACCACGCGATAGAGCGTATCAGGATTCAATCCGGTCAATTCCACCGTATTAATCCAGCAACCAAATGAATCCAAAACCGGATCGGTAGCCAGCGAATCGAACTCCACCGACGCACCCGTGGCAGATGAATAATCCGAATCTTCATTTTCTTCCTCCGGATAGAAGAATACCGTCGGCTCCTCAATCGCCTTGTCCGTTCTCCATGTGATAGTTTTGCTTGTCTGCGGCTTATTTTGCCAAGTCAAAATAACCTGTCTCGGTATGGTAAGGTCCGCGGCATCCTTAAGCCGAACTTTTGCCCTCTGCTGAATTTGATCATTCGATTCAAGAGTTGCGGCAATTTTCACCTCTGTACCGGGTGATACTCCGCTTTCCACTAGCAGCAATCCGGTTTCATAACAGATACTGAGACCGTCAGGGGCGTTGTCCTCCAGGGTCCATCTTACCTGTTCATCCTCTGTTCCATATTGGTTGCCCCCCTGATTTATCACTCGGGCCCTTAATTGAACCTCATCGGGGATGCCGATAGCGTCCGGTAACAGCAAGTCAATACCCACCCCCGCTACATCCTCTCCCGTATCCATAATCACGACATCATCAACGTAGAAATCTGATAATCCTTGACTCCTGATTGTTAACTGGTGCTGACCGTTTTCCTGGGTAACCAAGGGGGCCGAAACCATCTTCCACCCTTCATCAATATTGAAAACATCAGAAACATGCACCATCGTCCGAGACGATGGTGCAGTCACGCTCAAAATTATGGTCTCATTATCCTCTGTCGATCTAAACCGCGCCGAAACCTGGTAGACCTTTCCTGATGGGAGGTTCAGGCGCTGCCGCGCATTATTCCAGACCTGCTCCTTGTTTCGAAGCAAGCCGACCTTTTGGCCTGTTTCATCATCCAAAGCGGTGACAAAGATATCCGGCCTAGCTGATGGATTCGTCGTCCAGCCTACCGGTGTTTCCCCGATTTCACTGGATTCAAAATCCGAATTAATAACCAGATTTGTTTGTCCGGAAGCAGAAGTTACCCCGACAGCAAGAAAAGCACAGACAGTCGATATGAAATAGATAAATGGAGAATGTATCACTTTACGAATACCAACCAATCGGAGCGCAGGCCCATCCACGGTATAACGGCGATAGGCCCCTCTCCCTACAGAGTCTGCCAGCTTTCACTGCTGTAATCCCAGAAATAGCCTGGAATATCCGACCGCAACCATATCCAATTCTGCACTTCGGCACGAAAGAGGTAAATCCCCTCCGACGCACTACCGTGGGGGTACAAAAGCCAACCAAGCGAATTGGAATACAAATAATTGGGATACAAGCCAACGTAAATGACGTTAAACATAGGTGAAACTCCAATAGAATCCGTGTAACCAGTTATGCTACCAAGCAGTTCATCCTCAGTCACCACTCCTGGCTCCAAAACTAAGCCATCAACTATTTGCTCTCCTGTCCTGCTGAGGACACCGGTCTGCAGATCAAAACTCCATTCCTCGTCACCGTCTGCGCGCGTCCAAACTTGCCCCGAGCCATCAGATTCGAAGCCCTCAACAGAAAAATCTGAGCCAAATTCGACTGTAAGGGAAGACTGATCGATCAACAACCATTCACCACCGGGATAATCCTCATCAACGAAATCAATAACAAAGCTGCCATCAGCATGTAGATGACTAAGCTCGGCCGATTGCCCGCGAATGGTATTACTTGACCCGTCAGCAGCCACGTAAAACGTGAATGAAGATGACTCTCCTAACTCTAAAAAGATTCCTTCAGCGCCTTCACCGACGATAGTGTCTCCAGAATGAAAGACGTTGCCGTCAAGACGAAGACGACCATAGGCAACCATGGAATCCACAGTCAACGTCCCCGGTCCGTAAATATCGCCAGTATCATCGCCGGAACCCGGAGCCATTATCGCCCGAGAACCATTGTCCGTTGCGGCACCACTGACCCTAAAGAATCCATCACCAATCATTTCAAGTCGAATCCGGTCATAGAGTTCATTGCTGAGACGAATCACCCCACCATTCACAAGTTGGCCAGTAGCGCCTGGTCCACCCGACCACTGGGCGTTGGAGTGCGGATGAATAAAGCCGCCATCAGAGCGCCAAGTTCCATTGAATGCCCAATTCGACCCCCTGAGCCACAAACGGTTATCCCCATGAGTATGCGAGATGACAGCTGAGCCCGCAACGTTGGCTCCAATACCACTTGAAGCCCAAAAATCCCAAACTTGGTCGCTTTCGCCCACATCAAGAATCAATTCGTCATTACTCTGAAAGCCGATCCGTCCCAAAGGATAATCGCTGCTTATTCCACCTTCCCCTAAATGAATCGTCGCCTCCTCACTGGGGCCAACGATGGCAACCCCTTCAGCGAGAATATTCAATCCCTCGAACTCCAACACAGCTCCCGTGGGCAGAAAATACTCTCCGGCATGCACAATTGTAGCGGTATCCGTCCTCCACGGCACTACTCCGCCCTCCCAGGTGAGCCCGAAATTCAAATTAAAACTGTCACCAGTTGTGTTTATAACCGAGCCTTGAATCGGCGAGAAAAAGACAACCGCAGACAACAGGGCCAAGCAACAAATCCTATTGGAAGAAAAAAGATTACAAGAAGTGAAGATAGATTTCATCAGAAACTAAAGTTTGGGTTCATTTGACTAATTCGAGATAGTTTTCAGGAAAATATTTCTTTTTTGCAAGAATAAAAACACTTTTTTCCGATTTGTTTTCAGGGCTGCGCAACTCCAACAAAGCTTATAAACAGAATAGCGTCGGCGGCTTAACCAAGCAAATACTTCGCGGAATCACTCATTCATTCCTGGTGTTATTGAAAACCTTCACCGGAACCATCCTTAATCAAGCGAGGATCCACCAACACGACACTGAGAGGCTCGCTGGGATTCCGGCAGCGCCATAACAACAGATCAAGAGCGCGATCACCGATCGTATCCAAATTGAGATCAATCTCAGCAGGGCGCGGATCCATCCCCGCCAGATACGGCACCTCATAATTGCAGGAAATCATCATAAAATCCTTACCCGCTTCGAGCGATCTGCGTCGCATACAGGGGTAAACAGCCGTCGCCATGAGGTCGGTCGGACAAAACAACCCAAACGGCCTGCGCGCACGCGCAGACACCTTCTCTAATAAATCTGAAATGGCCGCATAATTGGGCTCAACCCGATTTCGACTCGAGAGAATCAGATTTTTACCTTGCTCAATGATTGCCTCAGCACCAGCACGCTCAGCCGCATTCCGAAACGCCCTCGCTCTCATGCGTTGAGCGCGGTGAACCGAATCGCAGATACATGCAAAATCCTTTAACCCCAACGAATTCAAATATTCAAAGGCTTTAAAGCCTATTCGATCATTGTTCACACTCACAATATCCATATCAGCACAGTAATCACCCAGCACTCCGACCTTGGGCAAGTGGCCCAGAGTGGAATACAACTCGGGCACCATTTCGTGCCGAACCACAATGACTCCATCGCCGCCATCTGACAAAACATCCGGCGGAACCTTGCCACCCGGCGGAACCCTGCACAAAACCATTGTCACCCCTTTCCTATAAGCAGCGTTGTTGATCGCAGTGATAAGATTGCTGTAGAGCGGGATTTGGAAATCGGGCAAGGTGCAGTTTCCGAATATCAAAGTAAACCGCTGCAATGCCTGATCCCCTACAGACTTAACACGCCTCCGACCCGGCCGGCGATCCAACGGGCGAGGCTTATAATTGGCTGCCTCCATTGCACGATTTACCTTCATCACCGTCGACGCAGATGCCTTGGGCTTCCCGTTAATCACATTGGAAACGGTTGCAACCGATACGCCGGCCAACTTCGCAACTTCTTCAATAGTCATTGCCCGGATTCAATAGACAATCATGCGTCTGTAAAGCATTTAACCTCTAATTTTACCAACACATAAATCGACCTAAAGAGCTTATAAACTAAGCATAAACACTTTATCGTTGACCATAGTTTAACTTCTCTTTTTCACTTATTTTTATATTTACCTCTTTTTTTTACCACTTAAAAGTAAAACAACCATGCGCATACTATCTTTTATTTTACTCTCATGGATGTTGCTTGGCTTCGAGGCTGAAGCAAGTAGCGATATCATCAAGTCCGCGCATGAGACTTCCGACGCATCCAAAACTTTTTATGTATCATTGGACGGATGCGACTCCAACCCCGGCAACATTGATCACCCCTTCGCCACCATTCAACGTGCACGCAACGCTGTGCAAGCCCTGACCGCAAATGGCACGACAGTTCCGGACGGGGGGGTGGTCGTCTACGTGCGCGGCGGTCGCTATCCAGTGACAGAAACCCTCGAATTCGGCAGCAATGATTCTGGGGCACCAGGTGCGCCTATACGCTACCGAGCGAAACCTGGTGAAAATGTAATTTTTGACGGCGGAGTAGAGATTTGCGCCAGCCGCTTTGGCAAGGTGGAAGACCCCTTGATCCTCGAGCGGATTGTGGACAAAGCCGCACGCCCGCACATTCGCGTGGCAGACCTTACGGATGTCTCATTAGGTGACGGAGAGCTGCTCGGTCCACGCGGATTTCGACGCGCATATCGAACTGCACCTGTTGAACTGATTGCCGATGGTAAACCGCAAATTCTGGCCCGGTGGCCCAACCCACAGGATCCAGTTGTAAAACTCGACGGTGTGAAAGATGCAGGCAGTCAGCCTCGAGATGGTGACTTTGCACTCAAGCCAGCAACCATTCAATTCCAGACCGACCGACCACTGCACTGGGCTCAAGCTGATCGGCTTCATATATCCGGGATCTTCGCTCGAGAGTGGGCGGACGACACATTGCCGATTGATGAGATAGACCCAGACAACCGGACAATGACCACCAAATTGCCCCATCTGTATGGCGTTGAGATGCGTGACTTCAGCAGCTGGCACGCAGTCGATTTGTTAGAAGAAATCGATATGCCGGGAGAATACTTTATCGATTACCGAAACAAGAAACTATACTGGTATCCCGACGAACTGGGACCCGATACAATTGTTCAGCTCTCCCTGTTGCGGGGGGTCATGGTCGCGATCGAAGATACCTCACATTTCTCACTGGAGGGTTTCGTGTTTGAAAACAGCCGTGGCTCTGGGATCTATATTGAAGGCGGCGACTCGGTGCAAATCATTGGCTGCACCCTCAGAAATCTTGGCAAATTGGGTATACAAATCGGTCGAGGCATAACGCCGCTGCCAGAGGGTCTACACGATGCGCATGGCGTCCTTGCCGAAGGATTGCCTGAGCCAAAGACCATTCGTCGGTCGCTGGGAAGCTGGCATGAATATGTATACCGCTATCCGGCATACTATTTTCACGGTGGGCGCAACCACTTGATTCAAAGCTGCGACATTCATAATACCGGAGCTGGCGGAATTCACATTACTGGCGGTGACCGGAAAACCCTTAAGCCCGCAAACCACCGAGTGGATAATTGCAACATTTTCCGAGTGACCCGATGGGACAGAACCTACAAGGCGAATATCAATGTGGACGGCGTCGGCATAACAATCGCCAACAACCATCTACACCAATCCGACGGGCAAGCCATCTACCTGAGAGGAAACGACCACAGGATCGTTCGCAACCGCATAAACGACGTTTGCCGTGACATTTCCGACATGGGGGCGATCTATATCGGTCGTGATCCTTCAGAACTCGGCCACCTGATCAAAAACAACTTTTTCCATGATATTCAGGACCCGCACGATGGAGCTGGAGCTGGGGTTCAAGCCATCTTTTTTGACGACGGAACACTGTATGCGGCAACCGTGTATGGCAATCTCTTCTACCGGGCAGGGAGCACAGGCGTGATCAAATATAACCTGGGCGGAGGCAGTTCCGTCGCTAACAACATTGCCATTGAATGCCCTCCGCTAGTCATAAGGTCACAGGCGAC
Organism: Opitutales bacterium; assembly: GCA_020831485.1. Taxonomy (GTDB): domain Bacteria; phylum Verrucomicrobiota; class Verrucomicrobiia; order Opitutales; family Oceanipulchritudinaceae; genus JAFIGG01. The sequence goes on from JAFIGG010000134.1 coordinate 28,728, forward strand.
ACGAATGGACCGTGCAATTGAAATGATGCGCCTCCCACCAGATGAAAACCCTTCTCCTCACAATGCCGTACAGCACCTGCGCACCCACGTGGAATCAGCAGATGATCCAAGTGGAGTGCATGTTGGGATGGAACCTTACCGCAGCGCCTATCCCTTTCTCTACACAACCTGGAAATACGGCAAAGACCTCTCCCCAGAACCTTGGAATAATTTCGAAACCGACAACCCGAAACTATTCGCAAATCCTGAAGACAAAGACTTTCGCCTACTGGCTAACGCATGCGACTTACTCCCTCGTTCCAGCGACGTCGTTGACCTTATCCAAGGTATCCAAAACGTCGATAAACGGTTTGATCAAATCCCCTTTGAATCCATTGGCCTTTATCCTGATGGGCACCGACATTACATAGGAAAAGACCTCCACCAGGCGACCAAACATTTAATCGCTGAACCAAATCAACAATAAGCCATAAACAATGAAAGCACATAGAATCCTTCCCTTTCTTTTAATCGGATTTGCCATTAATTACACACACGCGGCCGTTGAAAAACATACCATTCATGTATCCACTAAAGGTGAGGACACTTCCGACGGCAGCATTCAAAGCCCTCTAAGGTCGATCGAGGCAGCTCAGCGTCTGGCACAACAATTACGGAACCAACAATCAGAGCAAGCTATAGTAATCGAACTTGCGCCAGGGGTCTATGAACTCGACACAACCCTAAAATTTTCTGAAAATGACTCGGGCCTCCCTTCCCATCCTTTAACAATTCAGGGTGCTAATCATGGAAGGAATGGCGAGCCGCAAGTCGTCGTTTCAGGAGGTAGGACCATATATGGCTTCCAACCAGTCAAAGACCCACAGATCCTTCAGCGACTACCAGAGGAAGCGCATGGCAAAGTTCTCTCCGTCAATTTGAAAGAACAGGGCATCACAGACTTAGGAAAGCTGCATCGAAGAGGTTTTGCCCTCAGTGGAAGCGGCTCACTCAAACTGTATTACGGGGGTGAACCGATGCCTATGGCAAGGTGGCCTAACACCGGTTGGGCAGTGACAACCTTGCTGTTTGGAGACCCATCCGAAGTTGGGTATGATCGAAGCATTGGGGTGAATGTCACATCGGAAAGGTTGCGTCGCTGGGCCCAAGCAGAAGAAGTATGGGCACACGGTTATTGGTATCACGGTTGGGCAGATGAGCATGCGCCAATTGAATCTATCGACCCGGAAGCAAAGAGTATAACTTTTAGCCAAAGGCATCGCTATGGATACAATGATGACCGACACTTCTACGTTTACAATCTGATTGAAGAATTGGATCAACCCGGCGAATGGTATCTCAATCCGCAAACAGGAGATCTCTATTTTTGGCCGCCAGAATCCGTCTCCCCAGAAATGGTGTCCTGTGTGGTAACGGTATTGGATAGCCCACTGCTGCAATTTGACAACACAAGTCATATACGTATCCGCAATATCGCTTTTCGTTACGGCAGGTCACACGCCATTCTGGTTCGAGACGGCCGAGACATTGAAATTGACCAATGCAGCTTATCCAACTTTGACCGAACAGCCATCTCCATCCAAGACGGATACGGTCACAAAGTGCTGCAGTCCCACCTGTTCAATCTGAATGAATCCGCAATTCGAATGCAAGGCGGCGATCGCCTACAGTTGCTACCGGGCAACCACAAGGCCTCCGACAACCACATCCACGATTACGCACTGTGGACAAGAACCTATCGCGGCGCCATTGAAATGGTTGGCGTTGGGATCGAGGCCTCCCACAACCTCATCCACGATGCACCACATGTGGCCATTCGCTTCTCTGGAAACAATCACACTATCCGAAATAATGAGATATTCCGGGTTGTTACAGAAAGTGACGATGCTGGAGCGATCTATGCGGGTCGCGACTGGAGCGCTCGAGGCACGCGAATTGAAGACAATTTCATTTATATGTCTGGAATCACATTCAGGGAACACCATGCACCAGAAAACCACATGCCGGTATCCAGACATTTTCACAGCAGCGCGCTTATCTATCTGGACGATTTATTGTCGGGAATTGTAATCCAGGGCAATATTCTCCAAGGTGTTGATGCCACGATCAAGGTAGGGGGTGGCCGCGATAATCTCGTAAATAAAAACGTAATTGTCGGTGGCGAGCGTGGAGTACGTCTGGATGCCAGAGGGCTCGCTTGGGCGAACCCTCATGTCGTCCCCGGTGGACGATTTCGGATGTGGGAAAGACTCGAAGAAGTTAATTTCAACGAACCTCCATACAGCGAAGCCTATCCCGAACTGGTAACATTGCCAGACAATCAACCATACGCGCCGATCGGAAACAAAATCCAAGACAATTTTTTTATCGGGGTGGAGCATCCCCTCTATTTTCTGCACGGCGCAGATGAGTATGTCACAAAATCGGGTAACCGTCCATTTACAGTGCATGGGGAAAATCCTGCCACATTTGGTCGCGAAGAAATCGAAGCTCTGATTTCATCTAAACAAGCCGATGAAGATCTACCAATAGACGTTGATTTCACACGATTTGGTCCGCGCAAATCAACCGGAAAATGAAGAAACCCAACATCCTTTTTATTATTAGCGATGACCATCGTGCCGACACGATGGGGTTTAAAAATCTACCAGGAGCGCAAACACCGAACCTGGATTGGCTCGCAGAACGAGGCTGCTCTTTCGATGCATGTTATCACATGGGAGCTCAGCATGAAGCTGTTTGCGCGCCTTCCAGGGCTGCACTTCACACCGGAAATAATCCTCGGCGCGCCATGGCCAATTGCGACTTCGAGATCAACAAAGACATGGTTACACTTGGCCAGAATTTCAGAAGTAATGGGTATAATACTTTCGCCGTTGGAAAATGGCATAATGACCCTGAATCCCTGAACCGCTCATTTCAGGACGGTGCATCACTTTTTCTGGACGGAATGGATGATCATTTTCTAACCCCACTGCAAGCGTACTCTCTCGAAGGAGACTACAATATATCACGCACTACTCGTCAAAACAGACACTCATCAGATATTTTCGCTGATTCTTCCGTTGAATTTATTCAGAACCAGGAAAATTCAGAAATTCCCTGGTTTTTATATGTAGCATTCACTGCTCCACATGATCCACGTACACCACCAGAAAATTACGGCCGTGACCGCTACATAAACAAGGTAGAGCTACCTGAAAACACACTCCCCTGTCATCCCTGGCGTATTGGTGATGATCGTATTCGTGACGAACTACTTGCCGGGTTCCCGAGAAGCCCAACTGAGCTAACAGAACACTGGGCCGATTACCTCGGCATGGTAGAGCATATGGATGCGTGCATCGGTCGGATTTTAACTGCGCTTCGACAACTGCCTGGAGGGATTGAAAACACTATCATCGTCTACACAAGCGATCACGGGCTTGGGCTTGGGTCTCATGGGCTGATGGGTAAACAGAACCTCTATGAACACAGCGTAAAAGTGCCTTGCCTACTGAGCGGTCCGGGCGTACCCGAGAAAGTGAGAAGCAGCAGTTTCATCCACACTCCCGACCTTTTCCCGACGCTCTGTGCTCTATCAGATATAGAAATCCCTGACTCTGTTCGAGAGGCTCAAGACCTCTCTCCGATACTCGAAAACCCTAATCACGACGTTCGAGCTTTCGTTCGATGTTTTTACAAAAACTACTCCAACATGATTCGCAAAGAACACTGGAAACTCATCCAATCCCGTAACGAATCAGAAGAAATCCACGAACAACTATTTAACCTGCAACAAGACCCTTCAGAGATGCACGATGAAAGTCAGAATCCGAATTTTCAGGAGCTGACAAATGAACTAAGGCAATTGATTACAGTTCAATAAAACCCCATCACTACAGACGTAAGGCATCAAGAAAACAAATCGTTATGAGTCTATCCGTACGCCACACCCTCTATGCCATCGTTGCCAGTTGCATGCTAATTTCCGTAGTATTTTCCGCGGAAAAGAAGCCCAACATTGTCCTCATCTACGCGGACGATCTCGGCTACGGCGATCTCAAATCCTACAATCCGAATTCGAAGATCCCGACCCCCCATTTTAATCAGCTCGCTGAGGAGGGCTTGCGTTTCACCGACGGAAAATCCAGTGCTGGTCCCTACGGGGACTTCGTCTTCGAGACGGACGACGTTTGCGGCCGCCTGATCACCGCACTCAAAGAGAGCGGGCAAAATGAAAACACCATCATTCTCTTCACAGCGGATAATGGAGCGGAGGCCTATGCTTACGCACGCGATGAAAAAACGCAATGTTCCCGCATACAGCGGTCTCGAAGTGGGTCTATACAACCTCGCGGAAGACATCGGTCAGCGCTATAATCTAGCGGAGCGGCATCCTGAAAAAGTCCGTAACCTGCAAACCCTACTCCATGAGATTCGTAACAACCCACACACCGCGCCCCGACTTAGCCAATGATCTGGACTCACCTCAATCCGGCCAGCAGACGGTCACGACAAAACCCAAAGGCATAAAGACTAAACGGCTGACGCCTGATTCAGGAACGCCTCGCAATTCTCTATTCGTTTAGCCTTTTCCATTTTGCAGTTTTGCGATTTGTCCCGGCTAGCGGCGCGCCGCAGTAGCCCTCCGCTTCATGGCTCCAACATTCCAATATTCAAAAACTGAACCGCAGAAACTGCTGGCCAATCTCCCCGTATCTAACAAATATCCATACAATCACACAGAGCTGTTGTTTATTTTACTTCTATACCGGCCTCAAGGGGCCCTTCACTTTATCCGATGCAACGATCTCCTGATTCCAAATCCCCTGCCCTAAAAAGCGACCCCGTAGTTCCGAGCCAATATATCTATCCGTTTATACTGGTCACAAGCCTCTTCGCGCTTTGGGGCTTTGCAAACGATATAACCAATCCGCTGGTGCGTGCATTCCGGGAAATTTTCCTGATCAGCAACGCGCAGAGCAGTTTGGTGCAGATGGCATTTTACGGAGGCTATGCGACTATGGCAATTCCAGCAGCCCTGGTAATCCGCAAGGTCTCGTTTAAATCCGGCATAATGGTCGGACTCATCCTATACGCCATCGGCGCTCTACTAACCATTCCAGCTGCCGGCAGGATGGACTTCAATATCTTTCTCATCGGGTTTTACATTCTGACTTTTGGTTTAGCTTTTCTCGAAACCAGCGCAAATCCCTACATTCTATCCATGGGTCCCCGCTCCACGGCGACCCGACGCCTTAACCTCGCCCAGGCATTTAACCCAATCGGATCTCTTTCCGGCATGCTGGTGGCCAGCATGTTCATCCTTCCGGCCTTGCACGTAGCCGAGTTTCGGGAGGCGGAGATGCTTGCCAACCCTGAGTATGCGGAGATGCTACCCAGCGAGGTTGACGCTTTGATTACTGAATCACTGGAAACACTTGCCACAACAGAACAGGAAACGCATCAGGCGATGGTTGCTCATGACCTCAACGTTGTAAAGGTTCCTTACGTAATCATCGCAATCATTGTCATGGCCGTGCTGCTTTTATTCGCAGTGTCCAAAATGCCTGATACGGGAAGGGAAGAGGAAAAGATTAAACTAGTGCAGCTCGTTCGGAATCTTTTCATGAATTTCCATTATACAGGCGGTGTTGTCGCACAGGCATTCTATGTAGGTGCGCAGATCATGTGCTGGACTTTTATCATCCACTACGGAATGACCCTCCTGGGAATGAGCGCGGCCACCGCCCAAAACTACAACATCCTCGCGATGGTGATCTTTTTAACCAGCCGCTTTATCTGTACCTTCATTCTCAAATTCATCAATCCGGGCGTACTTTTGTCGTCACTTGCCTTCGGCGGGATTCTCCTTACTCTCGGTGCAGTTTTCATCCAGGGAATAGTCGGGCTCTACTGCCTTATTGGTGTTTCTGCCTGCATGTCGCTGATGTTCCCAACCATCTATGGCATCGCTCTTCAGGGCCTCACCCCGAACGATGCAAAACTTGGATCAGCTGGCCTGATCTTCGCAATCGTGGGAGGAGCCATGATGCCCCGTTTACAAGCCGGCATCATTGACGGCGACGGCTGGCACATAGGCACGCTCTATCTCGAGTCCGTTCGGGTATCGTTTTTCCTGCCAGTTCTATGTTTTGTCGTCATCGCGATCTACGGTTGGTTGTCCAACAGGATTGTGCGACACGCGTAAACAAACCAGCCTGAAAGGCACTCGATTCGGATCTGATTGAGATCAAGAAAAAGATCCAAGATCAAGAGCAGGAGGGAAATGCCACGTCGCCCCCGCGATGGCGGCCTGGAACTTCTATCAAGTGCTGCCGACATCCACGAGCGCAAGGATAAGCCAATGATCTGAGTCACCTCAATCCGGCCAGCAGACGGTGACTACAAAACCCAAAGGCATCATTCCAAGCGCCGGTAGGCCCATGCCTGCCGGTCGTCGTCCAGTTGAACAGTCCTGCGTTCATAGCGCACGCCCAAACGCTCA
>JAFIGG010000127.1 GCA_020831485.1 Opitutales bacterium
ATCGGCAGGGCATTGGCGTCCTGGGCGGCGCCAGTGCGCTGCTCGATAAAACCGCCGGCCTGCATGATCTTCTCGAAGGGCGTGCGGTCGCAAACGAGATCACGCAGCACCGGGAAAGGCTTCGAGCGGTAAGGCTCGATGGTGATGTGCTCCTCGTTCGTGAAGCTGCGCATGTGCAGCTGGCAGGTCGTTTGCAGGTCTTTGGGACCGTGCGGTTGGCCGTTGATAACCAGCGAGCACATCCCACAGATGCCCTCGCGGCAATCATGGTCAAATGCGACCGGTTCTTCGTTTTCGGCGATCAGCTGCTCGTTGAGCAGGTCCAGCATCTCCAGAAATGAGGAGGAAGTGGACACCCCTTCCATGCGGTAATCGACAAACTTGCCGGCCGAGGAAGGGTTCGGCTGACGCCAGACTTTCAAATTGATGTTGATGGTGCGTTCAGACATTTTGCTACCTTCTCTATTCCTTATTTGTAACTGCGGACACCCAGCTCGACGTTCTCGAAGTTGAGCGGTTCAACGTGTTTCTTGGGCTTCTCACCCACTCCATTGTATTCCCAGACGGTGACATTGGCAAAAGTGTCATCGTGTCGGACGGCCTCACCTTCCTCCGTCTGGTGCTCCTCGCGGAAGTGGCCCCCGCAGGACTCGTCGCGCTCCAGCGCGTCGTAGCACATCAGCTCGGCAAACTCCAGATGGTCAGCAACACGACCAGCGCGCTCGAGTTCGATATTGAGAGATTGGGCATCGCCTGGGATTCGGACATCGCTCCAGAACTTTTCACGCAGCTCACCGATTTGCTGGATAGCCTGTTTCAGACCGGCTTCGTTGCGAGCCATGCCACACTTGTCCATCATGATTTTACCCAGCTCAATGTGGATCGACCGCGGGCTGGTGCTGCCCTGGATCGACATCATCTTGTCGATGCGCGCACGCACACTGGCTTCTGCCTCGCGGAAGGGTTCGGACTCGGTGTCGAACTTACCGGCGTCGGAAAGCGGCACATTCTCGCCAAAATAATTGCTGATAGTGTAGGGTAGCACAAAATAGCCATCTGCCAGACCTTGCATCAGAGCTGATGCACCGAGGCGATTGGCGCCGTGATCAGAGAAATTGCACTCCCCTCCTGCGAACAGTCCAGGAATGTTTGTCATCAGATTGTAGTCCACCCAGAGACCGCCCATAGTGTAGTGAGGCGCCGGATAGATCATCATAGGCTCCTCATAGGCGCTGACCCCCATGATGTTCTCATACATATCAAAGAGGTTGCCGTAGCGCTCCTTGATCACACTGAGACCGAGGCGCTTGATGGCGTCGCTGAAGTCGAGGAATACACCCCGGCCAGTCGGGGCAACACCACGGCCTTCATCGCAGACTTCCTTGGCGGCGCGGCTGGAAATGTCGCGCGGGGCGAGATTGCCGAAGCTCGGGTATTTACGCTCAAGGATGTAGTCGCGGGCCTCTTCAGGAATCTGCGAAGGCTTGACCTTACCTGTACGCACCTTTTCAGCGTCCTCAGGCGTCTTCGGCACCCACACACGACCGTCGTTGCGCAGGGACTCGGACATCAAGGTGAGCTTCGACTGGTGTTCACCCTCCTGCGGGATGCAGGTCGGGTGAATCTGCGTGAAGCAGGGATTGGCGAATCCGGCGCCCTTCTTAAACGCGCGCCAGGCGGCGGTGACATTGCAGCCAGCGGCGTTAGTGGACAGAAAGTAAACGGTTGAATAACCGCCGGTGGCGAGCACGACCGCATCGGCGCCCCAGCGCTCGATGTCGCCGTTAACCATGTTGCGGGTGATGATGCCCTTGGCTACGCCGTTAACGAGCACCACATCGAGCATTTCGTGGCGGTTATACATCTTGACCTGGCCGAGGCCGATTTGACGGCTCAGCGAGGAGTAAGCGCCCAGCAGAAGCTGCTGACCGGTCTGGCCGCGGGCGTAAAAGGTGCGGCTCACCTGCGCGCCACCGAACGAACGGTTCGCCAGCATGCCGCCGTATTCGCGGGCAAAAGGCACACCCTGGGCAACGCACTGGTCGATGATGGCGGACGACACTTCGGCCAGGCGGTAGACATTGGCCTCACGGCTGCGGAAGTCTCCCCCCTTGATGGTGTCGTAGAACAGACGGTGCACGCTGTCGCCGTCGTTCTGGTAATTCTTAGCAGCATTGATACCGCCCTGGGCGGCGATCGAGTGCGCACGGCGCGGGCTGTCCTGGTAGCAGAAGCACTTGACCTGATAGCCCAGCTCGCCGAGCGTCGCCGCTGCGGCGCCACCGGCGAGGCCGGAGCCGACCACGATCACGGAGTACTTCCGCTTGTTGGCCGGGTTGATCAGCTTGTTCTTAAATTTGGCTTTGGTCCACTTTTCAGCCAGCGGCCCTTCGGGAATTTTTGGATCTAAATTCATGACGCAATTACGATTGGGTGGGTGTGATAATGCCGAGCAGAACGGCAACCGGTATCGAGGCGAAGCCGACAAACAGGGCCCAGGCAATCACCACGGCGGCCTTGTCGAGGCGCTGGCGCCAGACATTGTTGCGGAATCCGAGGCTCTGGAACATGCTGCTTATGCCGTGGCTCAAGTGAAAGGCCAACAGCACCATGCTGATGATGTAAAACAGCGACACATACCAATACTGGGCGCTGAAGCCGATTGCGACCATGCTGTAAACATCGTGCACTTCGGTCTTACCCACCGCTGCCAGCTTGTCGTAAACACCGTGAATGGTGCCCACGTCCTGCAACTCCGTCTTCAACTCCTTGAACTCAGGGTGCACACTCTGCACCGTGTAGTGCAGGATGTGAAAGACGATGAACGCGAGCAGGATCAAACCCGTGTAACGCATGGTCATGCTGGCAAAGCTCGCCTGGAAGGGCTTCTTGACTGCGTATTGCTGCGGCCGCGCCTTCTTGTTCTCGATCACGAGCAAAACCGCCGTGACAATGTGAACAATCACCGCCAGCAGCAGGACCAGGCGCACAACCCACAGCATACCATAAGGCAGGGTCTGCAGCTTGTAAGCGTATTCGTTGATCCAGTCGGGATGCAGAAACATCTGCAGATTGCCGATCATATGGCCGATCACAAATCCGACCAGGATCAAACCGGACAGGGCCATTAAGTATTTTTTTCCAAGCGAACTCATTTATCTGATAAGGTAATAAAGATAAGGAACATGCATTCCTAATTAAGCCCCTTTGGGATAATTAGCCTTTCTTTCGACGTAAAGGGAATATCCGAATGCGTCCATATTCCAAGATGTGTATAATAGAAGCTTAACAAGCAATTAAGAAGCACTAATTTGCCGACGGGCGATTTTTTTGATGAATGGGGGCCAGTTGGGGAGGGTTTCATTTCTTGGGTGGGGCGGTTTCGCCGAAACCGCCGCTGATCGGTCACAAACTTCCTGCCCAGTTAGCGGCGGCCTCGGCGAGGCCGCCCCACCTTTTTTTTGACCCCCCGGAAATTACCAAAACTCCCGGTCCAACTTTACTCCGCTCCATTCCAGCAGGCGCTGGCTGTCATCGGGGGCGAGGATGTTTTCGCGCCAGAGGTGGTCGAGGAGAAGGGCGGAAGCGAGGCTGTCGTAGAGGGCGGCGTGGGCCTGGCGGCGGTTGGCGGGGCAGTGGGTTTCGGCAAGGGACTGCAGGCGCGCGCTGAGCTGAAAGGTCTGGATGAGGGATTGCAGGCCGTAGTCGGCGAGGCCGGGATAGAGCTTGCGGTAGATTTTGAGGGTGTCGACCCAGGGGCCCCAGTC
>JAFIGG010000039.1 GCA_020831485.1 Opitutales bacterium
GCTCCAGTTGGAATCGACCACGACACCCCCTAGTTCGGGTGCGGCATAAGATACCCGGCCAGCTGGAAAGAGCCCAAGCAGTCCACCGCCCCGCAAATGCTCCATCGCCCGCTTGAGTCCGTGTCGATTTCTCCTTCGCGCTTCAGGACGGCGCGCCAGCGGATCCAGAGGAATGAATTTCTCCTCAAACCCCTGTATTGAACACAATAAATCGTTGGCTAGAAACTTCCATTGCCCTGGTCGGATTTTTTCCATCAAGGCCACCAGCGCTAAAAACTCGATCCCTCCAAAAGGATGGTTCGCGGCCAGAATCAAGGGTCCATTTATGGACCTGAGTTTGTCAAAGTCGACCTCGCTGAATTCCGCTTCGACCCCCACGTAGTCCAATGCACGACCTGAAATTGCGACCGCGTCGAAGGGCTCCCGCACACAGGTATCATGCATTTGCCGCAATGCCCGAAAACCCAGGGCACTCTCAAGCATCGGCTGAATCAGCCGATAGCACCTTCTTCTCAGGCCAGGCCGGATCAGGGCCGAGGTGTCCATAAAACTGTAGTTGCTTTCCACTAATAACGCCCTGCTTGTTTCTGCGGTAATTCTTCGCAAACCGTTAATTCAAGCTCCGGTGGCTGGGAATCTTTCACCCTGAAATAATCCATCCATGCCCACTCCACGGATAACTCAATCTGGGTCAGGCTAACTGTTCGCGCATCAGGCCGGGACATCAGCACGGACGTCTCGGGAGAACGGCTGTCATGCCAACGGTGGAAAGCCTGCAGGGCGGCGGGATTAGGCGACTCCAGATCGCTTACAAAGCTCGTGTATGCATCTTTGCGGGCCTGCGCTACCCGGTCCTGCTCAAAGGATGAGGTGGACAGAAAACAGGGCGATGGGCGCTCAATCACCTGTAGCTCGGATCCATTCCAACACCTTATCCGGCAATCCCCCCTGGCATCCAGAGCAAGCAAGATAAACGGCTGATAGGTCTCCTCGGACAGCAGATTTTCCAAGCCATGTATGCATTCAGCCAAACCTCTCGATACTGCCAGATCCACCAGCAAAAGCCCACGACTGCGTACGGATTGCCCGCCCTCAGTCGACACACCCAGCGCATCCTTTCCGTAGTAGTTGAGCACTGCAGCACACAAGCCCTTCTCATTGACCGATATCCAACTCCCCCCAGCCTGCGGATCGACTGGAGCCAGAAATCGAGCGCCGCCATCTTGTGGATTCCACAGCTTCGGGGCTTCGGCCTCAGGCCGGCTGCGCTGTTCATCCCGATTGAAAAAAACCTCGTACCCCCCTGGTTTGATTCGCCATGAAACTGTGCACATACCTGAATCCCTATCGCTGCTGGCAGACTTGGGGCGCCTGCCTGTATTTAACTGTGGATGGAGCTACGCCGAATCCGGAGGGAAGCTCAAGCCCCCGCATACGGCAAATGACACCGATTAAGGCATAGTGGTGAACGGCGTGAACCACCGCATATACCGCTTCGCGGGCCAAAGTAGTGTCGACCCATGGGGAACCATCGTCCAGGCAGGAAACCCTGCAGCGCAGCTTCACTGATCGGGCCAGTCCTTTAGCCTCCATTTGCTCCAGCTGATCCAAGAGTGCAAAAGTGGTCTGCAGAGCCTGCTCACGGTCGGTCTCGAGAACAGGATCCCGCTTGCGGGCATCGTAATCCAAATGATCACCCTCAGTCACCAAGTTCTGAAAATGCTCCAGGCAATGCCGGTAGTGGCCACCAATTGAGGCGTCATAGACATCTGGAATCCTTTCCCTATAGAGAGAATCGGACAGCAATTCCAACAACTCCGCACCCTGCCGAAGCGTTTCAATCAATGCGGATTTAATGTGCTCTTTATCAGATGCTGTCATCAGTCAAAATTCATGCTTAAGCAGAGCCTTGTCGGGTTCATCCATGCCGGACGAACAGGCAGCCATTATATTCCATGCATCATCCCCGGTGCCAAGGTAATACTCGTTTAAACAATGACCCGCGGCAGTTCTCCCCCAAAGCCCTATTGCGCATTCAGTCACTTAACCCGGAATAAAGCCCCAACCGAATCGTCTCAAAGTTCAGATGCATCCGGATAACTTCAATCAAATCGTCCACGAATGGTATGATCCGCTCTACCGCTTCGCACTTTCCCTGTGTCGCAATCCGGACGAAGCACTCGACCTGACTCAAAGCGCCTTTCACAAGCTCGCCGGGAACGCCAAATCGATTAAAGATGGAACCAAGGTGAAGTCCTGGCTGTTCACCGTAACCTACCGCGAGTTCCTGGACCAGTACCGCAAATCTCAGCGTTTTCCCTCGACCTCTCTCGACCTGGTCGCAGAACCCAGACAAAAAAACCAAAAGACACCCGGAAGCTCCGTTGACGCCGCTGAAATGATGACCGTTTTGAGCGCGATGGACGAAAAGTTCCGCGCTCCACTGAGCCTGTTTTATATCGAATCCTTTTCATACAAAGAAATTGCCGAAGTTCTTGAAATCCCGATCGGGACGGTCATGTCACGCTTACGGCGCGGCAAAGACCGGCTGCGTCAGCAACTCGAAGCAGGTGCCGCAAACCAGGCGTCCGAACCCATTCCTTTCCGTAAGGAGGCCAACAATGGATAACCTCACAGCCAAAGAAATTCTCAGCGCCTACCGCGCAAGTGGTGCAGACGCACAAGATCCCAATTTTAAGGGAGCGCTCGACCAATGCCGCCGAGATCCGGAGATGGAGGCATGGTTTGAATCCGAGCAGTCTTTCGACCGCAAGATGGCCCGGGCCTTCGAATCCGTCCGGGGTCCCGTTGAAGGCAAACGCTCAATCATGACGACGGTCTCCTTCAGTCAGCCGACGACCTCCGATCAAAACCGACGCAGGTGGTTCGGTGGAAGGATAGCAATCGGAATAGCAGCGGTTTTGCTCATTTCCCTGTCGATCTTCAGCCTGATGCCGGATCCAGGCGGACGGTTCGATGAATCCGATTTCAGCCTGGCACGATTGGCTGACAGCGCAATGCCCCTGCAGTTCAAGGCATCCGATCCAGCGGAGCTGAAGACCTGGCTCGCTAGTCAGTCCGCCCCACAACCCGCCCAACTGCCGGATGTTTTCGAGAGCGCCCGCGCCGCCGGCTGCAAGGTCTTCCTCGGCAGAGACGGAAGCAAAATCAGCTTGATCTGCTACGAAATCGACGGGCAGATCGTCCACGTTTTCAGCTTTGACGAGCGCAGCCGAAATCTCCTTCAGGGAGCGGAGAATGAATGGTGGCAGGAAGATGGATGGAACATGGTCGCCCTGAACCATGGCTCCAGCCCCATCGCCCTCGCCACCCGAGGCAGCAAAGACCTGCTTAAGGCTTATCTTTAGAACGAATCGACATTCAACCCCAAATTCATCGCCCCCGATTCGATTGTTAATAAAAACCTATCAATCAGCATTTTAGGTCAAAAACCGGGGTGCCTGGCACCAAATAGAACCCCCTGACTTGGTTTTATGTAAGAAGCTATCAATCAGCATCTTAGCATAAAAATCGGAGTGCCTGGCACCAAACAAAATCCCTTCCAATCCCTCGAATCGAGTCGAGAAGCACCATTTTATGTTATTTTAAAGTTGAACTTTAAAATACTCAAAACATCACTATGGGTATGGTCTCGAAAACCAAAAGTAGAGATGAATGGATCCAGCGGGAACTAAGAGAGCCGCTGCTGCTGAGCGCGCGGCACTACCCGATCGTGACGGTGCTTGGGCCTCGCCAGTCCGGCAAAACGACTCTGGTCCGCTCCGCTTTTCCGGATCATACCTATTGCAATATGGAGGACCCGGAGTTGCGGGCCTTGGCAACAGCGGACCCCAAAGAGTTTTTACACCGTCACCGTGCACCGCTGATTCTAGACGAGGTGCAACGTGTCCCGGAAATTCTGAGTCTGCTACAGGTCCATGTGGACGAGCGACCATCCGAAAAAGGTGTCTTCATCTTGACCGGTTCGCACCAACCAAGGCTCCGGGAAAGCATCAGCCAATCGCTTGCCGGGCGGACCTCGATTCTCAAATTGCTCCCGCTCTCTATTGCCGAATTGACTTCGGCTGACGTAAAGCAAGATCGGGATGAATGGCTGACCCGCGGCTGCCTGCCTCGCCTTTACCGGGACGCCTTACCCGCCAATGACCTCTACCGAAATTACTATGAAACCTACGTCGAGCGGGACGTGCGTCAGCTAATCGAGCTGCGGAACATTCAGGCCTTTGAGCTCTTTATGAAATTGCTGGCGGGGCGTATCGGACAGGTTCTTAATCTGCATGCACTCGCCGGAGAGGTTGGGGTCAGCTCACCGACTCTGCGCGAATGGCTTTCAGTGTTAGAGGCCTCATTTGTAGTCTTTCGCCTGCCGCCTTACTATGAGAACTTCGGCAAACGCTTTATCAAATCGCCAAAACTCTACTTTACTGAGCCGGGCCTCGCAGCCTACCTGCTGGAAATTCGCACTCCAGAGCAAATGAGCCGAGACCCCCTTCTCGGCAGCCTCTTCGAAAACCTCGTCGTCATCGAAGCTCTCAAAGCACGCTGGAACCACGGACTCGACGCAGATCTGTATTACTTCCGGGATCAAGCAGGTTTTGAAATCGATCTGATCCTATCGCGCCAGCGCCGATTGTTTCCGGCGGAGATTAAAGCGGCTCGCACCTTTCGAACAGAGCACTTCAAAAACCTCGAAAAATTCGCTACGTGGAATGAATCGATCGAGCCAGGAGCAGTGATCTACGCGGGAGACCAAGAGCAGGTGGTGAGCGGAATGTCGCTGCTGCCTTTCGGAAAAACTGCCTCGTATTTCGGACCATAGGAAATGGCTGGCACGCGCTAGTGGTTCGACCATTAGTGGTGCGAGCCGTAGGGAGCATCTGCTTATACGCTTGGTCATTGACCCATTGCGGGGAGCTTACAAGACTCCTGTTCTGCTCTCTACTCGTCTGCACCGCCTTTCTAATGAAGACCGCTCAGAATCCAGATTCAGGCACCCAGGTTCGGGCCCCTAAGCGGGAAATTTTCGGCTGGGCGATGTTTGATTTCGCAAATCAGGCCTACACTCTGCTGATTTTGACGGTTGTCTTTGGCGATCTCTTCACCCGTGTGATCGTCGCTGATGGACCCGACTATCGGCTGGGCAATCTGCTGTGGAGTGTATCGCTGGCCATCAGCTACCTGCTGGTCGTACTCAGTGGCCCGTTTTTTGGGGCGGTTATGGACTACACCCGGACCAAGAAGTGCTTTCTTTTCGCGAGTTACCTGTTGACGGTCGTCTGCACGGCTCTGCTGTATTTTGTCGCTCCGGGCTATGCCTTGCTGGGTATGCTGCTGATCATCCTGTCCAATTTCGGCTATTCCTCGGGTATGTCCTTCATATCCAGCTTTCTGCCCGACCTGGGCCCCAAGCGCGATCTCGGATGGATTTCGGGGCTGGGCTGGGCACTTGGCTATGTTGGCGGCATGTGCTCAGCGGTATTTGTCCTGATGGTTCTGGGTGATGTTACGGCAGAAAACTTCGATCGAATTCGCTGGGTCGGGCCATGGGCGGCCTTCTTTTTTCTAGTAGCCGCCCTCCCCACTTTTATTTTTCTCAAGGAGAGAGGTCGCCGTCAAAAACCCCCGCAAGGCATTAGCTACCCTGCCCTAGGGTTCAGCCGGGTTCGCCAAACCCTCATGGATGCCCGTCGCTACCACAACCTGTGGTGGCTTTTCGTTTCGGTGTTTTTTGCCATGAGCGGCACTTCACTGGTCATTACCTTCTCCTTTATATACGGATCACAGGTCGTGGGATGGGATGAATCTGTGCGCGTGCTCATGTTTGTCATTGTTCAAATCACCGCAGCCATCGGTGCCCTGAGTTTTGGGTTCCTACAGCATCGAATCGGCCCCCAGCGCACATACCAAATCACCCTGGGTCTGTGGATTGCCGCCATTGTACTGATCTTCGCCACTCCAGAGCTGGAGGGTTGGCTCCACAGCATCTTCGGACTCGAGTGGCAGGCCCAGCACATTTTTCTCGTGGTGGGTTGCGTTGCCGGGATCTCGCTTGGCTCTTGCCAATCGGCCATTCGCACCCTCGTCGGTGTGCTCGCTCCATCTGGCCGCACCGCTGAGTTTTTCGGTTTCTGGGGCCTCAGCGTGCAACTGGCCAGCGCCTTCAGCCTGCTTGCTTTGGGCCTGTTGCAAGCGCTTGTCGGGCTACAGCTAGCCGTACTCCTTTGTGCCGTCTTCTTCAGCCTGGCGTTGGTTCTGAGCGGCAAGTTTAGCGATTCACCGGGAAATACAGCCGGAGGGGAATCTCAATGACGCTTTGACTATCAAAGCAAGACAGCCATCCATACCCCAAAGAACACAAACCATTCTATGCCCAAAGAACCTCATCCACCCAGCTCGGTAACTCTGAATGTCGAAAACATGTCCTGCGCCTCCTGCGTTGCACGTGTCGAAAAAGCCTTTGCAGCGGTCGACGGCGTCGAACGTGCCCAGGTAAACCTCGCCACAGGCAAGGCAAGCATACAGTTGAACAGAGAGGTCTCGATCGAACGCCTAATTGAAGCATCCACCCAGGCGGGCTATCCCAGCAGGCCGGTAGAAGATAAAGGCGACCAGGACGACGGTGAAGCAACGCGCCAGCTCAGACGCTCGCTGCTGGTGGCGACTGGACTGACATTGCCGATCTTCGTTCTGGATATGGGCAGCCACTTCATCCCTGCTTTCCATGACTGGCTGGCGCACACCGTCGGCACGCAGAACCTGTGGTATCTGTTTTTTGCATTGGCCAGTGTCGTGCAATTTGGTCCCGGGCTGCGTTTCTACCGCAAGGGCTGGCCCGCACTGTTGCGGGGTGGACCGGACATGAATTCGCTGGTCATGATCGGCACCAGTGCGGCCTGGGGGTATTCAGTGGTTGCGACCTTTGCAGCCGGAGTGTTGCCGGAAGGAACCGCCAACGTGTATTTCGAAGCCTCCGCGGTGATCATTACCCTGGTGCTGCTCGGGCGCTATCTGGAAGCCATTGCCCGGGGCCGCACCAGCAGTGCCATCCGTAAACTTCTCAGTCTACAAGCCAAGAAGGCCAGGGTCTTACGCGACGGCAAGGAAGTCGAAATAGACATTGCCGAGGTTCGAATCGGCGAACTCCTCCGCGTGCGCCCGGGGGAGCGGATTCCAGTCGATGGCGACATAGACGACGGTCAGTCATTCATCGACGAATCGATGATCAGCGGCGAACCCATCCCTGTCCAGAAAGGACCGGGTGATGAGGTCGTCGGTGGAACCGTCAACCAATCAGGTAGCTTCACTTTTCGCGCCACCCGTATTGGCGATGATACGGTGCTGGCACAGATCATCCGCATGGTCGAAGAAGCCCAGGGCTCAAAACTTCCCATTCAGGCGCTGGTCGACCGCGTTACAGCTTACTTTGTTCCGGCCGTCATTGCTGCCGCACTTATCACATTTGGGATCTGGATGGGATTTGGGCCAACGCCAGCCCTAACCTTCGCCCTGGTGAATGCAGTTGCCGTGCTGATTATTGCCTGTCCCTGCGCGATGGGTCTGGCGACGCCAACCTCGATCATGGTCGGCACGGGCAAAGCGGCCGAAAGCGGAATCCTGTTCCGGCGTGGCGATGCTCTACAGATGCTGCGCGACGCCGAGGTGATTGCCCTGGACAAAACCGGAACACTGACGCTGGGACAGCCCCGCCTGACCGACTACGAAAGCGCCGAAGGGGAAGACCGGGATACCCTGCTCCAGCTCATTGCCTCCGTAGAGCGCTCCTCGGAACACCCGATCGCGCGGGCTATTGTTCGGGCTGCTGAAGACAAAGGATTGAGCCTGCATGACAGTTCTCAATTTGAGAGTTTAACCGGCCTCGGCATCCGTGCGCAAATTCAGGATCAGACACTTGAGATCGGTTCCGCAACACTGATGGGGGAACAATCCATTTCCACCGAGCGATTCGACGAAGCGGCGGAACAGCATGCGAATGCCGGCAAATCCCTGCTCTATGTTGCCGTCGACGGCAAGTGCCGGGCCCTGCTGGCGGTCTCGGACCCCATTAAGGAAAGCACAGACAAAGCCATCGCCCGCTTCCATGGCGAAGGGCTGAAAGTCGTCATGATTACCGGTGACAACGAACGCACGGCCAAAGCCATCGCCAGCGAGCTCAAAATCGACGAGGTCATCGCCAACGTGAAGCCGGATGGCAAAGTTAAAGCCGTTCAGCAGCTGCAGCAAGGCGGTCGTAAAGTTGCCTTTGTCGGCGACGGCATCAACGATGCCCCTGCCCTCGCCCAAGCCGACATCGGCATCGCGATTGGCAGCGGTACCGACATCGCCATCGAATCCGCCGAAGTTGTATTGATGTCCGATGACCTCGGCAAGGTCAGCACCGCAATCGCCCTGTCCAAAGCGACCCTGCGCAATATCCGCCAGAATCTCTTCTGGGCTTTTGCCTACAACACTCTGTTGATTCCCGTTGCCGCCGGCGCGCTGTATCCGGCTTTTGGAATCCTGCTTTCACCTGTATTTGCGGCGGGGGCAATGGCCGCGTCCAGCGTTTGCGTTCTGGGCAATGCGTTGAGGTTGAAGCGATTTCCGGTGGGTAAAAAAAAGGGGGCGGAGGACGCCTCGTCCGCCCGATACAATTGACCGGCTTCCCCAGCATGAATGCGGGGGCTACTTTAAAGATCCGGCAAGCGGGATTTCCAATCGTCGCTGAGTGGTCCTGACTTTTTCCGCACGGTCCGGGTTTTCTGTGTAAGTCGGCGGCGGGCGGAATTCACTTCGTCCATAAACTGACCCGGAGACCAGGTTTGAGCTCCGTGGGACTCAACTGTTTGGGCAAGAGCCCGATCGCCGGTGACCACGGTCAATTCGGCGGGGTTCGGCCAGCGGCAGACCCAGCGCTCAATGACCGTATCTGCGGAAATGCCCTTCGGGGCATAAGCCCAGGAGAGATGGGGTTCACTGGTTGGATGGTGCCAATCGATGGTTTCACCCTTGCCGTCAATCACCAGAGAAACGGGCAGTCCATCCAGATCGTGAAAGACCCTCGCCTCCTGTGTCAGTTGATCCAGGGCCGCATCAAAATTATGCGCCATCAGCTCCCGGTAATCCGGGCTGGCATGGAGCAGGTTACAGGCATCCAATATCAAAGTTTTGTTCATGCCTGCATCTCTCTCAATTTACATCATTTCACTCAGCGAAGCTCGGCGCCCATTTCAGGCGGCAGCTCTTTCAGATCCTGAATGGGGGAAGCCGATTGAATCGGCCGCCGTTTGTCGCCCGCCAGATAGAGGGTCTGGGAAGGAAATGCAAAATCAATGCCTTCTTCATTAAAGAGGGAAAGGATCGCCTTGTTGAAGCGCTGAGTAAAAGCCAGGTAATCCACAAACACCGGTGGATGGTACCAATAGATCACAATGATGTTCAGCGAATCGGCATTGAAGTCATTGAAGAAAATCCGCGGCGGAAACTTTTCATCGAAGCCCTCATGGTTGTCCAGCTGCTCGCGGATAATCTCCAGTGCCCGGTCCACTTTCTCCGGAGGCGTATCGTAAGTGATCGTAATGTTCAGCAAGCGGCGGATATAAGGGCGCTTGGAAATGTTGGTGATGCTCTTGTTGGCCAGCTCTCCATTGGGAACAGTGATCAGGTGCCCTTCAAGGTTGCGGACTTTAGTGGACCGGAATCCGACACTCTCGATAAAACCATCGATTGCATCCACGTTGATACGGTCACCAACTTCAAAAGGCCTGTCGGCAAAAATCACCACCGAACCGAAAAGGTGCTTAATTGAGTCCTGAGCGGCCAAGGCAAGAGCCAGGCCACCAATTCCAAGACCCGCGAGCACGGAGGAAATGGGCCGGTCACTGAGAATCTGAGCAATTTGAACAATGGCCAGTATGACGATGGCAATCCGCAGACTGGATTCCATAATCGGCGCCAGCATATCCGTGAGCTTGGACTGCTGTTTGGCAGACCAGCGGCGATACACCTTGGACGGCACATCAACCAGGCGAAAGAGCACAACCGCAATGGCGATCGTCGCCAGAATGGCGGTACCTTCATCAGCCAGAGACCGTACACGGGGAGGCATCTGGATAAATAATAAGCCGATCCGAATACCAACGACGATGCCTGGGAGCACCAGCGAGCGCGCCAGAGCAGTGACCGATGTCCCCAGCAACTCACGCCCTTTTGCGATCAAATGATTCCCGGCCTTAGCCAGGAAATAGGCGCCCACCTTAGCTACCAGCCAACCGAGCATGATCGCAAATGCCAAGCCACCGAAGCGCCACAGCTCAACTCCCAACAACGTCATATGAGTCCACTCGTCCATGATCTGTCAAATAAAGCTAAAATGATACCAAAGCCGCCGCAATTGAGGCATTCAATCCTGTAAGGTCTCCTCACCGACCGGAACTTCATGGTAAAGGGCCTCCATAATCTCGCCGATCAGATAAATGGAACCAGTGGCGACCACGGTCTCGCCGGCCTCGCCGACCACACACTCGCCAGGGGCGGGAAAGAGCTCCCGTATCTTTGCCTTTATAATGCGGCCTTCAAATTCGGGAGGAATCCAGGTCAGCAATTCCTCCTCGGAACAGGCACGCGGCTGATTGGGCCGCAGCAAATAGATCTCACGCGCATAGCGGGCGACTATCGGCATCAGTGATTGAGCGCGGTGATTGCCAAGGGTTCCGGCCAGAATCACAGGACGCACCCCTGTTTGAGCAATCAGACGCTTCAGGTTCGCTTCAAGAAAAACAGCCCCCTCGGGATTGTGCGATGCGTCTAGGATCAGCTGTTTTGAGCCAACGGCATGGGTTTCCCAGCGCCCGGACCAACTGACGTCGAGCAAGGCCTCGTGGATTTGCGCATCGGACACCGGCAGGCGTTCCCTCAGGACCTCAGCAGCCAAGGTAGCGGCAGCCGCGTTAAAACGCTGGTAATCGCCCGGCAAAGCTGTTTCAGGCATAGAGTCCAAATTCGGCCCAAAGCGCTCATGAATGGAATGGACCACGCTCCCACGCTCCGCCGCAATCCGGCGGATCACCGCCTCGGCTGCCGGTGGCAGATGCCCAATCACCAAAGGTTTGCCAGCTTTGATGATGCCAGCTTTTTCGGCGGCAATGGCCTCGATCGTATCCCCAAGAATATCAACATGGTCGAGGCTGATCGACGTAATGATCGAGATCGCTGGATCCACCACATTGGTTGCGTCCAGCCGTCCTCCCAAACCGGTTTCGAGCATGGCCACATCCACTGCGGCCTCCTCGAAACGCAGCAAGGCCATTGAAGTCATGAATTCAAAAAAGGTCGGGTGGTAGCCCGGCTCACGAGTCTCAATAGTTTCGGCAATCGGGCGCAACTTGCGGGTAAAATCCATGACCTGCTGCTGGCTCAGAGGAACCCGATCCACTTGCACCCGTTCGCCTTGGAAAACCAGGTGCGGAGAAGTGAACAGGCCGGTCCTCTGCCCCGCCCTGCGGTAGATTGCCTCCAACAGGGCACAGGTGGACCCCTTGCCATTGGTGCCGGCCACATGAATGATTGGATGGCGCCCTGTAGGAACGCCCAGGGCATCCACCATGCGCTGCATGCGTTCGATGCCGTAATTCGCGCCCCGATGCTTGAGGCCGTACAGGTAGGCCTTAACTTCCGCGTAATCCGCTAATGATGACATAAATGGATAGGTGCGCCGGATACAGTGCTTCGGAATCAGGCCTCGAGCGGTTTCCCCGCAAAGGCCTTCAGAAAATGGATAATGCGGGGACGCAGCTGGTGTCGGTGGACAATCTGATCAACGAGCCCCCGATCCAGCAGGAATTCGGATTTCTGAAAGCCGGGGGGCAATTCCTGATTGGTGCCCTCTTTGATGACCCGCGGTCCGGCAAAACAAATCAGCGCTTCAGGCTCTGCGAGGATGACGTCACCCAAAGTCGCAAAACTAGCGGTCACGCCACCGGTAGTCGGATGCGTCAGCACAGAAACGAAGGGCAGCCCAGCCTCTCTCAGGCGTCCCAGGGCGGCACTGGTTTTGGCCATCTGCATGAGGCTGTAAATGCCCTCCTGCATACGCGCTCCACCGGATGCGCTGACAATGATGACCGGCAGTTTCAATTCGATGGCCCGCTCAATCGCGCGGGTAATCTTTTCCCCCACCACGGAACCCATCGATGCTCCGCCAAATCGAAAGTCCATTACCGCAAGGCTCACGCCCATCCCAGCCATCTTGCCCAAACCGCTGACCACAGCATCCTTCAGGCCGGTCTTGCGCTTGTATTCCTTAAGCCGGTCGGCATAGGCCTTTTTATCGACAAAACCCAAAATATCCACCGATTCCAAATCCCGGTCCTTTTCCTCCCAGGTTCCCTCATCGATCAAGGACTGAATCCGCAGGTCGGAGGCCAAGGGGAAGTGGTAGTCGCTCTTCGGAACCACCATCCAGTTCTTCTTCAGCTCACGCGAATATACGAGTTCGCCGGATTTCGGGCAGCGGGTGTAGAGATCCTTCGGGATGTCCTTCTTGCGCGGCGCAGTGATGGTTGAATAAGTTGGCTTAGAAAAAAATGGCATAACGTTGATGACGGTTAGCGATCCCAAACATGCTCATCCGTGGGCGAGAGTAAAGACTTTGAGTTGTTTTCCACCCGCGGCCGCCAAAGTTCGGGCACAGGCATTCAACGTGGATCCCGTGGTCAATACATCGTCCACAATCAGAAATGTTTGGTCCGCATCCAAGACGGCTTTTGGATGAATGGCAAAGGCATTTTTCATGTTCTCCCGGCGCTCGTCAGCCCCCAGCCGTGTCTGGGTTTCCGTATCCCGGCTGCGGAGGAGACAGGGATTGAAACGGGCATCGGGAAGAAAGCCGACCAGCTGCCGCGCAATCCAATCGCTCTGATTGTAGCCGCGCTCCCGCTCCCGCCGGGGATGCAGGGGCACAGGCACGACCTGAAGGGCACCCTGGCGCAGCAACCAGGGCTCGCAGGCGTGCAGCATCAGCTGAAGATCGGGCCCGAGAAAGGTGCCGTTCTGATACTTCAGGCTGTGAATGAAGGTAGCCCCCGCTCCGCGGTGCAGAAACAGGGAGCGGCCACCATCGAAAATAGGATTCAAATCGCGGCATTTGGGACAGTGTCGACTGCTTACCATCTGGCCCCAGAATGGGTAGCCGCAGGTGATGCAACTGGGATCCCGAATATATTCCACACTGGCCCGACAATGGGCACAAAGGTAAGCGAACTGCCCAAACTCGACCGGTGCCGCACAATGAATGCAATGGCGTGGAAAAAACAGGTCCAAGCCCCATCGCAGGCAGTGATTGAAGACCCTCCGATCCACCGTTCGAGTCAATGCACGGAAACGGGTTTACTCGCCGGTGGAAGCGCAAGCCAAACGATGACCGCCAGCAGGATGAAGATGGGCAGTATGCCATCCACCACTCCGCGACTGCCAACCCAAACCGTAGCCGGACTCTCTGCGACCACGACCCAATCACCCCAGAGGCCCCGCACAGTCACCCAACCGGCGTGCAAACCCATACAGGCGGCCAGGTTGCGGGTCCGCAGGAAAACGAGGTTCAGGAGAATTCCGGCCAGCAGCAAATTGACAAAATGGAACAACTCGAAGGTGTAAATAAAGCTAAAGACACCCATGCCTGCGACCTCCAGGCCCGACCAGAGCCCGACCTCGGCATCGCGGTCCCAGGGCACTCGCTTAAAGTGCACGATCGCAAAGACAAATGCGCTCAGCAAAATAGCCGTCCAGCGGGCAAAGGCGGTCCAGAAAATACGCAGCAACATGCCCCGAAATATAGCCTCCTCCAACCAGCTCAAGAGCGATGCGGCTAGAACAGCAGCGAGCAGCGCCTGCAGCAAGCCCGGAAACGCTCTCGGCAGTTGCCACTGCAGATCCAGGAAAACAAACTGCAAGGGCAACATCAGCCCCAGCATAATCACTCCAGCCGCGAAGGCCCACAGGAATTGACGGGTTCCATTGCGACTCCAGTCAAAGCCAAAGCGTCCCCACAAGCCACAGTACCGGATGAGCCAAAGCACCGCGACTGCTGTAGCCAGCATACGAACCCGGTCGACATATCGGTCAAAGGGCTTGGAATGCAGGTAGGCCCACAACGACTCCTCGCCCCCGCGTTCCGCAAGCCAGCCGACCAGCGCATACAAGGGCGGTGCCAACAATCCAGCCAGCAGAAAGGCCCCCAGATAGACGCCGGCGAACCAGAGCAGACCCCGGTAGCTGTATTTCCCTTCGCGCAGCCCAAAGAGCTTCAGAGCAGGAACCGCTGTGTCTGGATTGGAATCGGACATAACGAGCAGGAAATAACTTAATTTTAATTAGTCAAACACAGGTTCGCAGCATTTGTGCAAAAAGCCGGAAGGCACGGATGTAGCGTCGCCCATAGATCCGTGGATGCGAAAATATCCGCAGCAACCAGCCCAGGAACATGCGGTCGGCCCACCATGGAATCCGCACCTGACTGCCGGTGACAAAAGCCATTGCTGCACCCGTGCAGACAATTGCGTGCGGGCCCTCCAAGTTGGATTTCAGCCAAGCTCCAAGAGGCTCCTGAACACCGCCGCCAACTTGAATCAAAACCCAGTGCACCGGCCGCTGGCGCAGGCGCTCCAAAAGAATGGGATCCCAAGCCTCACCGTCTTCATACATCGGTGCGATGTAAATAGCTTCATCCGGCAGTGGCTGGCCATGTGCCTGCATGTAAGCGCGCCAGCGATTGGCCTCAGCCACAGACGGCAGCACCCACAAACTGTCGCCTGCCCAGTCAATGCCTTTGGAAGCAATCAGATGATCGAAGAAGGCGTATCCGGAAAGCCTGGGCAACCACTCTCCCGTCATCAGAGCCCAACCCAAAACCAGCGCACCGCTGTCGATAAGTACAAGATCCGCATCCCGCAAAGCCTCGGCATAGAGAGGAAACCGATCCACCTCTGCCAAGCCCGGTCCGGACGGCGCCACCAGAAGCCCTCCCCGCTGCCGAAGGCGGTCCACGGCCATCGCCGCATTGCCGCGGAAGAAGGACAACCCGAAGGGCCTGGGAAGCTCTGAAGACGATTCGCACATGTCCCACCATCATTTGCATCAGCCTTCCAACGGACAATGTTAATTTTCCCGGAATATCTAGCTTGATCCAAATAAAAATAACGTTTTAAAGATTATTGAAAATTATCGAAATCGGGATCGATTTCAATTCTAATGACTGAAACAAACTACACATCCTCCCGAATTGCTCAGCTCGCCATTGCGGAACGGCCGCAGGAACGGCTTGAGTCGAACGGGGCTGAAAGTCTTTCGGACGCGGAGTTGCTAGCGGTGCTGCTGCGCACGGGCACTCAAAAGCAGGACATCCTGCAACTCTGCCGACGCATCATTGCGGAGGCCGGCTCCCTCAGTGGGCTACTGGCTTTTGACCTTCAGCGATTCAGAGAATTTGACGGCATTGGCCTGGTAAAAGGGCTGCAATTAATCGCTCTGGTTGAAATGGCACGCCGCATTCTCAGTCAGGGCCCAACTGTGAAGCCTCTGCTCGACACACCGGAGAAGGTTTTTCACTGGCTGCGCCCTCGCCTGCACGGTTTGGATGTCGAGCGCTTCTGGGTTCTCTGTCTCAACCGCAAGAACCGTCTCATTGCTGCCCGCGCAGTCACCAGCGGCACCGCTACCGCCAGCTTGGTCCACCCACGCGAGGTCTACCGCGAAGCCATCCGCCACAATTCCGCTGCCATCCTCTGCGCCCACAATCACCCCAGCGGCGACCCCGCTCCCAGCGCAGCCGACATTCAGGTCACCCGTGAACTGCGCAAAGCCGGTGAGACCCTGCAAATCGACTGTCTCGACCACATTATAATCGGCCAAACCGAACACGATCCACGCGGTATCGGCTACTACAGTTTCAATGAGTCGGGGTTGATTTGAGGTGAACGAAGCCGGACCTCTTTTGATTCGCGGCGCTCTCGGCGAGAGCGCCCTAGCTTGATTCGGGTTCAGATGGCGTTGGATCGGGCCCGTCTCGCCGAGACGGCCGCTGGCCGAAGGCGGGGCCCTAGCTGATGATTCAAAACGTGTCAAAGTTCGCCCTCCTGAGCAGGAAGGTAGAAGCGAAAGAAGGCCTTAGACTACAACTGGAGCGTGATATCTGCGGGACGGGCGGCTTTAATGGGCGAAAGCCTGTAATCGGAGAGATTACGGGTGACAATGACTTGCGCGCCAAAAAGTAGAGCGGTGGCGGTCTGCATGGCATCTTCGAGGTCGGAAAAGCCCAACTGCAGGGCTCTCTTCAATTCCGGCGTTCCCGCTCCGGGGACCACGCAAAAGTCAGTCAGTTCCTCAATGAAGCCCCAAGCCCCGTCTTTGCTGAGATAATGGATATTTGCCAACCCATGCCAGGAAACCGCACATTTTCCCGGATGGGCTTCCGCCCAATCAAGGACGGCTGCACTGGCTTCAAAGTGCTCCTCGCGTTCCAGCAGCACATCCAGAAGAATGTCGGTATCCAGAAAAAGCCGCATCATTGCTTGGACAGTTTGTATTTAGCGTGCAGGCGAGAGGAACGTTCGTCCGACGAAGGCTCCAGCTCCATCTTCCCTTTCCAACGCTCGGAGAAAGGAGTGGAAGATTTCGCAGACGACGGGCAGGCAGCCTCGGCCAGCAATTTTTCCACCAATGCGGAAAGGCTGATCCCCTGACGTCGCGCCACATCTTTGGCTCGATGAGAGACCTTGGGGTCAACAGTAAGAGTTACTCTAGTTTTCATACGCATACGTATATTAGATACGCATGCGTATTTCAAGTATTTTCAACGAAATGCAGCTATCCAAAACTCCAACATTCCATCAATCCATCCAAACTCCCCCCCTGTTCGTCGAACCGGGCGCTACCCTATTTGTTCCTGAAGCTGCTTCAAGGCAAGCGAGGCCAGGGCGAAGCCGAGGGCGCCGGTGACGGTTGTGACGCTGCCGAGGCCGCCGTCGCAGTTCAGGCGGGTGGAGTCGCAGCTGACATCGTCGGGCAGTGGCCGGGGCAGTTCTTCGGAGAAGACACAGGGGATGTTGAACTTCTTGCCCTTGCGGGGGAACCCGTAGTGGACGCGCAGTTGTTTGCGGGTGACCATCAGCAGGCGGTCGTTGAAGCTCTTGGTCAGGTCGGCGGTGCGGATTGCGGTGGGGTCGGTGCGTCCACCACCGCTGCCACAGCTGACAACGGAAATGCCGCGTTCGCGGCAGGTTGCCAGCAAGTGACATTTTTGGAAATGACTGTCGATGGCATCGATCACCAGGTCGTAGCCCGGTGCCAGCAGGCGGTCGGATGTCGATTCGGTATAAAAAACCGGTTCGACAATCACCTCACACTGCGGATGGATTTCGCCAATGCGCTCCTTTAAGACCTCCGCTTTGAGTCGACCAATCGTCGACGACAAAGCCGGCAGCTGGCGGTTGATATTGGTCAGGCAAACCTCGTCGAGATCAATCAGGGTCATCTTCCCAATGCCGCTGCGGGCCAGAGCCTCGACCGTCCAGGAGCCGACACCTCCCAATCCAATCACAGCAATGCGACTGGCCTGAAAACGATCCAGAGCTGCCTGACCATAGAGGCGGGCGATGCCGCCGAAGCGCTGCGCGTGATCCTCAGGCATTGCCCGAAGCCTTGCGGGCTTCGGCCCGTTTGGCGACCAGCTGGTAGAAGTGGTCGAAAAGCGGATCGCTGTCGTGCGGGCCAGGCGAGGCTTCCGGGTGATACTGGACGCTGAACACCGGCAAGCTTGCGTGGCGCAGGCCCGCGACGGTCTGGTCGTTCAGGTTCACTTCGGTTACGACCGCTCCGCAGCCCTCAATGTCCTCACGGCGGGAGGCGAATCCGTGATTCTGGGCGGTAATGGATACAGCACCCGTCTCGAAATTCTTGACCGGCTGGTTAGCGCCACGGTGACCAAACTTCAGCTTCATCGTCTTTGCACCCAAAGCATGACTGATGATCTGGTGCCCCATGCAGATGCCAAAAGTCGGGTAATCTTCGAGCAAATCAGCAATCGTCTTGTGCGCATAGGTCACGGCCGCCGGATCGCCCGGGCCGTTGGAGATGAACACGCCGTCTGGATTCAATTCCCTGATGCGCTCCGCTGAGGTATCGGCGGGAACAACCGTGACGTCCATACCGTGCTGACTGAGTTTCCGGAAAATATTGCGCTTGGCACCCATGTCAAAAGCGACCACCCGATAGCGCGTGCGCGGCTCTTCAGTTTTTCGGTGCAAGTGGGTGCCCTCGACGGTGAAAGGCTCCTGATCATTCTCCCAGTCGTAAATTTCCTTGCAGGTCACCTCACGCACATAGTCGACACCGACCAGGCCCTCCCAGTCGCGAGCACGTCGCACTGCCTCTTCGTCGCTGATGTCCTCGGTGCTCAGGCAGGCTTTCAAGGCGCCATGCACACGGATACGCTTGGTCAAGGCACGGGTATCTATGCCACTGAGGCCGGGAATGTCGTTGGCCTTGAGGTAATCGTCCAGCGATTGACGGCTGCGCCAGTTACTCGCAACCGGACTCAGGTCGCGCACAACAAATGCAGCTACCTTTGGTCCATCCGACTCTTCGTCGTCCGGGTTCACGCCGTAATTACCGATCTGGGAAGCCGTCATCGTCACGATCTGACCGAAATATGAGGGATCCGTGAGAATCTCCTGGTATCCCGTCATCGACGTGTTGAAAACGGCCTCGCCGACCACGGTTTTCCCCGCGCCGAAAGCCAATCCGCGAAAGACAGTGCCGTCTTCCAATGCCAAAATACCTGTTTGCCGATTCATCATCATTTGGGAGCCGCGATTTAAGTCCGCATTTCGCGGGCCGCAACAAAAATCCACCCAAAGCACTCAATCGGCGAAAGCCTCAAGGTAAGCCTGGCGCTCACGCTCCGGCAAAGGCATCCAGTCTTCCGCCTCCAACCGGGAAAGCACCGTGTCCGATAACAGCACTTCAAGGAGCTTGCTGACCACTCCAGCGGCATCGCCGCCATCACGCCAATGCAAATAAAAAGGCAAGCGCATCGCATAATCCCCGAACAATACGTTTTCGGCGGATGGCGGGTAAGCCTGCTGCTCGGCATCCGGCGCAACCGCAAGCACCCGCAGGCCATCGCCAACGACTGCAGACGGAATCAAGGCAATGCCACCTATTTCGTTACGCAACTGATTCAGGGCTGATGATGAGGAATCAAAGAACCGGACGTTGGAACGAGGTACCCGCCCTTCCAGAGCATGCTGACTGAATATCTCGAAACTTAAGTGATCCCCGTGCCGGACCGCAAGCGGCTGAACTGGACGGCTGCGCCAGGCGCCTCCTTCGACGTATCGACCCCACTGGTCACCGCGTCCACCGTCTCCAAAAATCTCGCGCAACTGCCGATAATCGATGGTCTGCAGAGGGTTCGCCTCAGGGACTACCACCCGAACCAGCTGAAAGGCATAGGCCATCGATTGAACTCCCTCGGTCGCTTCCGACACGTCCACCTGACCAACCACTATCAGGTCAACCTCAGCCCTCTCGAAGGCATTCTGCGCATGCACCGTCCCGGGCACCTGAACAGTGACCGTCAGTCCAGCTTCAGCCGCAGCAGTCTGAACAGCTTCCACCCATGCGGGCGGCATCAAATCACTCGCAGCGATCCGTAGCTCGCCCGCGGACAACTGAAATCCGAACGCCCAAAACAAAACAAGATTCGCGCCCCAACGCATACAGGGTAACCAAAGAGAAGCCATAAGGCCATCCATCAAGGCTTCAGAAAGCTCCAGAGACAAGTGCATACTTTGCGGAAACGGGTTCCAGACATCGCAAAAACCCTATTCAATTCCTTCAGGGTTGACACTCGAGCGGGCTTTGAAACTTATCCAAGTGGTGAGACTACTAATCTAGAAGTTATGCATCCCGATCTCCAGAAAGTCCTTGTCAGCCCCGAAGCCATCGAGTCGCGCATTCGGGCGCTGGGCCAGGCGATTACCAAAGCCTACGGGGATTGCGAGGAACTGACACTGATTGCAATTATCAACGGCGCGGTTCCGTTCACCGCAGACCTGATGCGCCGCATCCAGTGCCCGCTCCGCTTCGACTGCATGCGGGTGGCCAGCTATCTGGACAGCGACTCGCCTCAGCAAGAACCCGAAATCGTCGATATGTTGCGGCTCGACCTGAAGGACCGCCACGTGCTGATCATCGATGATATTCTCGATACCGGCCACACCATGGCCAGGGTGCGCAAGGAAATCCAGCGCCTGAAACCGGCCTCACTTCGCTTCTGCGTGCTGCTGGAAAAGACCGGGCGCCGGGAGGTTGCGCTGAAGCCTGACTTTGTAGGATTCAGTATCCCGGATGAGTTTGTGGTCGGCTACGGTCTGGACTTTGCCGAGCGTTATCGCGAGCTGCCCTGCATCGGCGTTCTCAAGCCCGAATGCCAGAACCCGCCAATGTGGCAGTGACAAAAGCTTACTTGGAGCCGCTGGTTTCCTGCGGCTTTTTAGCTTCTTCAGTTGTCGGGTCTTCCGGATCCCGCTTCAGGCCTTCAGAGGCCTTGGGAGCAGACTCATCCTGCTGCTTCGGGTAAGGCTTGCTTGGATCTGCTGAATCCATGGCTTCCTTGAAGTCTTCCTGCACTTCCTGAGTCGCTTTCTTAAACTCCTTCATGGACTTACCCAGCCCTTTGGCCAGCTCAGGTAAGCGCTTTGCGCCAAAGAGGAGCAGAATAATCACAAGGATGATCAGCAGCTCGGGACCACCGATCCCCTGAATAAAAGCAAGATTTGGATGGAAATTCATTAAGATCAAGATAGTTGTTTAGCATGCCCATACGCAAGGCATTTCTACTGGCCCTATTCCTGTTCATCGTCCTGACGCTGAGCTGGTTTCTGTTTTTCCTGAAATGGCGCGAATCGGTCGAGCGCTACGAAGCACCGGCTCAGGAACAACAGGAGCCCGGTTCCTCGTCCATGTACCATATGCCCGGCGGCGACCAACCGCCTACACGGAGCGACGGGCTTCCCCGCCCTCACCTGGAGTCCACTGGCTTTGACTTCAGCGAGCTGGGCCTGCAAGCGCATGCTGCCGCAGTCAACGGCCCGGCGCTGGAAGCCCTGCGCACAGAACTTGAAGCCCTTGCGCTCGATGAAGCTCTGGCCCAGCTGCTCGCCTGGCTTGAGGCCGGAATCGACCTGCCTACCGGAATCTGGTTCGAGCTGGCGGCCAAGGGCAAGCTGGTGGGAGCTCCAAGCTTCAGAACCTTTGCCATCGATCAGCTCGCGCGCATGAGCCCGGAACTGGCCGCGGAGTATGCGCAAGCCGCCTTTCGCCGGGAGCTACCGGACTTCGCCGACGAATTTGCCCTGCAACTGCGCAACTTTGGCCGCTATGCCCTGGACAGGGATCCTTCCGCGCCGGAACAGCTGGAAACGCAGATGCAACGCCTCATCCTCAAGGCCGACTGGGTTCAAGCGCCCGGAGTCGGATTCCTCGAAGCATTTGACACCTGGGTGGCACTGGAGTCCACAGCCGCCCTGCCAACACTCACCGAATGGCTGGGCCACGGTCCGCAGGATCCGGTGCTCGGCCATGCTGCTTACCTTACTCTGGAACGACTGATTGACCGCAGTGGGGCGGAAACATTCAGCGAGCTCGCAGTCTGGACGGAAACCCCTCTCAGGGGTGATCCGGCCAAGCGCCGCGCCGCGCTCTGGGCACGTGCTCCGCTGGAGCAACCGGAGGGGGTCCAGCTCGCCGAAGTCTATCTGCTCAATCCCGCATTGACGCCCGCCGAGCGGAGGGCCTTCTATGCTCAGGTGCCTAACCTCCATTTCAGTCATTCCCATAACCTTTTGTCCGAGGGAGTTTACCCGGATGCCGCGACCATCCTCAGCCGTCTGCAGGCAAGCCGCGACCAGCTGGCAAACTGGCGGCAGGATAGCCGCTTCGCCGCCGACCAGGCAGCGATCGAAGAAGCCCTGCAACGCCTGCAAGGCGTTCTCGGCCAGCATTGAAGTGTCCTCGCAATGACGACCTCTGGAGACACCACGCTGGATCCATCGCTTCCGGTTACCGAACTCGCCTGCGCCTGCCACGGCAGCGACGAGCAGCCAGCGGAGCCGCGCGACCGCTTTGTCTTTAAGCTGGCGATCTGCCTCGCCCTTGCCGGCCAGGGCATGGTGGTCGGCCTGGGCTACAACAACGCCCGCCTTGCGGGCGAAGGGCCGACTCCTTTCGGCGCGGCCTACTGGGGCATTCACGGTTTTCTAATTTTCACCGTCGTGGTGGCGCTGCTGCTGTTTGGGCGCACACTGCTGGTCGAAACCTGGAACAACCTCAGCCGCGGCCGCATTTCGGTCGAGTCACTGTTTATGCTCAGCCTTCTCGGCGCCTTCACTGGCTCCGTTATCGCCACCGCTACGGCGGCCGCCAGCGTCTATTACGAAGTCGTCGTTGTTGTGCTACTGATTTACAGCCTCGGCAAATGGATGGGACGAATTCAGCGCGACAAAGCCCGCGGGGCAGTTTCCTCCCTGCGTTCGGTGTTCTCCGTCGCCAGCCGGATTCAGACAGATGGAGCGAGTGAGCGCGTCAGCGTCAACCGGATCCGCATCGGCGAGCAGATTCAGGTGCAACCGGGCGAACCAATTCCCTTAGACGGCAGAATTTTAATAGGAGAAGCATACATTCGCGAAACCGCCTTGACCGGGGAACTGAACCCGGTTTCACGCGCCGCGGGCGACGCCGTGCAAGCCGGATCCTGGTCGGTCGATGGCGACCTGCGGATCGAGGTTGGCCGGGACCAATCCGGACGCCGGGCCCTGGACCGCATGCTCGAAATGGTCGAAAGCGCACGCCAGTCCCCTTCCCAGCTCCAGCAGCAGGCAGACCGCATCATGGTCTGGTTTGTGCCGCTGGTGGCTCTGGTCAGCCTGGCAACCCTGCTGTTCTGGCTCTGGCTGCAACCGATCTGGTGGGTGGCCCTTTTCAACAGCATGGCCGTGCTGCTGGTCGCCTGCCCCTGCGCGCTCGGACTGGCGATGCCGGTCGGGCTGGCGCGCGGACTGTATGCGCTCAGCCAGCTGGGTATCCACTCACGCAGCGGGCGCCTGCTCGACGCCCTCGCCACCACCGACCGCATCGTTTTCGACAAAACCGGCACCCTCAGCGAAGAAGAACTCGAAGCCCGCACCGTGCACTTCAGTGCCGACTGGCAAGCGCGCCAGCGCGAGCTACTGGACACCCTCGCCTCCCTCGAAGGCATCAGCCAACACCCGGTTGCCCGGGCCCTAGCCAAACTGCGCAAAGGCCCGCGCAAGGAAGTCGAGGAGTTTCATGAATTTCCCGGTAAAGGCGTCGAAGGCCGGGTTGAAGGACTGCGAATCCGTGCCGGCGAACCCTCATGGTTTGGCGCTGAAACCCGTGACTGGATGCAGAGCCGAACCACCACGAACAGTGGCGGCAAAGGCAAGAAGCAGATCCTGGTCAGCGTCAACGATCAGCCCGCAGCCCTCGTCCTGCTTGAGGAAGCCTGGCGCTCCGATACCCTCAGCGCACTGGAAGAACTCAAGCAACTCGGCATCCGCTGCGACGTCCTCACAGGAGACCCTCAACAGGCCGCCGGTTTACCCGCAGGGCTGCCTATCGAATCCGGACTTCTGCCCGAGGCCAAAGCCGAGCGAGTGCGCAGTTGGAAGACCGAACACCCGCGCCTAGTCTACGTCGGCGATGGCATCAACGATGCTGCCGCCATGGCCGAAGCGCCTGTATCCATAGCAATGGCCAACGCTGCCCCGTTGACCCAGTCCACCTCCGACGCCCTGCTAATGGGGGCCAAGCTCGAACCCCTGATCCTCGGTATTCGGCAATCCCGCAAAATCCGTAACCGGCTGCAGGGCAACATGACTTATGCACTCATTTACAACGTATTCGGCATGGGCCTCGCGGCCGCCGGCATGCTGCACCCTGTCGTCGCCGCGCTGATCATGGTGGTGTCCAGCGCCTGGGTTTCCTGGAGGGCTCTCAATGTCCACTGAGCCCAACAAAGCAATCCGGCCTCCGCAACGCCTCGGGCTTTTCGGCGGCAGCTTTGACCCGATTCACCGCGGCCATCGGCTGATGGCCGAGACGGCACTCGAACAAGCTGGGCTGGACGCCGTCTGGTTCATTCCGGCAGCTCAGAGCCCGCTAAAAGGCAGCCGTCCACAGGCCGACGACCATGACCGCCTGGCCATGATCCGCGCGGCGATCCGGGGCCGGCCAAAGCTGAATGTTTGGGAGGGCGAACTGCAACTGCCTCCGCCCAGTTACTCGCTGCGCACCGTTGAGGCCATTCGCGCGGAACAAGCCGACACCGACCTCTACTGGCTGCTCGGAGCCGACCAATTTACCCAACTGGAGCAGTGGTGGCGAATTGAAAAACTCGTTGAATTGGTCCGCTTCCTTGTGTGCGTGAGGCCTGGAAGCGTCGTAAAGGCGCCAGCGTTGCCCGGGCTGCGCTGGCAGGCGATCGAAAATGAACCAATCGACCTCGCTTCCAGCCAGATTCGCGAGCGCATTCAAACAGGAAAGTCAGTTGACAATCAGCTCGATCCGGATGTATTTAATTGGATCAAGCATAAGCAACTCTACGGATATAGCGCACAATGATATGATGGATATAGAAGCGAACCAAAAGGACGCCACCTACGAACAAATACGCGCCTGCTGCCAGGTGCTCGACGCAAAAAAGGGGGAGAATATAAAAGTCCTCTGCGTCAAAGGGATATCATCCATCACCGACTATTTCATCCTCGCGACGGGCAACAGCGACCCTCACCTTCGTGCACTCGGCAAATACGTCAACGAGGCTTTAGAGCCTTTCGATGTCGAGACCATGGGCACCAACCCAAACGACCGCTCCGGTTGGACCGTTGTCGATGCCTACGATTTCATCGTGCATATTTTCACCAAGGAGATCCGGGAATACTACAATCTCGAAGGCCTTTGGAAAGATGCTGAGTTAATTCCTCTGGAAGAATTTGTGCCGCCAATCGCGGTCAATTCCTAAAGTTCTCGGCCAGGTAGTCGGTCTTGGAATCCCCGAATAGACTTTACACGCCTTCATTACATTAGTTCATTTTTCAGGAAACTTAATCTAAAATAAGTAACATTAATATGAAAAAGCCTATTCGCGTCGCCGTCACCGGTGCAGCCGGTCAAATTGGATATGCACTGCTCTTCCGCATTGCATCCGGAGCCATGTTTGGCCCGGACCAGCCGGTCGCCTTGAATTTGATTGAAATTGAACCCGCCCTGCCCGCGCTGAAAGGCGTAGTCATGGAGCTCGACGACTGTGCCTTTCCGTTGTTGACGGATGTTGTGGCCACGGCAGACCTCAATGAGGGCTTCAAAGACGTCAATTGGGCCCTGCTCGTGGGTTCGGTCCCACGCAAAAAAGGCATGGAGCGCGCCGATCTGCTCGGCATCAACGGCAAGATCTTTGTCGGCCAGGGCAAGGCCATCGAGGCCAATGCGGCGGACGATGTTCGCATTGTCGTTGTCGGCAACCCCTGCAACACCAACTGCCTCATTGCCATGCACAGCGCACCATCAATTCCGCAGGATCGCTGGTTCGCAATGACCCGCTTGGATGAAAACCGTGGCCTGACGCAGCTCGCGCAGAAGGCCGGCGTCCCCGTGACCGAGGTCAGCAACCTCGCCATCTGGGGCAACCACTCCCCCACCATGTTCCCGGATTTCTACAACGCCAAAATCGGCGGCAAACCGGCGAACGAAGTCATTGGCGACGAAGCCTGGCTGAAGGAAACCTTTGTCCCCACCGTCGGCAAACGCGGCGCCGCCATCATCGAAGCCCGAGGTGCCTCTTCCGCCGCCTCCGCAGCCAACGCCATCATCGACACCGTCGTCAACCTCACCACCCCGACCAAAGCCGGGGACTGGAACAGCGTCTGCGTAGCCAGCAAGGGTGAATACGGAATCGAAGAAGGCCTTATCACCAGCTTCCCCGTCACCAGCGACGGCAAGAACTGGAAAGTCGTCGAGGGCCTTCCCCTCAACACCTACAGCAAACAACAGATCCAAACCAGCATCGACGAACTCATCGCCGAACGCGATACCGTCAAAAGCCAGGGCATTATCTGAGCTGACCCAGTCAATCTTTTATCAAACAGAAGCTGAAGGAGCCCGCTCCTTCAGCTTCTTTGTTCTAAACATACCGGCCAAACAAGCCCACATTTTCGTAATGACGGATGTCCTTAATCATGCCCGCCTCGTGTTGGACGGCGACGACGTCAAAGCGCAGGGTTTTCGGACGCCAGTAGAGCCGGCGGTAGTAAGCGAGGGCGGTTCGCCGGAGAACACGCCATTTGTGCTGGCGGATGCTTTCATAGGGCGGCACTTTGGCTCCGCTGCGGCGGGCGCGCACTTCGACAAATATCAGGGTCGATTCGTCGCGCAGGATCAAGTCAATCTCACCGCGGCCATGACGCCAGTTACGGGCAAGCAGGCGAAAGCCCTTCTCGCCCAAATAGCCCAAGGCCGCCGCTTCTCCCATATTCCCCAATGCTTGGCTGTCCGCAGATTCCATGAGGACAAGCTTGCCCGAACACAATGGCAAAACAAGGCACCAGACTCATTACTTCTTAGCATTCCAAAGACTTGACAGCTTTGGAAAAGTCGTGTGGCGGATCTACCTGAAAATTCAAATCCTGCTGGGACACGGGGTGCCGGAACGTAATTTGGGCGGCATGGAGCATTACTCTGGGAAATTCGCAGGGGGAGGTTTTCGACCGGTATCCATAGAGGCTGTCGCCGGCCAGAGGATGGCCGATGTGCGCCATGTGAACGCGAATCTGGTGGGTTCGCCCGGTGAAAATGTCGACGTCGACCAGTGCCACCTTATCCGAGGCGTAACTGGCGAGCAGGTGGTAGCGACTGTGAGAGGGGCGGCCATCGGATCGCACGGCCATCCGGGTTCTCTGGACCGGGTGGCGACCGATGGGTTCGATGATGTCAGCCGTGGCGGGCTGTGGCCGGCCCATCACGAGTGCTCGGTAGGTTTTCCCGACCTTGCGTTCGGCGAATTGGCGGGCCAGGCCGCTAAAGGCTGCATCGCTCTTGGCAACGACTATTAGCCCACTGGTTTCTTTGTCGAGACGATGAACGATTCCGGGCCG
Source organism: Opitutales bacterium (assembly GCA_020831485.1). GTDB lineage: Bacteria > Verrucomicrobiota > Verrucomicrobiia > Opitutales > Oceanipulchritudinaceae > JAFIGG01. Next base: position 27,246 of record JAFIGG010000039.1, read on the forward strand.
TTCAGTGCCGCCAATACCGCTCAGAGCTCCCTTGCAATGGTGCAGTAAGGCGTGCACGAGGGTGTCGGGTCCGGTGCCATTGCCAGGGTGCACGACCATTCCGCAGGCTTTGTTGATGACCAGCAAGTCCTCGTCCTCAAAAACCACGTCGAGAGGAATCGCCACCGGCGTCAAGTCCAGCGGCTCGGGCGGAGGAACTGTAAATTGAATCGTATCGCCTGGCCGAACCTTGTCGCTCTGCGAAAGCGATTCGTCCTCGCGCCAGACACGACCAACCGCGAACAACTTTTGCAAACGCGAGCGGGAAAACTGCGGGAAGGCTTGGGCCAGGGCCTTATCGGCGCGTTCCGCACGCCGACCATCGGCGATCGTCAGTGACCACTCGGACGGCTCAGTCGGCTCGGTCATCAGCGGCCCTTGCGGTAGGCATCCAGGCAGTCCCGTACTTCCTGTAGCCAAGTGTCTTTCAATGACTTGTCGACCAAGGCTTGTTCGAAGCCATTGGACGCCAGGACCGCCAGTTCATCGGCACTGAATTCGAGCGACTCATGCAGTGCCATGTATTCGTCTTTCAGGGTATTGCCAAACGAGATGGGGTCGTCCGTGCTAATGGTGCAGGGAATGCCTGCGGACAGCAGCTGCCGAATCGGGTGCGCCTCCATCGAAGGCACCACACCCAGTTTCAGATTGCTGATAGGGCATTCATCCATACGCACACCGGCCGCAGCCAGACGGGGCAGAATATCGGGATCTTCTGCAGCCCGAACTCCGTGCTGGATCCGGCTGACACCCAGTTCCTCGACCACCCGCAGAACAAATTCAGGGCCCATGAATTCACCGGCATGCGCCTTGGTGAACTTACCATTGGCCCGGGCCCGTTCCCAAAGGTCAAAGGCCCAGTCCTCAAGAGGCGTTTCCTCCGCGCCGTGCAAATCCAGTCCGTCGAGTTCCGGCCAGTGAATGCTGTCCTCAATAAATCCCCGCGATCGATCGGTGTAACCGTCGTGGTGAATACCCATGAACACGCGCACCTCCATCCCGGGCGGGCTCGCTTGCTTGATTGCACGTGCCACTTGCTGTCCGTCGAGTCCGAAGTGTTCGACGACACCACTGGCGAAACTGGTTTCCAGGTAGCGCACATTCTGCTCATCTTTAAGTCGGCTCAGAATGCGTTTGGCCGCAATGTGGTAACGCTCGGGACTTTGATACCAGGCCCCGGCCATATCCAGCAGCTCGGTTTCGAAGGCGGCGAACGACTGGAAGCGATAATTCTTATCCCAAGAGGCCGGTGGACTCGAAAACCGGCCTGGCTCCAGCTCATTGATCAATTCCCAGGGCAGCGCCCCTTCGATGTGCAGGTGGGTCTCGGGTTTGGGCAGGCGTTGGATGAAATCAGCGATCGACAAATGTTCGGTGGGCATAGACTGAATGACTACGAAGAGGAATCACCCCAACAGGTATTCCGGATTCAACTTGTGCAGCGACTTGGGGACAAACAGGCCGTCCTTGCGGATCAACTTACCGTCAAACCAGATCTCACCGCCACCGTATTCAGGCCGCTGGATATTGACGATGTCCCAATGGATCTGTGAGCGGTTACCGTTGTCCGCCAGCCCTTCATAAGCCTGCCCCGGAGTGAAATGGAAACTACCGGCAATCTTCTCATCAAAAAGGATATCACGCATAGGTTCCTTGATATGCGGATTAAACCCTATCGCAAATTCGCCGATGTAGCGCGCGCCCTCATCGCTGTCGAGGATCTGCTTGAGTTTGCGCTGATCGCCGGTGCAGCTGGCTTTAACAATGCGGCCTTCTGAAAACTCAAACCGCACGTTGTCAAAAGAAACACCCTGATAAACAGTAGGCGCATTGTAAGTCACTACGCCCTCCACGCTCTTGCGCACCGGTGCAGTGAAAACCTCACCATCCGGGATGTTGTAGGTGCCGGCACACATCACACTCTCAATGCCTTTGATGGAAAATCGCAGATCGGTGCCGGGGCCCTTGAGCTCGACTTTGTCCGTGCGGTCCATCAGGCGTTTCAGCGCCCTCTGACCGGGCAGCATGCGCGCGTAATCCATGCAGCAGACATCGAAGAAAAAGTCTTCGAATTTTTCCGTGCTCGAAAGCGACTGCTGTGCCATAGACGGTGTCGGCCAGCGCAGCACCACCCACTTTGTCTTCCCGACCCGCCAGTTTTGCACTGGGCGCATTTGGCTCATGGCCACCTGCATTTTCTTCGTCGGGACGTCGGAAGTCTCAAAAATATTCAGAGAACCGCGCAGCGCGATGTAAGCATCCATATCCTTCATCTGGGACAGCTCGTGCTTTGCCAGAGTCGCGTATTGGTGTTCATTGGCCCCCATCAGCAATTCACGTCCAATTCGACTGTGGTTCAGTTTTACAAAGGGAATGCCCTTGCGCTTCCGCACTGAACGAATCAAGGCCACAACGATGTCGTCCGGGACGTCGAAGGCGTCAATCAGCACTTTTTCACCGCGCTTGAGTGAGATGGAATAGCCGGTCAGGTTGTCGGCGAGAATTGCGTAACGGGGATCCATAAAATACGTTTGAGTTGCTGTCTTTGATTAACCGCGACGGATCACGGAGCCTTTGAAGTGAATACTGATGCGAAAGATTTTCTTTCGGCGGGTGAATATGCGCCCGGTCTCCAAATCAACGCGGTCCGGAACCTCTTCCTGACGAACATCCACGGCGGCGTGATAGCCGCGCTCAGAGAATATATCAATCAGCATGGCCAGCGCGTTCATGTCGTCGAATAGAGCATCTTCTGTATTGATGTAGGCGCGGCCGGAAATCGCGTGACGAAGAACGATCGGCATGATCTTTTCGTCGATAAAATCAACCACCCGCACAAATAGAGCTTTGTCCTGAGTGGCATAATTCGCTAGACGTTCCACCAGCTCCTGACGGGCATGCACGAGGATGGACGCGGCGACGGGAACCCGGGCGATGGTGTCGTAAACCTCCTGATCCAACTCCAGCGAGCTCTGGTATTTCAGCTCATTAATAATCCGGCGCTGAACCTCTTCTATCGTCTCCTGCGCATTGATGAAGTGGTAGTAAAAAATCTCCCGCAGGGTCGTGAGGGAATCAAAGGTGATCTCCTTGAAGGTTCGGTAACGGTTGCGGGCCGCTTCGACGCTGAGGTCGGTCTTGCGAATCTCCATGAGTTCACCGGTTCCGGTGATCTCAACCCGCTTGTTGTGCTCCTGCGCTTTGCGCCCGCGCTTCAGCTGACGGTCTACGGAGACCGACTCATCGACGTAAAGCACAACAATGTGAAAAATGGGTTTATGAAAGCGGGAAGATTTTTCCGTTCCCAGGTAGCGGGCCCGCAGGTCGGTGAGTTTCTGATAGAAAAGCTTTAAACACTCAACCTGAACTTGGGTCCGTGGAAAGCCATCCACTACCACGCCGGTAGCGCAGGAGGGTTCCATCAACTGCCGGATCAGCAGGGACGTCACTTCCCTATCTCCCACCATCATTCCGGCATCCTTCAGGCGTTTGGCTTCCGGACTATTCAGCAAATCGGAAATAACGATGGGTTTGGCCGTGAGGCCACAATAGTCCATGATGAAGCGGGTCTGCGTGCCCTTACCGGCACCGGGAGCGCCGTTGAGCCAGAAGATTTCACGCGGAAACGTGAGATTCTCTTCGCCATAATCCTCAACCAGTTCGTTCCAAACCGAATTGAAAATAAGCTGCGCATCTTTGATCTCGAGGTCCAGGGTCTTGGGCGCCCCCGCGTTATTGGGATTTTGAGACTGTTCCATCGTCACCCTAGCCCTACCGAAACAAAGGACTACTTGGCAAGGTAGAAGCTTGTTGTCAGTAGTTTACGGAACGACACCGAACCCACTGCCGCCACACCGGCCCTGCGTCCAAAGAAAGCTCGAGGCCGAACCATTCCCCGTTTTCTTCAACCCGCAGCTGCCATCTGCCATGCGCAAACTGCCTCCAGTCGCCCAGCTCGTCTGCTCTGGATAGGCGGCGTTGCCAGTGATCGCTGCCCTGCCGGCGATACTCAACGTTCCGCTCCCAGCCGAACAGTCGCAGCGCCCGTGTATGATCGGCCTCAACCTCAACTTCAACGGCCAAAGCAGTGCTGAGGTCTTCTGCCATCGCGGTGAGGATCTGGCGCGCTTCAAGCCTCAGCTGTGATCCCTGCTGAGCCTCGCTCAAGCGCTCACTGAATGCCACGAACAGCTGCAGGCAGAGCCAGAGCAGGCTGCCCCCAATCGCCAGCGAAGCCATCAACTCAATCAAGCTGAATCCCTTTTGCGCCGTGTTCATTCGTCGCCTGCGAGGTGATAGGGTCCCAGCCAGCGGCTGCTGCGGCCGTCGCCTGCATGCACCCTGTAGAACCAGACTCCAGCTGGGGCGGTCCAGGCGATTTCGATCCACTCAGCCTCCCCTGCCCGATTCTTAATCCCGCTTTTTGCCAGCGCCTTGGCTTCAGGAAGGAGATCCGCCGCGAGGCGGTCCGTGTGGCCAGCGCTCGTCGATGCGTTCAAGCTCCAGCTGACCATAGATCCGAGGATGGAAAGCCCCAGAGCAAAGAGTGCTATGGCGACTATGCATTCGATCAAGCTGAATGCCTTTTTCCCTCTCACCGTTTCCACCGCTCCCATTCGACAGGTCCACTCAGAAAGAACAAAAGCCTCCAGCCGCTAACAAACTCGCCTCGCCCAGAATCCGAACCCGCAGTCACAAAATCCCATTGCACGCTGTCTACGGGCCGTCCATGCGGCAGCAGGAGCAGCGTTCCGCCCGACTCCAAAGACCAGCGGGGCGGCAACGGCCTTGAATCAAGCTTCCGCCAGCGGGTCGAAAACGGCGAATCGCCGCTTTCCATCAGGCACTGATCGCCATCGATGCGGAGGCGCACCACCTTGCCTTCGCTTTGGGCGGTGCGCCGGCCTTGATCAACCCAGTCCTCAATCTGCTGTTGATACTGCCGGTCCTGGCTGCGCTGCTCGAAATGACGGGACCACTGCAACAGGCCCCAGCCCAGAGCGAGCGATACCACACTCAAGACCACCAGTAACTCGATCAGGCTGAACCCAGCCTTTCCCGCCAGCGTAGCTAAAATTGTGAATGGCCCCTTCAATAAATATTCTTAAAACAGTTAGTTTAATTGCAATGCAAACTGTTTTTTGAGATTCACAGGTATTTCCTGCGCTCAGGCCAATTCCATCATGAAATTGAAGACCCGGTCATTCACTTTCGGCAGCTGCTCATGGCCGAAATCCGGGTAAATGGTAAGGTCTTTGTTACTGGTAATGCGGTTGTAGGCCGCGAATTGTGTCGACGGAGGGCAAATCGAATCCATCAGGCCAATCGCCATATGCATTTCGGCTCGAATTCGCGGCGCCAGATACTGGCAATCGATGTAGCCCAGGCGCTCAAAAATAGCCTGTTCACGCGCATGCAGGGGATCGTGTAGACGAAAGAACATGCGCAATTCCTCATAGGCGTGCTGGGCAAGGTCCATTTCCCAGACCCGCTGGTAATCGCATAGGAAGGGAAAGATCGAATAAGCCCTGCGAATCCTTGGCTCCAAGGCCGCGCAGGCCAGGGTCAAGGCGCCGCCCTGAGAGCCTCCGGCCGCACCCAGGCGCCCGGGATCGACCTCGTCGAAAGCCATCACCACCCGAGCCAGCTGAACCGTATCGAGAAAGATCGAACGAAAGAGCAGCTTCTGAGGATCCGGATCGTCCAAACCGCGTACAATATGCCCCCGCAGGGTCGTGCCCTTCACTCCACCGACGTCCTCGGACCGGCCTCCCTGCCCCCGACAATCCAGCGCTGCCACACAGAAACCTTCCGCCACATAGCCGAGGCGCTCGCACCAATCGCCGCTATGAGCGCTGTAGCCGTGAAAGAACAGCACGGCTGGACAACTCTTGCGACCTTTTGGGCGTTGGTATTTGGCGTAGATTCTCGCGCCCCCCACTCCAGTAAACCA
>JAFIGG010000040.1 GCA_020831485.1 Opitutales bacterium
GAGTCGTGCATGTCGTGCACGGCTTTGTAGGCGCGGGACATGTGGTAGTCGAGTTTCTGGTGCACTTCTTCGAGGGACCAGTAGTAGTTCATGTTGTTCTGAACCTGCTCGAAGTAGCTGACAGTGACACCGCCTGCATTGGCGAGAAAGTCGGGGATGACGTGGATACCGTTCTCGTGGAGAATCTTGTCGGCGTTGGGGGTTGTCGGGCCGTTGGCGAGTTCGCAGATCAGCTTGGCTTTGACCTTGGGTGCGTTCTGACGGGTGATGACGTTTTCGAGGGCCGATGGATAGAGGATGTCGACGTCCAGCTCGAGCAGGCTGTCGGGGTCGATCTCCTCGGAACCTGGGAAGTCGGCAACCTGGCCGGTCTTGAGCTTGTGTTTGACCAGTGCCTTGGGGTCCATGCCGTCGGGATTGTAGATGGCCCCACTGGAGTCGGAAACGGCCACGAGTTTGCCGCCGCCGAGGAGTTCCGGGTGCAGGGTTGCCGCGTGCTGGCCGGCGTTGCCGAAGCCTTGAATGGCATAGCTGCCGGTTGGATCGAGATTGAGGCGCTCGCAGGCGTAGCGCACGCAAAGCACTCCGCCGCGGGCGGTGGCGTCGTTACGGCCCTGGGATCCGCCAAGGGGCAGGGGTTTGCCAGTGATGACGGCGGGATGGGATTTGCCAGTGATAACTTCGTATTCGTCCATCATCCAGGCCATGATCTGGGGCGTTGTGTAGACGTCGGGAGCCGGCACGTCGCGGTCAAAACCAAGTTCGCGGGCCATGACACGCATCCAGCCGCGGGCAAGGCGCTCTTTCTCGCCGTCGGAAAGGTTCTTGGGGTTGCAGGTGACTCCGCCCTTGCCACCGCCCAAGGGAATGTCGACGACAGAGGTCTTCCAGGTCATCCAGGCTGCCAGCGCCCGCACGGTGTCCATGGTTTCTTCGACGTGCCAGCGGAGGCCGCCCTTGCAGGGACCACGGGCATCGTTGTACTGCACGCGATAGCCGTGGAAGACTTCGGTGCTACCATCGTCCATTCTGACGGGGATTGTGAACTTGTATTCACGCCGGGGCCAGCGCAGCAAATCGCGCATTGCGGGTTCCAGACCAAGCAGCTCGGCTGCCTCGTCAAATTGTGCCTGGGCAATGGCAAATGGGTTGTGGGTGTTGGATGTACTCATGGGGGTTTTGGTTTATTCTTTCAGAAGATCGAACTTATGTTGTTGTCAAACTTATATTAGAGATGCTTAAGCTATGCAGCGATGAAGTCGACCCCGTTTTCCCGCTCGCTGCCTTCTGAAGGCAGTCTGGCTTCCACCGGCCATTCCGGCTTGGACCGATTGATGGACATGCTCCGCCTTGGGGACAATGTGGTCTGGCACATTGACGAGTTGGACGATTACAGGGAATTCGCTCAATTGTTTCATGACCGTGCCTTGGCAGAGGGGCGCAAGCTGGTTTATGTGCGTTTTGGACGTCACGCTCCGGTGTTGTCCCGAGTGGGGGCTGAGGTTGAGCAGGTTGACCTGGACCCGGAAGAGGGCTTTGACCAGTTCAGTCAGGCGGTCCATGAGCTGGCCGAATCCAAGGGGGAGGGTGCATTCTATATTTTTGATTGCCTGTCCGACCTTGTCGATGCCTGGGCAACGGAGGAATTGCTGGCCAACTTCTTTCAAACGGCCTGCCCCTTCTTGTTCGAGCTGCGGACCATTGCCTATTTCGGATTGTTGCGTCGACGCCATACCAACCAGGCGGTTGCGCGTATCTACAACACAACCCAGGTGCTGATCGAATTGTTTCACAGTTCCAGCACACGGTTTATCAAGCTGGACAAGGTCTGGGATCGCTATTCGAGCGAGATGTTTTTCCCGCATCAGCTGGATGGCGATAAGCTGTCATTGGCCTTTGATCGCCTGGAACCATTTGTCGATACAAAGTTGATCGCTCAGGCGCCACCGCTGGGACCGGCTTCGCCCTGGGACAGTATTCAACAGCTCCTTTCGAGTGCCAAGAATCCGCGTGAACCCGACCTCCTGAAGGAGGAACTGGATGCGCTCAAGGGCGAGTTTTCGCGCATGCTGTTGGGTCGGCATCCGATCTTTACCCAACTGGCCGATCGCTTCCTGGGCCTGGATGCGCTGTGGCAGCTGCGCCAGCGTCTGATCGGCAGTGGCCGCATTGGCGGCAAGGCCGCAGGCATGTTGCTGGCCCGTGAGATTCTCAAGGATCCGAGTGAGGGGCTTTCGGACCCGACTGTAATTGACGATCACGATTCTTATTACATCGGCTCGGATATCTTCTATACCTTCCTGGTTCAGAATCAGCTCTTTCGCTTGCGGATCGAATGCAGCCGTGGCTACGCCGATGGAAGCATCAGCTATTCCGACGTGAAGAAGCGCTTCCTGGCCGGCAAGTTCTCACCGGAGATTGTGGATCGCCTGCGGCAGATGCTGGAATACTTCGGCACCGCACCAATCATTGCGCGTTCCAGCAGTTTGTTGGAGGACAGCTTTGGCGGGGCCTTTGCAGGTAAATACCGGAGCGAGTTCTGTCCCAATCAGGGCAGCCTGGACGAGCGCCTCGAACAGTTGATGCGGGCGCTCAAACTGGTGTATGCCAGTTCGCTGAGCCCGGACGCCTTGTCCTACCGCAAACGCCGGAATCTGGAAGGCAGTGAGGAATTGATGGGAGTCTTGATTCAGCGGGTCGCTGGCAATCAATACCGTAATTACTTTTTCCCAATGCTGGCGGGGGTTGCCTTCTCCCGTAACCTTTACGCCTGGAATGACCGTATTGATCCGAACCAGGGCATGGTCCGCCTGGTCTTTGGCATGGGCACCCGGGCGGTGGATCGGGTGGGTGGCGATTACCCACGCCTGATTGCGGTCAGCCATCCACATCTACGCCCGGAAGTAGGGGTGGAGGCAGCCAAGTATTCGCAGCACGATATCGACGTGATCAATCTCGAGAACAATACCTTCCAGACCCTGTCGGTGTGGGATGTTCTCGAGGACGTCCCTTATCCTGGATTGCACCTGTTGGTGTCCTCATGGGACGAGGAGCACATGAAAGATCCCTACACCCGGTTTCTGGATCCGGATGCGCATTATGTGCTGACCTTCAATAACCTGCTTAGGCAAACGCCTTTGATCCGTGTGTTGCGTGAGGCCCTGGCCATTCTGGAGCGGCATTATCAGAACCCGGTCGATATTGAGTTCACCGCTTCGGTGGTAGGTGGGCGTCTGCGTTTCAACCTGCTGCAATGCCGTCCAATGTGGACCCACGACCGCTTGGAGAACATCCGCCTGCCACAGAACCTGGCCTCCGAACACGTGTTGTTCCGCGCCAACCGGGTGATTACCGGCGGCACTTTCGAGGACGTGCGTTTTATCATCTACGTCGACCCGGCTGCCTACGGCGCAATTGATTATCCACCGGACCGGAAAACCCTTGGCCGTCTGGTGGGGCGGATCAACAGTCATCCGGACATTGCCCCCTACCACTACATTCTCATGGGCCCGGGCCGCTGGGGTAGCAGCAATCCAGAGCTGGGAGTGAATGTTAGCTATGCAGACATAGACAACACCAACGTTCTTGTGGAGATGTCCTTCCCCGAGAGCGGGCATGCCCCCGAAGTTTCCTACGGTACCCATTTTTTCCAGGACTTGGTCGAGGAGCAGATCATCTTTCTACCCGTTTTCCCCGAACGCCCTGAGTGTCAGTTTGCAAAGGACTTCTTCAAGAATGCCCCAAACCACCTGGAACACTACCTACCCGAATACAACACCCTCGAAAAATACCTCAAGCTGATCGACCTTCACCGCATCGACCTCCAGGCCCGCCTGGTGGCCGATCCGCAGAATCAGGAAGCTGTCTGTTACCTTACGAACCCAGCCAGTCAAGGGTAGGGAGTTTAGAGTGGACGAGGCGTCCACTCCCCCGGGGACGGGCGCGCCCTCGCGCCCGTATTTCCACTCCCCCGGGGACGGGCGCGCCCTCGCGCCCGTATTGCGTAATGGGCCGATCGAACGAGGCATTCGGCTCTCTTTCTACACAACAGGAATTGTCAACCGCCCCTCCGTCGGGTTAATCTCCATCCATGGAATTCGAAAACACTGAAGCCATAACGGATTTTGGCAGACTGCCCCGGCTGTTGCATGCGCTGGGTGGACGACAAAAGCTGGCGGAATGGACGGAGGCCTTTGTCGCGGAGCCGGGCTCGGAATGTGTGGTATTGGTGACCGGCGGAAAGTCGCTGGAGCGCTCGGGTCGTCTGGTGGAGCTTTGCAGACTGTTGCAGGGTCGCGGACTGCGGGTCGAACACTTGCGGGTTGATGGCGAACCCTCGGACCTGTGGGTGGATGCGGCGCGGGAGGCGGTAGCGCATAAGCAGCCGGCGGTGGTGGTTGCGGTTGGGGGCGGCAGTGTACTGGATGCAGGCAAGGCATTGGCGGCCCTGCTGGAGGAAAACGAACCGACGAAATGTTACCTCGAAGGGGTGGGAGACCGGCAACCGAGTGGGCGTTCGCTGCCATGGATTGCGCTGCCGACGACTGCAGGGACGGGGAGTGAAGGCAGCTTCAATGCGGTGTTGAGCCGGGTGGGGCCGGATGGCTTTAAGAAGTCGCTGCGGCACCGCAATTTTCGTCCACATTCAGTGATCCTGGATGGCGAGCTGGCAATGGGCTGTCCCGTTTCGGTCACTGCGGCTTGTGGCATGGATGCACTGACTCAATTGCTCGAGGCCCATTTGTCACCGAAGTCATTTTCGTTGCTGGACCGCTGGCTGGAGTGGGGGCTGGAGTGCGCCTTCCGGAGTTTGCCTAAATTGGTGCTGGATCCCGACCCTGCCGTAGAACCAGAGTGTCGGCACGACATGGCCATTGCCGCATACCTCTCCGGCATCGGCCTGGCACATGCGGATCTGGGTACTGTGCACGGCTTTGCCGGTCCATTGGGTGCCAGGCTGCCGATTCCACATGGGGTGGTTTGCGGGGCGCTGCTGGCTCCTTGTATGCGGGAAACTTTGCTGTGGCTGGAAGCGAATACAGCGGAATCCGTCGCTGTGGAAAAGTTGTCCCGTGCAGGCCGGATTCTGGCAGGCGTGACGGGCATATCGCTGGATAGCAACGCGGCTTGTCGGCATTTCCTTATTGAAACCCTGCAGAATTGGACGCAGCGCATGCAGTTTCCCGGCTTCGCCCAGTTCGGATTGGACGAGGCCCTGAGTGAAGGCATCGTTGAATCTGCGAACAATCGTCAGAATCCGGCACAGTTGTCGAAAGCCGTCTTGGCGCGCATCCTGAAGGAAGTCTCGTAGGCGCAGTCGTCCCGACTGCGCAGCCGGGAGTGGCAACGTCCTCAGGCTCGTTTCCGCTACACCAGAATCCGCTTCAGCGGCTGCGGATCGAACACCTTGGCATCGGGCAGGCGTTCGCTCAGTTGTTCGCGAAACCAGTCGCGGGCCGGTTGGTCGCCGTGGGTGAGGACAATTGCACGGGGATCGAGCTCGCAGGCAAACTCCAGCAGGTCTTCGCGGTTGGCGTGGGAGCTGAGGTCAAACTTGTCGATGTGGGCTTTGACCGGCTCGATGCGGTCGATGGCCTCGAACAGATAGCGTTCGCCCTGACGGGTTTGCAGCAGCTCACCACCAGGTGTATCGGGATCGCAGTAGCCGACAAAACAGATCGCGTTGCGGTGGTTGCCGAGAAGGGAGGCTGCCGTGTTGTAGGAAGGCGTGTGGGCGACCATCATGCCGCTGCTGACCAGGTAGATGGCAGGCCCTTCGGAGCCGGCCTTGTGGGACTCGGGCAGGCGTTGGGCACCGAGGTCTTTGAGGACGCGGCGCCGGAAGTGCAGGTTGCCGCCGCCGCGGGAAATCTGGTCAAAGTAGTCAACCAGATCCAGGCCCAGGCCGCTGACATAGAGCGGGACATCTGGAAATTCCCGGTTTTCCTTCGCCAGGTGGAAAATTGCCAGCAGCTCTTGCATGCGGCCGAGGGCAAAAGCCGGGATCAGTACGCTGCCGCCGTGGCTGACCGTGTTGCGGATGGTTTCCAGCAGGCGTTCGATTTCGCTCTCGCGGGAGCTTCCGCTCGGGCGCTCCGTGGCGCCGCGGGTGGTCTCCATGATCAATGTATCGACTTTTTCTCGCGGAAAACGGGCTGCCGAGAGAATGCATTGATCTTCAAATAGGACATCACTGGTATGGAAAATCTTGCGGTGACGGTATTCAAACATCACTCCGCAGGTGCCGGGAATGTGTCCTGCTTCGAACAGCGTCAGCGTCATCTGCTCACCCTTGTCGCTACTATAGAAGCGTGGCTGGCGCGGGTGCAGGGGGACGGCCTGGCCACGCGTGGCTTCGACTTCGCGACGACTGAATAACGGGGTGCCAAGCTCACTGCGCTGGCGGCGCATGATGGATACGGAATTCTGCAGCATGCGTGGAAACAGCAGATGGCTTGCCGGACTCATGACAACCGGTGTCGCCGGATGGTCCTTCGCAAGTAGTGGAATGGCCCCAAGGTGATCGAGGTGACAGTGTGTCAGCACGATTAGGTCCAGCGGATCGCGCAGCGTCGCCTGCCAGTTCGGCAGCGCTTCGCGGCCTTTCAGCTTGGGATGAATACCCGCATCGACGACGATGCGAAACGGGCCAATTTGAAGGTAGAGTGCGTTGGCGCCGATGCCGCCGCTGGGATTCAGGTCAATCAGTTCCAAATGTTATCCTCCGGCGACAATGCGAACGATCTCCAGGCGGTCGCCTTCCTGCAGCTGAATGGTTTTGGCTTCCGCACGGGTCAGCGCCTGGCCGTTGTGCTCGACTACCACTTTGTCGAGGGTCAGGCCGACCGACTCGACAAAAGTCGGTAATGGCGTTTCGGCTTCGACGCTGTGGTGTTCTCCGTTGGCGATGATTTGAATCATGGATGGAGGCAATTGAAGGTCATGCGACGCCTTGGGCGGCTGTCACCAGGGATTGGTCAAAGTCCTTCCAGACCGGCTCGTAGCCCTTGGAGCGAATCATGTCTGCGATCACTTTCGGCGAGCGTTCGTCGGCAATGTGGAATTGTTCGCCCTCCTGGGAGTCTTTGGTCTGAACCCACTGGCTCTCGTCGAAGCTACTGTAGCCACCCGGTTCGGTGGATGCACCCGCACTCATGTGGGTAACGCCCAACTGCACCATGTTGTTGCGTAGGCTTGGGTGTTCACGCGTGGACAGCACAACGCCCGCGTGGGGCAGCAAGAGCCGCATCGCCGCAATCGTTTGCACCAACTGAGTATCCGACATTTGATACTTCAGGTCCGGCTGAAAACCACCGGCGGCTGGGCGCATGCGCGGAACCGAGATCGACAGTTGCGCCTTCCAGCAGTGAGTGTGGAGGTGGCGTGCGTGGGCGGCAACGGCCAGCGCCTCAAAGCGCCAGTCGTGGAGGCCGAACAGGGCACCGATCCCCAGACGACGGAAACCCGCCTGATAGGCGCGCTCCGGAGTGTCCATGCGCCATTTAAAGTGTTTTTTTGGCCCGGCCGTATGCAACTCCTTATATGTCTCCGGGTGATAGGTTTCCTGATAGACGATCAGGCTTTCGCATCCCGCGCGGACCAAAGGCTTGTAAGGCTCGGTTTCCAGTGGTCCCAGCTCGAGTGCCAGACTCGGCATGATTGGCAGGCAGCGCTGGATAACCTCCTCGACATAGCCATTTGACACGTATTTCGGATGCTCGCCAGCCACAATCAGCAGTGAACGGAATCCCTGGCGGGCCAACTTCTGGGTTTCCTCAACCACTTGTTCGACCGGAATCGTGATGCGCGGAATCGGATTGTTGCGCGAGAAACCGCAGTACTTACAGATGTTGATGCACTCGTTGGAAAGATAGAGCGGGGCAAACAGGCGAATCGTCTTGCCAAAATTGCGCTGGGTTACCCGTTGGGCCATCTGCGCCATCATTTCGAGGCGTTGAGTGGCTACCGGCGAAAGCAGCCAGGCGAACTCTTCCAGAGACCGTGGCCCTTGGCGTCGGAGAACTGCATCCACCTGCTCGATCGTAGCCTTGCGGCTGCTTTCGTTCAGTTGGTGAAGTGTTTCAGCTGAAAAATGGTCGGAAAACATGGGAAGTCTTTGGATCGCTCAGGATTTGGAGTCGAGAAAAGCCGTCAGCGGACTCGTCGCCACTGCCCGGTTTTCGGCATGGCCGAGGCCGATTTCGTAAGCACAACGGCCTGCAGCCACAGCGGCAGCGAAGGCCCGCGCCATGGCGGACGGGTCGGAGGCGATGGCGATCGCCGTGTTGACGAGGACCGCGTCGGCCCCCAGCTCCATCGCCTGCGCGGCGTGGCTGGGTGCTCCGATGCCCGCGTCGACGACTACCGGCACTCGTGCCTGTTCGATGATGATGCGGATCTGTGCTTCCGTCTCGAGCCCGCGGTTGGACCCAATCGGCGAGCCCAGTGGCATCACCGCCGCGCAACCGACATCCTGCAAGCGAAGTGCCAGCACCGGGTCGGCATTGATGTAAGGCATCACCGTAAAGCCCTCTTTAACGAGGATTTCGGCAGCCTTTAGAGTTTCGATCGGGTCCGGCAGCAGGTAATTCGGGTCCGGATGGATCTCCAGTTTCACCCACTTTGGCAGACCTGCTGCTTCGGCCAGTCTGGCAATGCGTACCGCCTCATCGGCATCCATCGCCCCCGCTGTGTTGGGCAGGATCAAATAGCGCTCGGACTCAAGGTAATCGAGAATATCGGCAAAAGCGTCCGGACCCTTCAGGCTGGCCCGTTTCAGTGCTACGGTGACCAGGCCGGATCCCGAAGCCGCACAAGCATCCCGCATCGCCTCGCCCGAAGGGAATTTCCCTGTTCCGAGCAAGAGCCGCGAGCTGAAGCTGCGATCGCCAATTTGCAGTGGTTGGTAGCTGAGTTCCGTCATCATAGTTTGAAGCTGATTCAAGTTACGCGGAATTGGCCAATTGTAAACCCTTGAAAGAGCGGAGGGCGGATGGTTTGGTTGAAAATGACACCTAATCTTCCCCTTGTCATCGGCGATTAAGTTTTGCTTCATACTGGAATGCCGAATCATGCCATCATCGTGCCTGCCCGTCTGGCTTCACAGCGATTTCCGCGCAAGCTGCTGCATCCTGTAAGGGGGAAGCCGCTGATTTTGTGGACGGCCGAACGGGTGCGTTCCGAGGTGCCGGAGATTCCGCTGTATTTTGCGGTGGCAGAGCCTGAGCTGGCGGAGGTGCTGGATGCTGCCGGATTTCGGACGATCGCAACTGATCCGGAGCTTGCCAGCGGGACCGACCGCATTGCCCAGGCCAACCGGGAAGTCGCTGCCGACTTTGTGATCAATGTCCAGGCTGACGAACCTCTGGTGACCGGTGAGCAGATCCGCACTCTGGACGGACTGATTCAGTCGGGAGTTGCAATGGCGACCTTGGCCAGGCCGATTCGGGAACGGGCGGATTTTGTCAACCCGAACCGGGTCAAAGTGGTCTGTGACAGCGAGGGCAGAGCTCTGTATTTTTCGCGTTCCCCGATACCCCACCAGCGCGGTGAGTCGGACGGCTTTGCCGCCGGTGAAGCCCTGCTGCACCTCGGCCTCTACGCTTATACGGCTGACTTTCTACAGAAGTTTCAACAGTGGCCAGCCGGGCGACTGGAAGGCCTTGAGCGGCTGGAGCAGCTGCGCGCTTTGGAAAATGGCGCCAGCATTGCCGTTGGGTTCACCGAGCACGTAGGCATTGGGGTCGACACGCCGGAGGACGCCGAGCTGCTGGAGAAGGCGCTTAGGGGTTGAGGGGTTTTTTGGTTCTTTGGTTCTTAGTTCTTGGTTCCTGGTTCTTGGTTCCTGGTTCTTGGTTTGTGGTTCTTGGTTTGTGGGTAGAAAAACCTTTTCACTGCTTAGGAAGCTTTGCAGGATGCTTGGATGGGCCTGAACGACGACAAG
Organism: Opitutales bacterium; assembly: GCA_020831485.1. Taxonomy (GTDB): domain Bacteria; phylum Verrucomicrobiota; class Verrucomicrobiia; order Opitutales; family Oceanipulchritudinaceae; genus JAFIGG01. The sequence goes on from JAFIGG010000040.1 coordinate 9,944, forward strand.
ACGATCCTGGGAGGGAGCGGCGAAGATGACGGCGGTTCCGGATCCTTGGCAGCGGGCACCCAGTTGGGTGACTACCGGATCGTGCAACTTTTGGGTAAGGGCGCCATGGGGGAGGTCTACGAGGCCGAGCAGGTGCACCTCAGACAGCGCTACGCGGTCAAAGTGTTGCCGGCCGAGCTGAGCCAGGATCCGCGCTTTCGGGAACGTTTCCGCACAGAGGCGCAGACTCTGGCGTCGTTGCGCCATCCGAACGTGGTTTCCATCCACAATGCCGGCGAGGCTGAAGGACGATTTTTCCTGGTGATGGAACGGCTCGCACCGTTTGAGGATGAACGAAGTTTGGGCGCTGGGGTTGAGAGGGTTGACGCGATCCGTTCTGTCCTTGAGCAGGTGCTTTCCGGTTTGGTCTACGCACACGGGAAGGGAGTGGTACACCGAGACTTGAAACCTGCGAATTTGCTGCAGGGTGAGGACGGTGCGGTGAAAATCGGCGACTTCGGTGTGGCCGAGGTCGTGGGTGAAGATTTTGTGCAGTCCGTGGTTAAGGAAACGATCGCCAGGACGCAAACCGGAGCGGCCTCGACACTGGTGGATCGAGGCAGCGGTTCCGGGTCTGGCTACGCAGGCACGCTGCAATACATGGCCCCGGAAGTGTTGGAAGGTGCCCGGGCCACAGAGCAAAGCGATCTCTACGCTGTTGGTGTGATGGCTTACGAGTGGCTGACCGGTCGTAAACCGGTGGGGCGGTATAAGGACGCCAGCAAGCTTGTTGAAGGTTTAGACCCGAGCTGGGACGAATGGTTGAACGGGATATTGGAGCCCGATCCCGACGAAAGGACTGAATCGGCAGAAGCGGCATTGGATGGATTGCGGGAACTCAGTAAGCCGGTGGCGGCACCAGATGCAACGGCTTCGAAGCCTAAAGAGGCAGTCCGCCCTGAACGGAAATCAGCTATGACTCGGTGGGCAATGGTGTTGCCCTTGCTCGTTATCCTTCTGTCGGCCGGAGCTGCAATGGGCTATTACTACGGGATCCATCTACCAGCGGAGCGGGAACGGGAACGGATTGCGGAGGAACAGCGCATCGCGGATGAGGAACGAAGGGCCGAAGAAGCGCGTCTGGCCTACGATGCGCTGAGGGAGCAGATCGATGCGGTGGCTGAAGAGACGCCCATCACGAAGATGGGAGACTTGGAGCGCGAAGTGGAGGGGTATCTGACGGAAGCTGAAGATCCCTACCGCGGTCAGATCCGAGAGCGCTGGTTGGAAAAACGATCGGCGGTGGAGCACTACTGGGAAACGGCGCGCGGAGGTTTGACTCTCGACACCGAGCCGTCTGGAGCGGAAGTGCGCATCGGGGAGCTGCCGGTTGAGCACAGTCCGGTTCGTTTGTCGGATCTGCGTCTGGGAGAATACCCAATCGAAATTGTGCATCCGGGCTATGAGAGTTGGTCTGGAGTGGTGGAGGTCGAGAATGAACGTCATACCGATATGGGTACAATTGCTCTGGAGCGAAGCACAGGCAGTGTACGGATCGAGGTCCAGCCAGAGGGTGCTCGTTGGGAGCTGCTCAAAGAAGATGGCGAAATTGAACCTGTTGCCGGCGAGGGAGCTGGCGTGCTGGACGGCCTGCCTACTGGGCAGTACACGCTAAGCTCTGTGGCCGAGGGCTATCGCGATTGGGAACTGAGGTTGGTTGTCGCCCGAAACGAGGAACAGCCAGTATCCGTTGCCCTGGAATTTCAGCGGGGAAGCTTGGAAATGACCTTGGCGAACGAACGGATTCTTGAACCGGAGCGCATCCGCATCCTATTGGACGGAGAGGAAGCGCGTTTGCTGCGCACGGATACCGAAGCCGTTGGCCGGGTCTACAGGGTCGACGAAGTTATTGCCGGGGATCGAGGGTTGGAGATCAGGCATCCGCGGTATGAGCCGCTGACTTTCAACCCGACGATAAGAGATCGGCGAATAACTGAGCTGGAAGCTGTACTGGAACCATTGCCGGCCCGAGTGGCGCTGGAGGTTCAGGGCCCCGGACGGGGAGAGTGGACGCTGAAGGCCGGGGGAGAGACGGTAAGTGCCGATAACGACGGTCGTTTTCAGCTGCCTGCCGAAGAAAAGCTGGATTTGCGTGTGAGCGCTCGTGAATGGCAACCGTGGGAAGAGCAAATGATTCTGGAAGCAGCCGGGGAGCGAGTTCTGCAGGTGGCACTGGAGGAGTATGAGGGACCCCTCGATGGCGAAGATTACAGTCTGAACCTTGGGAGCAATTTGGCGCTTGAGCTGGTGTGGATTCCCTCCGGTGAATTTGTGATGGGCTCGCCGTCGAACGAGCAGGGACGTAGGAATGACGAAGGTCCACAGACGCACGTGCGGCTGACGAGCGGGTTTTGGCTGGGGAAGACGCCGGTGACAGTAGGCGAGTTTCGTGCGTTTGCAGATGAGAGCGGATACCGGACCGAGGCGGAACAGGATCCTGAGAAAGGGGTGAATATTTTCGAGACGTCCAGATGGAGGGGAGGCAGTTGGGAGGAGGGGCCCAACCGGAACTGGAGAAACACAGCTGCGGATAACGAAAGAAATCCAGTAGTGGGGGTTAGTTGGAACGATGCGATGGCCTTTTGTGAATGGCTGACGGAGCGTGAACGGGAAGCGGGTCGTTTACCGGAAGGCTTTATCTATACACTCCCTTCGGAAGCTCAGTGGGAATACGCAGCGCGGGCGGGAACGACGACGCCTTGGTCGTTTGGAGACGATCCAGCTCAGTTGGGGAATTATGCCTGGTATCAAGGCAATAGTCGAGATCGAGTCCATCCCGTGGGAACCAAACGTGCGAACCCGTGGGGCTTGCACGACGTCCACGGCAATGTCTGGGAGTGGACTCGGAGCTGGTTCGGTGCCTATCCTGGTGACAGTGTGACGGACTACGAGGGCCCTTCATCGGGTTCTCAACGGGTCGACCGTGGCGGTGCTTGGCCCACCGATTCGCGCGGATTGCGTGTGTCCTACCGCGACAGGAGCACGCCGGGCAACCGCTTCAGTCTGGTTGGCTTTCGCCTTGCCATTGCACCGTCCCCACAGTGAACGGGGATTGGACGGCCAATGTGATTTTCAAGTCTCTATTTTGTCGTTACCACCAACCGGTGACATGCCCTTGGGCAAGTTTGACGGCGAAGACGCCGATATTGCTGGCGATGTGGGCGGCGATGCAGGGTAGGAGGGAGCGGTTGTGGTTCCTGAAGCCAAAGCGCAGGGCGTAGAACCAGATGGAGTTGAGGAAGAGAATGCAGAGGGTCCAGCTGGACTGGGGATCGATGCGGAATTCGAATGCGTGCCAGGCAGCGCCTTCGGGGACTTCGGTGTAGTACTGGGTGTGAACCAGGGCAAATATCAGTGAGAAGAAAATGACGCTGGCCCAGAGAACCGCCGGGCCTTTGCGGTCGTAAAACAGGTAGCCGCGAAATATCAGCTCCTCGATAAATCCTGCACCGAGCATCGCGAGCAGGAAGAGGGCGCTGATCTGGCTTTGCTGGGCGCTGACCCCGAGGGCGTATTCGCCTGCGGTTTCCAGTCCGACCAGCAGCAGGGCACCGATCACGCCGAGAAGTATCAGCGAAGTGCGCGCCCCGGTGGCGCCGGGAAAGGCTCTGGGATTCGGTTTTCCGGAGCGCCAGGCGCGGTAGTCCTGCCACCAGAGCCAGGCGAGGTAACAGACAGCGGCGAAGAGCGCGAGGATGACAGCGGGATTGTCTTGCATCGGTGCTGTTTGAGACAATCGGCCGCTTGATTCAGGTCAAGCGCTGAGCGCGTTGTCGGCGTCGGCGCTTGATTTTCTTTCTCCAGCGCCTAACTTGCTGAACAACTCCCCATTATGTCATTGAGCGACCCGTACAACAATTTGGCTTCCGAAGTGAATGCCGCTGAAATTCTCGAGCCTGTGGCAGGCCACCTTGAGCAGCTGGAGGATTACCTGCAATCGCAGATCGAAGCCTTTGAGCCGGAGGTTCAGCCTCTGGTGGAATTCACCTTGGGCCACAGCGGCAAGAAAATCCGACCGGTGCTGGTCTTTTTGAGCGGCTATCTGGGTGAAGAAGAGGCGAGTCCCGAGCTGGTGCGGGCGGCGGCCATCGTCGAGTTGGTGCATCTGGCAACGCTGGTGCACGACGACATCCTGGATGAAGCGGACCTGCGGCACCAAGTGGAGACCGTGACCGCGCGCTACGGTCCACACAGTGCGGTGCTGTTGGGCGATGCCCTGTTCGCGCATGCGCTGAAACTGGCTGCGGACTACCCGACGCCGGAGGTTTGCCGGGCGGTCGCGGAGTCCACCCGCCAGGTTTGCAGTGGAGAAATCTGCCAAACTTTTGCCCGTGGGGACGGCGACCTGTCCCTTCCGACTTACCTGCGCATCATCGACCTCAAAACAGCGGAGCTGTTTGCGGTGTCGGCCCGCCTGGGTGCCCGGCTCTCAGGGGGCTCCGAAGATTGGGTGGCTGCGGCCGAGACCTTTGCCCGCAAGCTGGGGGTGGCCTATCAGATTTACGATGACCTGGCCGATATCATTGGCCGCGAAGACAAGGCGGGCAAGACCTTGGGAACGGATCTGGAGAGCGGCAAACTGACGCTGCCGGTGCTGTATTACCTGGAGGAATTCGAAGGCGCTGAGCGGGCAAAAGCCTGGCAGGAAATGCGCAACATGTCGCACGCCGAGCGGTTGCAGCTGCTGACTGAGAAGGCTGCGGTTCGGCGCACGCATGACTACCTGGTCGCAGAGCTGGGGGCTGCGAGGGAATTGTTGAACCGTTTCCCGGATCTGCCAGCCTCCGCATGCCTGGCACCCTTGACGCTTTGGGTCGAGTCGGCCTTGCACAAGTTGCTGCATGCCTGAGGCACGGCTTTGACGCGGCCGCCGCATCCAGTTGACCACAGCGATTCCGGAATTATGTTTGAGTGCTGTGGATGCGGATGAAACACTGATGAGTCCCGACGGTTCCAATGGGCCGTCTTTGCTGCGTGCAGGGGATCAGCTGGGGCCTTACAAGGTGATTCGGCTGCTCGGTGCCGGAGGCATGGGTGAGGTTTACGAGGTCGTGCACCGTGACCTCGGTAGCCATTTTGCCATCAAACGCATTCATCCCGATCTGCTGAAGCGAGGCGAAGGCAGTGCGCGCTTTCGTCGGGAGGCACAGGTCATGGCCCGCCTCGCGCATGCGAATATTGTGCATGTGGATGATTTTCAGCAGGCTGATGGCGAGGCCTGGCTGCGCATGGAACTGATCCAGGGAGGCAGTCTGGCTGACCGCATGCGGGCGCTGAAGGGCTCTGCAATGCAGGAAGAGGCTGTTTGTGAAGTGATTCGGCAAACACTGTCCGCCCTGGATTACGCGCACGCGCAGGGTGTGGTGCACCGCGACCTGAAACCGGCGAATATCCTGTTGGAAGGGGGGCATACCGTCAAAATCACCGATTTTGGTCTGGTCGGATTGGCCGATCCGGATTGGCTGGAATCAAGATTGCGCTCAACCACTCAGGCGCCACCTAGTATGGGCGAACTCAAAACGCGCATGGCAACGTCCGGAGACGAACCGGGGCGGTCGCTCCTTGGGACCTTTGCCTACATGAGCCCTGAGCAGAAACAGGGGCAGAAAGCCGGTCCGCAAAGCGACTTGTATGCAGTCGGATTGATGGCTTTTCAACTGCTCACCGGTGAGGAATCTCCGGGTTTTAAGCAGCCTTCGAAACTCAATCCACACATCGCCGAAGAATGGGATCGCTGGCTGGAGCAGGCGATGGAGACTAAACCCGGACGCCGGTTCCGCTCGGCCAGACAGATGCTCGAGCAGATGCCGGATCCGTCCGGGCGTAAGGAAGCTTCCGAGACCGGCATTGCATCGCGACGGCCCCGCCGATTGGCCGTGTTTGCATTGTTGGCAGTCGCGACTGCTCTGACGATGGTGGGTGCCTGGCACTATCTGGATGACTGGCTTCAGGACCTTCGAACCACTCGAATGACAACGGAGGAACCGGTCGCTCCTGAGATTGCCCCAGACGCTGAAGAGTCGGCTGCGGGTGAAGCAACGGTATCCATGGCGCCTCTTAATTTGCGGATTGAACCAGTGGAACCTTCGACCCGTGTCTGGCTGGGCGATCACTCCGGGCTCGGAGTGGATTCGGACGGACGGGTTGCGCTGGAAAGGATTGAAGCTGGAACGCATGAGCTGGTGGTGCAGGCACCAGGGTTTCAACCGGTGATCACACTTTTGGATGTGCCGGAATCGGGATTGGATACGGTTGTACCCCTGGTGCCGATTCGAGGCGCCTTGATTTTGCGCAGCAATCCCGGTGTGCGGGTGCTTGCAGTGGACGATGATGGGCGGCGCATCGAACTCGGAACCACCGATGCCGATGGCTTGCTTGAAAGTCGGGACCTGTTGCGCATCGGCCGCTATCAATTGCAGTTGGGCGCACCGGATCGTGTAGATGTCGAACAGTCGGTGGTGTTGCCTCTGGGCAGGCCGGCGGAGCTGCGGCTGTCGCTGCCACCGAAGCCCGGTTCCCTACGCGTGCTGACGACTCCTGACGGAGCGCAGGTTCATGTGTCCAGCGAGCCTTGGCCGAACGATGGGCAAACTCCGTTTGAAGTAGAGGAGGTTCCCGCCGAGGTGGAGGTCGAGGTCGTGGCTCAATTGCAGGGGTATCGACCCCTGCGGAAGAAGCTGCAACTGGACGCCAACGAAAGGCGCACGGTGAATCTCGGTGAGTTTGTTACAGAGCGCGCGGACTTGGAGCTGAGGCCAGGGCCTGTGGAGGTGGATCCGGAACTGCTTGAAGTGAGCCTGGGAGACGCAGGGAGTTCGCCGAATGGAGGGCCTCTGCGCTGGCAGGATCTTGCGCCAGGTAGCTATTTACTGGAAGCCAGGCACCCGGACTTTGAGCCCTATCGGCAGGAATTGACTCTGGAGGACGGCGATAGCTTGGTTTACGACCTGAACCTCGTGCCCTTGCCGGCCGAACTCGACCTTGAGGTGAGCGGGCCCGAATCCTATAAGGTTTCGGTATTTGCTGGGGATCAGCGGATTGAGTCAGGTTCGGGCGATCGTCTGCGCCTGCCGGCTCTAAAGGATTTGAAAGTTCGGGTGGAAGCTGAGGAATGGATGCCCGTAAGCGAAGAATTGCGTTTGCAGCCAGCAGAGCAGCGACAGCTGTCCTTTGCGATGGAACCAGTGGAATGGCCAGGGACCGGAGAGGACCACGCCCTGGAGCTGAATGCGGAGGAAAGCATTCGCTTTAAATGGCTGCAGTCGGGCCGGTTTATCATGGGCTCTCCCGAATCGGAATCAGGCCGTTACGAATGGGAGGGGCCTCAGACTCGGGTCGATATTGAACACGGTTTCTGGATGGCCGAAACACCCGTCACAGTAGGGCAGTTTCGGGAGTTTACACTGGAAACGGGCTACCGGACGGATGCGGAGCAGGATTTGCGGCGCGGCGTGCGAATTTGGAGGAATGGTCAGTGGGAGGAGGGCTCCGGTCGCAGTTGGCAGTCTGTTTTTGCCGAACGCTCTGATTATCCCGTCGTCGGTGTCAGCTGGAGAGATGCCCAGGCCTTTGTTGAATGGTTGAACAGGCGCGAGTCGCAAGCCGGTAGGTTACCGCCGGGCTATGTTTATGGATTGCCCTCCGAAGCCCAGTGGGAATATGCCGCCAGGGCTGGAACCCAAAGCCGTTGGTCCTTTGGCGACCGCCGGCAAGACCTCGCTGAATATGCCTGGTTCGAAGCCAACAGCGGCGAGCGTGTTCAGCCAGTTGCGCAAAAAGCGCCCAATCCATGGGGCCTCTATGACATGCACGGCAATGTGTGGGAGTGGACCCGCAGCCCCTGGCGCGAACAGACTGGAGCGGATGCGGGTCAAACGCGTGTCTACCGCGGTGGATCCTGGATCAACGAAGCCAATCAGACCCGGTCGGCCCATCGTTTGCGTTCCGGTGAGGCTTTTCGGAGCAGTATTCTGGGTTTCAGGGTGGCTCTTGTTCCAGAATGAAATCTTCGGTGCTGGCTTTTCCCCCTTTGATTCCGCTAGACTCCTGAACTGTTATGGAATGGGACCTCAATACTCTCCTCTATGCGGTCGGTGCGATGGGCTTGTTTTCGTCGCGTGCAATCATACCGGCCTTTTTCACCGCCTTGATGATGCGCTACGGCGGTAGTCTGCCTTTTCTCGGGGAGGTTGAGTTCCTGCAGACCTCGGGCCAGGAGCCGTCCTGGTTCACTCACAATGGAACCATCTTCATTCTGGGTGTGCTGGCGCTGGCTGAGGTCATTGCCAACAAATCGCCTGAAATAGAGGAGGCCATGGAGTCCTTCTATAAGTCGGTCAAAAGCATTATGGCGGCCCTGACGACGATGGGTGTGTTGAGTTCCAGTGATGCGGCGTTTATCAGCGAGACGGTTGGAGTGACTCAGGCGGGTGTCCTGGATTTGGTTGTCAGCGGCACCGTAGCGGTAGTGGTTTGGCTCATTGCGAGCCTGCGCAACCTGCTGATGGAGGTGGTCATGTTTGCCGATCCGGATGGGTCCATCGGCCTGCGCAAATTGATCAGCTGGTTTGAGGATATCTGGGCCTCGGTCGGCATTATCTTCCTCTTCCTTTACCCGATTGGGATGACGATCCTGATTCTGCTGGTCGTGGCCGTTATGGGGGTGATGAAGAAGCTGCGCGAACGCAGCGAGGAGAAGTCCAAGCGCCCCTGCGTCGCTTGCAATGAACCGGTCTACCCCTGTGCATTGACCTGCCCATCCTGCAAAGCGGAACAAAGGGATGTCCATGCCATCGGCTTCTTCGGTCAGTCTTTGGTCAAACCAATTGCCGACAAGCAGAGTGCCTCCCTGGCGCTTGCCGAAAAGAAGCGTTGCCCGCACTGTGCCACCCGCCTGCCAAAGCGCGATGCACAACAGGAGTGCCCCGGTTGCGGCGAAACCACTTTCAGCGAAGCAAGCTTCAATCAAGCCTACGTTGCCCAAGTCACCCGGCGTGTCCCCAAGGTTGTGGCCATCAGCGCTCTGTTCAGTTTGATCCCGGTTATCGGACTGATCCCCGGCGTCATCTACTACCGGATAGCACTGGTTGCGCCATTTATGGGCTATCTGCCGGCGGGCCGGAGCTTTGCGCTGAAGATTCTACTGCGCATCGCGCTCCTGCTGCTCATTGGTTTACAGCTCATCCCAGGCATTGGCGTGGTATCCGTACCGGTAATGGCGCTTTTGAGCTACGGTCTCTACCGAAGCTCCTTTACTTCCCGGGTGAGTCTCGGCTGAGTCAACCCAGTGGGTAGCGGTATTTGTCGGTGATCTGGTCGATCCGTTCCAGCGTTTCCGCAGACAGCTTTAGCTCGCCGCCGGGCAGGTCTTCTTCCAATTGCTCCAGCGAGGTAGCGCCAAAAATAACCGAGGCGACAAAATCGTGCTGGCGGCACCAGGCGAGGCAAAGCGCTGGCAGGCTAACGCTGAGATCCTTGGCCAGTTCGCGGAGTTCGGCCACTGTGCCGAGACTGCGCTCATTGACGAAGCGATGAGCCATCTTCTGCTGCCGTTCGCCACCCTGTTTCAGGTATTCGCTGAAACGGGCGTTGTCCGGCACATTGCCGTCGTTGTATTTGCCGGTGCAGACACCGCCGCCCAGCGGAGAGTAGGGCAGGCAACTCACTTTTTCGCGGCGGCAGATGTCGGCGAGAGAATCCTCAAAGCGCCGATTGACGATGCTGAAATTGTTTTGAATGGTTTCGTAGCGGCCAAGCTCCAGTTCCTTGGAAACCTGCAGGGATTTCATGGTTCCCCATGGTGTCTCGTTGCTGGAACCAAAGACGCGGATCAAACCCTCTTCCTGCAGCTCGGTGAGTGCCGTCAGGGTCTCCTCGTAACCAAAATCGTGGTCCGGCCAATGCGTCTGATAGAGGTCGATATAGTCCGTTTGCAGGCGTTTGAGGCTGCCTTCGATGGCCTTGCGAATGTGGTGGCGGTCGAGGGCCGCCTTGTCGCCGCGAATCGGCGGAGCAAACCATCCGTGCGCTGCACCGGCAACTTTGCTGGCAAGGATGATGGAGTCGCGGTCTTTGGTCTTCAACCACTTGCCTACAATCTCCTCAGTGCGGAAAACCCACTCTTTTTTCGGAGGTACCGGATAGAGTTCGGCGGTGTCGTAAAAGTCGATGCCCGCATCGTAGGCGCGGTCGAGAATGGCGAAGCCCTCTGCTTCCGTATTGCTGGACCCAAAGGTCATTGTGCCCATACAAAGATCGGTGACGACAATGCCACTGCTTCCTAAACGTCGTTTGTCCATGCCTTCAGTGAAAACCGCAGGCTGAAAGAGGCAATGGTTTTCTGTCTACGGCGATTTACGATAAGAATCGTCGGTGTTTCGGAGCTGCCAAAATGCGGTCTAGACTTCGACATTAGTTGGGCTTCTTAAGAAAACGGTTTGTGGCGTGGCAGGTGTGCATTTTGAGGCAGGCTGGCTTTGTTTTTGCCTGTTGCCTTTGTGGTCCCGTTTCGACTGCTGCAGCTGACTTGCCTGAGAACCCCGTTCACTCCATCGGGACAGTCTGGCTGGGACCAGCACCGGTTCCGGTGATGGAACAGGTGTTCTGGTTGCAGGTCCCTGTATCCCCCGCAGAATCTCCTGAAATCGAACTGCCCGAAGGCTTGGAGCTCGTGGATCAGACCCAGCCCGCTTACGACCGTGGATACACCCGCTTTTACCTGCGTGCGGATCGGAGGATCCGCGATGCATCGATCGGTCTGCGCTATCCGAATGGGGAACAGCAAAAAGTGCCGCTCGAGGTTCGCAGCTACCGAGAGGACCTCGAGCATTGGCTTGCTTCGCTGCCAGGCTTCGATCCAGACGCCAGAAAGGCCGGTCGCTCGGTCTACAGCGATGAGCGGATCGAGCAGGCCCGGCGCAATCTGCGGGAGTTTCCAGCATTGCAGCGCGAGCTGCGGCCGTCGACTCGGTTTGCGCCGATGCGGGATGCCGGGCAACTGTTTCAGAGCCTGCCTTCCTGGAACGTGCCCCGGCGGGTGTATGGAGACTTCGAATGCCCCGATTGTGGCGAACGCCTGTTTGCGGCGAGTGCCTATTATCCGTGGCAGGACGATGAAGTCGAGCAGCCCTTCCGCCTGCAGTGTCCGGTTTCCGGCAAGTGGTATCCGAGCAACGACTGGGCTGCAGGCGACTTCAGCTCGGGAGATTATCCAGACGATGGATGGGGCTGGTTTTCAGGAAGCGAGGATCCGGAAGCTGCTGCGGCTTGGATTGCTCACTACAATCACCGGGTGCACTGGCTCAATCTCGGCGAGCAGCTCCAGCGCATGACCAAGCGTTTCCTTCTGCTGGATGAGCAGGAGGAAGCGCACCGCCTGGGCGTTCTTCTCGCAAGGCTGGCTTATATCTATCCGGGTATGGATGCCCGCTGGCAGCAGACGGATGAACGCTACCTGCGCCCCGGGCGCATATTGATGGATGGTAACTGGGAGCGAGGGGAAATCATCCTGCCAGCCGCTCGGGCTTACGATGCCATTTTCGATTTCCTCGATGAAGATGAAGAGCTGGTTGCATTCCTTCAGAGCAAAGATCCTTCCATTCAGAACAGTGACGATGTGAAGCGCCTGATAGAGACGGGCTTTCTCCAGGTTGCGGCCCTGGACTTGCTCAATCGCAATGCAACGGGCGGCAATATGGGCGCACGGGAGTCTCACCAACTGCAACTTGCCGCAGCCATTAATATGCCCGGCGTCAGTGATGCCTTGTTGAGGGATGTCGCTGAAAACTCATACAACAGCGGACTCAACCGCGGCAATTTCCTGGACCAGAACTTTATCAACCTGCGCAGCCGTGAGGGCCCGGGCATGGTAGCAGGCTTGACCTATGCGCCGGACTACTTCCGCCGCGCAATCGAGATCATAGAATCTCTGGAGTCAGTCCGTCCGATTGCCGAACGCGAATCCGACGGCTCTTTGTTTGGCAGCGGGCTTTTCCCGAAAATTGAGGCGGAGTTGGAGACCTGGCTGGAATTCTGCCTGGGCGGCCGATTTCCCCCGCTGTGGGGCAATGGGGCGGCCGACCCTCCCGGTCCCATTTTTTTACATGGTGTTGCCATGGGAGAAAGTCTGGTGGAAACCTTCGAGACACTCTACCGGTGGCAGCCCCTGGACAAACTGGCCCGTGCTTTGCACGCCATTGGCCTGTCCGAAACGCCGCCTCTGTTTGCAGAGGACATCGGTCCGCAGGTGAAAGCACACATCGAACGCATTGGTCCGGCAGAGCCTATGCAATCGCGGGTAATGGATGGATTCGGGTTTGTCCTGATGGAGTCCCGGCCGCATGCTGCCGATCCGCTTGACCGCGCTGGCTTATCGCTGCGCTACGGAGCCTCAAGCGGTCATAATCACCAGGATAACCTCGACCTGCAGCTGTTCGCGCAGGGAGTGAGCATGACGCCTCAGCTGGGTTATCCAGTCTGGACTCATCCGCTTGGCAGCGTTGGTCATGCCGCGCATCAAAATACGGGATTGATCGACCGTTCCCCTCAATACGCTTACACGCGGGATTCCCGCACGCCACCCACGGCCCGCGGGACCCTGCTGCAGTTTTCAGTCGGACCCGGTGCCACATTTGCCGAGGTTGAGGCTGAGCCGACCGGTTTCCCAAACCGCATGTACCGCCGCTCCGCTATGCTGGTCGATGCTCCGGACAACAATGTCTATGTCGTCGATATCCTTCGCCTCAGTGGAGGGGAAACTCGTAGCTATGCGATGAATGGGCCACCTTATGCCGCATTTCGTTCGAGTGAATCCTTCGACGCGGAAAAAGAGGCTGTATTTGACGTCGGGCCAATGCCTCTGAATGCAAAGATGCAACCAAACATCGTCGATGCCCAGCAGTTGAGAACAGACGAAACATTTCAGTTCGAGTGGGATTACCTGACTGAAGCGCCAGAGGACTGGAGTCCGGGCCTTTCCAGTCAGTCAGGTGTCGAATGGCCGCAGGTGGCAGAGGGCACCCGTCTGCGGGTGACCTTCCCTGGACAGGATGGGCGAAGCTACCATACGGCGCGCTTTGCCAAGCCGGACAGCCCGCCGATTCGCTTTCTGTTTGCAGAGGATGTTGAGGCAGATGGAGACAGCACCTTTATCGCCATTTGGGAGCCATACACCGGTGAACCCTTCATTGAACAGGTCCGTAAACTGCCAGTTATGTCCGGGAATTCGCATGCTGGTGGAAAGTTGGATCCTGTGGCCATTGAAGTGACCCTTCGGGATGGGCGCAGGGATGTTTTCATATCGACCGTGGATTCCAGCCAGACCCATGTATTTGGAGGCGATTTGATATTCAAGGGGCGTTTCGGATACAGGTCCGAAGATGCGGAGGGATTGCGGCTCCAGCACTTGGTTGATGGATCGCATTTTGAGTGGGATGGGGGAGGTGTGAGCGATCATTCTCCGACCTGGCAGGGACGGATTGCCGAAGTGGATTACGGCCAAAGGCTGGTCCGGTTCACGGACCCCGTTGCCGATGTGGCTCCGGGAAGCGGCTCCCTGCTGTTTATCGACAATGGTCAGCGGCGCATGGCGTATGAGGTTTTGGAAAAGGTTGACGATACAACTCTGAAACTACGCCACACTGCACTCTTGTACCGTGGACGGGTCAGCGCCATTCACGAAGATGGAATTTCAGTGGACATTGCCCCGCCCATCGAAGTGGCCTCCGGATTTCCTCCTGGTTATTATGATCGAACCGTAGCAGCTGATGGCGATGGTGAGGTCATTGGAAGGGTTGAGCGCATCGAAGGAGAACGCATTTATCTGGATGCAATGCGTCTTCAGGATTTTGAGACAGTAGAGCTTTTTGAATACGGAGAAGAGGACCAAGCGACATTGTACCAGCATTACTTTTATCAACGAAAAGAAGAAAGAATACCATGACCAGAGCCAAAGAACTGCCGCCGCAATGGCCGGGGGCCTACGAGGATCTAATAAAGGAATGGCAGGGTCTCGAGCGGGCACAAGTCCGCCAGTTGACCCTCTCTGCAGGCGGTCGTCCTGTCTTCGCCCTTCATTATGGAGAAAAGGAGATGGTTTCACCTTCGGCCAATTTCAACGCTGCCGTGGCCAGCAAACAGGCATCTGCGTTTCCCTATCGCTACAAACGCCAGCGACCAAGTGTTTTGTTGTTGGCTGTGATCCATGGGGGCGAGCACGAGGGGCTTTTCGGTTTGCAAAGCCTGATGAAGCTGTTGGAAACCAACACGGATCTATATGGTCGCGAGTGGCCTGAGCTCGTGGAGTTGGCGCAGCGTTGCCGATTGAGTCTGGTGCCAGTGGTGAATCCAGACGGCTATGTGCGCTTTACACCAGGCAGTGGCAAACTCCTGTCAGAGACGGAAAATGCCCGCTTCGTAACTGGATCCTTCCCGGATGGATCGATACCAATCTGGCCTACGAATAAGGCAGTTCACCCCTTCCCGAAAGGAGGTAAAGGTTTCCTCGGGGCCTACTACAATGACAATGGTATCAACATACAGCATGATGAGTTTTTCCGTCCCATGGCAGATGAGACCAAAGCCATTCTGGATCTCGTTTATGACGAGTGGCCGAACGCGACAATGCACTTTCACACCTGTCCGCATGGTTCCTGCTTTTTCGATGCCGACTACACACCCATCGAACATTTCAACTTTGCGAGTGAGACCGCACAGGCCTTCAGTCAGCGCATGCAGGCACGGGGCATTCCGGACGGTCCTCTCCCGGAGCGCAATTATCCAAGTGAAGCGGCTGGAAAACCCTTCAACCTGATTTCGGCGGTTTATCATGCCACGGGGTCCTACAGCCTGTTGTTCGAAACCGAATTGGGGTCGGATTTTTGCCAGCACGAGCTCAGTTTTGAGGAGATCCACGATACGCAGCTGATTGCTGTTTCGGCTTTTCTAAAGACGACGTTGGAGAATTTTGAGGAGCGCAAACGAGCGGAGGCCTGACAATGACCATCTGGGTAACCATTGCCATTTATGTCTGTTTTCTGATCGCTATCGGAATTCTCTTCAATCGCTTTAACCAGAGCGGTTCCGACTATTTCCGCGGTGGCGGGCGGGCTTCCTGGTGGTTGGTGGGTATGAGCACATTCATGGCGCAGATTAGCACCCTGACCTTTACTTCGAATGCGGGGGTGGCTTATGAAGCCGGACTGAGTTATCTGGTAATGTATATTGGTCTCGGCCTGGGCTACCTGGCCAACGTTATCTGGTTTGCGCCCTGGTTTCGGCAAATGCGGACCGTGACTTCGCCGGAAGCGGTGCGGGCCCGTTTCGGACCGGCAACCCAGCAGTTGCTTGCGGTTGTCAGCGCAGCCTACTATCCGGTCCTCGGTGCCATGTATCTACTGGCTGTGGCAGTGTTCTGCAGTGCGCTGTTTGGCCTGCAGATAGAGACGGCAATTGTTTTCCTCGGTATAATTGTAGTGACTTACGCGACTCTCGGTGGGCGCTGGGGAGTCATGGCTTCGGATTTTCTGCAGGGGGCAATCCTGCTTGCTGTCAGCATTGTCCTCGCGGTCGCTTGCCTGATTGAACTGGGCGGGGTGGGGCCACTGCTGGACGCATTCCGCAGTGGAGATACGGCGCGTGATTATGCCTTTTTCAAGAGCAAAGGTGCTTTCCCAGGTGACCAGTATACATGGCAGTGGGCATTGGCGATGGGCTTTTTTCAGGCGACAGGCGTCTGCACTTTGCTGAATGCGCAGCGCTATTTTGCGGCCAAGGATGGACAGCATGCACGCAAGGCGGCCCTGGTGACGCTGGTTCTGCTTTTGGGCGGCACGCTGGTTTGGATCATCCCTCCGGTTACCGCGCAGTTGTTGTTTGCGGATCAGGTTGCGGCCCTGGATCTCCCCAAGGCTGCTGAGGGAAGTTATGCGGTGGCCTGCATGCTGTTGTTGCCCGCGGCGATGCAGGGAATCGTAGTGGTTGCAATGATCGCGGCTACCCTGAGCACAATGGATACGGCGATGAATGTTTCCTCGGCGATTGTTGTGCGGGACATTCTGCCAGCTGTCTATCGGCGGTTTGCCAACCTTCCGGATGAGATGGAAGTGCTGGCGGGGCGAATAATGACAATTTTTCTGGGGATTGTTCTGATTTTCACGACACTATGGTTTGCCCGCACTGAGGGTCAGGGCGTGTTTGAATGGGGCCAGTACCTGTTTGCCCTGATGGGGGCTCCGACAGCGATTCCCTTGCTGCTATGTCTATTCATTCGCAAGGTCCCCGCATACAGTGGAATAGTATCGATCATTACAGGCTTCGTCGCGTCGATCACGACCACTCAGCTGGGTCTGACATTTGCAGAAAAGGCTTTCTGGATAACCCTGTTTTCCGTCGCTGGATTTGTTGCCTGCCTGCCCTTTTGGCGTTACGCTTCGGAGAGTTACAAAGCGCACGTGAGAAACTTTTTTGAGCAGATGGAGCGTCCGGTGGACTTTGAGCTGGAGGTCGGTCGCTCGGTCGATAGTGAGCAAAAGCGCCTGCTTGGCCGAATCCTACTGGTCGCTGCCTGTGTGCTCGCGCCTGTCACAGCTTTGGTCTGGTGGGACGGCGAAGCTGTTTGGATTCCGCTCAGCTTTACTCTTGGTATCGCGGCCCTCGCGTTGGGCTTGCTTTTTACCAGGGTTGGGGAGAGCGATTGATTTTTAGATTCGCCTAAAGAAACGGTCTCTATGCTTGCGTTCGACAGGCGAGCTTTTACAGAATTGCGGGGAACTCGGAAACCCCATTCCCCATGCTGAAAAAAAGACTGAATCCGCTGCTGAAGGCGCTTGGCTCTCTTCGCTTTACCATAGTTCTACTTGTATTCAGCATGATGCTGACCTTTCTGGCGACGATGGCGCAGACGCAGATCGGGATTTGGGAAGTGATGAGTCGCTACATCCGGACATTTTTTGTCTGGCATGAGATTCCGGGTCTTGGTGAACTGCCGATTTTTCCAGGAGGATGGATTCTGGGCGGGCTCCTGTTCATTAATATATTGGCTGCTCACTTTACCCGCTTTCGCATGGGTTGGCGGCGTGTTCCGCTGATTCTTATCCATGGAGGCATCGCCCTGTTGCTGATTGCTGAGTGGGTCACCGGGGTATTCGCGAAAGAGATGAACCTGATGTTTGATGAGGGCCAGGAGAAGTCCTACCTGGAGCATCCACGGGAGTCCGAGTTTGTTCTCATCGATACCACGGATCCCGAAATTGACCGCGTTTACGCTGTGCATGAATCCCACCTGGCTGCGGGGCACCCCGTAGTGCAGGAAAGCCTGCCGCTGCGCGTCGAGGTTCGGGAGTTTTTCCAGAATTCAAGAGTCTTCCTGTTGCCACCGGAAACAGCTGCAGCGCACCCGGATGAAGCGCCGGCGGAGCGCGGCTTGGGGCCGCGCTTGCGGATGACAGAGGAACCCAGGGTCGTTTCGACCGACGGACGCAATGTGGTCAGCGCAGTGGTCGAAGTGTTTTCAGAGGAATCGGATGAATCGCTGGGAACCTGGGCTGTTTCCAGTGTGCTGAACGAACCACAGACATTTGAATATGGCGACCGCAGTTACCGGATCGCCATTCGGCCTGAACGCGAATACCTCGGCTATTCGCTGCAGCTGTTGAAATTCACCCATTTGCGTTACCCGGGCACCCAGATCCCCAAACACTTTGCAAGTCAGGTGCGGCTGCGGAATCCGCAAACCGGGGAGGACCGGGAAATCCATATTTCGATGAATCAACCGCTGCGTTACCGGGGCAAAACCTTTTATCAGGCGAGTTATGCGAATGACGATCAGACCTCCATCCTCCAGGTGGTGCGCAATCCGGGTTGGACCTTGCCCTACATTGCCTGCCTGGTGGTGACCGTTGGGCTGATCTGGCAGTTGGGTCTGGGTATCAGCCGGCGGCCACGACGGAAAAATGCGGAGGGTTTGGAATCTGCGGCCGACGCGAAACCAGCACCGATGGGCTGGCTGGGCTGGTTGGCGATGACGGTGGTCGCGGCCTGGATCTGCAGCGGACTATTTCGTTCCAGCGTTTCGGAGGAGCGTCCGGACCTGGATACCTTTGGAGCCCTGCCGGTGCTGGCCGACGGACGGCTGAAATCCATGGATTCGATGGCCCGTGGCTATTTGCGCGCCTTGAGCGGCAAAACCTCGGCACGCACGGCTGATGGCGACAGCCTTGATGCGCGTGAATGGTTTTTGATCGTTTCGGCAGAGCCGGAGCGGGCGGACCGGATTCCCGTGTTTACGATCTTTCATCCGGAGGTGATGTCCATGCTCGGACAGGAGCCGCGTAGCCGACTGACTTTGGCCTTTGAGGATATCCGTGATTATGGTGCGGTGATCCAGCACCAGGCAGAACATATCCGTGACATTGAGCGCGCGGACCGCAGTCAGTTTGAAAATGCGGTGTTGCAGCTGGATTACCTGCTCACCTTGTATTGGCGTCTGCGGCACAGCTTGCACCTCAATGATCCGAGGGGGCTGGACGATAAAGTTGTCAGCTTCCAAACAGAGATTCACCCGCGCTTTCGCGAAATGCGCGCGATGGGCGACGGCAGCGGGGTTCCAGAGCAGTTGATGGGTGGGATGCATCAGGCCATCACACGCTTTGCAGTGATGGATGATTTTGCCCAGTATGCGCCGATCCCATACCGGGGTGGGGAGGAGCGCCCGCGAGGGGACTGGGTGACCATTGGGGCTGCCTTCCAGCGGAGCTTGCAGGCGGATGCCCTGCATCCTGGAGTTGGCTATTACCGTGACATATTAAGGGCCTGGGAAACGCAGGACTACGCGGCATTCAATCAGGCGGTCGGCAGTCTCGGAGCCTGGATGAGTGCTCATTTTGGCACGGCGGCTCACCGTGCGGAGTTTGAACACAGTTTCAATCGCCTTGCCCTGTTTTGGAAGGGAGCCGCCCTGTATGTGCTGGTGTTTTTGGTGGTTGCGGCTTCCTGGTTAATCGGACCGCGGCTGAGGACCATTGCTTTGGGCCTTGGCTGGCTGACCTGGACCGCGCACACGATTGGTTTGTTGATGCGGATGTACATTCAGGAACGTCCGCCGGTGACGAGTCTGCATGCTTCGGCGATCTTTGTCGGCTGGGTTGCGGTCTTTCTCGGTTTGGTGCTGGAACGGAAACTACGCAATGGACTGGGGATAGCGGGGGCTGCGGTGCTGGGTTTTCTGACGCTGGTCGTGGCGCACAATCTCGGTGGAGATGGAGACACTATTGAAGTCATGCGGGCAGTGCTGGATTCCAATTTCTGGTTGGCAACGCACGTTGTCGTAATAACGATCGGCTACGCTGCGGTCTATCTGGCGGGTGCACTTGGCATTGCCTACCTTATTGCGCGGCAGATTCCGCGCGCCTGGAGTCCACAGTTACAGACTTCCCTCTACCATTCCGTACTTGGAGTTGTTGGTTTTGCCTTACTGTTCAGCTTTGCCGGAACGGTATTGGGCGGTATCTGGGCAGACCAGTCCTGGGGTCGATTCTGGGGCTGGGATCCCAAGGAAAACGGTGCCTTGCTGATCGTTTTGTGGATGGCGGTGATCCTGCACCTTAGGATTGGCAATATGGTATCGGAGAAGAACCTCATGGCCTGTGCCATCTTCGGCAATATCATCGTCGCTTTCTCATGGTTCGGCGTGAATATGCTGGGAGTCGGATTGCACTCCTATGGATTCATGGAGGGTGCCCCGTTCTGGCTGGGTGTGTTTATGCTTTCCCAGTTGCTGTTCATGGCATTGGCCCTGCTGCCGGAACGGCGGGCTTTGGAGACGGATCAGTAACCCGGCATTGCAGCTGAATCAGGCCCGGAGGACATGCGGGCTTCCCGCTCCGCAGCTTCTTCGAGCCAGCGAGGGACGACCTTTTCGAGGAACTCCTGCTTGTTTTCTTCGAGTTGATCCATGTCCAGACCGATGTATGCCTGGGCTTTGGCTTTGGTCGAAATGTCGGGCATTTCAATCGGATCAGTGACACCATTCTTATGGAGAACGCGGACAATGAGCCGTCGCGCTTCAGCTGCTTTGTCGATCGAAGTGCCGAGAATGCGCGCGGATTCCAGGGGCGAATGAATGCCCATTCCGTTGGCGGCAGCGACAAAATCCCAGCGCCATTGCGAATGACGAATCAACTGCAGGATGGGGGCCATCTGTTCTTCGGTGGCGCCGGCATCCCAGGCTGCCTTGGCTTCAATGTGTGTGGTGGCTAGCAAGGGTTCGGCGATGCGGCGCAATTCGTGAATGCGGTCCTGACGCGCGTATACGCCTTCGCGCAGCGATTGCTCGCTTTCCCTGTGGCAGACCTGGCAGGCGTTGGCAATATTGTTGAGGGGGCTTTGCAGATGGTGATCGGTGAACTTGACGCCACCTTCGCTGCGGTAGGGCATGTGGCAGTCGGAACAGGAAACACCGCGTTCCGCGTGCACACCCGTTAGGTAAAGTTCGTAGTCCGGGTGCTGTGCCTTGAGCATAGGTGCCCGGCTGAGGCTATGAACCCAGTCCACGTGTTGAATGTTGTCGAAGTAGGCCTCCATGTCCTCGACCCCAGTCCCTCTGTCCCAGGGAAAGGTCAGGTAATTCTTGGGCTCTTTGGCAAAGTAGTATTCGACGTGGCATTGGGCGCACACCAGGGAACGCATTTCCTGGTGCGTGACTTCCTGGATGTTTTTCCCTTGGCGGTCAAAGGCTTCGATGAGGGCTGGTCGCGTAATGCGAAGGTTCATGGTCTTGGGGTCGTGACAGTCCTGGCAGCCAATGTGATTGACCACTTCCGAGCCCAGTTCCCGCCAAGTGCTGGCGTAGAATTCTTCCACGCCCATTTCATTCATCAACCGAGGCACATCGGTGCTTTTACAGGTCCAGCAGGTGCCTGGCTGGGGCACATCCGTGCGCAGAGTGTTGTGCACGTCTTTGACCGAGTAGTAGTGACCTCTGCCCTGGTTGTAGTCGCGGGAGAACGCATACCCGGCCCACATGACAATCAGCTCTGGATACTTCTCGAGATAGTCGATCATCTTCGAGCCCGCATGTTTGCTCTCGAAATCGGTGCGGGCGGTCTGGCGGTAGCGGTCATACTGGCGTGGATACTGTTGCCCCCAAACCTCATTGCGTGGCTCCCATTCGGGCATCGGCTGGACCTGCTGGGTGATGAAGGCTTCCTGCCGGCGCTCAATGATGGATGCGCCAAAAAGGCCGAAGATAAATACGAGCAGCAGGGTGATGCCGAATAGCAGCCATCCGGTCCAGGGCTTTTGTTCCACGAGTTCAGCGATACTTTTCATTGGAGCTCTCCGATTGGGACGTTTCAATTGGGGTCGGATTGCCGTCGCTGCTGGAGCGCCGGCGGGTAAAATCTAAAAGCCAGTCTGGAATGGCGGGTTCGAGCCCCGGCACGCGCACGTGCTCAACCGAGGCCAGGCTGTTGACGCGGCCATGGGGAGTTTCGCGGTGACATTCCCAGCACAGCATACCCTCGCCATGGCGGGCCATGGAGCCGGTTATTTCCCGTAGGCTGGTGCGGTGCAACTCGTGCTCGTGACAGCGGATACAGTTTTCCTGAACGACATTCTGGCCGGCCTCATGCATGCGGATGACCTGGGGTTCGAGCCGGAAGGTGAACATGTAGGCGTGGCGACTGCCATCCATTGCCTTGAAGTAATAGGTGCGCGCAATGTGGTCGTGCGGCACATGGCAATCATTGCAGGACGCCACCCGGCCGTGGCTGCCGCGTTCCCACGAGGCATATTGGGGAATCATGACGTGGCAATTGATGCACGCCCGGGGATCATCCGAGAGATAGGAAGTGGCGTTGGAAAGGTGAACGGTGAGCAGACCTATGCCGCAAAACACACCTCCGGCGAACAAAACGAGCGGCATCCATTGGCGCGGGGGTTTAAGCCAACGAAGGAAGCGGGACAGGAACTCAACAGGGCGGGGCACGCAGTGAAAGGGGTTGGACATTATGTAAACATCTGGCCGAAGCGGGATCAAGGTTTTTTGGTGTTTAAGGCCTTCCACCACTTGCTGGAGTGAATTTTGGATTGAAAGGTCCAAAATTTCAGTCAATAGTCCGGCAGTGGTGCGACCAATAAATTTTTTCACTTTTGCCATAGCGGATTGCCAGCGCCAT